>CAWDPZ010000035.1:0-19081 GCA_963804265.1 uncultured Acidimicrobiaceae bacterium
TCTTCGGATGGGCGCACACCCTCAACGAACGCCCCGATCGGAGCACGGCGAAGTTCTACATCACCTATGGCTCCGCCCACGTCCTTGCTGCGGTCATCGTGCTCTGCAGCTTGAACCTGGTCCACCTCGTGATCGACGTCGAGGTCATGAACGCGCTCTTGCTGCCGGTCGTGCTCGGCTTCTTGCTGTTGCTCGAAGCGCGCGCCCTGCCGAGCGCCCTGCGGATGCACGGGTTCCGCCGGTTCGTCACGACCGGTCTGTGCTTGCTGGTCATCGGCTTCGGCCTCTACCTCGTGCCGGCGACGCTCGGCTGGGTGTAGCCGGTATCGTCTCGCCGTGCCCATCGCCGTCTCGTCCTTCGTGGTCGACTCGTTCGACGAGGAGCCTCCCTTCATCGAGGATCCCGGCGTGAACTACGCCCGTGCCAGGATCGCCAAGTCGTTCCAGGGCGACATCCAAGCTCACAGCACCGTCGAGATGCTGTCGGTGCGGGCCGAGAACGGCAGTGCAGGCTATGTGGCGCTGGAGCGCATCTCGGGCTCGGTGCACGGCCACGAGGGAACCTTCGCCCTCTTGCACGTGGGGACGATGGCAGGCGAGAGCCAGTGGGCGCGCTGGCCCGTCGTGCCCGGCTCGGGGACGGGGGACCTCGTCCGGATCGCGGGCGAGGCCCGCATCGAGATCGCTCCTGACGGGACTCACCAGCTCCACCTCGACTACGAATTGTCCTGATGACATCGTCCTGATACCTCTGAACATTGTCCTGATACCTCGAACACGGCTGGAGGTCGGCACCGAATGACGGGCTCGCTGCGAGCAGAGACGATCGTCGTCACCGGCCACGGCGGCGACGAGATCGAGGCCTATATCGCCCAGCCGTTGCACGACGGCCGCTTCGCCAGCGTGGTCGTGATCCACCACATGCCCGGCTTCGACGAGGGGATGAAGGAGATCACGCGGAAATTCGCCGCCCACGGGTACTTGGCTATCTGCCCGAACCTCTACAGCCGCGAGGCCCCCGGAGCCGCGCCGGACGAGGCTGCCGCCGTGGCCCGGGCGCTCGGCGGAGTGCCCGACGACCGGCTCGTTGGCGACGTCAAAGGCAGTCTCGGCCATCTCGGGTCTCTTCAGAGCTCGAACGGCCGCGCCGCCACGATCGGCTACTGCTCGGGCGGCCGGCAGTCGTTCCTGGCTGCCTGCAGCCTGCCGCTCGACGCCGCCGTCGACTGCTACGGCGCCTTTGTCGTCGGGAACCCGCCCGAGGGCGTGACCCTCAAGGTCGGGCCGATCGTGCACATGGCCAAGGACCTCTCCTGCCCGCTGCTGGGGCTGTTCGGCGCCGACGACCAGTACCCGTCGCCGGAGCACGTCGCGGAGCTCGAGGACGCTTTGCAAAAGGCCGGGAAGACCTACGAGTTCCACAGCTACGAAGGAGCCGGCCACGCCTTCTTCGCGACCGACCGCCCGAGCTACCGGCCAGAAGCGGCCAACGACGGCTGGCGGCGGATCTGGGACTTCTTCGGCCGTTACCTGGCCACCGGGGCATGAGAGGAGCCGGCCATGTGCACCTACCAGACCGAGAAGCTGGACGTCAGCGGGTCGGGCAAAGGCCCGGCCGGCTGGTTCTCCCTTTCGAACGCGACGGTTTACTTCGATCATCCGGCGCACTACCCGGCCGAGCACAGCTTGAACATCGACTTTCTCGATCTCGCCGCCGCCACGCCGTCGAGGGTTGCCGTGGAGCTCGACCCCAACTCGGCCCGCGAGCTGGCGCTGGCGATCCTCAGCACCCTCGAGGCCGTCGGCGGGTCCTAGGCCGTCTTGATGCTCGGGTTCACGGCCCTGTGTAGATGTCGATGCCGTTGAACTCCGCGAAGCCCAGCCTCGCGTAGACGCGCGCCGCCCCGTCCGAATCGGTCTGGAGATGGGCGAGCCGCGCTCCTCTGGCAAAGCCCCGGTCCAAGAGCCACCCCAACAGCGCCGGGGCGACGCCCCGTCGCCGCGCCGCCGGCAGGACTCCGATCCCGCCGACGTAGAGGCTCGGCCCGGCGTAACCGTCGCAGGTCGTGGCGTAGCCGGTCGCCACGGCCGCGCCCTCGATCTCCGCCAGGACGACCTCGACGTCGTCGAACCGGCAGAGCGGTCCCAGCCATGCCCGGGCGGCCTCGGCGCCGGAGCCGAAGGCTCCGTTGTCAACCGCCACGACCGTCTCGAGATCGTCAGCCCCGGCCCTGCGAAGGACGAGGCCGGAGGGCACGGCCGGCGTCGACCTTGCGGGTGGTAGGGCCATGAGGCGCTGCGTCAGGAGCCGCCGCCCGTGCGGCCAGGCCGATCCTGACCGCACGATGGTCCCCCAGGGAAGGCCTCGGTCCCGGTACCAGGCCTGTGCGGCGGAGATGTCCGCCAGGGCCGGGTCGGTCACGCAGGCGGCGTTCAGGTACGGGTACGGGAGCCCGCTCGCCATGAGCCTCCACCCGGCAAGCTCGGCCGCGCCGCCACCGAACGGCTCGAACAGCCGGCCATGGGTCTGCCAGGCGTCCACGTGGGCCGTGAAGACCCTCGACGAGTCGAGTTGGGTCAAGCCCCGGCCCCCGCGCGGACGTTCAACCCGACCGGTCAGGCTTGCGGGCCGACAGCTCGGCGAGGGCGGAGTCCGGGACCTCGAGGTCCCCCGTCCCGACGCCGACCGAGATGTCGGGCTTGAACCTGCCGTGGAAGTCCGAGCCTCCGGGTCGCGACAAGATCGTGGCGCTTGGCCATTTCCGCAAGCCCGGCGCGCTCCTCGGGCGAGTAGCGGCTGTAGTAGCACTCCATCCCGGCGAGCCCTGCCTCCGCGAGCTCGGAGACGACCCCGTCGAGCCCGCGCTCGAGGCCGAGCGAGAGGGGATGGGCGAGGACGGCGACGGCTCCGGAACCTCTCGCGCTGGCGACGAAGGTCGCGAAGTCGATGCGCGCCTTGGGGACATAGCCCGGAGCACCCTTGGCGAGCACACGGTCGAAGGCGTCCTGGACGCTCGCCGCCGCGCCGTTGGCCACGAGGACGGCGGCAAAATGGGGCCGGCCGACGACAGAGCTGCCCGCCATAGCCCTGACCTCTTCGAAGCTGACAGGAAGTCCCAGGTCCTGGAGCCGACGCACGAGTCGTTCGTTGCGCCTGGCCCGGTCCTCGCGCAGGCGTGCGAGCTCGTCTTGCATCGGGCCTTCGCCGGGCTCGGCGAAGTAGCCGAGGACGTGCATCGCCCCGGGCGAGAACGCGCAGGACACCTCGCAGCCGGGCACGAAGCCGATCCCGAGGCTCCCGGCGCGCTCTCGCGCCTCGGCGATGCCTGAGAGCCCGTCATGGTCGGTGAGGGCGATCGCGCTGCAACCTGCGGCGGCGGCCAGCTCCACGACCCTTGCAGGAGTCTCCGAGCCGTCCGAGCACGTGGAGTGCAGATGCATGTCGATCACGGCGCCGATCGTACCGGAGGGCCCATTCGGGCTCCCGCCCGTCGTGCGCATGTTCGCCCCTTCGGAGCATCCGTGTGCATGTTCGCTCCTTAGAGCGCGGCGGCGGCCCGGTAAGTTGTGACCGAGGAGGAGGTCGCGCCGAATGGGGGCATCCCTGGCGGTCCGTACCGAAGGCCTGTCCAAGCACTACGGCGGCGTCCATGCGCTGGACCGGCTCGATCTGGAGGTTGCCGAGGGCGAGGTCGTCGGTTATCTCGGCCCCAACGGGGCCGGCAAGACGACGACGATCCGTCTCCTGCTCGGGCTGATCCGCCCGACCGCAGGACGCGCGGAGATCTTCGGCCTCGACTGTCAGCGCCAGGTCGTCGAAGCCCACCGCCGGCTCGCCTACGTGGCGGGAGAGGCGAGCTTGTGGCCCTCGCTCACCGGCGCCGAGACGCTCCACCTCCTCGGCAGGGTGCAAGGCGACCTGGACGCCGCCTACCGGGACGAGCTCATCTCCCGTTTCGAGCTCGACCCCTCCAAGAAGGTACGCGCCTACTCCAAGGGGAACCGCCAGAAGCTGATCCTGATCGCCGCCTTGATGACCCGCCCGGCGCTCCTGGTGCTCGACGAGCCCACGAGCGGCCTGGATCCCTCTCATGGAGCAGGCGTTCCGCCTCTGCGTCGGCGAGGCACACGAGCGGGGCCAGACGGTCTTTCTGTCCTCGCACATCCTGAGCGAGGTCGAGGCGCTCTGCGACAGGGTGGGGATCTTGCGCGAGGGAGTGCTCGTCGAGATGGGAACCCTCGCCGAGATGCGCCACCTCTCGGCGCTCACCGTCGAGGCGACCTTCGCCTCTGAGGTGCCCGATCTCTCCGCCGTCGCGGGGGTGAGCTCGCTCGAGGTCGTCGGGCGTGTCGTCCGGTGCCAGGTGAGGGGGACGATCGAGCCGCTCCTGCAGGTCCTGGCCACCACCGGTGTCCAAGAGCTGCTGAGCCGCGAGCCGTCGCTCGAGGAGCTGTTCCTCGCCTTGTACGGCGCAGGAGCTCCCTCGGGTGACCACCTGTCAGGGGCGCCCGCCTCGGCGCCGGCGGACTCCTCGGTCGATGCAGGCTGAGACGGCCACGGGGCCGGCCGCGTCGAGAGACGGCCGGGCTTCGAAGGTGATCGCGTCGCTCACCGCGCGCCGCGCGATCCGCTCCGGAGCGCTGTGGGGCTACATCTTCGGCGCGTACCTCGCGACCCAGGCGCTCGCGTACGCGTCGAGCTACAAGACGCCGGCGGCGAGGGCTCGCCTGGCTGAGGAGTTCGGATCGAATGCCGGTGTCAGCGCCCTGGTCGGCCCGGCGCACGACATCTCGACCGTGGCGGGCTTCACGGTCTGGAAGTGCCTCGTCGTCCTGGCCGTCGTCGGAGCCGTGTGGGGGCTTCTCACCGGGACGAGGCTGCTGCGCGGCGAGGAAGATGCCGGGCGCTGGGAACTGCTGCTCGCCGGCCAGACCACCCGCAGGGCTGCGGCCGCCCAGGCCCTCGTCGGCCTGGGCTGCGGCGTCGCCGTGCTGTGGATCGTCGCTTCTGCCATCACCGTCTTCGTCGGGCGTTCCTCGAAGGTCCGGATCGGCGCCGGCGGGGCGCTCTACCTGGGCCTCGCGGTCGTAGCGGCCGGGGCGATGTGGCTCGCCATCGGCGCTCTCGCCAGCCAGCTCGCCCCGACCCGGCGCCGCGCCTCGGCCTATGCCGCCGCCGCTCTCGGCGTGGCTTACGCGCTGCGGATGGTCGCCGACTCGGGCACCGGCCTCGGCTGGATGCGGTGGACCTCACCGCTCGGATGGGTCGAGGAGCTGCAGCCGCTCACCGGATCCCACCCCCTCGCCCTCCTGCCCGTTGGCGGGCTCATCGCCCTGTCGTGCGGCTTGACGTTGTGGCTCGCCGGCAGACGCGACCTCGGGGCGAGCACGTTCTTGGACCATGCGAGCTCGAGCCCGCACACGGCCCTTCTCTTCGGTCCCGCCGGGCTGGACCTCAGGCTCGCCCGCGCCAACCTCGCCGGGTGGGGCGTCGGCATCGCCGCTTACGGCCTCCTGCTCGGCCTCGTCGCCAAGTCTGCCGGAACCGCTATCGCGAGCTCCTCGAGCCTGACGCGGGCCTTCTCACGCCTGGGCGCCGTCGGCACCGAGGCCTACCTCGGAGTCGCCTTTTTGATGCTGGCGGTGCTCGTGGCCTTCGTCGCTTCCGGACAGATCAGCGCGGCGAGGGCCGAGGAGGCCGAAGGTCGGCTCGACCACATCCTCGTCCGGCCCGTGTCCCGGTCGAGGTGGCTCGGGGCACGGCTCGCAGTCGCCACCGGCGCCCTCGTGCTCGGCGGGATCCTTGCCGGAGTCTCCGCCTGGCTCGGAGCGGCGAGCCAGGCGAGCGGCGTGGGCTTCTCGTCGTTGTTCGACGCCGGCCTCAATGTGATCCCCCCGGCGGTCTGTCTCCTCGGCATCGGGGTCCTCGCCTTCGGCGTCTCGCCACGCGCCTCGACGATCGTCACCTACGGCGTGCTCGTGTGGGCCTTCCTCGTCGAGCTGGTAGGCGGCATCGTGGGCCTCAACCACTGGGTGCTCGACACCTCGCTGTTCCACCAGATGGCGGCAGCTCCGGCGGTGAGCCCCGACTGGACGAGCGGTGCGGTGCTGCTGGCGCTCGGAGGGGCCTGCGCACTTGCCGGAGGCGTGGCGCTCCACTTCCGCGACCTCAAGCCGGCCTGACGCTTTCTCCACAGCCGCGCCGCCCGCGGGGAAAGGGCCTGTCCCGCGAAGCCTCTAGGGCAACGCCGCCTCTAGGGCGCCGCGGCCTCTAGGGCGCGAGCGCCTCCCGGATGACGTCGCCTACCGGCCCGTGCTCGACGAGGAAGCCGTCGTGGCCGACGAGCGACTCGATGACCCGCACCTCGCCGGCACCGAGCAGCTCCGCCAGCTCCCGTTGAAGGCGGAGGGGATAGAGGCGGTCCGAGGAGATCCCGGCCACTGTCACCTCTGCCCTGACGCGCGAGAGGGCAGCCGCAAGCCCGCCGTAACCGCGAGAGAGGTCGTAGTGGTTCATGGCCTCGCTCAGCACGACGTAGCTGTTGGCGTCGAAACGGCCGATCATCTTGTCCCCGTGGTGCTCGAGGTACGACTCGACGGCGTAACGCCCGCCCTCGAGGGGGACCTCGTCGTCCTGGGGCCGATTGGCGAATCGCTCCTGGAGCTCCGTCTCGCTTCTGTAGCTCAGATGGCCGATTCCCCGGGCGATGGCGAGCCCGGCCAGCGGCCCCTGTCCGGAGTCGTAGTAGTCACCCCCAAAAAGCGCGGATCGAGGCGGATCGCCTGGAGCTGTAGCCAGCAGAGAGCGATCTGCTCGGCGCTCGCGGCCGCTCCGGTGGCGACCACGATCGCCCGGGCGACCGAGTCGGGGAAGTCGACGGCCCATTGCAGGGCGCGCATCCCGCCCATCGAGCCTCCGACGGCGGCGTACCAGGTGTCGATGCCGAGCTCGGATGCCAGGGCGCGCTCGACGGCGACTTGGTCCCTGACGGTCACGACCGGAAAACGCGACCCGTACGGCCGTCCGTCCTCGGCCCACGAGATCGGGCCGGTGGTCCCCTGGCAGCCCCCGAGGACGTTCGGGCAGACGACGAAGAACCTGTCGGTATCGATCGGCGCACCCGGTCCGACCATCGGGCCCCACCATCCGGGAGTCGGATGCCCGAAGCCCGCGGGGCCGCTCACGTGCGAGTCGCCGCTCAGGGCGTGCAGGGCCAGGACGGCGTTGGAGGCCTGAGCGTTCAGCTCGCCCCAGGTCTCATAGGCGACGGTGACGTGGCCGAGGTGGCCCCCCGCCTCCAGGTCCAAGCCACCGGCTCGACCCGAACCTGGGCCGAAAAGGGAGACGAAGATCCTCCGGCCGGGATCGTCTCCCGGCCGCCAAGCCCCGGTGACCGGGGCATAGGTCATGGTCTCGTGCAGCTCAGGCGCCCTTTGCGGCCCGGAAGCCGGCTTCGAGGTCACCAAGGATGTCCGACAGCGTCTCGAGGCCGATGCAGAGCCTGATCAGGTCCGGGGTGACGCCCGTCGTGACCTGCTCGTCCTCGGTGAGCTGTGAGTGGGTCGTGGTGGCCGGGTGGATCGCCAGGCTGCGGACATCGCCGACATTCGCGAGATGGCTGAACAGCTCGAGGCCTTCGATGAAGCGGCTGCCCGCCTCCTTGCCGCCTTTGATGCCGAAGGTGAGGATGGCGCCGCCGCCGTTCGGGAGGTACTTGAGCTGGCGTCCGTGCCAAGGGCTCGAGTCGAGCCCCGGGTAGCTGACCCACTCGACCTCGTCGCGGGCCTCGAGCCACTTGGCCACGGCGGTTGCATTGGCGACGTGGCGCTCCATGCGGACGCTGAGGGTCTCGAGGCCCTGCAGGAAGAGGAACGAGTTCAGGGGAGCGATGGAGGCACCGACGTCCCGGAGGTACTGCAGGCGCGCCTTCAAGATGTACTGCGCCGGGCGGAGTCCCTCCGGCAGCTCCGAGAACACGAGCCCGTGGTAGCTCGGGTCCGGTTCTGTGAAATTGGCGAACCGACCGCTCTGCACGTAGTCGAATCTGCCGCCGTCGACGATGATGCCGCCGATCGAGGTGCCGTGACCGCCGATGAACTTCGTCGCCGAATAGACGGCGATGTCCGCTCCGTGCAGGAAGGGCTGGCAGAGATAGGGCGTGGCCACGGTGTTGTCGACCACGAGCGGAACTCCGTGCTCGTGGGCGACGCCGGCGACGCCTTCGAAGTCGAGGATGTCCCCCTTCGGGTTGCCGATGGTCTCGGCGTAGAACGCCCGCGTGTCGGGCCGGATGGCGGCGCGCCAGGCGTCCAGGTCGTCGGGGTTGTCGACGAAGCTCACCTCCACGCCCAGCTTCGGCAAGGTGTAGTGGAGAAGGTTGTAGGTACCGCCGTACAACGATGCCGACGAGACGATGTGGCCGCCGTTCTCCGCCAGGTTGAGCAGGGCGATCGTCTCGGCCGCCTGTCCGCTCGCCACCGCGAGGGCACCCACCCCGCCGTCGAGAGCCGCCATGCGCTCCTCGAAGACGGCCTGTGTCGGGTTCATGATGCGGGTGTAGATGTTGCCCAGTTCGGACAGGCCGAAAAGAGCTGCGGCGTGCGCCGTGTCCCGGAACACGTAGCTGGTCGTCTGGTAGATCGGTACCGCGCGGGCGCCCGTGGTGGGATCCGGTGCGGCTCCGGCATGAATTTGGCGCGTCTCAAAGCCCCAGTCGGCCATCCCCAACCGTCTCCTTGTTCACAGACCAGTGACGGGTCCCATGACCGCGCCCTTCACCGACGGTAGCGGCCGATACTTGACTGGTCAAGTCAGGGTTAATTTCCTGTCATGGTGGGGCCATGATCGTCCGGTCGCGGTCGGCAGGTGACGAGGAGTGGCTGACCGCCGCTCTGGTGGAACGTTGGGGCTCGACTGTGATCGTCACCCGGGGCCGGGAGACCGACGCGGCCGGCATCGACGCCTTGATCGCTCTCGACGCCTCGGGCGAACGGACCGGCTTGCTCACCTATCGGATCGGTGACGACGGCCTCGAGGTCGTCACCCTCGACTCGATGCGCCCGGGGCTCGGTGTCGGCTCGGCGCTGCTTGGCCGTGCGACCGAGGTCGCCCGCAGGGCGGGGGCGCAGAGGCTGTGGTTGATCACCACGAACGACAACCTGCACGCGATCGGCTTCTACGAGCGCCGCGGGCTCGCGGGTCGTGGCTGTTCACAAGGGCGCCGTCGACGCGGCGAGACTGCTCAAGCCATCGATCCCGGTAGTCTCCGATACCGGTATCGAGCTCCACGACGAGATCGAGCTCGAGCTGGATGTGGCCAATCGCGACGCGATAGCAACGCGGTCGGAACGTCGTTTACAGTCGTGAGGCATCTGGTGGGGCAAATCGAGCGTCCGGAGGATCGTGTGCTGCCTGGTTTTGTGAATCCGTTGCCGTCCCGACGCGCCGCGTCACGACGTGTCGCTTCGCGGGTCTTGGGCATCGGCGGCCTCGTCCTCGCCGTCCTCGCCGTTCCGGCCGTCAGCGGAGCGGCGACGGCATCGCACCGTGCCACGGGCGCCCAGGCAGGAAAGCCGGCGGTCTTCTCGATCCTGCCCTCGGGGGCGTCGCTTTTCGACGGGCAGTCGCTCGTCTCGCCCAACGGCAGGTTCAAGCTCGCCATGCAGTCGGACGGGAACCTCGTGCTCTACGGCGACGGCCTGGTCCTTTGGGATTCGGGCACGCTCAACGACGCCCCGGACTCCGCGATGATGCAGGGCGACGGGAACTTCGTCATCTACAAGGCGAACCGCCCGATCTGGAGCTCAGGGACATCGAGCGCGGTGCGGGGTTCCTACAGGCTCGCCGTGCAGAGCGACGGCAACGTGGTCGTCTACTCGCCGGCCAACAAGCCGCTGTGGCAGACCTTCGCCACGGCGGGCGCCGGCCTGCAGTACGGGGACTCCGGGCCGGCCGTGCGCACGCTGCAAGCGCACCTCATGACTCTCGGCTACTGGCTCGGCACGGCCAACGGGTACTTCGGCGACTCGACCCAGCAGGCCGTATGGGCGCTGCAGAAGGCCGCCGGGCTGCCCCGCACCGGCACCATCACGGGTGCGACCGCCGTCGCCGATCGCGAACGGGGTCCTCCCCAAGCCGAGGCCCACGGCGGGCAATCTCGTCGAGGTCAACTTGAACAGCGACCTTGTCATGATCATCCAGGGCGGCAGGCTCGCCTGGACCCTCAACACCTCGACGGGCGGCGGTTACACCTACTCGGACAAGTACGGGACCTCGGTCGCCATCACGCCCACGGGCATCTACCACATCTTCTATACGATCAACGGGCTGGACGTCGACTCGCTCGGCGCCCTGTGGCGCCCGAGGTTCTTCACCTCGGGCGGCATCGCCATTCACGGCGACTCCTACGTCCCGCCGGTGCCCGTCTCCCACGGCTGTGTGCGTGTGAGCAACGAGGCGATCAACTGGATCTGGGCGAACAACATCCTGCCCATCGGCGAGGAGGTCTGGGTCTTCTGAGGTGACCTCGCCGGTGCGGCGATGGTCGGTCGGTGGGACGATCGGGCTGTCGGCACGACGCTCCCTTTGAGCGGCGTGGGGAGACTGGAAGGGACCAGGCGTGCTCAAAGCGGAGTTTGATCTGTCACTGGACGTGGCTGTCGTCGAGGCGAGAAGGTGGCTGGCGTCGATCGACCAACGACCCGTGCGCCCTGAAGCCGACGGCACGGCCATGCTGCGGGCCTTCGACGAGGAGCTGCCCTTAAAGGGCGAGCCTGCCGACTTCGTGGTGCGCACACTTGCTGAGCGCGCCGGCCCCGGGCTCATGGCGATGAGCTCAGGACGATTCTTCGGGTGGGTCATCGGCGGGGTGCTGCCGGGCGCGCTCGCGGCTGACTGGCTGGTGAGCGCCTGGGACCAGAACGCGGGCATCGGTGAGCCGGCGCCGGCAGTGTGTGCCATCGAGCAGGTGACCGCGCGCTGGATCCTGGAGGTGCTCGATCTGCCGGCGACATGTTCGGTCGGTTTCGTCACCGGGGGCCAGATGGCCAACACGGTCTGCTTGGCGGCAGCTCGCAATTACGTGCTCGCCGCCCGCGACTGGGACGTCGAGTCCGAAGGACTCGTCGGCGCGCCGCCCGTCACCGTCGTGGTGGGCGAGGAGCGGCACAGCGCCATCGACCGGGGGCTTCGGTTCCTCGGGCTCGGATCTCGTTGCATAAGGACCGTCGACGTCGACGGGGCTGGGCGGATGCTCCCCGGGGCCCTCGAGGCCGTGCTGGCGAAAGTGAGCGGGCCGACGATCGTCTGCGCGCAGGCGGGCAATGTCAACGGGGGGGCCGTGGACCCGCTCGGGCACGTCCGGGACGTGGTCGACCAGCGGGCCACCGGGGACATCTGGCTGCACGTGGACGGTGCCTTCGGCCTGTGGTGCCGGGCCGACCCGTCCCGACGTCACCTGCTGCAGGACGTGGATCGCGCCGACTCCTGGGCGACAGACGCCCACAAGTGGCTGAACACCCCCTACGACTGCGGGATGGCGATCTGCGCCCACCCCGAGGCGCATCGGCGTTCCATGACGACCCGGGCGCCGTACCTGCCCGCCGCGGACGAGGCCGAGCTGCGCAACCCCATGGACTTCAATCCTGAGTTCTCCCGGCGCGCCCGTGCCGTGCCGGTGTGGGCGGCGCTTCGCCAGCTCGGGGTCGACGGGCTGGCCAGGATGGTCGACCGCTGCTGCCAGATGGCGGAGAGGTTCTCGGACTCGCTCGGGTCCGCAGATGGCGTCGAGGTCATGCACCAGGAGCTCAACCAGGTCGTCGTCCGTTTCGTCGCGCCCGCAGGCAAGGACGACGACGCCCACACCCGCCGGGTCATCTCCGAGGTGCAAAAGCAAGGGACGTGCTTCCCGAGCCCGACGGTGTGGAAGGGGCGGGCGGCCATGAGGATCTCGGTCAGCAGCTGGCGCACGGACGAGGACGACGTCGATCGCTCCGTGCATGCCATGCTGGCGGCTCACGCGGGGTCCTGAGAGGACCTGCGAGTTACCTGGTGGTCGGGACCGGCATCGATCCGGTGACCTCGCCGCTTTTCACGGCGCGCCCAGACCAGATCGGCCCAGGCGGCCACCGCATCCGACAGCCCCGCGCAGCAGTTAAGGCGATGACCCCCAGCGCTACAGTCCCACCGTGACGACCACCAAGTGCTTCGGCTGCGGGGCCGATGTTGTTAAACTCGATGGCCCCGTTCACGCGTACATGCCGACTGCTCCCGGGTGCTGGTACCTCTATTGCTCCCTCCAGGATTGGAAGAACTCCCTCCTCGGCGATGAGGGAATGGACACGGCCCAGCAGGTCGTCGATTCCTACTCGGCCCAGCACACGTCCAATTCCGATCGACGCAACCGCCAGTCTGTGGCAGTGCATCTCATGAGCCTCTGCGCTTCGCTGGAGCAAGGAATGCGTGGGGTCCGGCTGCGATCACTGCTCGGCGGATGGACACGTCGCGACTATCCGGAGCTCCTCCCACGGCCCGACGCCTATCCGATCACCGTGCGAGATGTCGCTGATGCCGATGACGCACTCCGGTCTGGAGTTGCTGCCTCTTGGGCAATGTCGACCTGGACGTCGTGGTCAGATCACCATGACGAGGTGCGGGGCTGGTTAGAAGAGATGACCGACGCGTAGGTGCTGCTTGCGCGTTGCGCTCTGACCCGCTCCTCGGCACTCAACCGGTTCCTGCTCGATATCGTCGGCGCTAGCCCTCGGAGCGCTCACCCATCTCAGGTATCGATCGAGGTGGCGAGCACAGAACGCGGCGGATCTATGAAGACTCCAACTCGAGCCACCGCGGCTGATTCGGCCGGATCTCGCGCACGCCGAGGTCGTCGATCTGTCGTCATGGTGCCTTTGCGTTTCTAGGTGTTCGGAGCGACACTCTGTGCTCGTACGCCATCGCCCGCCTAATGGGGATCGACCACTTCACTTTCTCAACAGGTGAAGCTGGTCAGCCGAGCCACCGGCAGGTGAGCACTGTGGTCGCCAGGACCTCGAGTCCTAAGGTTAGATAGTGCCCCTGCCGGCGGGGAGGTCTCCTTCGACGGCTGGTGGGATGTCGTGCCTCGAGCACTGAACCATTAGGTAGCTGCTGGAGTCCTCTGGCTTGGCGAAGGTGCCGCTCGAGAGGAGGATCCGGATGATCTTTGTTGGTGTGGACTGGGCCGAAGCCCACCACGACGTGCATGTAGAGGACGAGGAAGGCAAACGTCTCGGGAGTGGCCGATTGCCCGAGGGCGTCGAAGGAATCGCTCGTTTCCACGAACTTGTCGGGGCGCACGTCGAGGAGCCCGGCGACGTGGTAATCGGGATCGAGACCGACCGCGGCCTTTTTGTCGCCGCGCTCGTGGCAGCGGGGTATCTCGTGTTCGCGGTGAATCCGATGTCGACCTCTCGTTATCGGGACCGCCACTCGAGCTCGGGGGCGAAGTCCGATCGCGGCGATGCCAAGGTGCTCGCCGACATGGTCCGCACCGATCGCCACAGCCATCGCCCCATTGCTGGCGACTCCGAGACTGTCGAGGCCGTCAAAGTCCTCGCCCGCGCCCATCAGTCGATGATCTGGTCGAGGGGGCGCCAGACCAACCTCTTGCGGTCGACGCTTCGCGAGTTCTACCCGGCCGCGCTCGTTGCCTTTGACGACCTAGCCGCCGCTGACGCCTTAGAAGTCCTAAGGTTGGCGCCGACGCCGAGCCTCGGGGAAAGCCTCTCGCTCTCCAAGATCGCCGCAGCGCTTCGCCGGGGCGGGCGGCAGCGTCGCATCCATGAGCGGGCCGCGGAGATTCAGGCGGCGCTGCGTGCTCCACAGCTCCACGGCTCGGCGGTGGTGGCCACGGCCATGGGTGCCTCGGTCGCCGCTTCGGTGGCAGTCATCTCGACGATGGTGGAGCAGATAACAGTTCTCGCGCAGGAGCTCGAAGCGGGTTTTGAAAAGCACCCGGCCGCCAAGGTGGTCCGTTCCCTGCCAGGACTAGGAACCATCCTCGGCGCCCGGGTGCTCGGCGAGTTCGGGGATGACCCGAACCGCTACGCCACCGCCAAGTCTCGCAAGAATTACGCCGGCACGTCACCAATCACGCGTGCTTCAGGCACGAAGAAGGTTGTGCTCGCCCGCTTCGTGCGCAATAAGCGGCTGGGGGATGCGATCTATCTGTGGGCGTTTGCGGCCCTCACTTCCTCACCGGGGGCACGGGCCTTCTACGACGCCAACCGGGCTGCCGGCAACACCCACCACGCTGCTCTTCGAGCTCTCGGCAACCGTCTCGTCGGCATTCTTCACGGCTGCCTCGCCAATGGCACCTTCTACGACGAGACCATTGCTTGGGCGCACCGTTCCGAGAACAATCTCATTCGAGCAGCTTGACACGTTGCAACCGTGGGATGTCTAACCTGCTTGAGCCGTTATCGCCACGTCCGGGCCGGGCTCTCGTCAGCGCGATCGTGAGTCTCTCGACCGGTGTCGCATGTTCCAGCCGGATTGGGATCGGCTACTGCGAAATCGGCCGGAGAACTTCCTACGGGAAGCCCTCCGGCAGCTGTGGAACTCCCACGCGGGGGTTGAACGGCTGCCAGGGGACTCCCACTGGGGCCAATACAATCGCTTGCCCCCGCTTGGATTGCAGAACAATGCTCAGGGATGGGTTTGGCCAACCCCACAAATACGTCACAGATAGTCCCGAGTCGTTCCAAGCAATCAAACCCTTATGGGATCGTACGACTTGCTCGAACTGCCGCGTCCATGTGTGGAATCTGATGGCCGTGACCGTGAAGGAACAGCTTAAGGCGACCGTTAATACGACCGGAGCCAGGATAGACGCTGCGGAGAACACCTTGTGGACAAGATGGTCGCCAGGTGTCCCTTGCGACCGACGCACTGGCATACTGCCAAACGACAGATATGCGCATATCGCGATCGCAGCGAACAGCGCAACCCCGCAGGCAACTTCGGCCACATGGTATTGATAGGGCGCCGACCGGCTGCCTGGCGCGAAGAGAAGACAGGACAGGAGCAATGCCGCACCCACGAAACCCAAGGCTACGCGTCCTTTTCGGCCGACTTGCGCCGCCATAAACATGGCTCCCGCGAGACCGGCTATTACCAACTGTCGGTCGCGCAACAGCGCTGTCGCTGATGCTGCCGATCCAATCGGCTTTGCGGGGTTGTCAGGACTAGCGAGGGCGACGATTGAAAGACAGCAGGCTACAAGAAACAAGGCGGCGGAAGTACCCAGCAAGGTCAATGTCACCACACGGTGTCGGCCGGACCGATGCGAGCTCTCGTCCTTCGTCTGGCGCATCCGCAGAAAGGTGAGGCAAGCGAGCAGCGGCCCCAGGAAGAGCATGGATTCGTAGGACTTACAGAGAAATATTGCGATCGGGATCAACCCGACCGCGGTTGAAGTCCTGACGGCACCCTCGCGCAGGAGAAGAGACGCAGCGAGAGCCACCAAGGCATATGTCACGATGAATTCGCCGGGGCCGACGAAGGTAGAATCGAGAAAGACGATCGCCCAGGTGATAACGAAAGGCCAAAAGAGATCTGTCTTCGTCTGAATCGAAATAGCAAGCGCCCAAATGCAGGCTGGTAACAGAACCAG
The DNA here is from genome assembly GCA_963804265.1 of uncultured Acidimicrobiaceae bacterium. Taxonomy (GTDB): domain Bacteria; phylum Actinomycetota; class Acidimicrobiia; order Acidimicrobiales; family Bog-793; genus Fen-455. The sequence goes on from CAWDPZ010000035.1 coordinate 15,651, forward strand.
GCCGACACTCTGAAGAAGAATGAGTGTACCCAGATCGTGCAAACCAAAGTGCAGTGCTCACACGACCGGTACCTGAGTCGCTCCTTCCGAGAAGCTCCGGAACGGATCAGCAATAAAGAACCATTTACTCAAGGACATCCTGAGGAGAAAGTAGGAACCGTCAGCATAGAGACCCGTATTCGACCACGTCGCCACAAGACCACTGGCCACGATGAGGAGAAGAGCGGCCCGACGCTCAGCGCACTCAAGCTTGCCAATGGTGCTAGGCATGCGTCCTCACCTCATAGCCTCATCCTGTATCTTGCCGTGTCCACAATGGATACATGTTGTCCTATCGACTTTCAGTAGCCTCAGTGGCGGCGTGGAACACCTTCTCATAGAGGTGCCTAACGGTTGACCACGAGTGAGGGTCCTCGTGTAGGTGGCCTATCAGCTCGGTCGCTTCCAGGATCCCCCGCCTGAGATCTTCCGGGTCCCCCGGGTTCACAAATACCGCGCCCGAGTACTTCTCGGCAGCCGACTCGAGGCCACCTACTCGAGTGAGCTACCACCGGCAGCCCCGCCGACATTGTCAGGTGCAGTGGTCCGCTGGCCGAGGACCGCAGGTACGGCAAGGCAACCAAGTCGGCTGACACGAAGAACCCCCTGACCTCCTCGTCGGTCACGTAGCGGTTGACCACCTGGATGTCGTCTCGGTGCCGGCTCGCGGAGATCTTCTCCAGCGGCAAGGTCCAGCCCTGCCAGGTCTCGCCTACTACCAGCAAGCGCCATGCGGTTCCGTCCTGCCGGGGAAGGCGGTCAAAGGCGTCGACGAGGTCCTCGAGTCCCTTGTACGGGCGGATAGTGCCGAAGAAGAGGATCCTGAGTACTCCGTCCGGTCCCCGGGCACCCTCACTCCGGTCTGTCGAAGAAGCCAGCTCGAAAGGACCGTGCGGAATGACGTGGATCCGCCACTTCTCCAGCCCGTAAAGCTCGTGAAACCTCTCTCTGTCCCACTCCGAATGCACGACGTAAGCGTCCGCGCGGCGAAGCAGGAGCCGGATACCGCGCTTCGCGAGGACTCCGACTAGGGGGATCTGTGCCTCGGCTGTATCCAAGTCCTCGTGCAACTCGAGTATGACGCGTGCCCCTCTCCGGCGGGCCGTTCTCAACAGAACAAGGTACGCGGGCAACGACGAGGCGGTCCACCACAAGAGGACGACGAACTCCGGTCGCTGGCGCTGTAGAAACCGGACAGCCCTGGGCACGCTCGGGAACAGTGTCCAGTCGATCCCGTTGAAGGTCGGGACCAGGTCGCTCGTCGAAAGCTTCGTGAGAGGTGTTCCCACTCGCAGCGTGGCCGGGATAGAGGAATCTCGGTACAAGCCTACGCATCAATATGGCCGATACATCGTGGCCCTGCGACAACGACTGTGTAAGGAAGTACGTGTAGTAGCTGATCCCGGACAGGTAACTCGTCCCAGAGCCGACGACACAGATACGGCGATGGCTCAAGGCTCGATGCTCCCACGACATCCCCTACGCATCAGGGCTCGCCGCACGGGGTCGCCCCGGGGGACGCCTCGCAGTCCCGGAACCTCCGGTCTTAAGAATCCGTTCGCGCTTCGAAGTGACAATTCCATAGAGATCGAGCAACTCACTGACACAATCATCCCAACCTGCCAACTCGAGGGGCTCAGCGTTCCTGTCCGGCGCCGGTTCTGTTGCGGTCCTTGCGAGGGTTTCGGCGAGGATGGCTGGCGACACGTCACAAGGGATGGCAGTAACAAGGCCTCCCCGTGCCAACTCCGCCAGGCCGGAAGTTGCGGCGACGACAACTCTCCGTCCTAGGCCGAGGGCCTCCATGACCACGAGGCCGCTCGACTCGTACTTGCTCATCAGTACGACCACGTCGCACGAGCGCACCAGGCTGCCGAGCTCCGGACGGCGTGACACGTCGAAGGCAAGGAAGCTGACGGCGCCTTCGAGCCGGAGGTGTCTCACCAGACGACGCAGCTGGAGCTCGTACGAGCCGTGCCCGACTATTGCCAAGTGCGCTCTCGGGGCAATCTCTAGCAGCGCAGGCATCGCGGCAATAACGCGGTCGTGCCCCTTGTATCGTTCGAGGCGTCCGATTGAACAGATCAGCGGTGAACCGGACACCTCCGGATTGGCATCCGCAACGGGCAGTGGCTCAACTCCGTTGCGTATCAACCGAATATCGGCTCGATCAATCCTTAACATGCGGGCAAAGAGCTGGGCTTCATATTCGCTGACGGCGATGACCGCTCCCGCTTGCCTGAGCCAGTGGCCGAGTGCTCGCCATTGCATCTCCCGTCCAGCAGTCCTGAGCCTGCTGGAGTGGCCGCCACTATGGAACGTGACGACTGCCGGACAGTCGGCTCGCCGTGCCGCCGCGAGCGCGGTGAAAGGCACAAGGGTGTGAACGCCCTGAAGATGGAGGATGTCGTAGCCCCCAGCCACAATCTCGCGGCTCAGACCACGGCGAGATCTCAAGATCTCGCCCCAGCCGCCATGCCGGAAAACGTCGGACCTGATACCCCGATCGCTCCTCGAAGGCGGGCAGTCGGCCACTCAGATCAATCGTCAGCACCGTCACATCAAGACCTCTGGCCGCCATCCGGCTTGCAACCTCGTCGACGTGAGTCTCTACTCCGCCGAAGAAGGGAAGAAATCTGGACGACACCATTGCAATCCGGAGTGATCCGAGCGACGACTCGCTCATCTGCCCACCTGCCTTCCGACGGGGCCGTTCACCGAGAGGTCTCAGCTCCACGACGGAGGAGAGAGGAGGTCGACCGACGACTGTCAGTCATCAGCAAGTCCACGCCACCTCAGTTCCTTGAATATCGCCAGCAGGACTCGGCAGCCATCCTTCCAAGTGAGAAGGTGAGTTGTCCCATTTCTCCTCTTGTATTCATAGCTGAACACCTCTGCTATTCGCAGGTGGGACCTCACGGCGCGGCAGAACGAGAATCGTTTCGATTTCGAATCCGTGACCGTACCAGGGACCCTTCCAGAAGCACCCCGGAACTCGCAAGGGACGAGGTGCAGCGAGTTCTTCCAAACCGAGTCTTGGAACAACGTCACTCCAGAACGCAGCAAAACCATAGTTCAGCTCCGTCCATCTCTGGTGATAGAGCACGTCCGTCAGCATGACCATTGCGAGGTTTCCCGCCCTGCGGATCACCGCCAAGTCGCCGGAGCCGCCGCCGGAAAGATTACGGGACGACTTGGCTACGTCTGCCCCGCAACTGAGGGCAGTGACTAGGTGGTGAATCTCCCGCGGGTCCATTGATCCGTCGGCATCGATCATCACGACAATATCGCCCGTCGCTGCCAGCAGGCCCATCGCGAGGGCATTACCCTTACCGTCGTTGTGTTGCTTGACAACCTTGACCGCCGGGACGAGAGCCCGTGCCAGGTCAGCC
>CAWDPZ010000036.1:0-97212 GCA_963804265.1 uncultured Acidimicrobiaceae bacterium
ACCTCGGCGATGCCCCAGGCACCCGCCAGGGACGCCACCAGTGCCGCCACCAGGGCGGCTCCGAGGACTGCAGTTCCGAGCAGGACCTTGCCCCCGACGTCCCCCACGAACGGGCGCAGGGCGGAGGACATCTCCGTGACGGTGTGGAGGGTCACGCCGAGGTGGGAACGGCCGACTGTGGCCGCGAACACGAGCACCACCGAGATCATGATCAGCTGGGTCAGCCCAGCCCCGACGGCGGTGTCTCGGCGCTCGCTCGGGATGTCGGCAGGCATGAGCCGCTTGTCCAGGACCGCGCCTTGCTGGTAGAAGACCATCCAGGGCATTATCACCGCCCCGACGTTGGCTGCCAGCAGGAACACATAGGAGCTGTTGCCAAAGGGCAGATGCCCGAGGCCCCGCCCGAGGGCCCCGAGATCAGGGTGCGCCATGGCGACGGCGGGGATGAAGACCAGCTCCGCCAGCCCGAGGGCGATCCCGATCCGCTCGGCACGCCGGTAGCTGCCGGTCATGGCGATACCGATCAGGAAGGCCGCCGCGACCGGGACCGTCACGGCACGGGGAACGCCGAAGATCTCGCCGACACCGGCGATGCCCGCGTACTCGGTGAAAAGAGCCCCGACCCCCGACGCAAACAGGGGCAAGGCGGCGACCAAGGCCCAATTCCGTCCGAATGTCTGCCTGATCAGGGCACCGTGGCCCATCTTGGTCAAGATGCCCAGTCGAACCGTCATCTCCTGGACGACGTAGAGGACCGGGATGAGCAAGATCTCCGGGAGGACCATGCGGTAGCCCCACTCGGAGCCAGACTGGGCTGCTGTTATCAGGCTGCCCGCATCGGTGTCGGCCAGCATCACGACGAGGCCGGGGCCCCAGACGGCAAGGATCCCGACGACTATCCAGCGCCGGCGGCTCCGGCTCCTTGCTCCGGCGGCCGCGGGCACTGAGGCCTCCAGGAGCTCCGAAGCCCGACGGGAGGTCAATCCGGACGGCTCCCGTCGCGACGAACCACGTTCTCAGGCTAATCGCGTCACGAACGCCCGCCCGCGGGCCGTCCCTGCGGCGGCTTGTCCCGCCGGGTCAGCGAAGCGTCCAGACGACGGGGATCATGTCGTCTGGAACCTCCGCCGGGTGGCAGGGGTTCCCGGCCGGCGTGCGACCGAAGCACAAGATGGCGGCGTTCGCACGGCGCAGCCGCACGAGCTCGTCGAGCGTCTCCGGGCGCGACCGAACATGGCGGATTCCATCGCCCCAGGCGACGACGGTGAGCTCGGCGTCGGTGACGGCTCGGCTCACGAACATCCGGTTCTTCGGGCCGACGGGGTCCTCGACGCCGCGCCAGTTCCTCGGGGCACTCGGCAAGGTGGGCGAAGAGGTTGACGATGACTGCACGGTCGTAGCCCCAGCGCTGGGTGAGGGCGCTGACTGTCCTTATCGTCTCGCTACCCTCCGCCACGCCGACCGCGGGCGGGTTCAGCAGCACCCAGGCGACACAACGCTCGCCGCTGCCCCAGTCCTCGGTGAGAAGGTATCGGTAACGGCCGCAGTCGGAGACCACCGAGGATCGGGTGGGTGCCTGCGTGAGTAGTGGTCATCGGCTCGTTTCCTCACAGTCCCCCCAAGCGCGGATAGTCGGTCATGTTCTCCTCAGCCGGCGAGCGCCAGCTCCGTGCCTACGCGGTCCGGGCCGAGAAGAGAGCGCAGCTTGCGCAGCGCTCCGCTGTGGATCTTGCAGACCTGCGGGCCGCCCACCCTGATGATGCGGCCGATCTGCTCTTGTGTGAGACCTCCGAAGAAGGCGAGGAACAAGGCGGTGTGCTCGCGGTCGCTGAGGCTCGCCATCGCCTCGTTGAGGGCCTCGAGCTCGGCCGAGGCGAGCAGCTCCGCCTCCGGCTCCGCGCGCTCGTCGGTGACGACATCGGCGCAGGCGCCCTCCCCACCGGCCTGCGAGGTGGCACGACCCTCGAGATGCAGCAGCTGGGAGGCGTTGAGCTCGCTCATGAGCTCGGCGGACTGGCGGGCGCTCAGGCCCATGGCCGTGCAGACCTCCTCGGAGCTCGGATTGCGGCCCAGCTCGACGACCAGGGCGTCGAATGTCGTCCGGTACGAGATCACCCGCCGGCGAGCCGCACGGGGCATCCAGTCGAGGCGCCGCAGCTCGTCGAAGATGGCGCCCTTGACGCAACGCCGGGCGTAATTCTCGAACTTGGCGTTGTCGGACCCGCTCCAGCGCGCTATCGCGCGGACGAGACCGTCCTGGCCGTAGCTGCGAAGGTCGTCCGGATCCCAGTAGGACAAGATGTAGGCGGGCAGCCGGTGCACGGTCTCGTTCACGATCGACTGGTAGGCGACGACGAGCTCGTTGCGGTAGACGATGTCCCGGCTCTTGTCGTACTCGCGCCCAGATCTGGTCCAGCGACTTCTGCCGGGAAGACTCCAATCCAGTGCGACCGGCCACTTGAGGCCCCTCCTTTGCATCCGTACGAGCCCGCTGCCACGCGCTGGATACACGAGAAAGGAACTGCCCGGGCTCGCCGCCACCAGCGCCTGATGCAAGCCCGGAATTACTTATAACACAAGATTCGCGCGATGTGTAGTTACTTCGTCACTCTCAGTGACATTTGTCGGCCGAGGAAGATGAACTCTTGGAAACAACCTTCTCGTCTCCTTCCCGGCCGCCTAACGGGCCGCCCTCGTCCTGGCCTGGACGCGAGGCACGGAGTCGTCCCGCCCTCCCAGTCGCCTTCGCAGCACCCGGGCGGCCGTTTTCGGCCCGCAGAGGCGGGTCACGGCCAGACGCCCCTGCCAAGCCTTGCGACACGCGCGTCAGCATGGTTGTCGTGCACCGAGCGCAAGGCCGCGGCCGCGGCCTCGAGGTCGGGCTCGGCCCATTCGGTCCCGGCCGGGAAGGGGTGCGAGGCGGTGCTGCTCGAGGTGAGCTCGTAGGGCACGAGCTCTGCCCACTCGTGGCTGAGGAAGTCCATCGGGCCTCCGTAGCCGGTCGCCACGACGGGACAGCCCACTGCCAGCGCCCGGGCCAGGTCCGGGGCGAAGGCGCTCGCGCGGTGCAGGGAGACGAGGCAGTCCGCCGTCACGCTCGCCGCCTCGGCGACGGCCGGGTCGTCGGTCTCGATCACGAGCACGTCCGGGCGCCCTGCGGACGCCGACCTGCAGGCGTCGGCTGCCGCCAGCGTCTTACGGCCCTGGAGGACGACGCAGAGCACCGGGCCCGACCGGGGCGCAAAGGCGCTCGTGAAAGCCTCGATGGTCCCGCGCGGGTTCGCCAGCACCTCATCTCCCGGGTTGCACCTTCCGAGTCGCACGACTTGGGCGAACACGAAGCCGTCGGGCAGGCGGGCGCCGGCTCTCGACGCGTCACGGGGAGCCGTCACCGGTGGAGGGACGCGCGAAGACCGGCCTCGGCACGAGCGAGCTGAGGGCGTCATGGGTGAACGAGCTCGGCACCCAGATCTCGCCCACCATCGCCGCCTCCCGCCGCAGCGCCCGCCGACGGCCTGGAAAGAGGCCAGTCCCAGGCGAGGACGGTGCGCCGGTCGCGCAGGGAGTCGAGACCGACCTCCCCCACGTAGTCGACGAGCTGGTCCCCGTCGAGGAGGAGCAGCGTCGTGGCGTACGCGAAAGCGACGTCGTCCTCCAGGGGCGCCGGGAGCCCGCCGGCCCACTGCAGGCGCGAGACGGGCATGCCGGCTCCGCTGAGGGAGGCGGCATAGCAACGGGCCCGGTGGTCGCCGAAGTCGCCGACCAGGTTGACGCCCCCCGGACGAGGGACCCCCGGCACCTCCATGACTCTCGACACCCGCTCTATGAGCGTCGAGGTGGGCATCAGACTGGAGGCCGAGACGCGCCGCGCCTCGCGCGACCGCAAGCTGGTGCGCCCGGCCCAGTGCCAGGAGAGCCGCTCGCGGCTCAGCGGGTCGTCCCCGGGCGTCCCGGCCGTCACCGCGCAGTCTGCCGCCACGACGCACCGCCGGCCGGTACTCCGGCGCGCGAAGGCACAGGTCGGTCACGGCGTCGGTCTCCGCCCATCCCGGGCTGAGGCCGCGCAGCTCGTCCCAGAGCTCGCGCCTGCAGCGCGAACGCCTCGGCCCCGACCGCATCGACGTCCGCGTCTGCGCCGAGGGCGGCCTCGGCCCGTAGATAGCCGGAGCGGGCCACCGCCTCGAGGGCCGGAGCTGCGCTGTCTCCGACGAGGTCGAAGCCGGCGTGGGTGACGAGCCCGCGCCCGTCCACGACGGCGGCGCCGCTCGATCGCGACCGACGGGTCGCGAAGCGGTGTGACGAGACGGCCGAGCCAGCCGTCGACCGGGGCTGCACGCGGCGAAAGGACCGCGATCGTCTCCGCCCGGGCGAGCCGGGCCGCCTCGTCGAGGGCGGCCGCGTATTCGAGCCTCACCGGGCTGCTCGCTCTCGTGACATCGCCCTCCAGGGCGCTGCTCAGGGCGAGCGACCTCTCGTCCGGCCCGTTCACGAGCACGACAGTCTCGAAGTCGACACCAGAGGGCGTCTCGGAAAGGGCGCGCAGTCGCCGAAGCAGATCTCTCGGCTCCGTCGTCGGCCACGACCAGCACGCAGACAGGTGGCACCTCACCGGCGGCCAGCTGCGACTGCACGGCGGTCCTTCGCGCCGACACGGCGATCACGGGACCTGGGTCGAGCTCCTCGACGAGGAGGCCCACACCGGCGAGGCTGCGGGTGAGCTCGGGCGGCGACCAGGCGTCGGCATTCGCCTCCTCGGCGCCGTCGGCGCCGAAACGGCGGCCGCCGAACAACAGGCGGCGAAGCTCGGTAGAGCGACCGGCGGCAAGAAGGCCTGCGGCGGCCTCGAGGTTCGGCACCTCGAGGTGGAGCAGGCCGCCGTCGCAGAGCACACGCGCCCACTCGGCCAGGACGGCGCCCGCCCGGTCGTGCGGGACCGAGGCGAGCACATCCTCGGCGACAAGCTCATGGACTGATGCCGAGGCAAATGCCAGCACGGCCGGGTCATCGGCGGCGCCTAGCGACCCGGGGAGAACCCGGCAAGTCACATAGCCATCACGCTCCGTGCCCCGCCTGGAGAGTCGCACGGCTCGGGTGGAGGCGGAGAGCACCCGGGCGAGCTCAGGCGAGATCCCGCTCAGCTCACCGATGGCAGCCGGTCGCGGGCCGAGCTGTCGATCTCCGCCAGTGCGGCACGCGCCGGCGGCGACGAAACGCTCGTCCCGGAAAGACAGGTAACCCCCGCCCGCGGCCAGCAGTCTGATGGAAGGCGCCAGCTTCTCGTCCCTCGTCATCGCGAGAAGTGGGCACATCTCCCCCAGGCCTGCCCGGCGGAAGCGGTCTGCCCACCACATCGCCCTCGGCACACCGAGCCCCGCCGCCACCTCGCGCGCCGCAGCCAGCGGTTCGAGGCGCCCTCGGTAGCGCTCGGCGAACGAAGCCAACACCTCGTCCGCCTCCGGGCTCGGCAGGCGGCTCGCCATGGCGACAAGCACGGGCATCGACTCCGGCCGCGCCATCGCGGCCACCTCGTCGAGGCTCCGGCCGGCCTTGCGCAACAACCCCACCAGGACGCCGAGACCCTCGTCGAGCTGCCCGTGGGTCCTGAGCGCGTCCAAGAGGGCGTCCGCCGCTTCACCGTGACGCCCGAGGGCGTCGAGCGCCTGCGCCTTCACCCAGGCCAGCGAGGCGCGACCGTACTCGAAGCCGTCCTCGTCGGTGTCGGAGAAGGGAAGGCGGTCGAGCGCCTCCAAACAGGCCTCGTACTCCTTCTTCCACAAGAGCAGCTTCACGCCCATCACGTCGACGCTGATCGACCTGGTGAGGCCGACCCGCATCTCCTCGACGATCTCGGAGGCGCCGTCGACATCGTTGTTGCAGGAGATGGACGTAGAAGATGGCGCGCAGCGCGGCCCGTCGTAGGCTCGGCTGCGCCGTGGTGTCCGCAGCCTGTCTGAGCGGAGCGACGGCCGCGCTCGGGTCGTCGCTCTCGGTGAGCGTCCGCCCATAGTCGAACAGCGCCCGGGCGCGGTCGACGCCGGGATCGTCGAGGGCGCGGCGGGCGATCTGCAGGTTCCTCTCGATGACGTCCTTGGCGACCCGCTTGAGCATTGTGTAGCCGCGATGGAGGATGCGCAGCTCCGAGCAGGCCTCTGTCGGTGGGGGCGCGTCCGTGCCCCGCAGACCGACCTGTTCGTGGATCGGTCCGAACCAGTGGCACCGCTCGCGGCGGAACACACGGGCGGCGTGGAAGGCCGACCGGACGGCGAGCCCGCCGCCCTCGAGGGACTCGACCGCCACCACGTAGCAGTCGCAGCGCGGCGTCGTGTTGAGCCGCGACCGGAACGCCTCCTTGTCGCCGCTTATCGCCTCGTCGGCGTCCAGCCACAGGATCCACTCGCCGGCGCAGTGCTCGAGGGCCTCGTTGCGGGCGCGGGCGAAGTCGTCGTCCCAGTAGCCCTCCACGACGGTGGCGCCGAGCCGGCGGGCCACGGCCACGGACCGGTCGGTCGAGCCGGTGTCGTAGATCACGATCTCGTCCGCGAGGCCCGCCGCCGAGGCGATCACGAGGGGAAGCTCCTCCTCCTCGTTCTTCATGATCATGCACAAACTGACGAGCGGCACGCGTCCTCCAGGCGACAGCCGCGAGCCCGCGCTCCCGGTTGTTCTACTAACGGCCCCCGACGGACACCTGCTGCCAGCTTCGCTGACAAGAAATTTTCGGAATCTGGCAAGATCCGGCCGGCTCCGGTCGTTTGCATAAGCGGGCCAGGGAAGGCCCGCCCAGGACCGGTGGACTCGCCGGCCCAAGACAAGTCAAGGAGGACACGGAAATGCTGCTTATCAACGACAACGTCGCCGCCCTAGGTGCGGAGAACAACCTCAACTCCACGGACAACGCCTTGGGGAACGTCGTCAGCCAGTTGAGCTCTGGTCTCCAGATCCAGACGGCCGCCGACAACCCAGCGGGTTACTCGATTGCCCAGTCCCTTCAGTCGGAGATCAACGGCTACGGGGCCGCCGTCAGCAACTCCCAGACCGCCGTCTCGGTGCTCCAGACCGCCCAGAGCGCGATGAACCAGCAGGAGGCCATCCTCCAGCAGGCCAACACCATCGCCACGCAGGCGGCCAACACGACCACCGCGGCGGACCCGAGCGCTGCCAGCGCCGACAACCAGGAGTTCCAGTCCCTGATCGCGCAGCTCGACCAGATCTCGGCCTCGACGACCTACGCCGGCGTCAACCTGCTGGACGGCTCCAACGCGACCTTGACGTTCCAGCTGGGCCCGCAGAACAACGCCAACGACGAGGTCGGCGTCTCCATGGTGAGCACGTCCTCGGCCTCGCTCGCCGTGAGCGGACTGTCGCTCACGACGATCGGCGGGGCCCAGGCGGCAATGGCAGCCGTGCAGGCCGCCATCACGAACCTGGCATCGGCGGCGGCAACCATCGGTGCCTCGCAGAACCAGATCCAGGCGTTGTCCAACAACGTCACGGTCGCCCAGCAGAACCTGACCTCGGCGCACGCGGACCTCGTCGATGTGAATGTCGCCTCGGCGACGTCGCAGTACACATCGCTGCAGATCCTGGAGCAGTCGGGCATCTCGGTCCTGTCCCAGGCCCAACAGCTCCCGCAACTGGCCCTGAAGCTGATCTGAGCTCGGAAGCGGACCAGGAATAGTGAGCCGAGCCGCGCCCGCGGCGCATACCGGGCGCGGCTCGCTCACTGAGGAGCCAGAGGAGGGACGATGAGCAACGTCGGTTACACGCCGCCGGTCTCCTTCACGGGGATCGAGTCGGGGCTGAACACCGAGCAGATCATCAGCGCCTACCTGCAGGTGGACGAAGCGCCCCTGACCCAGCTCGAGAACCAGCAGACCACCGTGAACAACCAGGTCTCGGACTACCAGACCGTCGAGCAGCAGCTGCAGGCGCTCCAGAGCGCCGCCGACCAGCTGAGCACCCCGGACGCCTTCGCCAGTGCCATCTCGGCCGTCTCCAGCAACTCCTCTGTCGCCACCGCCACGACCGGCACCGGGGCTAGCGCCGGCGCCACGACCTTCTCGGTCGACCGGCTCGCCACGGCCGACACGCTCGTCTCGAGCGGCACCGTCGCCTCGCTCGACGACGTGGTGGCGAGCGGCGACATCCTCGTCGCCGCGGGCGGCTCCGGTCTCGGCCTCGCCTCGCTTTCCGGCTCGGGCCTCAGCGCCGGTGCCCACACGCTCGCCGTGACGCAGGCCTCGGCCGGCGCCACGCTCACCGGCTCCTCGCCGATCGCCGGCACGACCCAGATCTCGAGCTCCAACAACGAGCTCTCCGTCTCGATCGACGGCTCCGCCGACACCTTCACGATCGCCAACGGCTCCTACAGCTCCAACCAGCTCGCCGCGGCGATAACCGCGGCCTCCGGCGGGCTCCTCAACGCCCAGTTGAACGACTCCGGTCAGCTCGTGCTGGCCACGACCGAGCAGGGATCGCAGGCCAGCTTGCAGGTGGGAACGGGCTCCGCGAACGGGGCGCTCGGGCTCGCAGCAGGCGGTGCCGTGAGCGGTACCGACGGGGTCGTCAGCGTCGACGGGCAGGCGAACACCGTGACCGACATCGCCGCCACGGGCGAGACGCCCGTGACGCTCAGCTCAGGATCCGGCGGCACGATCCAGGCGCTCCTCGCCCCGGGCGGCCTCAGCGTGGGCAGCATCACGGCCCAGAACGTCTCGGTCGGCAACGGCTCGCTCGCCTCTGTCGTCTCGGCCATCAACCGCGCCAACGTCGGGATCACGGCGGAGACGCTGGAGCTCGGGCAGGACAAGTACGCCCTGTCGCTCAGCTCCGACACGACTGGCTCCGCCAACGACGTGTCGGTTAGCCCCGCGGCCTTCTCGGGATCCGGTCTCGGCACGCTCAGCACGACGACGGCGGGACAGGACGCCCTCGTGAGCCTCGGGGGCCCGGGCGGCTACCAGGTGAGCTCGGCATCGAACACCGTGACCGGACTGATGCCCGGGGTGAGCATCGCTCTGCAGGGCACCTCCTCCACGCCCGTGACGGTGACCGTGAGCCCCGACGGGCAGGCCGCCGCCTCACTCGTCCAGTCCTTCGTCACCGCCGCCAACACGGTCCTGCAGACCATCTCGACGGACACCGCCTACAACCAGACCACGAACACGGCCGGGCCGCTCAACGGCGACTTCGCCCTCCAGGCTCTCGCTCAGCAGATCCTCGGCACGGTCGGGCAGGCGATCGGGACCTCGGGTGCGGCGGACCTCGGAACGGCCGGCAGCGCGGCCGGGCTCTCGATCGACGCCAAGACGGGCCAGATCGACTTCAGCGCCTCCACCTTCGCCGCCGACTACGAGAGCGATCCCTCCGCCGTCGCCCAGCTGTTCACCAGGGGCGGCACCTTCACCCCCGCATCGGCGTCCCCGGCTTCCGCGGGCGACGTGAGCCTCGTCTATGCGGGCGACACGAGCCGGACGGGCACTTATTCCCTCGTCATCAGCCGGTCCGCCTCCCAGGCGGACGACACCGGCTCGGCGAGCTTCGCCTCGCCCGCCACGGTGCTGACAACGCCCGAGACCTACACCGTCACCTCCGGCGGCCAGAGCGCCAGCTTCGGGATCTCGGCCGGAGAATCGCTCTCCCAGGTCGCCTCCGGACTCGACGGCGCCTTCGCGCAGGGGGGCCTCGATCTCTCCGCCCAGGTCGTCCCGAACGGCCCGGGCTACTCCCTCCAGATCACCTCGGGCGAGTACGGCTCGGGGACCTCGTTCTCGGTCAACGCGTCGGGGACGGACCAGCTCGGGCTCGTCGGACCCGTCTTCACCGGCGCGGACGTGGCGGGCACGATCGACGGCGTCGCCGCCAGCGGGGACGGGCAGGTCCTCTCGGCGCCGACGGCGGATCCGACCCTCGCCGGCCTGTCCCTGCTCGTGTCGACGCCGGGCATAGCGTCCTCGACGGCTCTCGGGCAGTTCAGCTACACGGCGGGGCTCGCCGGCGGCCTCGCCAGCTTGAGCTCGGCGGCCGTGGCCACGAACGGCGAGCTGCCCGCCAAGATCACCGCGGCACAGAACACCGCCAAGCAGCTCGGCACACAGATCACCGTCGAGCAGCAGCTCGTGGTCTCACAGCAACAGCAGCTCGAGGCCGAGTACAACCAGCTCGAGACGACGCTCACCACCTTGAAGAGCCAGTCGTCGTATCTCACGAATGCTTTCGGCACCTCGGCCGGCTCCCTCGGGTCGCTGACGTCGGGGACGACCACCACGTCATCGGGTTCTTAGCGCAGGAAATGGGAGTGAGCACACATGGCACTGACTGAACAAGACGTCGCAAACGCCTACAGCGAGACGGCTTCGAAGACGGTGAACGCCGGCCCGACGCTCATCGTGCGCCTCTACGACAGGCTGGCCACAGACACCGAGCTTGCCAAGAACTACATCGCCGCAGCCGACTTCGAGAACGCCGACGGCTGCCTGCAGCACGCACAGAAGATCGTCATCGTGCTGCGCTCGGGCCTGCGCGCAGGCGGGTTCGACGGAGAGAACAATCTCCGCCGGCTCTACAACACCCTTGTCGAGCTTCTCGTGAAAGCCAACCTCTACAAGGACACAAAGGTCATCGACCAGTGCCAGGAGATCATCTCACCGCTGCACCACGCCTGGACCGAGGCCGTCGCGATCGAGCTAGAGAAAGGTGCCTCCGGTGGAGCAACATTCGGGCTGGTCTGAGTACCTGGACGACCTGGAGATCTACCTGCAGCAGGTGTCGCGGTCGCTCGAGCAGCAGAACGCCTCTGGCGTGCCGGTCCTCAGCACCCAACAGCCGGGCGGCCCCGTCCCTGTGGAGGAGGTCGAGCGTGCCAGCGCCATCCTGGCCGAGACCAGGCGCGTGGCGGTGCAAGTCAGCATCTGGGTAGAAGAGGTGCTCGCCTCGATGCGCTCGATCGACGTCAGGCGCCGCCTGGAGCCCTGCCGGGTCATCGCCAGAGTCGACTCGGTGCTCTGATGGGCCTGCCCCGTCCGGAGGAAGCCCTGGCCGCCGGCCGCGTCGCCGAGCTCTCGGCCGTGGCCGCGGTGGCCGGCGAAGCCCTTCCTCCGCTCTACAGGTCGGGACAGCCCGCCGCGTCGTTGCGCATCGTCTACCTGATGCCACGGACCGGGGCCGGAGGCGGAGCGCGCGTCCTCCTCGAGCACGCCAACCATCTCTCCCGTCTCGGGGCCGAGGTGACGGTCCTGTCGCACTTCCCCGCCCCTGACTGGTTCGAGCTGTCGACCGAGTTCGCACAGGTCCCCTTCGGACAGCCCCTCTGCCAGTCGGTGCCGCCCTGCGATCTGATCGTCGCCGGCTACTGGGACGAGATCGTCCCGGCGCGCCGGCTCGGCATCGCCCCGGTGGTCCACTTCGAGCAGGGGGACTTCCACCTGTACGAAGAGGTCCCCGGCGCGCCTGACGCAGGTGATCGCGGCGTGCCTCGCCGCGGCCGACTGGACGATCACCGTCGGGCAGGCGGCTGAGAACGCCCTCGCCGAACGCTACGGGATCTTCGCCCACCGCATTTCCAACGCCGTCGACGGTCAGCGTCTTCCAGCCGCTGGAGTCCGCCAGGGCCAGGCGCAGCGTCGTGTTCGTCGGGTGGGACGGCGCCGCCTTCAAGGGTATCGACGTCGCCCGAAAGGTGGCCGAAGGCCTCGCCGCCAGCCATCCCGAGGTCGGGATCGTCTGGATGACCCCCAGCGCACCCGTGGGCGCAGCGTTCGGGGAGACCGTTGTCGCCCCTTCGCAAGCAGCTCTCGCCCGACACCTGCGCGAGGCCTCCGTCTACGTCGGGACCTCGCGCTGATGAGTCCTTCCCCCTCCCGCCTCTAGAGGCGATGGCCTCGGGCACCCCGGTCGTGTCGACGGCGAACGGCGGCATCCTCGCCTACGCCCGCGACGGCGAGAACTGCCTTCTGGCTCCGGTCGATGACGTCGAAGGACTCCTCTGCGCCGCGAGGCGGGTGCTCGACGACGAGGCGCTGGCGTCCAGGCTCGCGGCGGCGGGACTGGCCACGGCCGCCCGCCACAGCTGGACCTCGATCGCCGCCGAGCTGCTGGAAGACTTCCGGGCGCTGGTCGAGGGCCTAGCGCCGGCGCCATCGGCGGCCGTGGAGACGGTCGTCGACGACCTCGAGTTCGAGAACGAGAGCGACCGCTTGGTCTTCCTCGAGCTCGCGCAGGCCTCGCCCTATGAGAATTTCGCAGTCCCGTTGTCACAGCCGTTGCACGGGGACTACCGGCTCGTGCGCTGGACCGTCGTCGCCCGCAAGCAGGGCGGCTGGCCCGGGGTGGGACGGGCCTACCTGCCGGCCCGGTCCGAGGAGCTCGTCGAGGACGCCCACTACCAGTTCGGGATCGACCTCTTGCGCGAAGGCCTCGCCGACGTGGCCTTCGAATGGTTCGTCGGGCAGTGCCAACAATCACCGGAGGCGGCCCAGACTGTGCTCGGTCGCTGGATACTGCTGTCGCTCATCGAGTCCGGCCGCGCCTCAGAGGCGCTCGACCTCGCCTTGACCTTCGCCCCCTCCAATGCCTCGCACCCGGACTACTACGTGCTGGCGCTGCGCGCGGCCCTCGACGCCCGGCGCCCGGTCGACGTCGGGGCGGCGATCGAGGCGGTCCGTCTTCTCGGGAGCGGGGCGCATTTCGAGGAGTGGCTCGACCGGCCCGCGAGACCTGCTCGCACACCGTCTCGACAGCCCGGCCGACCCAGCCGGCATAGCCGAGGCGCGGCGGGAGCGGACAAGGAGCGGAGCCGAAGCGGCGGCGGGGTCGACCCCTGGCTCAGGGCGTGATGATCGGGAGGGGGGCCTGGATGGGCCAGGACCCGGGCTCGTCCACGTGCCTCATGGGCACCATCTGCACGGCCAGGTGCTTGCGGAGGTTGAACACGAGCGGCGCGAACAGGTTCGCCGTCGAGGTCTCGACCGATTCGCCGAGGGTCACCACGACAAGGGCGGCGGCGTCGGCGGCGTCTTCGAGCTCGAGGAGCGCCTCGGTGGCGTCGTCGATCTCGACCGTGTAGTCGGGCCAGAGCAGCCCGGGGGCGGCCACGACGAGGCGCACCGTCTCCGCGAGCGAGCCGTCGGCGAGAGTAACCGGCTCGAGGGCGACGAGCCGGCCGAAGGGGTTGAGCGTCGTGCCGTCCCCGAGCGGTTCGAGGCGTGAAGTGGCGTGCGCCCTTGAAACCCGGTAGCCCGGCGGGGAACGTGAGCTCGAGAGCGGGGAGCACACGCATCGTCGCAACTGGCATGAGGAGCTTCCTTTCGGAACCTGGCCGGCACGCCGCCGACTACTTGAGGAACTGGGCGAGCGTCTCCGGGACCGTCTGGGACACAGCGTAGAGCGCCGCCTGATAGGTGGTGAGGTCTGACTGGAGAGCGGCCGTGACGGTGGGGACGTCCGCCGACTCGGTCGTGGCGAGGGTCTTCTCGAGCTGCGTGGAGGTGTTCTGGGCCGCCGTGGAGGCCGCCGAGACCTGTTGGGTCGCCTCGCCCAGCGTCGTGGCGGCGTTCTCCGCCTGGGACATGTTCCCGTCAAGGTCGTTGAGGTCGCTCTGCAGGCCCGCGTACGAGGTCGGACCCAGGGCCGGCCTGGAGGTGGGTGACGATGTTCTGCAGACGTCGTGAAGAGGCTCTGCACACCCGAGGTGCCGCCGCCGAACATCTGGTCTCCCGGCACAGTGACCGCGACGGGGGCGCCGCTGCCGACATCGACGGTGAAGGCCTGGGAGTTGCCGCTGTAGACGCCGGTGCTCGAGAAGGGCTGGCTCACACCTGCGGTCCCGGCGAAGATCGGCATTGGAGCCGTACTGGGTGTTGGCGAGCCCGACGAGCTGGGTCATCTCGCCTTGGACCTGCTCGGCCATCGACGAGTAGCTCTGGGCGTTGTCGCCGCCGGTGTTGAGCCCCTGCAGGACGGTGGTGCGCACCGACTGGAGAGTGTCGATGATCTGGTTGGCGGTCTGGTTCCCGAGCCCCAGCCACGACTGGGCGGCCGAGGCGTTGGACTGTTGGGAGGCCGCCTGCGCGATCTGGCGGTTGTAGGACATCGTGTCCGCCGACCGCGACCGGGTCGTCCGAGGGCTTTTGCAGGGCCTGTCCGGTCGACAGCTCGGCGTCGAGGTTGGTGATCGTCGCCTGCTGGCTGGCGAGGTCGCCCGTGAGCTGGTCAGCCAGTGTCATGTCGGTAACTCTCATGTCACACCGCCTGCAAGAGCGCGTTCAGCGCCGTCGTCGAGGAGTTCACCACCGCAGCCACGGCCTGGTAGGCCTGCTGTGCGGAGAGCATGTTGACCGTCTCCTGGTTCGTATCGACTCCCTCCACGCTCGAGAGCTCGGCTGAAGTCGAGTCGGTGAGTGCCTGTGCGGAGATCTGCTCGTTGCTGGCGGCCTGGGTCTGCGAGCCGACGAGGCCCACCAGCGACTGGTAGAGGTCGTCGGGGCCTCCGGAGGCCTGCCCGAGGGCGGCCATCGCCTGCGCCGTCGACGGGTCGATGGTGGCCGTGCCCGCCGTGGAGGAGCCGGAGGCGGTTGCGATGAGCGAGGCGTTCGCGAGCAAACTCGGGTTGACGGCTATCGACTCGGCCGAGCCGGAGCCGGGGGTGTAGGTCGTCGAACTCGAGTTGTTCACGAAGATCGACGGCAGAAGGGGCCCCGCGTAGGGCGGCGAGGCCGACGCCGAGCTGGCCCCGGGAACGCCCGCCGCGCTCACCCCGTTCGCCTGCAGGGTGTTGAGGCTCTGCGCGAGCGAGTCCGCGACCGTTGAGAGCCGCGACTGGTAGTTGGGGATGGTTGTGTTGACACCTGTGAGGAGAGCGCCGATCTGCCCGCCGGCCCTGAGCACGTCGCCGGTTGTCGTCTCCACGGCGAGATCGCCCGCGGAGGCCGAGCCCGTTGCCTGCAGGGTGACGGCGTTGGTCGAGTTCACCAGCTGTATGCCGCCGGACATGACCGTCATGGACCCGTCCGCCTCGGTCGTGGTGCGCACGCCGAGCAAGGTGCCGAGCTGGTCCACAGCCTGGCGCCGCTGGTCGAACAGCGAGTCGACGTTCGTCCCGCCGTTCTTGCCGGCGACGATGTCGCCGTTGAGGGCGGCGACCTGGTTGATGAGCTGGTTCGCCTGGGCGAGGTAGCCCCCGGTGTTGCTGCCCTGGCCCTCGAAGTCGTCCGAGAGCTGCTGGGCCACGTCGGACAGCTGGGTGTAGGTCCCATTGAGCGTCTGCGACACCTGGTTGGCGTCCTGGACGACCGCCTCCTGGGCGGCACTGGATGACGGCTGGGTGGCAAGGGTCGACATGTCGGTCCACATCTGGCTCAGCTGCGAGGAGAGCCCCGTGCTGCTCGGCTCGGGGAAGGCGTCCTGGGCGAGGTTCTGCACCGACGCCGCCTCGTTGGCCGACCCGAGCTGACCTTGCGACACGAGGTCCAGCTGCTCATAAAGGGCGGAGCTGTCCTGTGTGACCGAGCTCACCGAGACGCCCTGACCGACGCCTGAAGCCGCCGAGGGCGTGGTGTCGGCGAGATTGACCACTTCCCGGGCGTAGCCGGGCGTGCTCACATTGGAGAGGTTCTGGGCGGCGGTGTCCAGCTGGGCCTCGTCGGCCTCGATGCCCGACGCTGCGATCTGCAGGCTCAGGTCGCTCATAAGACCCCGCTCACGAGGCGGGCCTGCGGGCGGTGCTCGCGACCGTAGGTGGCCTCGAGCGCGGTGCCGGGCAAGGTGAGGGCCTCCACGATGCGGGCGATCCGGCGCCCGAGAATGTCCTCGGCCTTGCCGCGGAGGACCTCGATACGGTCACGAGCCTCGACGAGCTCGCAGCGGGCGTCGGCCAACAGGCCGCGGACCGGCCCGGGAGCGACGTCGAGCAGGTCATCGAGCGTCGTCACCGCCGGTGCGCCGAGGAGCGAGGTGGCGGCCGCCAGGGCTGTCCTGCGCCTTTGCTCGATCACCGCCAGCCGGTCGCTCGCCCCCTGCAGCTCGATGGTGGCACGCTGGGCGTAGCGGGTACCGAACTTCTCCGTGAGAGCGGCCAGCGACGCCAGACGGAACTCCACGGCGTGCACGGCCTCCACGAGCTGCTGGGTGGTCGAGAGCACCTCGTCCACGGCATCTTGTTCGGCGTCATCTATGAAGGCGAACGACTGACTCACTTCCATACCTCCTTAACGATCAATTTCGCCTCTCACTTGCTCTGTCAGAGGACCTGTGCGGAACAGGAGCCGAGTCCTGGTCGTGCTGGACGCCGCCGAGCTCTGCTTCTGCGGCGTTCTTCACGGCGTACCTCAACACGACCCACGACACCGTCCTCACCGCGACGGTCGCGAACAGCAACGCCAGGCAGTAGCGACCGAGCATCGAACCGATGGCGAGCCTCCCCGAGAAGAACTCGAGCAGGCTCGGCAGGCACACGGCCGTGGCCAGCGAGACGATGGCCAGGGGTCCGAGCCGGTTGAGGTCGGCGGCGAACCCGGTCAGGCGCTCGCGCGTCACGAGTCCGCCTTGACCGCTTCGACGAGCCGAGCCGCTATCGACAGCGGGTTCGCCTCCCAGCCGTCGAGAAAAGCGACGGGCCAGCCGCGGCCGATGAGCCCGGCCGGGTGGTCGGTCGCGAGCATCCCGTAGAGGGCGAGGGCGTCGAGGCGGCCGACGAGGGCCTCGAGGGCGCGGGTCCGTTGCTCGTCCCAGGAGGCCGGCACGACGCCCCAGATGGCGTCCGGCCTCAATCCGGCGACGGTGCGCGGCACGAAGCCGCTGCGACAGGACGAGTCGAGCACGACGATGCTGACCAGGCCGTTCAAGCGTCTCTCGAGCACCGCGGTCCCCGCCTCGAGAGGGCTGCGCGCCCTGGCATTGCCGGGCGACGGGCGCCAGGCGCCTGTGGGAGACGACCAGCACCGGTTCGCCCTCGTCGTTCTCCCGGGCGAGCTCCTCGGCGACCCGCAGCGACTCGCCCACCTCGCCGACGAGGACGACGACGTCACCCGGTCGCGACAGGACCGGGCTGGCGGCGGGAATGGTGCCGAGCCTTAAGGGCAGGGCGAGGGCCGGCTGGGAGAAGAGGGGATCCGGCAGGTAATCCTCGGCGAGGCCCGCGGCGTACAGGCGGTCGCGGAAGGTGGCGGAGGGGATCCTGGTCCCGAAGGAGATCGCCGGCGGTGCGGGCGGAGCGCTTTGCGGGGGCGGGCACGCTGCTCCGTCGTGGGACACAAAGGAGCCGCCGCGAGGCTCGTGGAGCCCGCTGCGTCCGACACGACGGCTTCGGCGTCCTCGAGCACGCCCTGCAGCTCGCGGTCGAACGACACGCCGACGGTGTCGGTCGTCGCCTCGAGGAGCTGGGCGAGATGGTCGGGCAGCGCGATCTGCTCCCTCGTCCCGGCCGCCTCGCTCCGCACGGGTCGGGCATCGGCGCCGCCTGGCGCGCTCGCCTGGCGCGATGCGACCGGGCCGGCAGAGGTCCGAGCTTCCTCGACCTCGATGACGAAGCGCTCCCTTTGGAAAAAGCCGCACAGGCCGCCTGAGAGCTCCCTGCCGCAGCGCACGACGTTCAGCTCCGAGGCGTCGGCCCCGAGCCGCTCGCGCGCCCGCAGCCGAGCCACTTCCATCGTCTTTCCCTCAAATCGCAGCGGCCTGGACACGGCGCACAACTCCTATCGTGCTGATGCGGGCGTTGGACGAGATCTCGGGGGCGGCCACGACGGCGGTGTGGGGAAGGCGTGCCTGGATGAGCCGCCGTATCGCCGGACGGACCTTGCTGGAGCAAACGAGCACAGGCTGCTTGCCGGCCGCCTCTGCCTCGCTCACGACCGCGGCGAGCGAGGTGACGAGGTTCTCGAGCTCCTCGGCGGAGCTGCCGAGCTGGCGGCCCCTCTCGGAAAGCTGCAGTGAGGCTGCCAGCGACTGCTCGAGGGCGGGTTCGAGAATGATCACGTCGGCGGTGCCGTTCGTCGAGAACATGGCGGCGATCTGCGGCGCGAGAGCGATGCGGGCGGCCTCGAGCAGACTGTCCGGGTCCTTCGAGGCCGTCGTCGCCTGGTCAGTGATCGCCTCGATGATGCGCACGAGGTCCTTGACGGGGATGCCCTCGTCGAGCAGGCCGCGCAGCACGCCCTGCACGGAGCCGAGTGTCAGCCCGGCGGCCGTCATCTCCTCGAGGACCACGGGATTCTCGTTCTTGACCGTGTCGAGAAGAAGGCGGACGTCCTGGCGCGACAGGAGCTGGCCGGCGTGTCGCCGGACGACCTCCGACAAGTGGGTCGTGACGACGGCGGAGCGCTCCACGACGGTCGCCCCGGCGACCGTGGCCCGGTAGCGCATCTCGTTCGGGATCCACTTGGCGGGCCCTCCGTAGGCGGGGTCCCGCGTCGGCTCGCCCTCGACGCGGTCGAGCCCCTTGCCGACGGCGAGCAGCAACCGCGGCGGTGCCTCGCCCTCGGCCACCTGGACGCCGTGGACGCGGAAGGCGTAGTGCGTCGGCTGGAGGCGCTCGTTGTCACGGGCGTGCACGGGCGGTATGACGATGCCGAGCTCCTGGGCGATCGTGCGCCGCAGGGCCTTCACCCGGTCGAGGAGGTCGCCGTGGCGTTTCGGGTCGACGAGATCGATGATCTCCGAGCCGAGCTCGAGCTCGAGGGGCATGACGCCCGTCTCCTTGGCGAGCTGCGCGGGCGCGTCCGGAGCCGGCGGGGAGGGCAGGGCGACCTGCGATTGGTCCTCGGGCGCCTCGTCGGCGACGTCAAGGGGAAGGCGGCCCGCGAGCACGAACAGCACGGCCCCCACGAGAAGGAACGGCAGCTTCGGAAGGCCCGGCAGGACACCGAGCCCGAATATGACCACGGCCACGGTGCGCACCACGCGCCGGTAGCGCGAGAGCTGGGCCAGCACGTTGCCTCCGAGATCGTCCTCCGAGGCCGCCCGTGTCACGACGATGCCCGTTGACAGCGACATCAAAAGGGCCGGGATCTGACTGACGAGGCCGTCACCGACAGAGAGCAGGCTGTAGGTGCCGCCTGCCTGCGAGAAGGTGTCGTGGTGCTGCAGCAGCCCTACGGCGAGGCCGCCCAACAGGTTCACGGCGGTGATGACGATGGCGGCGATGGCGTCACCGCGGACGAACTTCGAAGCGCCGTCCATGGCTCCGTAGAAGTCCGCCTCGTCAGCGATCTCCCGGCGCCGGATCCGCGCCTGGTCCGGGGTGATCAGCTGGCTGGAAAGCTCGCTGTCGACGGCCATCTGCTTGCCGGGCATGGCGTCGAGGGTGAACCGGGCCGCCACCTCGGCGACCCGCCCGGCGCCGTTGGTGATCACGACGAACTGGATGACGATCAGGATCAGGAACACGACGAGGCCGACGAGCACCGAGCCACCGATGACGAAGTGGCCGAAGCTCTCGATGACCATTCCCGCGTAGGCGTGCAGCAGCACCAGGCGCGTGGCGCTCACGTTGAGGGCGAGCCGAAAGACCGTCATGACTAACAGAAGCGTCGGGAAGACCGAGAACTCGAGCGGCCTTTTGACGTGCATGGCCGTCAGCAGGACGAGCATCGAGGCGGAGATGTTCAACGTGATCAACACGTCGAGCACGAAGCTGGGCAGGGGGATGACGAGCATGACGACGACAGCCACCACCGCCAGGGGCAGGGCGAGCATCCCGAAGGTCGTCGATCGGGGTATGGCTCGTGTCGAAGTCGTATCAGCCAAGGGAACGCCTCTTGCCGACGGTGTCACCATCTGTGCAGGTCAATCCGTGACTGGTCGGTGGCCATCCTGGCTTGTCCTCTCTAACGGCCGGGTTCTCGCTCAAGCTGCCTCATGCCGCCATCTTGTGGATGTCCACGAGGGCGCGCTGTGCCGGTGTCAGCCGGTAGAGGAAGGCGAGCAGGCGTGCCACCGCCTCGTACAGGTGCGCCGGCACCTCGTCGCCGACCTCGCAGGAATCGAAGAGCGACCTTGCCACGGGCGGGTTCTCGACGATCGGGACACCCCTTTCCAAAGCGACCTCCCGGATGGCGAGGGCGTCGTCGTCGTCACCCTTGGTCACCACCCGCGGCGCCCGGTCAAGGCCCCGCACGTAGCGCAGGCCGACGGAGAAATGGGTGGGATTCACCACGACCACATCGGCCCGGGCGACGGCGGCGAGGATCTGCATCCTCGACAGGCGCCGACGCCGGCGCCGAAGTGCCCTTCGGACCTCAGGGTTCCCCTCCGTCTCGCGCATCTCGCGGCGGACCTCCTCCCTTGTCATCTTCAGGGAGTCGTTGAACTGCCGCCGTTGAAAGGCGTAGTCGGCCATCGCCAGCAGGAACGCCGCACAGGCGATGTCGCGCACGAGCCTGAGCAGCCCGCTTCCGGCCATGGCGATGGTCGCGTCGATCGGCAAGGTCCCCGGACCGAGCAGGCCCTGGACGAGCTGGCGATAGACCCCGTAGCCGATCCCGACGAGAATCCCCAGCCGCAAGGTCATCTTCGTGATCTCCCATGCCCCCTTGGCGGAGAAGATCCGCTTGATCCCGGTCAACGGAGAGACCTTGTTCCACTTGAACCCGAGCGCGCCCGGGTGCGAACCGCACTCCGACCTGGCCGTAGCCCGCCAGCGCTGCTGCCGCCACGGCCGCGAGCAGAATCGGACCGGCGGCGAGGAGGACCGTCCACAGCCCGTGGCTCAACAGGCCAACCGCCTGCGACGGGTCGTCCGAAGCCATGGCGGTCGTGGCGATGCTCATGAAACCGGAGACCTCCGACACGGCGTGCCTACCGAGCGTGGGAAGCAGGAAGGCGACGACCCCGAGCGAGAACCACGCCCCGATCTCGGTGGACCGTGCCACGCGGCCGTCCTTGCGAGCCTCCTTCTTGTGCCTCGGGGTCGGTTTCTCGCTCTTTTGGCTCTTGTCCTCGGCCATCATCCGCCTCCGAACAGCTGCGAAGCCGCCCGTTCGACGAGATTGGACACGTCCGAGGGCAGCGCCACCACGGCCAGGCCGAGACCCGCCAGCAGGAGCAGGATCTGAAGCGGGAAGCCGAGCATGAACACGTTCGCCTGGGGAGCGGACTTGGCGAGGAGCCCGAGCAGCATCTGGGCCACGAAGACGACGGCCACGAGCGGCGCCGCGATCTCGACGGCGGCGGCGAAGAAGCTGACCAGATCCGAGCCCAAGAAGGTGGGAAGCCGCTGAATGTCGCGTTCGGGGACGGTCGTGCCGACAACGGCGAAGCTACGGACGAAGCCCTGGGCGAGCAGCATGTAGGCGCCCGATACGAATATCAGCACGGTCGCCAGCCACTCGTAGAGCTGGCCGAGCAAGGGCGCCTGGTCCAGGTTCAGCGGATCGAACGCAGGAGGCAGGTTGAGCCCGGAGAATTGGTCGATGATCGTCCCCGCCCCCTGGACTGCGCCCACGAACAGCTGCACGACGAAGCCGATCAGCGCGCCCACGGCAAGCTGCACGACGAGCGCCTCGATCAACGACCCCGTCGTCAGGGGGAGGGGACCATGGGCCATTTCGGGCACGGCGGCCACGGCCAGGCCGGCCGCCATCCCCGTCTTGGCGAGAAAGGGGATCATCCTGTTGGCAAATGGCGGACAGAAGTACAAGAAGGCCGTCGCCCTCAGCAGCGCCAGGAAGAAGGCGATGCTGTCCGCGAGCTGCAGATGGATCATGGCTAGCCCAAGATCTGCGGTATCGACCCGTACAGCTGCTGGACGTAGTCGACGAGCTGGATGATCATCCAGTGTCCGGCGAGGGCGAGGATCCCGGCCGTCACGACGAGTTTCGGCAGGAAGGTAAGCGTGAATTCCTGCACTGTGGTCACGGCCTGGAAGAGCGACACGGAGAGACCGACGACAAGTGTCGCCACCAAGATGGGCCCGGCCAGCTTGGCGACGAGGATGATCGCCTGTCCCATGAGCGTTATGACGGTGTTCGTGTCCATGGCGCTAGTGGAAGCTTGTGATGAGGGAGTGCACGACGAGGGTCCAGCCGTCCACGAGCACGAAGAGGAGGATCTTGAAGGGCAGGGACACGAGTGTCGGCGGGAGCATGAACATGCCCATCGACATGAGGACCGAGGAGATGACCAGGTCGATCACCAGGAACGGAATGAAGATCATGAACCCGATGGTGAACACGCTCTGCACCTCGGAGAGCACGAAGGAGGGCACGACGACCGTCATCGGCAACGTGGCGGGGTTGGCGAACTTGTCATGCTGGTCGGTGGCGAACATCTCGAGCTCAGCCTTGCCCGTCTGTTTCAGCATCCAGGACTTGACAGGCACCTCACCCGCCTTGATGGCCTGTGCCGCCGTCACTCGACCGTGGAGATAGGGCTGCAGGGCCTCGTGGTCCACCTGGTTGAGCACAGGCGTCATCACGAACAGGGCTATGAACAGCGCTATGCCTGCGAGCACCTGGTTGGGCGGGGTGTTCTGCAGGCCGAGACCGCTTCGCGTGAGCCCGAGGACGATGAAGATGCGCGTGAAGCCCGTGAACAGGATCAGGATCGAGGGGGCAATGGACAGGACCGTCAGGGCGGCGATGACCACGACCGCGTCGAAGGGCTGTGCAGGCCGCCGAGGTTTATGTTGACCGACGGGCTCGACGCGGCGAGGAGGGGGCCGGTCATGGTCCGGCTCCTTCGAACAAGCAACAGTGGGGGGTGGTCAACTGGCGCTCCGGCAAGGACGCGCCACGGGGCGGCTCAGCGCCTGACGGTGAGCTCCCGCAGCTTGGAGATGGTGGCGTCCCATGCCATGGGCGTAGGCCCCGACTCCGCCCTCCATGGCGTGTCGGCTTGCAGTTGCGCGGCGCCGGGCTCCAGCTCCGATGCCGCGACCTCAGTAATGAGAGTGACCGACTGCGGGGTTACCCCCACGACGAGATTGCGGTCTCCGACCCGCACGACGACGACCGAAGCCGTCCGGGAGAGGGATTTCCGGCTGAGCAGCTCGAGGCGCGCCTCACCCGGCGCGCCGGAGCGCTTCGCCCCGGCGACACCGCGGTTGCGCCCCGCCAGCCGCGAGAGTGCCCAGACGAGGAACAGGACCGTAGCCAGCGCCAGAAGAGTCCGGCCGAACAGCAGGACGAAGCTGCCCACCTACTCGAGAGCCCCGTGGACGACTTCGGTGATCCGCACGCCGTACTCGTCGTCGACCTCGACGACTTCCCCGCGGGCGATGACCACGTCATTGTTGGCGATGATGTCGATCGGTGCGCCGACCTGGCGGTCAAGCTCGATCACCTGGCCGACGCCGAGCTCGAGCACGGCCCGGATGGGAAGGCGCGTGCGGCCGATCTGGGCGGTGATCTCGAGAGGCACGTCCCGCAGCCGGGACGCCTTTCGCGACCAGGCTCCTTCGTGGGCGGCGACGACGCCCACGTCCTGGGCGCGCTCGACTTGGTCAATCGTCATCGGATACCTCCTCGAGGATGGAGCAGACGACCTTGGAGCCGACCGCACCCTGGTGCGCACGGGCGACCAGCACACCGCCGGCGCGCAGGTCGAGCGGTTGACGCAACGGGTGGAACAAACGGATGACGTCGCCGACGTTGAGCTCTGACACCTCCGTCGAGGCGAGGCGGACCGGGGGGAACTCCAGCCACACGTCGAGGTTCGCTTGTGTCACGACCCCCTCGTCGACGAGGCCGGCGGCGTCGTCGCGGGCACGCACGCCCGTGCGCACCGCTTCGGTGAGCTGTCGGACGATGGGAAAAGCAAGTGCGAGGATCATCTCTGCCGGCGCGTCGTCACCGATGAGGAGCTGGAAGGTGGAGACGAGGAACATCTCATTGGGACCGGCCAGCTGCACGAACTGGACGCTCGATTCCTGCGAGACGGGTACCGCTGAGACCTCTTTGACCCGGGAAAGGCCTTCCGCGAGCTCGGACAGCAGCGGCGTCACGACGCTGCCGAGCACGCCGAAGTCCGTGTCGGTGAGATCTGCGTGGCCGCCGAAGGGGGGCTGGGTTCCGCCCCCGAGACGATACTCGAGCATCCGGACGACGGTGCCGATTGACAGGGCCAGCATCGCCGTCCCGTTCAAGGGCTCGAGGTTGAACGTTGCCAGGTACGGCCTTTCCCCGAGCAGGTCTGTCACCTCGCGCCAGCGCATCTCACGAAGCGGAGAGACGCTGAGCTGGGTGGCCCTCCGCAGCGATGTCGACAGCTCGACCGAGCCGTGGCGGGCGAAGGCGTCGAAGGCGGCGTTGAGGGCGGGAACGTATTGACGGTCGAGCGTCTCGGTCCGGTGGAAGTCGTGTGCCCGCACGACGCTCACGGGACGCCGGCTTTCGCACCTGGCGCCGTGATCACGATGTTGACACGGCGGTTCTCGGCCTGGTTGGCCCCCGAGGTGTTGGGGGCGAGGGGGTGGTACTGACCGAAGCCGACCAGGTAGAGCTGGGAGGGATTGACGTGGGACACGTTCTGGAGGCGTTCGACCACGACGACGGCCCGCTCGGCGGAAAGCTGCCAGTTGTCGCGGTAAGGGCCCCCCGTGATCGGCTCGTTGTCCGTGTAGCCCTCCACGTTCACCGGGTTCGAGTACCGGCGTATCACGTTCCCTGTCACGTCGACGACCTCCGCCCCGACAGGGCTGAGCCCGGCGGAATCGACTCCGTAGTAGGTCTTGCCCGTTATCAGCCCGACGACCAGGCCGCCGGGGCCGCTCGTCATCTGCACCTCTTTTATCAAGCCAGCGCCGACGAGGGCGCCGTGCAGCTGGCGCTCGAGCACGGACAGGGACGCCTCCGGGGAGACCTCCGCCTTGCCCGGCTTGTGACTGGGCTGGGTGCGGGCCGACGAGGGCTGGCTGTTGCCGTTGTTGAACGAGACGGCCATGCCCTTGGCGAACAACGAGTACTTGACGTGGTTCAAGCTCGAGAGGGCGTAGAGCACGACGAACAGAGCCAGGAGCAAGGTGATCATGTCCGCGTAGGTGAGCAGCCAGCGTTCCATCCCGCCGGGCTCCTCCTCCTCCTCCACCGAGCTCACCGCCCGGTACGGCCGCCCGGTCTTCATGCGGCCGGCTCCTCGGCGACAGCACCCTTTGCCTGCTCGCCGCGCTCGCGTCGGCGCGAGGAACGGGTCGAGGCGGTCCCGGAGCTGGGGTCCGGTGAGGCCCTCCTGCACGGCGAGGAGTCCCTCGATCACGAGCTCCTTGCGGCGAACTTCGTCGTCAGAGAGGCGCTTCAGCTTGTTCGCGATCGGGATCCAGAAGATGTTCGCCGTCATGACGCCCCACAAGGTCGCGGTGAAGGCGCTCGCGATGGCAGGGCCGAGCGTGGCCGGCGCCGAGAGGTCCCCGAGCACCCTCACGAGCCCGATGACGGTACCGAGGATGCCTATCGTGGGCGCAAAGCCGCCCATGTCCTGGAAGAACTTGATCCCCACGCGGTGGCGCGCCCGCATGCCGATGATCTCGGCGTCGAGAACGTTGCGCACGCGCTCGGGGTCGGACGTCGTGGTTATGAGCTCCACGCCCGAGCGGACGAACGGGTCGACCTGCGCCTCGGGCAGCCCGTTCTCGAGGGCGAGGAGCCCCATCGTCCGGGCCTCCTTGGCGACGGCGAGCAGGTGCTTGTTGAAGTCGCCCGCATGCCAGACCACCTTGTTCTTGAAGGCTGTGCGCAGCGCCCCCCGGACGGGCTTGAGGTCGTGCTTGTTCACGCCGGCGATGGAGACCCCGATCGTGCCCCCGAAGACGAGGACCATCGAGGGAATCGCGATCAGGCTCATCGGTTTGCCGTGGTCCATGATCATGGACAAGAAGATCGCAGCGAGGGCGACGACGACGCCCACCGGAGTCACTCGTCATCGCCTCCTGAGGGAACCACGCGCAGCACCGGTCCGGGCGGCTCTGTCGGGCACGCTCCACTGCTTCTCCGGCATCGCGAAGGCGCGCGCCGTGACCCGTGACTTCGCCTCGACGATCTGCTCGATCACGACCTCCGGCGGCTCTTCGACCACGAGATGGGAGCCGCCCACGAAAAAGACGTTCGACTCGCTGCCCAACGAGACCGGGTTGAGCTCGACGCGCTCGATGCGGTCCACGTTGAGTGCGGTCGCTGTGCCGTCTTTCTTGGTGACCAGGATCACCGCGTCTCCCTTTGGGCCTTCGGCCTCGCCAACGTCTGCGAATGCGTCACACCACAGTGCTGTGAGCAGGGAGGCTGTCGCTCCCCACTCACCTTCCGACTGAATAACGGCGCGAAACCTCCGACGCTTGCCCTTCCGTGCCGTTCTTGGCTGGCTGGGCCGGGCGGTCATGGGGCTAGGCGTTCGTCACGAGGGCCTGAAGTGCGGTCTCGGTGCTCGACACCACCTTGGTGTCGGCCTCGTAGTCCGTCTGGGCCTCGATAAGACTGGTCAACTGGTTCGCCAGGTCGACGTTGGACTGCTCGAGTGCTCCGCCGAGAAGGGTCCCGCGCCCTGCGGAGCCGGGCGTGCCCACCTGGGGCTGACCGGAGGCGGCGGTGGTCTGGTACTGGAGGTTGCCCATGTTCTCGAGCCCGCCCGGGTTCGAGAAATTCGC
Organism: uncultured Acidimicrobiaceae bacterium; assembly: GCA_963804265.1. Taxonomy (GTDB): domain Bacteria; phylum Actinomycetota; class Acidimicrobiia; order Acidimicrobiales; family Bog-793; genus Fen-455. The sequence continues at coordinate 26,564 of CAWDPZ010000036.1, forward strand.
GAGGGCGAGCGTGCCGAGCTGCTGGGTCTGGCCGTTGGTGAATGTTCCCGTTATGAGCCCACTTTGGCCGATGGACCAGGACTGGAGGCTGCCCTGGGTGTAGCCGTCCTGGGAGGCGACACCCACGGTCTGCTGGGTCGTGAACTGCGTCATGGCGCCATTGCTGCCGGGCGCGGGCAGGACGAACTTGATCGCCGCCTCCTTCCAGTTGAAGCCTGTCGGGAGAGTTTGCGTGGACGAGATCGTGGCGGCGGCGGTGGTGATGTTCGTCGCGGCCCCGCCGTCGACGGCGTAGCTCTGCAGCTGGCCGGCGGCGTCGAATGTCAAGGTGACGCCCGAGGCGAACAGCTTCGACCCGTTCACCGTCGCCTGCATGGTCCACTGGTTCGGGGTGGCGGTCGGAGTGTAGGTGAGGGTCAGCGGGACGGCGTTGCCTTGTGCGTCGTACATCGTCGCCGTCGCGGTGAACGCAGCCCCACCCGAGGGGATGTTGCCCCCCATGGTCACGTTCGCCGTCTCCTCGGGTGAGATCGTCAGGCCGCTCGGGATGGAGATCGGCCCGGTCGGGCCCGTCGTCGGCGTCGTCCCTGCCCAGCCCTGCACGATGCCCCCGGTCGCGGTCGAGAGCGTGCCGGTCTCGTCGAGTGAGAAATTGCCGGCTCGGGTGTAGTAGGTGCTGCCGCCTTGGTCGACGACGAAGAAGCCACTCCCCTGGATGGCGGCGTTGGTGGGGACTCCCGTCTGGACGATGGCTCCCTGGCTGAAATTGGTCGCCATGGCCGCGACCTGCGACCCGGAGCCGACGGTGGACGGATTCGTGCCCGCCAGGCCCGTCGCGGGCCCGCTGCCGGGCGACAGCTGTTGGGTGAGGATGTCCGAGAACTGAACGTCGGCCTCCTGGTACCCGTCGCTGTCGGCGTTGGCGACGTTGTTGCCGATGGTGTCGATATCGGTCTGCATCGTGCTGATGCCTGAGTCGGCAGCGGCAAGAGAAATGACAGGCATTCTTGGTCCCTTTCTTGTCTTCGGTTTGTTCTTGTGGGTACTCGCGGTCGGACGCGTCTAAGCGGTTGTGCCGGTGGCGGGTGGGGACGAGCCGGACGAGCCGGAGGCGGGCGTTGACGAGCCGGCAGAGCCGGCGGCGGCTGGGGACGGGCCGTCGACGGAGCTCACGCTGCCGAGCGACAGGGACGTTCCGCCCACGTCAAGGGTCGGCCCATTCGAAGTGAGGGCGAATCCCGATACGACACCCTTCACGGGCTTTCCGGCGGCGTCGCTCCCCGTCACGGTGTCGCCGATGAGGTTCGCCGCCGCGGAGGTCTGGTCCGTCTCGGCGATCTGCTGCTGGGTCTGCACCTGCGACAACGACGCGAGCTGGGTGAGCAGGTCAGCACTGCTCGTCGGGTCGAGTGGGTCCTGATACTTGAGGTTGTCGACGAGCAGGCTCAAGAACTCGTTCGGGTCCAACAAGCCGTTCATGCCGGCCGGTGTCGTCGAGCCGCTCGACTGGGCCGAATAGGAGCCGGAGGTTCCAGCCGAGGCGGACGGGGCTGTCGGGGCGACGGATTCGATCATCTGATCTCCTAAAGGATCACGTGGAGGGACTTGCCGGCCTGAGCCGGGCCAGCGGTGAGAACAAGGGTGTCGGTGTCCGCGCCCTCTTCGTCCGAGGTTGCAAGGAATCGGGCCTCGTCGTGCGGCGTGCCTTTCCGACCGCCGTCGGAGAGGGAGAGCTGCACCTGGGCCCCGTGGGCCTCGAGCTCGTGACGGAGCTCGGCCAGGTGTCCCTCGATCGCTCTGTGGCCTTCTGGCGTGTGAGCGACGATTGTGACGTTGAGGCTCGTCCCGTCCACCTTGACGACCGCCTGCACGTGACCGAGCGAGGGAGGATTGATCATCGCCGTCACGCTGTAGACGCCGTCACCGTGGCTTTGCGGCTTCGAGATCGCGGCGGTCAGCACCGCATTGGAGGCAACGAACTCGGACCGGGGCGCGGTGTCAGCGATGCCGGCCGAGGCCGCCCTGTCGAGGCGGGCCGAGAACCCGCCGAGGACCGGGGCCACCGCAGGGGATGCGACCGGCTCTGTAGCTACAGATGGGGATGCCTTTGCGTCCGGGCCGCGGTCCACGGGAACCCGGAGCGAACCGGTCGCCTCGGGCGCGTCACGGCTTTCCGCCTGGTGGGGCACAGGGCTTCTCCCTGCACCGGGGGCATCGCGGTCTTCTGCCAGGCGGGGCGCCACCGGTGGGCCCGGGTCCGTCGCGGGCTGCTGGACTGCTGCCGCAGTCGGGCCAGGAGTGCCAGGAGTGCCTCGATCGTCCGGCTGCAGGTCTGATCCACTCCGGGCGGGAGAAGGCATTTCCTCCTCCGCCGCCTCGTCAGCCGACGCCATGACGTTCGAAGTCCGCGCCCGGGTCTGGAGGCCCGAGCCGCGGCCAACAAGCTCCGGGGCGGACGGCGAGACGGGCGGGGTCGCGGTCCGCGTCGCCTGCAGCGGCGCCGAAATGTGGTCCGAGCCAGGTGCGATCGGGGCGGCGCCGAGCTGCGGCACGACCTGTGCCGGGCTCGCCGGGGCGTCGTCCTTGCCAGCGTCCCGACCGGCCCCGTCCGCGTTCGCGCCGTTCGTCCCGGCCGCCTGCCTTCTCCTCAACCGGGGCGGCGTGGTCCAATACCTGCGCGAACGAGGCTGCGTCGGCGGACTCGCCCGTCGACTTGCCGGCGGCGGGGTCGGCCGCGGCCTTGCCCGTCGGGGCGACTCGAGCAGGGGAGATGTCGGCGAGCGTGACAGTTCTCGTCATGATCCCGGGGCCATTTCTGCTTCCGCGAGGGTCTTGGCCACATAGGCGGGCGTGCTGCCGTCCTGAGGCACGCCGCCGGCCGCCTCGACGGCACCACCACCGGCCGCGTACGCGGCGACAGCGTCGGTCCACGAGGCGAACGAGGCGTGGAACTGGGCAAGCAGGTCGGCGGCACCAGGTATGGCAGAAGACGGGTCGTAGGGGTTGACGCCGTGGGCAGCCGCCGTCGCCGGCATGAACTGGGCTATGCCTTCCGCCCCGGCCACGGAGACGACGCCCGGCTCGAAGCGCGACTCGTTGAACAAGATCGCCGCCAGCAAGGGCGCCGGTGTGCCGCTGCTCGCCGAGGCCTGCTGCACGAGGCCCGCGTACTGCGCCGGGACCGAGATCGTGCCCATCTGCACGCTCCCGTCCGGGCCGGAGGCGGAGTCGGCACTGACAAGGTTGGCGGTCGCGGTGCCGGATCCGACGATGTCGGCGGTCGCGGTGCGGCGGTCGCGGTGCCGGCGGTCGCGATGCCGGCGGCGCCGGGAACCTGCACCCGTCGGATCGCGAGTGGCGTGCACGGCACGGGTTGCACCTGCACCGTCTCCCCGGTCTGCGGCGCGGCGATCATCTGGTCGTCGCCGATGTAGATGGCGACATGCCCCGGCTTGCCGGGCGGGGCCCCGTTCTGGCCGGGCTCGAAGAAGAGAAGGTCGCCGGGCTGTGCCTCGGCGAGGCTCGCCACGGGGGCCCCCACCTCCGACTGCGCTACGGATCCACGAGGCACTTCGACGCCGAGCTGGCCGAAGACGTACTGGACGAGCCCAGAACAGTCGAAGCCGCTGGGCGACGAGCCGCCCCATACATATGGCACCCCGAGGAACTTCGACGCTTCCGAGACGATCGCCGTGCCGGAGGCGCCCGAAGCCGCTCCGGAACCCGCCGCCACGACGGCCGCCGGCTCGGCGTAGGACGGGGTGGCGGGGGAGGCGATCTGGGGCTCGACCGATGTCGCGGCGTCGAGCAGGACGGCGAACGGGTCGCTCGGTGACGGCAGCCCGGCCTGCATGGACGGGCTGCTCATCTCCGCGAATTGCGCTTCTATCTGCGTCACGATCGGCGGCACCGGGACGGCGATGGGGTCAATCTGCACGGACCACCCCCATCGCCCCGGCCGCCGCCCGAACGGTGGCGAAATCGTCGAGCACGGCCGCCTCCTCACGCTGGACGGTGGCCAGCCACTCTTGGCGGCGACGCTCGTCCAGCTTCTCGAGCACCGCCACGCGACGCTCGGCGCGCACGGTCCGCACTCGTTCCGCCTCGAGGCAGCGACCGGCGGCGTCATGATCGGCCGCGGCCTCAGTCATCATCTTCGCGAGGCGTTCGTTCTTTTCCCGAGCTGCGACAAAGGCGTCGGCGCTGAGCTCGCTCGGGGGCCGGATGTCCGCCTCATAGGCCGAAGTCGCCTCCTGCTCGCGAACCACGGCCCGGGCGAGAGCGCGCGCAGCCGTTCCGAGGTGCTGGCGGGCGAGGAGCGACTCGACGCGTCGGACCCGCAGCACCGTCCCGAGCCGGAAGGCGTAGCTCTTCATCGCCCCGCTCCGGCGCCGACCAGCGACAGGAGGCCGGAACGCGTCTGTTCGAGCGTCGACCGCTCCGACATTGCCTGGCGCATGTACGTGTCGATCGAAGGCTTCAAGGCGATGGCCCGGTCGACGACCGGGTTCGTGCCCGGTACGTAGGCGTCGATCTCGATCAGGTCTCTGGCATCGCGCCAGGCCGAGAGCAGCCGGCGCAGCTCGCCAGCGGCGCCGACGAGCTCGGAGTCGGTGATCGCCGGCGCCAAGCGGGAGATCGAGCCGAGGACGTCGACCGCCGGGTAGTGGTTGGCTTCGGCGAGCTGCCGGGAGAGCTGCACGTGGCCGTCCAGGATCGACCGTGCCGTGTCGGCGATGGGCTCGTTCATGTCGTCGCCTTCGACAAGGACGGTGTAGAGACCGGTGATCGAACCACGCTCGGCCATCCCGGCGCGCTCGAGGAGTCGGGGCAGCAGAGCGAAGACACTGGGGGGGTAGCCCCGGGTCGCCGGTGGCTCACCCGCACTGAGGCCGACCTCACGCTGCGCCATGGCGAAGCGGGTCAGCGAGTCCATGAGCAAAAGGACGTGACCGCCCTGATCGCGAAACCACTCGGCGATGCGGGTCGCGACAAAGGCCGCCCGTATCCGTACGAGGGCGGGGGCATCGGAGGTGGCGACGACGACGACCGCCCGGCGGCGCCCGTCTTGGCCGAGAACCCGCTCGACGAACTCGGCGACCTCCCTTCCCCGCTCACCCACGAGCGCGATGACAGACACGTCCGCAGCCGTCCCTCTCGTGATCATCGACATGAGAGAGGACTTGCCCACACCGGAGCCTGCGAAGATCCCGAGACGCTGGCCCCTCCCACAGGGCACGAGACCGTCGAGCACCCGCACGCCGAGCTCGAGCTGGTCCGCCACGAGACCCCGGCGGAGCGGATGGGGCGGAACGCCGTCGATGCCCACCTCGTGGAGCCCCACGAGGGGCGGGCCGTCGTCGATCGGCCGCCCCAGTCCGTCGAGGACGCGGCCGAGGAGCTCCTCGCCCACGCTCACCGGCAGCGGGCCGCGGGCGTCCTCGACGAGAGCACCGACGCTGAGGCCCGTCGTGTCGCCGTAGGGAAGGCACGTCACGCGGTCGCCGCTCAAAGCGACGACCTCCGATAGGACCGGCGCCTGCCCCTCGCGCAACAACAGACAACCGTCACCGATGGCGAGCCCGACGCCGGCCACCTCGATGGACATGCCGACCATCCGTACGACGCGCCCGTAGCGCTGCGGTCTGGCCGCCGCGACGACGCGGTCTGCGACGGCGGTGAGGAGCTCGGTCACGGCTTTCCCATCGCCGCGTCGAGAACCCGGCGCACACGTTCGAGCGATGCCTCGATCCTGGCGTCGACAATGGCTGCCCCGACCTCGAGGACGCAACCGCCGGCACCCACCGACGGGTCCGGGACGATGGTCATGCCGTCGTGGCCCAAGGGCGTCGCTTGAGTGCCGCGACATCGTCCGGGTTGAGCCGGACCACGGCGCCATCGCTCTCGGGCGACTCGGCCAGGGCACGCTGGACCGCGTCGAGTCCGGGCGACGAGGACAACCTCAGCTCGCGCGCCAGGACCGCCTCGGCCATCTTGAAAGCGAGCTCGGCGGCGGCGTGCTGGAGACGGTCCCGCTCGGTCTCGAGCACCTCGCCCGCCTTTGCGGCTGCAAGCTCGAGGGCCGCGAGCGCAGAGGCCTGCTCGGCCCGGACGCGCTCAGTCGCCGCCTCCACCTCCGCTTGGGCCTCGAGGAGCCCGGCCGCGTACCCGGCGGCCCGGCCCTCACGCTCGCGGCGCTCGCGCTCGGTGAGCAGGGCGTAGTCGTCGACAGGCAACGCTTCGGGCCTGACTACCGAGAAGAGGGCCGTGTCCTCGCGCATGATCGCCGGTCGCATCGTCAAACCAGCTGGTCCGTTTGTCTCGCGATGACGATCTCGCCCTTGGCCTCGAGCTCGCGGACCTCCCGGATGATGGTCGACTGGGCTTGGTCGACCTGGGAGACCCTCACCTGTCCCATGACCTCGAGCTCCTCGACAAGCTCGGCCTGGGCGCGGTCGGAGAGGTTCCTCTTGATCTTGTCCATGACCCCCGGGTCCTCGCTTGCTCCCTTGATCGCCAGGGCGAGGTCGCTGATCTTGATCCCCCGGAGCACGAGCTGGAGAGTTCTGTCCTCCATGGCGAGCACGTCCTCGAAGGTGAACATGTGCGCCCGCACCGCCTCTGCGAGCTCGGGACTGCGCTCTTCCAGCTTGCGAGCACCTGCTTTTCCGTCGAGCCTTCCGACCCGTTGAGCAACTCGACCAACGCCGGCACGCCACCCGGTGCGAACGAGCCGGCGACACCGAGGCCGCGGAGCTTGTCCGCCAGTTGCTCGGCAGCCGTGCTGACGGCCTCCGGGGCTACAGGGCCCATGGTCGCGATCCGGACCGCGACCTCGGCAGCGAAAGTCGTTGGGCATGTGGTCGAGGAGCCGGGAGCCGTCATTGGGCGACATGTGGGCAAGGATCACCGCGACCGTCTGCGGGTGCTCATCCACCAGCAGCGGCACGACAACCTCCGGGTTCGCCTGCGAGAGGGAGGCAAGGGACCCGGCCGCAACGTTGCCCCGCAGGTGCGGTACAAGCTGCGCGGCACGTTCCTCGCCCACTGCCGCCGCCAGCATCTGGCGCGCCTGGGCAAGGCCTCCCTGGCCGATCGACCTCGTGGTGTTGACCTTGCCCACGAACTCCTCGAGAACCTTGCCGACAACCTCCCGGTCGAGGGGCGGGAGGTTGGCGAGCTCGGTGGCGAGCAGCACCGCCTCTTGTTCCCCGACCGCCTTCAAGAGCGTCGAGGACGTCTCCGGGCGGAGCTGTGCCAAGACGATTGCAACCTTCTGCTGGCCGGTCAGATTCTCATAGCGCAGCCTGCGGGCGGTCGAGGCGCCGCGCTGCACAACGAGTTGTTCCTCGTGCGCATCGGGCACAGGCAGGTCCGCGGCCGGAGCGTCGATGGTCATCTCGTCACGCCCCCGACCTTGCCGGACGCTCCTGGGACCAGAGCTTCATCACCTGTGCGACCTCGTCAGGACTGGTGCTGATGTAGGCCTCGACATCGCGCGTGACCGGCAGTCCCGCGGGTGAAAGCGTTGCCGCGGCCATTGGCGAGAGAGCGGGCATCTCGCCTGTGTCCAGCTCCCGCTGCGGCACCGCCCCGCCATAGAGCGCCACCGGGAGCTCCTCGAACACGGCCCGTCGCTTCTTCGAGCTGCGCAAGGCAAGGAAGAACAGGCCGAGGATCAGCAAGAAGACAAGCACGTCGGGCGCGTAGCCCTCGATCTTTTCGACCATGGTCGCCTTGGCCGCCTTGGCTGCCTGGGCGGCTGGGGAGAACGGGAGCGCCGTGAGGACGATGCTGTCCCCCGTCTTCGGGTCGAGACCGGCAGCGGTCTGGACAAGACTCTGCAAGGCGGGCAGCTGCGACTTCTTGACGGCGCTCGAATTCACGAGGACGGCGACGGCCGTCTTGACCACCTGCCCGGGGGCCTGCTGCACCGTCTGGGTCACCTGCCCGACGGCGTTGGTTGTCTGAGTCTCTGTGGAGCTGTAGGTGCCGTTCTGGTTGGTCGAAGTCGAAGAAGAGCTGGCACCGAGCGCGCCTGCGGCCGAGGCGCCGTTGCCCTTGTAGGTCTCCTTCGTCGTGGACTGGCTGGTCGGAGTGGAGATGGGCTTGCCGCCCCTGCCCACCTCGAAGCCGTCGGTGGTCGTGGTCTGCTGGTTGAAATTCAGCACGGCGTGGACCTCGACCGCAGCGTTGTCCGGTCCCACGACCCGGGCCAAAAGGGCGGTCAAGGAGGCGCCGAGCTGGTCGTCGTAGGAGGTGGTCTCAGAGCTCGTGGTGCTCGCCGAGGCGTCGACGCCGGGAGCCGACAGCACGTTGCCGCTGTTGTCGACGACCGTGACGTCGTTCGCGTCGAGGCTCGGCACCGAGGACGCGACGAGATGCGCGATGCCCTGCACCTGGCTGCTCGAGAGCTCCGTGCCATCGCTGAGGTCGACGAGTACCGAGGCGGTCGGGGTCTGGGTGTTGGTGACGGCGAAGCTGCTCGTGTCGGGCATGACGAGGGACACCTGGGCGTTCTCGATGCCCTGGATCGACTCGATCGTCGACGCCAGCTGCCCCTCGAGTGCCTGTTGGTAGTCGACGTTCTGCACGAACTGCGACGAGGTGATCCCCGTCGAGGCCAGGGTCTGGAAGGTGATCGTCCCGCCCGAGGGGAGGCCCGCCTCGGCCAGGCTGATCCTCTCCTGGTTCACGTCGCTGGCGGGGACGAGCACGGTCGCCCCGCCCGCCTGGAGCTCGTAGGGGACGTGGTCGGAGGTGAGCTTCTGGGTGACCTGGCCTGCCTGCGACGACTGCAGGTTCGAGTACAGCACCGTGTAACTGGGCCCGGAGGCATGGGTCACGAAAAGCCCGGCGCCGATGACCACACCGAGGGCGGCGACGACGGTGACGGCTTTCTGGCCGGGAGTGAAGCCACCGAGGAACTGGCGGCCCCTCGAGACGGCGCCGTTCAGCTTCGTCGAATCGAAGGCGACGACAGCCACGTCAACCAGCCTGCATCGACATGATCGAGTTGAGGGCGGTCACGCCCTCGTTGCGCACGGTCGTGGCGAGCTGCACGGCCAACTGGGCCTCAGTCGCCGCCACGGTGACGTCTGCGACGTTGGCCTGGCCGGTCGCCCCCTGGAGCGCGAGCGTCTCCGCGTTCGAGGTCGTCGCGTTGAGCTGGTCGAGCGCGCTCCCGAGCAGGTTGGCAAAACCGTCGCCTCCCGAGGCGGTGCCGGCGGCGGCGGGCGGCGGCGGCGAGGCGCCGCCCAAGGCGGTGACGGGGACGATTGCGGGGATCATGGACCTCAGGCCTTTATCTGGAGGATGGCGTTGTAGGCGGTGGTGCTGTTCTGGAGGACCTTGGCGTCGACCTCGTAGCTGACCTGGGCCTCGACGAGCGAGGTCATCTCGTGGCCGATGTTCACGTTCGGGTACTCCACGTAACCCTGCTTGTTGGCGATCGGGTTCCCCGGGTCGTAGGTCATCACCCCCGTGGAAGAGCCGAGCGCCACGCCCTCGAGGGCCACCCCGCCGCCGGTGCTCGACGCCCCGGCGACGACCTCCTGCTCCCGGTAGACGGGCTGACCGGGGGTGACGGCGTCCTCGGCGTTGGCGACGTTGCCACCGATCGAGTCGATCCAGGTCTGGTCGACTTCGAGCCCGGTGCCGGCAATGGTGATCGAAGGGAACATGGACATGTCGCGGTCCTCCTTATCCGGACACGGCCGCCGAGAGGATCGCGAACTGCGCGCTGAGCGAGTTCGCAACGGACTGGTTCTCGAGGTTCGTCTGTGATTCGAGGGCCAGCTCGGCGGGAAGGCTCACGTTGTTGCCGTTCGTTCCGGAGGCGAGGCCCTCCGGGGTGACGGAGGTGACGGCGGTGCCCCCTTCGGCGACGGCATCGGCGAGCGAATTCTCGAAGGTGACGACCTGGGCCTGGTAGCCCGGTGTGTTCTCGTTCGCGATGTTGTTCGAGATGACCTGCTGGCGCTGCTGGATCGCGTCCAGCGCGAAGTTCAACACGTTGATCGCCTCGATCGTGTCAGCCACGGCTCACCTGCTCTAAAGCTCGAAAGCCGTCCTTGGCCCACGGTCCTCGGTCCGGGCGATCCCTGCCCCACCGGTGCTACTTACGGCGCGATCGTTTCGGATCTTGCCACCCGGGCCGACCGGTACGATGAGGCCAATCGGCCGGCACAGCTAACGCCGAGGAGGACCATGACGGACCCCGGCACTCCCGTGCTCTCGGTACTCGAGACAGCCCACGACCCCTATTTCGTCCAGAAGGTCAAGGTCAGCAGCCAGTTCGCCACGATGCCGCGCGGACAGTTCCTCACGAGGTTCCTCGCCGGCAAGAGCGTGCTGCACGTGGGCTACGCGGACTGGCCGATCACCGACGTCCACGCCAACTTGCACGTCGTGCTGGACGGGGTCTGTGCCCGGCTCGACGGCGTCGACCCGCACGACGAGGCAGCCGCCGCCATCAGGCCCCACGTGCGGGGGGAGCTGTACCGCAGCCTCGACGAGGTGACCGGGTCCTACGACATCGTCCTCATCCCGGAAGTCGTCGAGCATGTCGGCAACATCGAGGAGTTCCTCGCCGACGTCGACCGCGTCGACTTCAAGACCGCCCTTGTGACGGTGCCCGACGCCTACTCGTGCATGCAGCGCCACTTCGACCTCGTGCGCCGGGGCGAGGAGGAGACCTTCTTCGAGGTCGTCCATCCCGACCACAACTGCTGGTTCACGCCGTACACCTTCAGGAACCTGTTGACCAAGTACACGACCTGGTCCGTCACCGACACAGTCTGGTTCTTCAACGGCATCTCGCTGATGCTCTTCGCCAACAAGGAGGCGTGATGGCACTCGTGCTGACCCGGGGCGTCGGTGAGCGCATCCTCATAGGCGAGGACATCGTGATCGAGGTCCGCGCCATCGTCGACGGGCGCCACGTCAGGATCGCCATCGAGGCGCCCCGCCAGGTGCCTATCCACCGCTCCGAGGTCTACGACGCCGTCTCGGCCGCCAACGCGGCCTCCACGAGGTCCGAGGCCACATTCCTCGAACAAAGCGGGTTGGGCGGCACCGAGGCCTCGGGGGCGAGCTGAGCCACACGCGAGGGCGGCCGGTGCTGTGGTTCTGTGGTCCGCGGACCTGAGCGCGACGAAGGCTTGCCGAGAACGACTCCTGGGACACCGCGAAATCCCCGTCGATCTCGTGCAAGAAGGTGCCGGCGATGCTGGGCGCCCCCGGCATATAGGGACACTCGAGGATTGTCGCCGAAATTAACCTCCTTCGCGGAGCCGGTCGCGCTATAGATGCCGCTACGCACCGGACGCGGGGGTCAGGCTGTGGCGAAATGACGACGGACGGTGTCGAGTCTCTGAGTGCGAACCTGGCGGAGCTGTTCGTCGAGGTCCCCGATCCGGTGCTCGTCCTCGACCCTGAGGGCCGGGTGCAATGGGGCAACCACGCGGCCGAGCGCCTGTTCAACCGATCGCTCCACGATTCGATCGGATTCTCGGGCATAGAGCTCGTCCATCCCGATGACCTGGAGCTGGTGCTGCGATCGCTCACGAGCGTGCAGCACAAGGAAGTGGGCACGCTCATCGAGGTGAGGGCGAAGGCAGCCAAGGGATGGGTGCTCTTGGAGGTGCTCGGCGCCCCCGTCAACTGGCTCGGCAAACCCGCTGTGCTCTTCTGCCTGCGCGATCTGACAGAACGGCGCCGCTTCGAGGTCGCCCGCGGCGAGGAGGCGAAGTTCCGGTCTCTCATGCAGAATTCGGCCGCGATGACCATCCTTGTCTCGCCGACCGGGGTCGTCGACTCGGTCTCGGGCGCTCTGAGCCGCATGCTGGGCCACGATCCTGAGCTGGTGGAGCATCAGCCGCTCGCCGACCTCGTTCTCCCGGCCGACCGACCGGCGCTCCTCGCGGCCGCTTTGGAACTTGCTTCACGGGGCGCGATCCACATCCAACCCGGTCATGGTCGCCGTCGGGATGCTCCGCCACGCAAGCACCGAGTCGGTGCCCTTCGAGCTCTCGTTCGTCAATCTCGTCGACGACCCCACGGTCGGCAGGTTTCGTCGTCTCGGCTCACGACATCTCGGCCAGGTTGGCAGCCGAGCTCGAGGTGCGCAGAACCCTGTCGCTGCTCGCCGCGACGCTTGAGTCGACCGCCGACGGCATTCTCGTCGTCGATACCGCCGGCCGGATTCACGAGCTTCAACGGCCGCTTCGCCGAGCTGTGGCGCCTGCCTGCGGCGATTCTCGCGGCTCGGGACGACGCGGCCGCCATCACGTTCGCCCAGGACCAGCTGGCCGACTCCGGAGGCGTTCGAAGCCAGAGTGGCGAGCTCTACGCCAGCCCCGAAGCGGAGAGCTCCGACGTCATCGAGTTCATCGACGGGAGGGTGTTCGAGCGCTACTCGAGCCCACAACGAGTGGACGGCGCGATCGTCGGACGCGTGTGGAGCTTCCGGGACGTGACTGACCGCAAGCGGACCGAGGAGGAGCTGCGTGAGAGCGAGCAACGGTTCCGCCAGGTCTTCAACCAGGGCCCGCTCGGGATCGCCCTCGTCGACCTCGACTCGCGTATCACGACAGCCAATCGTGCCCTGTGCCGGTTCGTCGGGCGCCGGCGCACCCAGGTGATCGGCTCGACATTCGAGTCCTTCACCCACCCCGAAGACGTGGAGAAAGACACCGAGCTCGCCCGTCAGATGTCGCGCGGGTGCGATCCCGAGCTACCAGACCGAGACGCGCTTTCTCGACGAGCCGCGGGGACCTCGTGTTCGGAAACGTCACGGCCTCGATGATCCGCAACGAGCTCGGAACTCCGATCTACGGCCTACGCATCGTCGAGGACGTCACCAAGCGAAAGCGCCTGGAACGCGAGCTCGTGTCCCACGCGACAACCGCGGGAAAGCTTCTTGCCAGCCTGACGCCGAGAGAGACCGAGGTCCTCGAGCTCCTCGGTGATGCCGCCACGGCGTCGAAGATGGCGGAGCACCTCTCGGTATCGGTCCGAACGGTGGAGACGCACCTTGCGAACGCTTATCGGAAGCTCGGGGTCCGGACCAAAGAGGACGCTGCGGCCGAGTTCGCACGTCTGAGGGACGCTGTTGCCGGTATCCATGACGGCTTCGAGGCGACCGACCAACGATATACGTAGAGATCCTCAGTACCACCCGGCGGCTGTGCGGCTGCTCCGGACATTCCGGGCTGATCCGCGAGGCTCGCCATATACGTAGAAAAAATCAGTACGGTACGTACGAAAATCCCGTACGCACGCACCTAAACCCGCGGCTAGCCCATGCCGAAACCTCCATATGCCAGCCACTCAAGGGCGAGGCGCCCCGAGGTGGGCGCGAGACAGGAGGCTTTGGAAGCGATGTTGCATTCGAACAACCGGCGCCATTCCCGCCAGCGGCGAGACGCCGTCGGACCAACCGAAGGCAGCCAGGTCAGCGAAGTTCAAGGTGGCGACCGCGGTGGTCGGAGCCTTGCTCGCGGGCGGGACGCGCCTTCGCGGCGACGAACTGGATCGTCGGGCTGAGCGCCGGCTCGAGCGGCGAGGCCCAATCGGCAACGGTGGCCAACCTGACGGTGACCGCGGTCGCCACACCGAGCCGCGAGCAACGTGCTGTACCCGGGTGGGACCGGAGACGTCGTGCTCACGATCTCCAACCCCAACCCCTACCCCGTCACGGTCACGGCGGTGAACCTGCCGACCAACACCACCTACGGCAGCGGGCTACACGACGAGCGCTCTCACGACCCCGCAGGCCGGCTGCATCGCTACGACTCCGAGCGATGTCATCTGGAACTTCTCCACGGCCACGAGCGGCAGCTCGCACACCTTGACGACGGCGCTGACGGTGGCCGCGAGCGGCCAGCCGAACAACCCGCTGACCGTCACGCTCACGAACGATGCCAGCATGACCGCGGCGGCACCGGCGGCTTGTGAGAACACCTACTTCTCCATGCCCTCGCTGACCGGGCTCACCGCAACCGGCGGGGCGGCGACCCCCACCACGAGTCCGGCAACAGACAGCTGGACGAGCTGACCGACTGGCTGGCGGCGGCGTCGAGCAGGACCACGGACCGATGGATTCGAGGACCCTCGCGCCGCCGTCGGCAGCCGCCCTCCTGGTGGCACTGGTACTGGCGACGAGTCCCGCGGCCGCGTCGAACTGGCTGGTCTCTCTCCGGACAGGCAGCAGCGGAGAAGCTCAGGCCCAGTCGGCACCTTCGACACCCACCGGGGTGGCCGCGGCGTGCGTGTCGCCGAGCCTGAAGCAGGTGAAGGTCAGCTGGACCGCGGTCGCCCGAGCGTCGAGTTACACGATCTTCAAGTCGGCGACGCTGGCGGGCAGCTACACCTCGACGGCCACCGGTGTCACCGGCACGTCGTGGACGAGCGGAACGCTGAGCAACGGCAACATCTACTTCAAGGTGGAGGCCTTCGTGGGCACGCTGTGGGTGAGCGCCCAGTCGGTCGCCACTGGCGAGTCGACCATCAGCAACTCGGGGTGCGTCCAGCCGTGAGCCCGCGCCCGGGAAGGTGACAGCTTTGGAACCGTCCGAGAACAGGCGCGGCGTCCGTCCCGAAGACGAGCTGGTCGTCGCGAGAGCAGAACGTGACCTGTGGCTGGTCCGGCTGCGCCAGACCGAAGCCGAACGCGACAACCTGCGGGCCGATCTGGCCGAGGCGCTCGCGGAAATCGAGTACTGGCGAACCCTCGCCGAGTACCGCGAAAGGCGGCTCGTGGAACGTCAAGACAGTTCTTGACGGCAAATGCGAAGCACGGCCGGTCCGGGCGTTGCGCGCAGCTGACGGGACTTGAATCCCTGACCCCACTGGTAGCGGACCACTTTTGACCGTAATTCGGCGAACTACATCGTCGTGTTGCAGCAGTTCAGAGAGCTATCGACACACTGGTGAATCTTCGTGGCAGAGCTCGACCGCTGACAGCCGAAGTAACTGCCTACATCGATGCTCACTGGGATCGGTTCGGGGTCGAGCCGATCTGCAAGACCTTGCAGCTTGCCCCTTCCATCGCCCTGCCCTCGCCTGGAGAACCTGCGGCGCTCAAGCTCCTCACCAAGTTGCCGATAATTTACTGATAAGCAATTGGAACTGGTGAGAGTCATTAGCACGAGGGGTGGTAACCCGATGCAACAAGGGACACGCCTGGATCCCCTTCCCTTGAACAGCCTCCTTGAGGTGTTGCCCGACGGGATCGCCTTCGTCGACGAGTACGGCGTGATCTGTCATGTGAACGAACGCCTGGAGTCCCTCACCGGCTACGCGCGTGACTTCCTCGTCGGCCAGGCCGTCAACGTGCTCGTGCAGTCCCGGTACCAAGATGCCAACGCCGCGCGTCGCCGTGGATTTGTCCGGGACCCGCCCTCTCGAGCGCAGGCGACGGCTGGCGACTTGGGCTATTCGCTCTTGTGCCAAGACGGCAGGGAGCTCACGGTTGATGTCGCCACGCGCGCCGTTCGCACTTGACGGCAAGCCGTGGACCGTCGTGGCAGTCCGCGACGACAGCGCCAAGGATGCGGCAGGGCACGTTCCCACAAGGGCCGAGCTGCGTGCGATCGCCACCGAGCTTGCCGGCGCCGAGGCGCTCGCGAGTAGCGAGCAGCGCTTCCGCCTCGCGTTCGAGAACAACATGGCCGGCATGATCCTCGTCGATCTCGGGGACAGGGTCCTGGCAGTCAACGACTCATTCTGCAAGATGGTCGGGCGTAGCAGGGAGGAGATCCGCGACAAGGGCGCGTCACCGTTCACCCATCCCAAGGGCCACCGCATCAACAAGGAGGTCCGCGGTCGCCTGGCCCCCGGCGAGGATGATCAAGTGAGCTACGTCGACCGCTACGTGCACAAGGACGGGCGGACAATCGTCGTCGAGGTGTCGAAGTCCCGTGCGCTGTGACGCGGCGGGTTCGACGCTCTACTTCCTCATCTCGGTCCGTGACGTCACCCAGGAGCGGGCTCTCCGCGCCCAACTGTCCCACCAGGCACTTCACGACCCGCTCACGGGGCTCGCCAACCGGGTGCTTTTCGAGGACCGGCTCTCCCAGGCGAGCGCCAGGACCGCTCGCCGCGGCGGGTGGAACGCTGTGTTGATGTTGGACCTCGACAAGTTCAAGGCCGTGAACGACACCCTGGGCCACCACGTCGGCGACCTACTGCTCGCAGCGCTCGCGAATCGCCTCGAGGAGGTGACTCGCTCCTCGGACACACTGTGTCGCATGGGAGGTGACGAGTTCCTCTACTTGGCCGAGGGACTGGCATCCCCGGCCCAGGCCGAGGAGGTCGCCGAGCGCCTTCTAGCCGTGGTCGCCGAGCCGTTCTCCCTCGCCGGGACACAGGTCGAACAGCACGCGAGCATCGGGGTCGTGGTCTGGGAAGGGGCGAACAGGGACTGCACGGAGATCCTCCAGAATGCCGACGTCGCCATGTACGAGGCCAAGCGCCAGGGCGTAGGTCGCCATGTCGTCTTCACGCCCGCAATGTACGAGGAGGCGGACAGTCGCTTCAAGCTCACGCCGTGAGCTTGGGCACGCTCTGCAGGCAGGTGAGATCTCGATGTACTACCAACCCGTGGTCAATCTCGCCACAAGCGAGGTGGTCGGCTTCGAAGCGCTGATGCGCTGGGAGCACCCCAAACGAGGACAGGTACCCCCAGACGTGTTCATCCCTCTGGCGGAGCAAAGCGACCTCATCTTCGAGCTTGGCGCCTTCGCGTTGCGCGAGGCCATCTTTGAGGCATGCTCCTGGGAGCGGACCGGTGCTCGGGCAAGCCAGTTGCCGTGACAGTCAACCTCTCCGCCGTGCCAGTTCCACGACCCGGACCTGGTATCGATGATCGAGAGCGTGCTCACAGAGAGCGGACTCGACTCAAAGCGCCTTCTGCTCGAGATCACCGAGAGCGTGGCGCTATTCGACGTCGTCGGGACGACGAGCGTGATCGAGAACCTCGACCGACTAGGAGTGGCCATCGCGCTCGACGACTTCGGGACCGGGTATTCCTCGCTTTCGTACCTCGCGCTCTTGCGCCCGAAGATCATCAAGATCGACAGGTCCTTCGTCAGCCCGACACACGAGAGCGCATACAACGACACTCTTCTCGAGGCGATCGTCTCGCTCGGCCAAAAGCTCGACGTGACCGTGCTCGCCGGGGGGATCGAGACCCGAGGACAGCTCGCCCACCTCCGCGCCCTCGGCTGTGAGGTCGGGCAGGGCTTCCTCTTCTCGCCTGCGGTACCGGCTAGCGCGATCGCGGCCATGCTTGGCTGAAAGTCGTGTCACGGTGCCGCTGATCGGGCCGACCCTGCAGGCCGACGGCCTGTCGAGGCGAAGCGGACGGCACCCCGTCGTTGGGAGACCCGACAGCAAGGACCCTGTCGTTCCTGGTGGTGGTCAGCGTGCTGGTCAGCGGCGAGACGAAGCCGAAGGTATTGGGGAGGAAGACGACGATTTTTGTCGCCAGGGTCTCGGTTGGGTAGCTCGGTTGGGTAGCTGCCCGCGCGGATAACGTGCGTACAGAAGCAGTCGGAGGTGCAGATAGCCCAAGCAAGATATCTGCTGAGATGCCGACGTCCGAGTGGAGCTGAGGGGATTTGAACCCCTGACCCCCTGGTTGCAAACCAGGTGCTCTGCCAGCTGAGCTACAGCCCCGTGACGCACCAGCCTATTCGCCGGGCAGGATTCGGTCAGCTGCCCCGGCCGGAGCCAGACATTGCCGGCCCTGCGCGTCCTGCCGATCGGGCGACGATGGGCAGTACCCTCTATGCGTGCACGGCATGGTACCGGTCCACTTCAATCTGCACACCGCGCTGCTCGACTGGCAGTTCGGTCCCTTCCCTCTACTTGTGCTCTTCGCCTGCGTCGCTGCGGGGATCTGGTACCTGAGGGCCGACTGGGCGCTCGCGACCCGTGGCCGCAGATGGAAGGCAGGGCGAACCTGGGCCTTCTTCGGCGGCCTGATCACCGTCGACATTGCGCTGCAGTCGCCCGTCGCGACGCTGACGGGCGACTACTTCGAAGCTCATGTCCTGCAGCACCTCCTGTTGATGATCATCGCCCCGGCGCTGCTTGCGATGGGCGCACCGATGACATTGATCCTTCAGACCTCGAGTCGGCGCGCCAAGACCGTGTGGCTCCACGTATTTCACAGCAGGGGATTCGCCGTGCTGTCGCACCCGCTCACGGTGTGGGTCCTCTACTACGGCACCATGCTCGCCTTCTTCCTCACGCCGGCCATCGGCTTCGCCATGAACCACATGTGGGTGATGGACCTCATCAACCTGGGCTTCTTATTCGGCGCCACGCTGTTCTGGTGGCCGATGATCGGGCTCGATCCCATCCCCCGCTGGGGTGCCAGCTACCCGCTGCGGATGGTCAATCTCTTGATAGGCGTCCCGCTGGAGTCGTTTCTCGCCATCGCCCTGCTCGGCTCGCGCCAGACGATCGCGCCCATGTACTCCTTGTCGAGTACTCACGCGGGAGCCGGCGTCCTGTGGATCCTGTCAGAACTGCTCACGGTGCTCGCGGTGATCCCGATCTATTTCCAATGGATGGCATCGGAGGACCGCAAGACCCAACGCGAGGATGCTCGACTGGACGCGGAAGCCGCCCGCTGAACCCGGGCGCCGTGGCCACGGACGCGGCGACCCGGGAGGGAGTGACTGCTGAACAAGAGCCATGGACGAGCAGTACACGGCCGCTTCCGTCCCTCCTCACCTGGGAAGAGACCGTTCTCGGCCGACCTGAAGCCGATCAGAAGCAGCTTGGAACCGCCGCTAGGCGAGGGGACGGTCCGGCATTGGCCGGCCGGCAGGGGCTCGCTGTGATCAGTCGGCGCGTCTAGCGCTTGGCCTTCTTCTGCGAGGTGGCGGGCTTGGTGATGAGCAGCGTCGCCTTGCGCGAGGCGGACTCTTGAAGCTTGTTGGATCCCTGGTAGCGGGCGGTAATCGAATGACTGCCGACAGCGAGCGCGCTCGCGCCCGGCGAGCAGGACCCCTTGCTGTGAACAAGGTCGACCACGCACACCTTCTGTCGATCCGTTCATGATCGACGACTGTGCCGGGCGCATTGGCAATCCCCGCCGGCACAGCGACCCGGACGCTGAATCTCACGTGCTGCTCGCGGCCGAAGGTCGCGATGCCGTCGGAGAGAGATAGCACGCTCGTGGTCAGTCCCTTGTCCACGAGCATCGGCACAGGCGCGGAAGACGAAGGCACCAAGCTTGTGGCACCGCCATACTCCGCCACGATCGAATGGCTCCCGACCGCCAGCTGGGCTTGCGTGAGCTTGCACTTGGCGATCCCCTGGTTGAGGGTGGCTGCGCAGAGGGCCTCACGACCGGACATGAGGGTCACCGTGCCGGTAACGAGGGAACCCCCGACGGAAGGCTCGGTGACGCTGGCGACGAAGACCTCGTCGCTCTCGTTTCCGTAGGAGGTCGTGTGTCTCGAGAGGCGCAGCGACGTCGCGGTGGGCGCGCTCTCCACCGTCAAGGTGGCGGGGGTCGAGGTGGAGCCCACGAGCGAATTCGCCTCTCCGGGGAATTCAGCTGTAACGGTGTAGGTACCCGCTGGGATGTCACCGGGCGTCGGTGTGCAGGATCCCGTGTCCTCCGGGACTTGACTTGGAAGCCCGGTCACCGGATTGACGACGGTGACGTAGGTGAGCGCCAGCGGCGCCACACAGAGCGTCTGCGACCCGGCCATGACGGCGACCGAGGCGTTCGTGGGAGCAGGTGCGCCGGGCGGCCACGTGACCGTGACCGAGAAGCTCGTGGTCTGCTCGAGACCGTAGACGATGGTGGCACTCGAGACCGTGAGCGAGGTGGCCGACTCATTGACGATCTCGTTTGCACCCCCGGTCGCCGCGGCATAGTTGGAGTCCCCGGTGTACTTCGCCGTCACCTGGTAGGTCCCCGTTGCCTCCTGCAGGGAGCACGCCCCGATGCCCTGAGCGAGCTTGCCGGTGGTGCAGGAGGGTTTGTGTTGTCGGAGATCGTCACGGTTCCCGTCGGTAAGGCGCCCAGCCCGGCCACGGTGACGTTGTAGGTGATGTGCCCCGTCACCGCGCTGCTCGGTCCGCTCAAAGTCACGGTCGGCGCCGCCGGGCTCACGGCCTCGGTCGTGCTCGCAGATGCGGTCAGATAATTCGTGTCGCCCGAGTAGCTCGCGGTGACGGTCTTGCCGTTCTCTGAGGCATTCTCGACGAGCGGACATTGTCCGTTGCCGTTGGCGTCGAGGGTCTTTATCGAGCAGGTGCTCGTCGCGTCCGTGACGGTGACCGAGCCCGTCGGGGCTCCGGCGCCTGATGGCCCGTTCACCGTCACCGAGACCGTGACAGGTCCGGTGGACTGGCCGGTCTGACCGCTCACCGTGATCTTCGGCGTTGCCTGGTTGATGGTAACGGTCCCGGTCACATACGTGATCGTGTAGTTGGAGTCGGCAGCGCCCGAGCAGGACGAGCTGTAAGCGCCCGCCGAGCTCGTGCTCGTCGCCGACGTCGAGCACGACGGTTGCGTGGTGAGGCTGGAAGAGGTGTCACCGTTCGCCAGGCCCGAGTAGGCGCCGACGATGGTCGGTGGCGTACCCCCGTAGGTGAACGAGCCGCTGGACGCGGTGATCGTGAGAGCGGCGGGATCGACCGTCACCGAGCCTTGCGAGTAGCTGATGGTGTAGTTGGAGTCGACCGCCCCTGAGCAGAACGTCGCATACGGGGAGCCCGCGACACTGCTCGAGCCAGTGTCAGACGAGGAGCACTTCGGCTGCTGTGGTCAGGCTGGAGCCCGAATCACCGTTCACAAATCCGGAGTAGCTGGCTGTAACCACCGGAGCGGTGCCATAGGTTGTCGTCCCGGTCGACGCCGTGATGGCGAGAGCGGCAGGGTTGACCTTTACCGAGCCGGACACGTAGCTGATCTTGTAGTTCGAGTCGGACGCCCCCGAGCATGTGGACTTGTACGGGGATCCGGACACCGGGCTCGAGCTCGTGGCAGCGGAGGAACAGGTCGCCTGCGTGCTGAGGCTCGAAGACGAGTCGCCGTTCACGAAGCCCGAGTAGCTGGCGACATCGATCGTCGGGGGTGTCCCTCCGTAGGTCATCGACCCGTTGGACGCCGTGATGGCGAGGGGGGCCTGGTTGACCGTAACCGAGCCGGCTGTGTAGCTGATCGTGTAGTTGGGCTCGGCCGCACCCGAGCAGGAGGACACGTAGGGAGAGCCCGCGACCGTGCTCGAGCTCGTGGCCGTGGTCGAGCACGTGGGCTTGGTCGTGAGGCTTGCCCGCGGCCGTCGCCGTTCACGAAGCCGGCGTAAAAGGAGTGATGGATGGCGGCGTGCCGCCATATGTGAACGACTCGCTGGACGCCGTGACGCTGAGAGACGCGGGGTTGACCGTGACCGTGCCGCCGGTGTAGCTGAACTTGTAGTTCGAGTCGGCCGCCCCCGAGCAGGAGGACGCGTACGGGGAGCCGGCGACCGTGCTCGAGCTCGTGGCCGTGGTCGAGCACGTGGGCTTGGTGGTGAGGCTGGACGAGCCGAGTCGCCGTTGACGAATCCCGAGTAGCTGGCGGTGATCGTCGGCGGAGTGCCTCCGTAGGTGAACGAGCCGTCGGAGGCCGTGACGCTGAGGGGGGCCGGGCTGACCGTCACCGACCCGTTGCTGTAGATGATGACGTAGTTCGAGTCGGCCGCCCCCGAGCACGACGACGGGTACGGGGAGCCGGAGACCGGGCTCGAGCTCGTGGCCGTGGTCGAGCAGGTGGGCTTGGTGGTGAGGCTGGACGAGGTGTCGCCGTTGACGAAGCCGGCGTACCCTGCGACGTTGATCGTCGGCGGCGTCCCGCCATAGGTGAACGACCCGTTCGGAGGCGGTGACGGTCAAGGTGGCGGGGTTCACCGTCACCGTGCCGCCCGTGTAGCTGAACGTGTAGTTCGAGTCAGCCGCCCCCGAGCAGGAGGAGGCGTACGGGGAGCCGGCGACCGGGCTCGAGCTCGTGGCCGTGGTCGAGCACGTGGGCTTGGTGGTGAGGCTGGAGGCCGATGTCGCCGTTCACGAAGCCGGCGTACTTGGCTGTGATCGTCGGCGGCGTGCCTCCGTATGTGAACGAGCCGTCGGAGGCGGTGACGAAGAGCGACGCGGGGTTGACCGTGACCGATGCCGCCCGTGTAGCTGAACGTGTAGTTCGAGTCGGCCGCGCCCGAGCAGGAGGACGGCGTAGGGGGAGCCCGCGACCGGGCTCGAGCTCGTGGCCGTGGTCGAGCACGTGGGCTTGGTGGTGAGGCTGGACGAGCGTGTCGCCGTTGACGAAGCCCGAGTAGCTGGCGGTGATCGTCGGCGGAGTGCCTCCGTATGTGAACGAGCCGTCGGAGGCTGTGACACCGAGGGGGGCCGGGCTTACGGTCACCGAGCCGTCCACGTACTTGAACGAGTAGTTCGAGTCGGCCGCCCCGGAGCACGACGACGCGTACGGGGAGCCGGAGACCGGGCTCGAGCTCGTGGCCGTGGTCGAGCACGTGGGCTTGGTGGTGAGGCTGGACGAGGTGTCGCCGTTCACGAAGCCGGCGTACCCTGCGACGTTGATCGTCGGCGGCGTCCCGCCGTAGGTCATCGACCCGTTCGGAGGCTGTCACGGTCAAGGTGGCGGGGTTCACCGTCACCGACCCGTCTGTGTAGGTGATGACGTAGTTCGAGTCGGCCGCCCCCGAGCAGGACGACGGGTACGGGGAGCCGGAGACCGGGCTCGAGCTCGTGGCCGTGGTCGAGCACGTGGGCTTGGTGGTGAGGCTGGAGGCCGGTGTCGCCGTTCACGAAGCCGGCGTACTTGGCTGTGATCGTCGGCGGCGTGCCGCCATATGTGAACGACCCGTCGGAGGCGGTGACGAAGAGCGACGCCGGGTTGACCGTGACCGTGCCGCCCGTGTAGCTGAACGTGTAGTTCGAGTCGGCCGCCCCCGAGCAGGAGGACGCGTACGGGGAGCCGACGACCGGGCTCGAGCTCGTGGCCGTGGTCGAGCACGTGGGCTTGGTGGTGAGGCTGGACGAGCCGTGTCGCCGTTGACGAAGCCCGAGTAGCTGGCGGTGATCGTCGGCGGAGTGCCTCCGTAGGTGAACGAGCCGTCGGAGGCTGTGACCTTGAGGGGGGCCGGGCTGACGGTCACCGACCCGTCCATGTAGCTTGATCGAGTAGTTCGGGTCGGCCGCCCCGAGCACGACGACGCGTACGGGGAGCCGGCGACCGGGCTCGAGCTCGTGGCCGTGGTCGAGCACGTGGGCTTGGTGGTGAGGCTGGACGAGCGTGTCGCCGTTCACGAAGCCGGCGTACTTGGCTGTGATCGTCGGCGGCGTCCCGCCGTAGGTCATCGACCCGTTGGAGGCGGTGACGGTCAAGGTGGCGGGATTCACCGTCACCGACCCGTCTGTGTAGGTGATGACGTAGTTCGAGTCGGCCGCCCCCGAGCAGGAGGACGGGTAGGGGGAGCCGACGACCGGGCTCGAGCTCGTGGCCGTGGTCGAGCACGTGGGCTTGGTGGTGAGGCTCGAGGCCGAGTCGCCGTTGACGAAGCCGGCGTACTGGCGGTGATCGCCGGCGGCGTGCCTCCGTATGTGAACGAGCCGTCGGAGGCGCGTGACGAAGAGCGACGCGGGGTTGACCGTCACCGTGCCGCCCGTGTAGCTGAACGTGTAGTTCGGGTCGGCCGCCCCCGAGCAGGAGGACGCGTACGGGGAGCCGGCGACCGGGCTCGAGCTCGTGGCCGTGGTCGAGCAGGTGGGCTTGGTGGTGAGGCTGGAGGCCGAGTCGCCGTTGACGAATCCCGCGTAGCTGGCGGTGATCGCCGGCGGCGTGCCTCCGTATGTGAACGAGCCGTCGGAGGCCGTGACCTTGAGGGGCGCCTTCTTGACCGTGACGGACCCGTCGACGTAGCTGATCGTGTAGTTGGGGTCGCTTGCCCCCGAGCACGACGAGGGGTAGGACGAGACCGCGCTCGTGCTCGTCGCCGTCGTCGAGCACGACGGCTGGGTCGTGAGGCTTGCCGCCGTGTTGCCGTTCACGAAGCCGGAGTAGTTGGCCGTGATGGCCGGGGGCGTGCCCCCGTAGGTGAACGAGCCGCTCGAAGCTGTGATCGTGAGAGGAGCCGGGCCGATGGTCACGCCCGGGTCGGAGCCGGATGAGCTCGCGTAGCTGGTTTCGTCGCCACCGTAGGTGGCCGTGGCACCGTAGGTGCCCGCGACCACGCCCTCAACCTGCGCACGTAGCCGTCCCGCCGCTCAAGGTCGAGGACGAGCAAGAAGGGGAGCCGGGCCCGGTCAGGCTCCAATCGACCGACCCTTGCGGGGTCAAGGCCGCGCCCGGCCCGGCAACCGTTGCCGTGAACACGAGCGAGCCGCCGGCGATGATCGCCGACGAATTGTCCGTCACGGCCACCGAAGGCGTCAGGAGGGCCAGGTTCGAGAGGTAATTGACGTCACCTGCGTAATCGGCCGTGACGGTAAAGGGCGTTGAGTCCGTGATCACACAGCTGCCGCTGCCGGACGGGTCGAGGGTGGCCGTCGTACAGGATCCCCCGTTGCTGTCGGTGACGGTCACCGTGCCGGTCGGCACCGGGACGCCTTGAGAACTCGAGCCCGCTCACGGTGACGTCGTAGGTGACGACCCCGTTTGATCCGGCCAGGCCGGTCAGCACAACCGCCGGGAGGGCCTGTGCGACCGTCTCGGAAATGGTGGTGGCGACCGATGCGTAAACGTCGTCACCGTTGTAGGTGGCAGTCACGGAATACGGGCTGACAGAGGCGGACTCGCCGAGCTGGCAGCTCCCGTTGCCGGACCCGTCGAGCGGGGCCGTGCACTGGTTCACGGTGTCGTCGATGGTCACGGTCCCACTCGGCGTGCCGTCAGTTCCGTCGCCGGTCACCGACACTGAATATGTGACCGGGCCGGTCGTCGCTCCTCCGCCCGGTCCGCTCAACATGATGGTCGCTGTGGCGGTGCCGGTGGATGCGAGTTGTCGTGCGACTGACATGACAGCTACCCGGCTCAGCAGATCTCTGGGGTGGGCCGCGGGCGAGGCCAGGGCGACCGCCCCGCCTAGGTCGGCGGCGACGCTTGGGCGTCCGGCCTTTCGCAACAGAGCCGGCGCGACTGTCGGCGAGAAGCTCGCCGGGCGGCGGTGCGGCCCGGTCACGGCGGCTCGAGCAGGCGAAGTCCGCGTCCTGCGCGGCACGACCGCCGAGCTGTGGTGGACGGCGCTACGGGTTACGGGCGCGCTGGCGAGATCCTGGAGGCCGGGCGCGAAACCTCGACCCGCCTGATAGAAGCAGCCTTTTCACGAGGTGTCGTGGCTCTCGAGGGCCGGGATGGCGCGGCCGCGGTCGGTGCGGACGAAGCCGCCCTCGAGTCCCCGAGCAGACGCAGTCCCAGAGGTCGAGCTGGCCTGCTTAGTCTTGTCGGCCACGACCAGACGGCTGGCAACTGTTCCCCCGGACCGGCGCGACGGCTCTTGCAGCAGGGCGCGGGTGGCCCGGTTGCCGCCGGTGAGGAGAGCAGAGGCGGCCAACGCCACGAGTACCAGACCGGTGACGCAGCCGACAAGGACTATCAGTCGGCCCGCGGATCTCCGAGGGGCACTGTGACGACGGCGGTTGTGGATGCTGGTCATCCGGTGCACGCCGTGACTCTTGCAACTGCGCGACGCCCCAGCGCCGACATCTCCTGCATTGCCTCGCATCACCCTGCGCTATCCCCTCCGCGGCGTATCGCCGCCTCCCTCGCGCTCTTGCCTTTATACGACTGACATGGAGCTGACGCAAGGCCTAAGGCGATAAGGCTATTTTGACCACTTTCCGTAGTCAGTTCACTTCTATCCGTGATAGTTGGGACCCGTGATGCGTACCGGCTCGGCGAGGATTTCTCTTCTCCGGCACGGCTACGCCATGTATCTAGTCCTGAGCGACCTGGGCTAACCATTTGGCTGGTCAGGAGGGCGCCCGCCGACCGACGTCGGGCGTTCTTGTCACAGTTTTGCCAACTTTTGGAGAAATGACACGCGCGTCATTGTGCAGAGCGCACCAAGACAGCAGGTCGAAGTGCAGAAATACTTCAGGTGCAGCAGTGTGCGCTGTTTGCTGCCTGCGAGACAAAGCCGTGCCGGATCCCCCGGTGCGGCGGGGGAAGCGCTTTTAGCCGGCTCCTGAGGTACTTGGGTGACGGTGCGAGCGACCATAATGCGAGGAGAATATTGTGCATAAGAATGTGCGGAAGCATTCCGCCCTATTGCTGCTCATGGCGCCTGTTATCGCCATCGGCAGCAGCTTTTTGGTAGCCGGGAGCGCTAGCGCGACCGTCAACAAGGCCAAGAGCGTCAAGCCAACCATCACAGTTTGCAAGTCCGTCGCCGGGACGTTCCGCTTCACGGTGAACGGCAAGGCACTGGCGTTGCACGCTCAGTGCGCGGCAGTGACGGCGAAGGCCGGAGTCAACCACGTCACCGAGATCTCGGCGCCTGCTTCTTACAGGAACCTTGCCTCGATCTCGGTCAGCCCTAACGCTGCTCGGGTGAACTCGTCTCTCAGGACCGCCACTGTGACCGTGAAGCTTGCGGCCCATGGCGCAGCCACTGTGAGATTCGTGAACGCGAAGGTCGTGACCCAGGTCGTCACCCGTTCGGCCGGCAGCAGCCCTCGCCAGGCCACGGGCTCGATCGAGATCTGCAAGTACGGGTACGACAAGTGGGTCCCCGGCAACGGGACCAGCTGGCCGTTCACCTACACGGGCGGATCGGTGAGCGTCCCGTTGAGCCAGTGCACGAGCCCGCTGACGGTCGACGCCGGAACGGTCACGATCTCTGAAGGCGACGTGTACCCGTACGTCGTGCAGTCCGTGTCGACCTTCCCGCCGTACGCCCTCAGCTCGGTGAGCCTGGGCAGCTACAGCCAGCATCGGCGGCAGCTCCGGTGGAGCCACGGTCACGGTGAGCGCAGGACAGGACGTAGAGGTGAACGTCTGGAACCAGACGCTTCCCAGCTACTTCAAGCTCTGCAAGACCCTTGCCAACAACCAGGGCAGCCTGGCCGGCTCGACCTTCGACTACAGCTACACCTGGTCGTTCACGCCGCCCGCGGCCATCGTCGGCGCCACGCCGATCACCGGTTCAGGCTCGACCTGCGGTCACCGCTGTTGCGGCCCCTGGTTCTGTCTGCTCGTCCGGTATCGCAGCTCCGGCCGGCGCCACCATCACGGCCTGGGAAGGCACCGAGTGTCCCGTACGTCAGCGTGACGAACGTCGCCATCTTCCCTGCCGGCGACAACGCCGGCAGCGCGAATGGCACCGCGGTCTTCACAGTGCCGACTGACGGTTCCGTGTCGTCCGCGACCTTCACCAACGACCCGCTCGGCTACATCGAGGTCTGCAAGAACTTCTACGAGACCCCGTACTGGGACAGCGTCAGCTACAACGGCAACAACTCGGCGCAGTTCTCGGTCAACGGTGGCCCGTCGTTCTGGGTCGCCGGCGGAGCTTGCTCGGCCCCGATCGAGGTGCCCGCAGGGACCGCCACGGTCTCCGAGGTCATCGGATCCAGCTTCTACCTCTGGAACGTCTCGACCCTCAGTGCCACCGACGTGTTCGGTACGCGCCTTCTCTCGGGTGCAACAGTCAACCCGGCGTCGGTCGTCGTGCCTTACGGCGGCGTTGGCAACGAGACGGTCGTGACCTTCACGAACGTGGTGGACCCGACGCAGTTCAAGATCTGCAAGCAGGAGACCTCGGCGGACGCGAACCTGTCCGGCGGAACCTTCTACTTCACCTGGTCTTACTCGGTTGACGATAGCGATTACAGCGGCGACGTTGCTCTGACGATTGCACCTGTCACTGCAGCCAACCCGACCGGCCTCGTCTGCTCGGGCCTGATCTGGGGCCCGCCGGTGGTTGACACCAGCGGCGACCCGATCCCGGTCGCGATCTCCGAGGACCCGACGATGCTTCCTGGCGTCCAGCTCGACAGCATCGGCTACCAGGGCAACGGCACGGTCAAGTACGACAGCACCTACGGCGGCACGGACCCGGTCCAGGTCAGCCTTGGTGACGACGGCGGGTTCTGCATGGACCCGGGTGCCGGCATCAACGTGGTGACCTTCACCAACGGCAGCGTCGGCGCAAGCCAGACGATTTCCTAGTCACTAGCAACATCCCTTAACGGCCCGAAGTCCGGGCCGGCCGAAGTAGGGAGAGGGCCCTCGCAAGAGCGGGGGCCCTCTCCCACATCCGGCAGTCGTAATCTCGCATCTCCAGGCCGTCTCCCGACGGTTCGGCGGCTCCAGAGACGACGCTCGGCGCCTTGCAACGGCCGAGGACCATCGGGATGCAAGCGGTGAAACAGGTCACGAAGATGACAGGCACAGCAACAACACAACGATCCGTCCGAAGGATGCGAGCGCGACGCGGGCCATGGTCGTGTGCGACGACCGTGAGGTGATGAGGCTCGGCCTCGTCGAGATGCTGCAGGCCATGCAGTGGGCTTCGGACCTGAAGGGCTTCAGCTCGCTCGCCGCGGCGTGGGGCTACCTCGCCACCAGCTCGGCCCCGAGCGCGGTCGCCATCCTGGGCGGCACCGCGGCTGCGAGGGAGCTGGAGGCCGCCGGCCGCCCGAAGTCGCCGGCCACCCAGATCGTCTTGATGCTGCGCGACAGCCAGGCGGCTCATCTGGCCGTCGCAGCCGGGCTCCCGGTCGACGGCTACTTCCTCGAAGAGGACCTCTCCGTCTCGATGCTGCGCTCGCTCCTCGCCCGCCTCGAAGAGCGCGAGTTCCCGATGCCGGCCCCGATGGCAGAGTTCCTCCTCGGGCAGATGCGGGGCTCGACGAGCCTCGCTCCCGGTCCGGCTCAGCAGCCGTGAGCAGGCCGTACTGCAGCTCATCGTCGACGGGGCGACGAACAAGACCATCGCCGAAGAGCTCGGGATCTCCGTGCACGGGGTCAAGCACCACGTGGCGAACCTTCTCAAGCAGTTGGGCTGCGCCAACCGGACCGAAGTCGCATCCACGGCAATGCGCCGGGGCCTTGTGTCGGCCGAAAAGGTGGGCCTGCGATGACTCTCGACGTCGAGCCGGAGCGACTGCCTGCGCCAACGAGTACCGTACGTGGACGTGGCAAGCTCCGATGCGAGGGGTCAGGAGTCGCTGGTGGGCCTGTTGCGCCAACCAGCGCTCGAGGAGGTCGCGTCTCTTTTCCGCCAATTCATAGCCGCGGCCGGCAACGGGCACGGAGGCCAGGGCATAGCCAGGGTGCTGCAGCAGCACACCGGCAAGCCGGTCATAGTGGAGGACCCGGCCGGGCAGATCATCGCCTCGAGCGGTGTCGAAGAGCCGGACCAGGCCATTGGCGGTAATCGCCACAGGCGATCCCTGCCCGAGTCGGCCGTCCACGCCGTCGCCAACTTCGACGTCGACAGATGGGTGGCGATCGCCAGCCCGCGTGGAGAGGTGCTCGGAGCGGTCAGCCTTCTCGACGCCGGCGGACAGGCGACGGGCCTAGACCTGTTCGAGCTCGAGCAGGCTGCCTCCATCCTCGGCTGGGATCTCCTGCACAGCCGTGACGTCGCGGAGGCTGAAGTGGCGTTGTGGGGCGATTTCGCCACCGAGCTTCTCGAGAACTCCGATGCGGATCGGGTGCGGTCGCACGCCGCCAGGCTCGGTTACGACCTCGACCAGCCCTACCGGGCCTTGCTCGTATCGCCGTCGGGCGAAGCTCGGCTCGACCTCCGGGAAGTTGTCGCTCGCGCGACAGCGCGGCTCGGAGTCAAGAGTCTCGCGACGGACCGTCCGAACGGGGTGGCGGTGATCGTGGCCGAGGAGCTCAGTTGGGCCGAGCTGGCGAGCGCGGTGAATTCCGAGTGCGAGGGCAAGCTGAGCATTGGGGTCGGCGGTCGGTACCGCCTGGAGGAGATCACGAGGTCGCTTGCAGACGCCGAGTTCGCGCTCGCGCTCACGAGGTCGACCAGCGAGAAGCCGGTCGCAGTCTTCGACGACCTGGGCGTCTGGCGACTCCTGGCGCGGCCGGACGCGAGCGACCTCAACGAGCTCGTGGACCACTGGATCGGGCCGCTCATCGACTACGACCGGGAGCACCGCAGCGAGCTGCTCAAGACCCTCATCGCCTACCTGAACGAGTTCGGAGCGCTCGAGGCGACCGCGGCGAAGCTCTACGTCCACCGCAACTCGCTTCGCTACCGCCTGCTGCGCATCAACGAGTTGACCGGTTGGGACCTGAACGACCCCGAGCAACGATTCCATCTCGACCTTGCCTGCCGGGCATGGCTCGTCCGCCAGGCGCTCGAGAGCCCCTCGGAGACCGTCTCGAGCCTGGACACCAACAGCAACGGAGTGGCGAAGGGGTCCCGGCTGTTGACCCGCCGCACCAGCGCCGCCCGCGTCGCGTTCGCCGGCAAGGGCACGAAATCGAAGCCGAGGCAAGCCGGCTTGATCTGATCGGTTGTCGGTCGCCGCCCTGGGGCATGCGCACTCATCCTTTGATAAAGACCTGGCTCGTGCAACGAGCTGCGGCTGGTCACTGGGCGAGGGGGTGACGCGGTAGCGTTTTGGAAAGAACGACTGGAGGACGAGGCACGTGGTGGCAGGGCGCCCAGACGCTGTGCCGGCGACGAGCCGGGCGGCGGTCACCTCACTAGAGCCGAGCACCGAATGGCCGAATGGCGCGCCCGAGACTCGGGGTCAGACGGCCATAACCGCCGAGATCCCGGCTGTCCCGGTGTCCCCCGCCTATGGCGTGCTGCTGCCGGACGGATCGATCTGGTACCCGGGCTCGAAGCGCAAGCTTCCCGCGCCGACGTTCCTGCGCGTCATGGTCTGGGCTCTGGCCTTCCTCGTCGCGATCGGTGGTGCCGGCCTGATCGTCGAGCACTACCACCCGTCATGGCTGGACCCGATCCGTCACGTCGTCGGCCCTCCCGGAGTCCTCGCCGGCGGTGGGAGCGCCCTAGCTCGACGACGCAACCGGCAACGGGCCAGCCAGTCGAACAAGATGGAAGTGACCGCCCAGCGGCTTCCGTTCGGTCACCTACTCGGTTCCGGCCGCCCCGTTCGTGTTGACCATCAAGACGACGCAACGGTGCTACATCCAAGTCAAGTCGCTCGCGAGCGGATCGTTCCTGTTCAACAGCACGCTCGCGTCGGGCGCTGACCAGCAGGTCACGGTGCCGAGCGGCTCGGCCACGCTGGAGGCCTATGCCGGGGGATCGTCGTTGTCGGTAAGCGTCCAGGGCACCCAGGTCGGAACGGTGAGCAAGCTCGGCTACGCCGTCGTCTACAGGTTCAACCCGCCGACCTCGTGAGCACGAGCCCCCAGGCGGCCTCGGGCGCCGATCGCAACATCGCCCGCCAGCAGCGTTTCTGGACCCGCCGGGCGGCAAGCTGGGACCACGGCGCCGCCAACAACCCAGGACTCGTCAAGGTCGTCGAACAAGTCCTGAGAGAGGCCGATCCGTCTC
Source organism: uncultured Acidimicrobiaceae bacterium (assembly GCA_963804265.1). GTDB lineage: Bacteria > Actinomycetota > Acidimicrobiia > Acidimicrobiales > Bog-793 > Fen-455. The sequence continues at coordinate 58,090 of CAWDPZ010000036.1, forward strand.
CTGGCACCCGAGCGGTGGATCTCGGGTGCGGATCGGGACAGGTCACCCTCGCCCTGGCCAAGCGGTGCGAGAGCGTGCTCGGCGTCGACGTGAGCGAGAAGATGATCGCCCTGCTGCTTGAGAACGCCGCGCAACAGGGCATCTCCAACGTCGCGGGTCGGGCGGTGGCCATCGAACGCCTCGGACTTGGCGAGTGCTCCGTGGATCTCGTGGTCTCCAACTACGCCCTCCACCATCTGCGCGACAAGGACAAGCAGGTGGCGGTGAACGAAGCCTTCAAGTGGCTGCGGCCGGGCGGCAGGCTCGTGGTCGGGGACATGATGTTCGGGCGTGGCGGCGATGCCCGCGACCGGGAGATCATCGGCTCGAAGCTGGCGCTGCTCGTCCGCAAGGGCCCCGGGGGATGGTGGCGGATCGCGAAGAACGCCGGTCGTTACCTCATGCGCTTCCAGGAGCGGCCGGTCTCGCTGTCGGCCTGGAAGACCATGTTCGAGCGGGCCGGCCTCACCGAGGTGGAGGCGCTGCCGGTCGTGAACGAGGCGGCCGTCGTGAGCGGCACGAAGCCGGCCCGATAGACATCCTCGCCGCTAGGCAGGAGAAGCGGCCACCAGCTCGGGCACGAACTTGGCGGCATTGACGGTGCCGACTCCCGTTGCGAGGTCGTAGCCCTTGAGCGCCTGGTAGCCCGTCACGGTCTGCAGCTTGGTGCCCACCGTCCAAGACACGGTGTTGTTGCCCTCCGTGACATCCACGATGCCGGGGGCGTGCTCAGCGGAAAGCGTGTAGAGGGCGGGGTTGATGACGCCGAGCGGATGGCCGGCGAGCTGGTCTGCCAGGGCCACGACACCGGCGAACAAGGGGGTAGCCTCGCTCGTGCCGCAGGTCGGGTACCAGCCCGGTTCCTTGGCCCGGGAAGCTCTGGTAGGTGTCGACTGCACCGTTGCACGCCGCGCTCATGGAGATGTCCGGCACGCCTCGATGGTCGCCCACGACCTTGGCCACGCCGTCCTGGAAGGGCGGGCGCTCGAAGATGATCGACTTGCCGCCGCCCCCGGCGAGGGGGCTCGGGCCGGCATTGCCGCCAACATATGCCTGGGCTGCAGGGTCGTAGGTGTCGTTCCACACGGTGTCCGGCGAGATGCGGTTACCGGCGGCGTCGAGGTGCAGCTGGGTACCCCCGATGCCTGTGACGACCGGGTCGCTGTCGGGCCAGGACGTGACCGGGTAGGTGTAGTAGGTGGTCCCGTTGTACTCGACGTCCGCGGCGCCGGAGTCACCCGCCGCTGCGAGTACCGTCACGCCGCTGCCTGCGGCGTCGAGGTATGCGGCACGCAGGTCGAGCAGCGACTGCGCCGTCGGGAACGTCTGCTCGGTCGCACTGAAGCTCTGACTGATGACGCCACCGAGGTCGTTGTTGATGACGTACTCCTCCGCGGTCACGATCTGGGGGAAACCCGTCGTGCCCTCGTTCTCCGAGGTCGGCGTCTCGACGAGCAGGATTGCGGCGCCGGGCGCCATCGTGTGCGCGTACTCCACATCCAGGGTCGTCTCGCCGGCCCAGCCCTCGCGATCGGAAGACGCCTGGTACGGAGGAACGGCTCCGGCCGGCTGGACCACCGTGAAGCTGGGCGGTGCCGGCAGGTTGAACGTGGCGTCGAAGACCGCAAGGTCGCGCTTGATCGTCGGGGAGCCGAAGGAGTCGACGACGACGATCGTCTGACCCCTGCCCGTGATCCCCCTGCGGTAGAGGGGCCGGAGATTGTAAGCCTGCCGCACCTGAGCGGGCGAGTAGCAGGAGATGCGAAGAATCCTCTTGCACTCAGCAGTCGTGTAGGGGCTCGCGGTGGCCTTCCCGACATGGATCGCCTCAGGATGGAGCCGGACGGCGTCGGGCGGGATGGACCCGGCTGCCGACAGGCTGGTTGCCGAGCCACCGGCGGCGCCGCCCACGCCGCCGGCTGCAATGCCCGCTGTCGCCGCCGAGATGGCAGCAGCCGTCACCAGGACCACTGCGGCGCTGCGAACCCTCGTTCTCCTCATCGTTCTCCCTGTGCCCCTCGGTGCCCACGATCGGTAGGGCGATGGTAATTCACCGTGGGCGCGCTCTCGGGGGCAGGCGCGCCCGAGCCGGCTTGCCCCGCGCGGCGGCCCGCTCAGCGCGGCGGGGCCCGGGGGGCCGGGAGCCGCCGCTAGCTCAGCCAGACGTTCTCCAGGCGGTAGGCGCCGCCGGGGTTGACCGCGAAGTTGTTCAGCCTCGGCTGCCAGGCGTAGATGTTCGGCGGGTAGTCGAGGGCGATATAGGGAGCGTCCTGGGCAACGATCGCCTGGATCCTGGCGTACAGGGCGGCCCGCTGAGCGGAGTTGAACTTGGTCTCGGCCTCACGGACGAGGGTGATCGCGGCCGGGTCGTTGTAGTAGGTCCAGAACGAATGCGATCCGCCGTTCTCGAAGTCGACTTGGAACGACGCCATCTCGTCGGGATCGCTGATGTCGTTCGTGGCCCCGTTGATCATCGCCTCGTAGTTGAAGGCCTCGAATGCCGCCGTATAGGCGGCGTTGTCCTTCTGCTCGATCGAGACATCGATCTTCAGCGGCTGGAGTGCCTGCTGGATGATGGTGGCGGCGTCGACGTACTGGGTATTGCCGCTCGGAACGAGGATGGAGGTCGAGAAGCCGTGGGGATAGGCCGACTTCGCGAGCTCGGCCTTTGCCGCCGCGAGGCTGTAGCCGAGGGTGGGGACCTTGGCGTAGTACTGCAGGCTGGGCGGGAAAAAGGAGTTCCCGGGCTGCGCGGTCCCGAACGTCGTCACCCTGGCCAGTTCGGGGATGTTGATGGCGAAGTTGATCGCCCGCCGGACATGGCGGTCCCGGTACTTGGCCAGCCTCTCGTTGAAAAAGAGCAGGTCGACAGCCCATGAGCCGAAGGCCTTGAGCGCCAAGCGACGGGTTCGCCTTGAGCGATGCGACCTGGGCGGGGGGCACGGCCGAGATCACGTCGACCTCGCCGCCCTTGAGCTGCTCGACGCGCTGGGTGTCCTCGGGTATGTAGCTGAAATTGACCTCGTCGAGATAGGGCTTGCCGGGTTGCCAGTAGTGCTTGTTGCGCGTCAGCACGGCGCTGCCGCCCTTCACGAACGACTTGAGGACGAACGGCCCGGTGCCGATCGGATTGGCGAAGAAGGCGGACTCGCTCTCGCCCCCGAAGTCCTTCGGCAAGATCGCGTTCGCGAACACCGAGATGTCCGAGAGGAAAGGTGCCCAGGGCTGGGAGAGCTCGAAGGTGACGGTGCGCGACCCGCTGGCCTTGATCGACTTGATGGCGAAGTCGAGGAAGCTGAGCGGTCCGGCGGAGTCGGTGGCGGCGCGGTGGATCGAGAACACGACGTCCGCGGGCGTGACCGCCTTGCCGTTTGAGAATTTGACGCCTGGACGAAGGGCGAAGGTCCAGGTCTTCCCGTCCGAACTGACCGTGTGTCCCTGTGCCAGCCAGGGAACAAGGGTGCCCTGCGGGCTCGTGATGTACAGGGGCTCGAAGATCTTGTCGAGTGTGTAGACGTCGCCTTCGACGATCGAGTTCGCCGGGTCGAGCTGGGTCGGGCCTGTCTGGCGGCCGAAGTTCAGCGTGCCGCCGGAGCGGGGCTTGGCGGCGGGCCGAGTGCTTGTCGTCGTCGTCGCCGAGCTGTCCGAGCTGCAAGCCACCAACAGCGGCGCGGCGCCGAGGACTCCGGCGCCGAGGGCGCCGAAACGGAGCACGTCGCGCCGGGAGTGGTGCCCGGTGCCGCTCCGAGCCGGCTCATCTCCTGCGTTGTCGCTGTTTGTCACGTCTCCGCCTCCTTCTTCAGCTCGCCCAGAGGTCTTCGGCGAGATGCCGATCAACCTATAAACCCGATGGTATTTATCAGATTAACCTGCGCGGGAGGAGGCCGTGCAGCCGGGGATGCGCCACGACAGGCACCCCCGCTTGGAACACGCCCGTGACCGTGCCCGGCTCTGCGATGCGCCCCAGGTCAGAAGGCTCTTCGTCGAGGACGACGGCGTCGAACTCGTAGCCCACTGCGATGCGCCCGAGGCGGTCCCCTACTCCGCACAGCTCAGCGCCTACAGCGGTCGCGGCGAGAAGCACCTCCTCGAGGCTCATGCCGGCGCGCTGCAAAGAGGCGAGCTCTGACAGGTTCCGCCCGTGGTCGTCACGGTGGCCGAAGTCTGACCCGAGGGCAACCTTGACGCCCGCCGCTCGGGCGATCCGCACGGCTTCGCCGAGGTGTCCCCCGACCTCGATCGCCCGCGCGGCGCGATCGCCTTCGAGCCCGCCCGAGCGCGCCATCGCCGCCAGATGCTCGTAGATCACCAGGGTCGGAACGAGAAAACAGCCCCGCTCCGCCATGGCGGCCGCGTCCCGCTCGGTGAGGAATATGCCGTGCTCGATCGAGCGCCGCCCCGGCCTCGACGGCCGAGCCGATGGCTTCGCCGCCGAGGGCGTGCACCATGACAGGGCGCCGACGGCGAGCCGCCTCGCTCACCGCGACGGCGAGGTCGTCGCGCGTGAGCTCCGGGTCGAACCCCCCGGCGGAGGTGGCGAGAACACCACGAGTCGCGATGAGCTTGATCCAGTCGGCACCGGCGCGAAGGGCGAGGCGAACGGCCTTTCGCATCTCCTCGGGCCCGTCCGCCACGTGCGGCGGCCGGCCGGGATAGTCCGGCAACGAGTAGTCCACGGAGCATTCGAGCTCGGGACCTGCCAAGAAGCCGTCCCCGTGGCCCCCCGTCGACCCGATCGCCACGACCGAGACCTGCATCCGCGGGCCAGGCACATAGCCGGCTGCGACCGAGTCACGGACCCCGCTGTCCGCGATGCCGGCGTCGCGGACGAAGGTGACGCCGGCCTGCAATGTCCGGCGAAGCGCCTGGGCCGTCTCGAGCACTCGCCGAGAAAAGGGGGTCCGCAAGAGCTCGAGCATGTCGAAGCTGGGCAGACCCGTGTGGACGTGGCAGTCGAAGAGGCCCGGCAGCAGCCACAGCCCTTCGGCGTCGAACACCGGATATGTCGCATCGCCCGGCAGGTCCGGACCGACCGCGGTCACCACGCCGCGCTCGACCACCAAGTCCAGAGGGCCGGCGAAGCCGCCCATCTCGTCGAGGACGTTGGCCCTGCGGACCACGAGCCCCCGGCCGAAGGCCCCCCCGGACCCCTGCGGGATGGGCTCCGACCGCCCGGCGGAGGCGGTCACGCCTCGAGGACCGACTCGGCGGTGCGGGCGAGGGCCGCGATGTGGCCATCGACACCGCCCAGCCCGAAGGTGATCGTGTTGATCGACAGATGGCTCGCCCCCGTCGCACGCCATCTGGCGGCCTCGCTCCCAAGGCGGTCGAGGTCACCGTCGCCGAATTGGAGGCGGCCCTCCATGCCGATCGCTCCCGGGTCCCGCCCGGCCTCGAGGGCGGCCTGCTCGATGACGACCCGGGCCTGCTCGAGCTCGGGCCCCGGGTCGACGAGGGGAAGCCAGCCGTCGGCAAGACGCCCGACACGCCGCAACGACACGGAGCTCGCTGCCCCGGCACCGAACCAGACCGGGATCGGCCGCTGCACAGGAAGCGGCGCAAGCCCGGCTGCGGTCACCGTCTCGAACTCGCCGGCGAAGCTCACCGACTCCTCGGTCCACAGCCGGCGCATGAGCGTCACCTGCTCGACGATGCGCCTGCCGCGGTTGGAAAAATCCTTCTCGAGAGCCTCGTACTCGACCTGGTTCCACCCGAGCCCGACCCCGAGGCGGAGGCGACCCCCGGTGAGCAGGTCGACCTCGGCCGCCTGCTTGGCGACGAGGGCGGTCTGGCGCTGGGGCAAGATGACCACCCCGGTCACGAGCTCGAGCCGGGTGATGGCCGCCAGGTATCCGAAAAGGACGAACGGCTCGTGGAAAGTGCTGTGCAGGTCGTATGGGCCCCTCCAGCCGGTGTGGACGGTTGCGTCGGCGCCGAGGACGTGGTCGTAGGCAAGCACGTGGCTGTACCCGAGCGCCGAGACCGCCTCGGCGTAGCTGCGGACCGCCCCGGCGTCAGCTTCGATCTCGGTCTGGGGGAACACGACCCCGATCCTCATCCGGTCCCGACCGCCCTTTCGGCATCCGCCCACGATATCTCCCGCAACCTCGCCGAGCGTAGCCCTGCGGTTCCCAGCCCAAAAGGACGTCTTCCGCCCTTTACCGTCGCGAGCGGGATCGGCGACCGCGGACGGCGGCCGTCCACCAAGGCCAGGAGCTACCAGTTCACATCAGGAGCACATGCCGGCCGCGGCACCCGGTATCCCCGCGCCTGGCCGACGGGCCGAGGGATCCCGCGGCGCGTCATCTAGGTTCGTCCGGCGGCAACAGCTCGTGCTGGCGGGCCTTGGCGAGCGTCTCGGCGCGAGTCGCGCCTCCGAGCTTGTGGTAGATGCTGGAGAGCTGAGTCTTGACCGTGTTCACGGAGACGAACAGCTCGTCAGCGATCTCCTGCCGGGAGGCCGTTCTGGAAAGGGCCTCCAGCACCTTCTGCTCGTGCCCGCTCAGGTCCACGAACGCCAGGGTCTCGGGGTACACGGGGGCTTGTCGGCCCAGCACAGCGGCGTCGTCAGGTTCCAGTTCCCGATTCGCGAGACTGAGCAATCGCGCCCGCTCCGCCGCTGGGATGGTGGCGAAGGGACGCACCAGCCCGGTCTCGGTGTACAGATCGAGGGCCTGGTTGACGAGGCGCCCGGCTCCCGCCAGGTCCGCTGAACGCAACGCCTCGACCGCGCCCAACAGGAGGATCTCGAGCCGGTCGCGCGTCGAGGTGGAGGAATCCCAGGCCAGCTGCTCTGCTTGGCCCGGCAGTTCCGGATGATCACCCAGCACGCGGATCCTGACCGCCGGCACCCAGTTCCAGGGCTTCTTGGTGATCCGGTCCCGGAGCACCTGTTTGGCCGCTTCGCCCCGTCCACAGGCGATGAGGAGGTCGCAACGGACGCGGCCCATCAGCGCGGCGGCTGCCCGCTTGGAGGCTTGACGGCCCTCGTCGTGCGCCGCCTGCAACTGGTCCAGACGGCTCAATGCCTCCTCGCACAGACCGGAGTGCAGCGGCGTGCTGGGCTGACAAGTAGGCGATGAAGGGCCAGAACTCGACCGCAACCGAGCCGTCGCCGAGCTGGGCGAGCTCCGACCGGACGATGGCGTCGTCCAGGCGGTCCAGTGCGAGCAGCCCGGCAGCGACGTGGCCCGCGATGCCGATGACTTTGTCACCGTTCCACTTGCTGCGGTCGAAACTGCGGTGGCGTTCCAGCCATTCCCTCGCCGGCGCCGCGTCACCGGCGAGCGCATAGGTGAGGGCCAGGTTCGCCGACGATGCTGCCCGCAGGAAGTCGGCCGCGGACCCCGCGCCCGTGCAGCATTCCCAAGCCCGCTTGTAGGAGCGGATTGCGCTCACTTCGTCACCGAGCAGAGTCGAGGTGACGCCCCTGTGCAGGTGGAACCACGCCAATCGAACCTTGTCCGCCGGCTCCGTCCTCCCCATCGCCGTCACCCGCGACGTTCACGCGATCACCGAAGGCGTTGGACTCTTCGAAGTGGCCGAGAAGCCGCAGCTCGATCAGATAGCCGGTGGCAACCACGAGGAGCTCGTTCAGGGACCTCGTCTCCACATGCTCGTCGATCAGCCGGGCACAGGACTCGGCGTAGGCGCGCAAGGTCGCCCGGCGACCGTCGACGTCGGTGTCCGTACTCGCGATCCTCATGGTGTCGCGCAACACCTGCATGGAAGGGCGGGCCGCGAGCACATCTGTCGGAAGGCTCACGAGTCCCTCGAGCATGAGGGCTGCGGTCCTGCCTGTGGATGGTCATGAGGCTCTCGGACCACAATTGGTCCATCAGAGCCCAGTCGCCCCCCGCGACGGAGTGGCGGAACGCCAGTGCAAGGTGCCGCTCGCCGTCGTGGCCCGCGTACCACGAGGCAAGCCGTCGGTGGAAGTCTCGTGCCTGCTCGGGCGAGCTCGTCGTGAACTGGTCGCGAAGCACTTGCCTGACCCGACCGGGCATCGTGAGCAGTACCTCCTCCCCGTCGATGCTGCGACGAACGAGCCCGGTCATTTCCAGATCCTCGAGAGCCTGGCCCGGGTCGGGGACGCGACACAGGTCACGAAAGAGCGGCCAGCTGAGAGCTCCGGCGAGCGAGAACCTCCTCAAGAGCCGCAGCACGGACTCCTCTTCGACGCCGCTCAACAGGTGGGCGTTCACGTACTCGTCAACGGCCGCGGCCCTCACGGTGAAGTCCTCGCCGCCCTCCAGCGCCACCCGGAGCATCGAGATGAACCCTCCCACGGCGTCGTGCAGGCGTTCCGCGGCGGCGGGTTCCAGGTTCAGGCCCATCGCCTGGGCGAGGTCCGCCGTCTCCTCGACGGTGAAGAGGAGCTCTCCCGGTTCTACGACGTTGATGTCGACCTTCCCGGTCGCCACTGACTCGATGGGGTGATGCCCGAGGCAGCAGACGACGACGTGGAAGTGCCGGAGGCGCTCGACAAGTCTTGTCAGCTCGGCGAGGAGCTGCTCGTCGCGGACATGCTCGAAGTTGTCGACGACGAGCACGAACTTTCGATCATGAGGCGCAGCCAGGAGCGCGGCCCGCAGCTCCGGGAGACCGCCGGTGCCTTCGTTCCGTGTCGTATCGCGGAGCGAGGACAAGATCGTTGCGCAGAGAAAGGCTCAGCCGATCCTCGAAGCTCTGTACGTCCTCGGCCGTCGGCCCTGCCGAGACCCATACGACCGTGACCTGTTCCGGGCTCTGGTGCGCCAGCCACGCCGCCACCGCCGTGGTCTTGCCGTAACCTCGCAGTCCGCGGACCACGGTCAAAGGAGCCCACTCGCTCAGTCGTTCCTCCAGCTCGAGGACGCGAGAGGAGCAGCGCGGGCAACCGAGGCAGCGTATTCCGGCCCACAGAAGTCACCGAACCTCCAAGGGTCGAATGGACTCCGATCTCGGCGCACCTACCTATCTACTAAATAACAATCTAACCGCGCCGGCCGGCTCCTTGCATGCTCACTCGTACTTAATCGTTCTAAGTACAATGCGAGCCCATCGATCCAGTCGAAAGCCCTGAGCTGGGAGGAGAGGCCGCGCCGAGGCGCTGCCTGGCGTTAACGGAGCCACGGCGGCGGGAGCTAAGGTCGGCGGCGTGCGGGTGACACGGATGCTCGACGAAAGCGCAACCGGCGCCCGGCACGTCGTGGACAGCCGTCCGTGAGGCTGCCGGCACGATCGGCTGCTGAGTTCGACGGCCTCTTCGGCCATCCGCCGGTCGGGACGTGGGCGGCGCCGGGTCGGGTCAACCTGATCGGTGAGTTCACGGACTACAACGACGGCTTCGTGCTGCCTCTGGCTCTGCCCTATTCCGCCCGGGCGAGCGTGGCGACCCGTGGCGACGACATCGTGCGAGTCGCCTCCGCGCAGCGCTCGGAGGCGGGCCGGCTCGTGATCGTCGAGGCCGAGCTCGAAGGGCTCCAACCGGGCGTGAGCGGCTGGTCGTCGTATGTCCTCGGAGTCGTGTGGGCACTGCGCGAGTCCGGCGCGGACTTGGGTGGCGTCGACCTCCTCCTCGACAGCGACGTGCCGAGCGGCGCGGGTCTTTCCTCCTCTGCCGCGCTCGAGTGCTCCGTCGCCTTGGCCCTTCGCGACCTGTACGACCTTCCGCTCTCGCTCCAGGAGCTGGCCCTGATCGCGCAGCGGGCCGAGAACGAGTTCGTGGGCGTCCCGACGGGCATCATGGACCAGACGGCTTCGATGAGGTGCCAGGCGGGCCACGCGCTGTTCCTCGACACCCGCAGCCTCGAAGCACGCCAGGTGCCCTTCGACCTCGCGTCTGCGGGCCTGAAGCTCCTGGTCGTGAACACCGGCGTGAAGCATGCCCTCGGCAATTCGGCCTATGCCGACAGGCGGCACGACTGTCTGCTCGCTGCGGCCGAGCTTGGTGTCGCCGCGCTTCGCGACGTCCCACCGGACGAGATGGACACCGCCCTCGCCCGCCTGCCCGATGCCGTTATCAGGCGCAGGGCCCGTCACATAATCAGCGAGCGGGCACGCGTACTCGAGGTGGTCCGCCTCCTCGAGGCGGGCCGGCCGGACATGGTCGGTCCCGTGCTCACCGCGGGGCACCGGTCGCTTCGCGACGACTTCGAGGTCTCCTGCGCCGAGCTCGACACGGTTGTGGACGTCTCCCTGGCCGACGGTGCCCTGGGTGCTCGCATGACAGGGGGAGGGTTCGGGGGATCGGCCGTGGTGCTGCTCGAGCTTGCGGCCGTCGCTCCCGTGACGCTCGCTGTCGTGGCGGCGTTCGCCGCCGAAGGCTTCGCCAAGCCCGAAGTCTTCGAGGTCGTCGCTTCCGACGGGGCGGCGAGAGTCGCCTGAGCCGGCCCGGGGCCCCCAGCGACCGGCCCGGGGCCATGCGGAGCCGGAACGTCCGCCGCGACAGGGAGGCTGACACGACGCGGCGGCGGATCGCGGACCGGGCGGGTGGGGCTCACGGGCGGAACCAGAGGTGCGGACTGAACCGGGAAAGTCCTGGCTGCCAGCTTGCGATTATCCCCCGAGGGGGCCGTCTTTATTACCCTTGCCCATAGCGAGTGTTGCTGTTAGGTTTCCACGTTGGACAGACAACTTGACACGGTCCAGTCCGAGCGTTGGCGCGGATGATTTCAACGTCAAGGGAAATGGGGACACCATGGCAAAAGAAGACCAGGACGAGATCATTGCAAAGCGCGAGTTGTCCCGACGGCGCTTCTTGCGCAACGCGGCGCCGCGGCATCGATCCCGATGCTGGCAGGCGTTGCCGACATCCTGAGCTCTCAGGGCGCCGGTGCGCAGACGTACAAGCGCAACAACGACCACCCGTTCTTCGCGATGCACCCGAAGTACCACTTCGTGATGGACAACCACGTCACGACGAACTCGTTCTTCACGGCCACGATCTACGGCTGTCAGGACTTCTGCAACCTCACCGGCACCAGCTTCACATGGACCGGCTCGCAGACTCGGTCGTGTCTCAGATGGTCTCGGCCATGCAGAGCGCGATCGCCTCGAAGGCGAACGGAATCGGCGTTCCCCTGATCGACAACACGGCGTTCAACGGCGTGACCGACCAGGCGCTCAACTCCGGCATCCCGGTCATCGCCTACAACGCCGATGTGGCTCCCGGCTTCGTCAACAACCGGCAGGCCTACGTCGGCCAGTCGAACCTCACTGCTGGCGCGGCTGTGGCCACCCACATCCTCTCCGGCGGTGTCCCGAAGCTGCACGCAGGTGACGTCGTTGCCGGCATCATCGCCACCCCTGGCACAGGCAACATCCAGCCGAGGATCGACGGGGCAAAACCAGTCTTCAAGGCGGCAGGCATCGACTTCATCGAAGTCGGCACCTCGGCCACCGAAGGCGCTCCCGAGCTCAGCGCGATCGAGTCCTGGTACGCCGGCCACAAGGACGTCAAGTTCATGATGACCGTCGACAGCGGTGACAGCAACGCCGTCGCGCAGTTCCTCGTCCAGAACCACCTGAAGGGCAAGATCGGCGGTTCCGGATGGGACACGGGCCTGCCCGTGATGGACGCCATCGAGACCGGCGTCCTCCTCCAGACGGTCGACCAGCAGGCCTACCTGCAGGGCTTCGACACCTTGATGCAGCTGTTCCTGTTCAACATCTCCGGCGGGCTGATGAAGCCGACGGACACCGACACCGGCACGGCTATCGTCGTCAAGGGAACCGTCGGACCGTACCTGACCAAGAACCGCTGGGAAGGCACTGCCGCCGGCGAAACGGTCAGCAAGCCGCCGAAGCCGATCCCTTACTAGGCCTTCGGCACCAAAGAAATGATTGAAGGGTCGCCGCCAAGGTGACCAACGACGTAACCAGTCCGGCCGAGCCTGCGGGCTCGGCCGGACCGCAGCCGAGCGCCGGTATCCCACCAGGGGTGCCGGCGGTTGGCCTGCGCCGCTACCTGTGGCGCGCCTTTGTGGCGCAACGCGAAGTCACGCCCGTCATCATCACCATCGGGCTCTTCATCTTCTTCACCGTGAAGTCGGCGAACTTCGCCACCTCCCTCAGCCTGAACTCCGCCGCCACGCTCGCCGGGCCCATCGGGGCGATCGCCGTGGGCGAGGTGCTCATACTCGTGCTGGGCGAGATCGACCTCTCCGCGGGCCAGGTGTTCCTGTTCACCCCGTGGGTCATGTACTGGCTGTGGACCCTCGGCGTCCCCGTCGGCTGGGCCATCGTCGCCTCGCTGGTCGTCGCCATCGGGGTCGGGGTGATCAACGGGTTGATCACGGTCGTGCTGAACGTCCCGTCCTTCGTCGGCACCCTGGCGACGAACTTCATCCTCTTCGGCCTCGTGCTCATCTTCTCCAACGACACCGAGGCGACGCCGGTCCCCGGCGCCCTTCCGCCGCAGACCGGGCCCGTGACGCCCCACGTGGGCTTCTTCGGCCAGGTGATCGGTGTCTGGGGCTGGTCGGAGATCCTCTGGGTCATCGCCATAATGTTCGTGATCCACTTCCTGTTGAAGCGAACCCGCTTCGGAGTACGGGTCATCGCCACCGGCGGCAACCTGCTCGGTGCCGCCGAAGCCGGTGTCCCGGTCCGCCGGGTGAAGATCTGGTGCTTCGTGATCTGCTCGTTCCTCTCCGGATTCGTCGGCATCATCGACGCGGTCAAGTACGGCAGCATGGACCCGGGCAACCCGGGGCTGAACTACATCCTCTATGCCGTGGGGGCATGCGTCATCGGAGGCACGGCGCTCACCGGTGGCCGGGGCACAGTGATCGGTGCCTTCATCGGCGCCATCCTCATCGGCATCCTCGAGGCCGGCCTCAACGTCATCGGGGTCAGCACGAACGATTTCTTCGTTTACATCGGAGTCATAATGGTCATTGCCATGACCCTCAACGGCTGGCTCGACCGCCTGGCCGCGCGGCACCCGGTCGGGCTGACGGGGGACGAGACGATGAGCGACACCCTTGGACCCGCCGCTGCACCCGAAGACGGTGCGAAGTCAGACGTCGTGCTCCAAGTCCAGAACGTCACGAAGAGCTTCGGCCCGCTCAAGGTCCTGCAGGGGATCGACCTCGACCTGCACGCGGGCGAGGTGCTCGGCCTGGTCGGCGACAACGGTGCCGGCAAGAGCACCCTCGTCAAGATCCTGAGCGGCTACTCGCCCCAGGACTCCGGGCGGCTCCTGCTCGACGGCAAAGAGGTGCGCTTGCGTTCTGTCGAGGACGCTGCTGCGCACGGGATCGAGACCGTCTACCAGGACCTCGCCCTCATCCCGCAGCTGCCCGTCTACGAGAACCTGTTCCTCAACCACGAGCTGACGCACTTTGGGCTGCTCAAGGTCCTCGACAAGCGCAAGATGCGCGAGCTCACCCGCCAGTACCTGGACGACATCAACGTCAACGTGCCGAGCATCAAGGCCGAGGTCGGCCAGCTCTCCGGAGGCCAGCGCCAGGCCATAGCCGTGGCCCGAGCGACAAGATCGGACGCGAAGATCCTGCTCCTCGACGAGCCGCTCGCGGCGATGGGCGCCCGCGAATCACGGCTGATCATCGACCTCGTGCGAGGCCTCGCCTCCTCGAGGAGGGTGTCGATGCTCATCATCGACCACAACTTCGCCCACCTCTTCGAGCTCTGCGACCGGGTGAACGTCATGCAGAACGGCCGCGTGACCATCGACCAGCTGACCAAGGACACCTCGCTCGAACAGCTGACCGAGCTGATGATCAGCAGCTACCGCCGGCAGCTCGAGCAGGCCGCCAGCTCCTGAGCGTCGCCGTCGTCGGCTTCCCTCAACGGGCGAGGCCCTGGGCGAGCCTGTAGTAGGCCTGGTTCCAGCGCAGCTCGCGTGTGAAGCTCCTCGTCGTCGTCTCCTCGTCGATGCGGACGAGCTCGACTCCGGAGATGACAGCGAAGTCTTCGAGGGACTCCATGCCTACCGCCGTGGAAAGGGCGGTGTGGTGGGGCCCTCCCGCCATGAGCCAGGACTCCGTCGCGGTCGAGAAGCTCGGAGCCGGCTTCCAGACCGCCCTCGCCACGGGAAGTCTCGGCAAGGGAGCGTCCGGGGGCACGATCTCGATGTCGTTGGCGACGAGCCGGAACCTGTCGCCGAGGTCGAGGAGGCCGACCACCAGGCCGCGACCCGCCATGGCGTCGAAGACGAGCCGTACCGGGTCGGAGCGGTTGCCGATCCCGAGCGGGTGGATCTCGCAGCTCGGCTTACCGGCAGCGATGGAAGGGCATATCTCGAGCATGTGGGCGCCGAGCACCTTCGGCTCTCCCGGTCCGAGGTGATAGGTGTAGTCCTCCATGAAGGAGGTGCCGCCGGGCAGTCCGGCACCCATCACCTTCAGGAGCCGGACGAGCACCGCGCTCTTCCAGTCGCCCTCGGCGCCGAAGCCGTAGCCGTCCGCCATCAGACGCTGGACGGCGATGCCCGGGAGCTGGCGGAGCCCACCCAGGTCCTCGAAATTCGTGGTGAAGGCCGTGAACCCCCCCGCCCCGAGGAAGGACCTCAGGCCCGCCTCGATACGCGCCGCGTAGACGAGCGAGTCGTGGCGGTCACCGCCCGAGGCCAGCTCTGGCATGACCGTGTAGGCCGCCTCGTAGTCGGCGACGATCTGATCGACCACCCCGGAGGCTGCGCCCTCGACTGCGTCGACGAGCTCGTTCACGCTGTAGGTGTTGACGGAGACTCCGAAGCGGAGCTGGGCCTCGACCTTGTCCCCCTCGGTCACAGCCACGTCACGCATGTTGTCGCCGAAGCGGGCGAGGCGCAGGTGCTGTGACGCGTGCCAGCCGGTCGCGGCCCGCGCCCAGGCGCCGATCGCGTTGGCGGACGACCGGATCGCTGGCGTGGCCGGCCACGGTCTTGCGTCGCAACGACATCCGGGTCTCGATGTAGCCGAACTCGCGGTCGCCGTGGGCCGCCTGGTTGAGGTTCATGAAGTCCATGTCGATCTCGTCCCAGGGCAGGGAGAGGTTCACCTGCGTATGCAGATGCAGCAAGGGCTTGCGCAGGGCGTCGAGGCCCGCGATCCAGGCTTTTGCCGGCGAGAACGTGTGCATCCAGGCGACGACGCCGATGCAATTGTCCGCCGCGCTCGCCTCGATGCAAGCCCGCCGTATCTCGTCCGCCCCTACGAGCACCGGCTTCCAGACCAGGCGGACGCCGATCTCCGGACCTGCGTTGAGCATGGCGACGATCTCGCCGGACTGCTGAGCCACCTGGCGAAGGGTCTCCTCGCCGTAGAGCGACTGGCTTCCGGTGAGGAACCAGCATTCGAGCTTCTCATCGGTCTCGAGCACGTGACGTCCTTTGTGGATGGTCCGAGTGCGACCCGGGCATTTACCCAGGCGAGCATAGTGAGCGGCGATCCGGAGCGAAGGAGGCGTCGAACGACAGCGGACCGGCCGTTGACGATCCGCCGGGCCTCCGATTAAGTTCAACCTGTCAACGAAGTAACCGAGGAGGTCCTGCAATGCCGGCTCCAACCCGCGAAGATCGCTTCTCCTTCGGACTCTGGACGGTGGGCTGGCAGGCCCGGGACACCTTCGGGGACGCGACGCGAGATCCGCTGGACGCCGTCGAAGCTGTGAACCGCCTCGCCGAGCTCGGCGCCTACGGCGTCACCTTCCACGACGACGACCTCATCCCGTTCGGATCGGACGAGTCCGAGCGGGCCCGCCGCATCAAGCGCTTCCGCGACGCCCTCGATGCGACCGGGCTCGTCGTGCCGATGATGACCACGAACCTGTTCACGCATCCGGTCTTCAAAGACGGCGCTTTCACGAGCAACGATCGGGGAGTTCGCCGCTACGCCCTGCGCAAGGTGATGCGGAACCTCGACCTGGCCGCTGAGCTCGGCGCGACCACGTACGTGTTCTGGGGTGGTCGCGAAGGCTCTGACACCGACGCCGCCAAGGACATCCGGGCCGCTTTGGACCGGTACCGCGAGGCGGTGGAGCTTCTCGCCCAATTCGTCACGGACCGCGGGTATGCCATCCGCTTCGCCATCGAGCCGAAGCCCAACGAGCCTCGCGGCGATATCCTGCTGCCCACGGTCGGAAGCGCCCTCGCCTTCATCTCGTCGCTCGACTGCCAGGACATCGTCGGGCTCAACCCGGAGGTCGGCCACGAGCAGATGGCCGGGATGAACTACGTCCACAGCATCGCCCAGGCGCTTTGGCACGGGAAGCTCTTCCACATAGACCTGAACGGCCAGCGCGGCGCGAAGTTCGACCAGGACCTGGTGTTCGGGCACGGGGACCTGTTGAACGCCTTCTACCTGGTGGACCTGCTGGAGAACGGCGGACCGGGGGGCGGACCCTCCTACGACGGACCCCGGCATTTCGACTACAAGCCCTTCAGGACCGAGGACGAGGCCGGGGTCTGGATCTCGGCCGCGGCCAACATGAAGACCTACCTGCTCTTGAAGGAGCGGGCGGCCGCCTTCCGGGCCGATCCCGAGGTGCAAGAAGCCCTGCGGGCGAGCCAGGTCGCCGAGCTCTCCGTGCCGACGCTCGCAGACTCGGAGTCCTACTCCGAAGTGCTCGCCGACCGGTCCGCCTTCGAGGAGTTCGACCTCAAGAGCGCGGCGGCTCACGGGTTCGGTTTCGCCCACCTCGACCAGCTCGCTGTCGAGCATGTGCTCGGCGCCCGCTAACCAGCTGGGGCCGTCGGCGCTCACCCGGTGCCGCCCGGGCGGCCTTCGTGTTCGGCGACTCTCATGACCCTCGTCGCCGGAGTGGACTCGTCCACGCAATCGTGCAAGGTGGTCATCCGCGACGCGGCCACCGGCGAGCTCGTCCGCAAGGGCTCCGCGCCGCACCCCGACGCGACCGAGGTGGACCCACGGCACTGGTGGGAGGCGGCTCAGGCCGCGCTCAGGGCGGCAGGCGGCCTCGACGACGTGGCCGCGATGTCGGTCGCGGCGCAACAGCACGGCATGGTCTGTCTCGACGAGGCGGGAGACGTCGTGCGCCCCGCGCTCTTGTGGAACGACCTGCGTTCCGGCCCGGCCGCGGACGCCCTCGTCGGCGAGCTCGGCGCCGAGGCCTGGGCCCAGGCCGTCGGGAGCGTCCCGGTGGCGTCGTTCACGGTGGCCAAGCTGAGATGGCTCGCGGAGCACGAGCCCGAGAACGCCCGCCGTACGCAGGCCGTGTGCCTTCCCCACGACTGGCTCACCTGGAAGCTCCTCGGCGTTCACGGGCCAGGTCCCGGGCTCGATTCGCTCACGACCGATCGGAGCGACGCCAGCGGCACCGGCTATTGGTCGGCGGTGAGCGGGGATTACCGCTTCGACCTGCTCGAGCGGGCGCTCGGGCGCGTCGTAGGGGTGCCGCGGGTGCTCGGGCCCGCGGAGAGCCCCGGACACCACGGCCCGATACTCCTCGGGGCCGGCGCGGGCGACAACGCCTCGGCTGCCCTCTTCCTGGGCTCGCGGACAGGCGACGTCATCGTCTCGGTCGGGACGTCCGGCGTGGCGTCGGCCAGCAGCGACGTGCTGATGCCCGACAGCACGGGGACCGTCGCCGGCTTCGCCGACGCTACAGGGCGCTACCTGCCCCTCGTCTGCACGGTAAACGCCTCGCGCGTCCTCGACGCCTTCGCCCGGATCCTCGGCGTGGACCAGGCAGGACTGTCCGCCTTGGCCCTGTCGGCCCCCGCCGGCGCGGACGGGCTGGTCCTCCTCCCCTACCTCGAGGGAGAGCGCACGCCCAATCTCCCCGAGGCGGCGGGGGAGCTGCAGGGCCTCCGCCACAAGACCTCCACGCCCGCGCATCTCGCCCGGGCCGCCGTGGAGGGCGTGCTGTGCGGTCTGGCCGACGGGCTGGACGCTCTCGAGGCCCGCGGCGTGGTGATCGAGCGCGTCCACCTGATCGGAGGCGGCAGCCGTTCCGAGGCCCTGCGCCGCATCGCGCCCACGGTCTTCGGGCGCCCGGTGCTGGTACCTCCTCCGGGCGAGTACGTCGCCGACGGCGCCGCCTTTCAGGCCATGTGGGCGCTCGATCCGGGCCGGCAGCCTGCTCCTTGGGCTTCCGACACCTCGCTGCGGTTCGAAGGCGAGCCCGTGCCTGCGGTGCGGGCGAGGTACGGCGAGGTCCGTGACAAGGTGATCGCCGAGGCACGCTTGGACAAGAGCCCGTCCCAGGTGAGCTAACCGCGTGGCCAGGCCAGCCTCCGGCTTCGCCCGCGGGGCGCCCCGCACGGCAAGCCCTCCTCCCGGAGTGCCCGCCCGCCAGCAGCTGTTGAAGCGGCACAACCTCGCCCTGGTGCTGCGTCAGGTCGCCGCATCGGGCAATCTGTCCAGGGCGCAGCTGGCCTTGCGCACCGGCCTCACGAAGGCGACCGTGTCCACGCTCGTGGACGCCCTGATCGAGGCTGGGCTCGTCGTCGAGAGCGACCCGGAGCGGGGCCTGATCGGCCGCCCGGGGAGCCCCCTCAGCCTGAACGCCGAAGGCCCGGCGGGACTCGGCATCGAGATAAACGTCGACTACATCTCGGCGTGCGTCGTCGACCTCACCGGGGTCGTCCGCTACCGCCGCACGATCGCGGGCGACAACCGCCTCCTGCGGCCGGAGGTCGTGCTCGGTCGGGCGGCCCGGGCCGCAGGCCGCCTGTGGGACGAGGCCGAGGATGCCGGGCTCGCGGTCTGCGGCCTCGGCGTCGGCGTGCCCGGGCTGGTCGACTTCGACGGCATCTTGCACCGCGCCCCCAACCTGCTCGCCTGGCAGGGGGTCCCGGTGGGCGAGATCCTCGCCGGCTTGCTCGGCCGTCCCCTGCACTCGCTCTACTGCGACAACGAGGCCAACCTGGCCGCTTTCGCCGAACGGTGGTTCGGGAGCAGGAACGACTTAGAGGACTTCGTGTTCGTCTCCGGCGAGATCGGCGTAGGAGCCGGCATCGTCATCGCCGGGGAGCTGTTCCGCGGTGTCCGCGGGCTCGGCGGCGAGCTCGGCCACGTCACCGTCGATCCGGCTGGGCTCGTCTGCAGCTGCGGCTCGCGCGGCTGCCTGGAGAGCGTGGCCGGCCAGGAGGCCCTGCTCAGGGCCGCAGGACTGCCGACGCTTGGGCCTTTTGAGCCGGACGCGCAGGTTGGCGAACTGCTCCGGCGAGCGCTCGCCGGCGAGGCGGCTGCGCTACGCGCTCTCGAGAAGGCGGGAGAGGCGCTCGGGGTGGCACTGGCTGCGTTCTTGAACGTGCTGGACCTGCCGGCCGTCGTGCTCGGCGGCTTCTACGCCGAGCTCGCACCCTGGCTGATCGGGCCGGTGACGACCGAGCTGCGCGAGCGCCTCGTGAACCACTCCTGGTTGTCCACCGAGGTGGTCGTGTCGTCCCTCGGCGCCGACGCCTCGGTCAGGGGAGCCGCGGGCATCGCCATCAGGCGGATCATCGACGACCCGGCCGAGTGGTTCCCCGAGGTGCTCGCGAGGACCTGAGCCGGCCGGTGACCGGGCAGTCGCGCGGCGCTCAGGAGGACCCGTAGGAGCCGTGCGTCTTCGCCGACTCGACGAGGGCGTGGATGTTCTCGGCGGGAGTCCCCGGGGCCATGGCGCAGCCCGGTCCGAGAATGAACCCGCCTCCCGGCTTGCACACCTCGAGCAGCTCGCGACAGGCATCGTCCACATCCGCGGCCGACCCGAGAGCGAGCAGGCCGGTGTCGAGATTGCCGAGCAGACAGGTGGTGCTGCCGGCGGCTTGTTTCAGGCGGGCGGCATCGGTCTTGTGGTCGATCTCGAGCACCTGTGCCCCCGTGGCGATGAAGTCCCCGGTGATCTTCGCGGTGTCCCCGCAGATGTGCAGGTGCAAGATGATGCCGTGCCCGGCCAGCTCGGCCACCATGCGCCTCTCGTGCGCGAAGGCGTAACGGCGGTAGTACGCCGGTGAGATCATGGCCGGGCCGGCTATCGGCTCGCCGATCGAGGTGGAGCGCCCGCCGCACTCGATGAGGGCGTAGGCGTACCGTGTCGCGACCCGCCTCGAGTAGTCGAGGAGGGCGTTGACCAGATCCTCCTCCTCGCCGGTGGCGAGGTCGACCATGAACTCGCTTATGCCCCGCAGCTGGGCCGACAGGTCCATCGGCCCCTGGTCGGCCCGGGCACATATCCAGGCACGGTCGCCGATCTCGCCGGAAAGGATGCTGGTGGCCTTCAAGATCTCCGACATCGGGAACGTGACGTAGGGGTCCGGCACCTCGAGGTCGGCCACCTCGGACAACGATCGCAGGACGGGCCGGCCGGCCACAGGGGCGGAGTCCTCCCCGTAGTGGACCTGGGCTCCGCAGGCCTCGGCGTTACACGCCGTGCCGTTCTCGAGCAGGATCATGTCGTGGCCGAATTCCCGCCAGGCCAGGAGCATTGCCTCGGCGAGGAGCTCGCCGTCGCGGAAGACCTCCGCCATCGGCAGGCCCGAGGCGAAGGCGGCCACCTGGAAGTTGTGCAGGTCGACAGGCACGCGGTCGGGCTCGCGGCGCTCGATGGCGGCCGCTACCCGCTCGACCGAGTTCATCGTCGGTGTCCGCACGCTCGGGCCGGGCGGGCGCGGCCGGACACGGCCTCGACCATGGCCCAGAAGTTCCCGAGAGGCGTGTCGAGCTGCAGGTGATGTGTCGGCGCCAGGATGAGGCCGCCGCCGGCGCCGAGCGTGGCGACACGGTCGAGCACCTCCCGGCGGACCTCGTCCGGAGTGCCGAAGGGCAAGGTGTACTGCTCGTCTATCGAGCCCCAAAAGCACAGCTCTTTGCCGTACTCGCGCTTCAGCTTGGCAGGATCCATGGCGGCAGGCTGGACCGGGTTGAGGACGTCGAGGCCGATCTCGATCAGCTCGGGGATGACCTCGTAGACGCAGCCGTCGGTGTGGTAGGCCACCTTCAGCTGCGGGTTGATGGACTTCAGGCGCTCGATGATGTGCGCCATGCGCGGCTTGAAGAAGCGCCGCCAGTGTCGCGGCGATATGAGCATGCCCTGCTGGTGACCGACGTCGTCACCGAGCCAGATCATGTCCACTCCCATGCGGGCGAGCGTCTCGGCGGCGGCGAGGTGGTACCGATAGGGGATCTCCAAGATGGCGTCGGCGAGATCGGGGTCTTCGATGAGGTCCGTCAGGAGCTGCTCCAGGCCACGCAGCGCCCAGGCCGTCTCGAAGATCGTGGTTACCGTCGATCCGACGATCCAGTAATCGGCTCCGTGGTCGGCGATGAGCCGTTGCGCGTCCGCGTAGAGCTCGGGGCGGCAGGGGTCGGGCGCCCTGTAGCCGGCGATCGCATCCGCGTCGGCGAGCGGATGGCCCCGCGGCTCGGTGTAGTGACCGGTCCCGAAAGGCGTCGTGTACGCCACCGACAGCCAGCCCACGCCCCACTCGTCGACGTACCGGTCGCCCTCGCCGTAATAGGAGTTCGCCCAGCCCACAGAGGTGATGAGCAGGTCCTGTTCGAGGGCGATCTCCAGGTCGCAAGGATTGCCTGCGCCGTGGGGGTTGTGTGCCCCGGCAGCCGTCTCGAGATGCATGTCGGCCCGGAGCCGCGCAGCGAACTCGGGGGTGAAGGTCGCCTGCCACGGGCAGCGCTCCGTCTGCTCATGGCTGAGCGCGGCGGCCACACGTTCACGATGGTTGCCTGCCCCCACCTCCGCCCGCGGCGGTGCCGAGGGCACGACTCAGGTTCCCGTCGCCAGAGCTGCGAGGCGGATCTGCTTCAGATGGTGCAGCCACTCGACGTGGTCGCGGCCCAGCTCGTCGTGCAGGGAACGGAAGACCGAGTACACCTCGTCGTAGGTCGCGTGACACTCGGGCGAAGGCTCGTAGCGGCGCGACATCTCGGGCCTGAGCAGGCTGACGGCGGTCTCGAAGTCGTCGAATCCGCCTCTTTGCGAACCGGCGGCGAGGGCTCCACAGATCGCGGCCCCGCGTGCGGGTATCTGGCCCGAGCGGGGGATCGTGACCGAGAGCCCCGTTACGTCGGCGAGCAGCTGCATCATGAGCGGGCTGCGGTCGGCGATCCCCCCGCAGGCGACGATCTCGTCGATGGGCACGTCGTGCTCGACGAAGTTCTCGATGATCCGCCGAGTGCCGAACGCCACCGACTCGAGCAGGGCTCTGTAGACCTCGGCCGGCGTGGTCGCGAGGGTCAGGCCGGCGATGACCCCGGAAAGATCCGCGTCCCCGAGGATCGTCCGGTTGCCGTTCCACCAGTCGAGGGCGACAAGCCCGCTCGCCCCGGGCGCGAGTCCCGCCGCCGACTGCTCGAGCTCCTCGTGCCAGCTCGTGCCCGTTTGTCCGCTCTTCAGACCGAGAAGGCGGCCCCCGAACCAGGCGAACATGTCCCCGACCGCGGCCTGGCCCGCCTCGTAGCCGAAGAAACCGGGCAGGATGCCGTCGAACACCACGCCCGTGATGCCCGGCATCCGGGACTCGTGGCGGTCGATGACGAGATCGCAGATGGAAGTGCCGATGACCATGAGGAACACACCCGGGCTCTGCACCCCGGCGCCGGGAACGGACACGAACGAGTCGACGTTGCCGACCGCCACCGCCACCGAGCTGGGCAGCCCGAGGCGGGTCGCCACTTCCTCCCGTAACGTCCCGGCGCGTCTCCCGGAGGCGCGAAGTCCGTGCCCAGCTTTTCGCTCGGGTCCGGAAAGCCCGGATAGGCAGCCTCGAAGTAGGCCCGGGAGGGCAGGCCGTCGTCGGCCGACCAGCAAGCCTTGTAGCCGGCCGAGCAACTTGCGCGCACAAGCTCGCCGGTGAGGTGCCAGACGATCCAGTCCGTCGCCTCGACGAAGGCGGCCATGGCATCGTAAACGGGACGGTCCTTCTGCCAGAGCTCGATGAGCTTGGGGAAGTACCACTCGGAGGAGAGGCGGCCCCCGTAGCGGGCGAGGAAGCTCTCGTTCCGCTCGACCGCGACCAAGTTCAGACGGTCGGCGACCGGCTGGGCGGAGTGGTGCTTCCAGAGCTTGACCCAGGCATGGGGGCGATCGCGCCACTGCTCCATCTCGCAGAGCGGGGTGCCGTCCCCGGTCACGGGCAAGACGGTGCAGCATGTGAAGTCGATCCCGATACCGACCACCTCGTCGGCTGCCACGTTGCCGGCCGCCAAGGCCTCGGGGATCCCGCGGTAGATAACCTCCAGGTAATCTGCCGGGTCCTGCAGAGCCGTGTCCGGCGGGAGCTCGATGCCGGTGGAGGGGAGCCTCTGGTCGATGACCCCGTGGGGGTAGCGGACCTCCGCCACGGCGAGCTCCACGCCCGTGCGCAGGTCCAGGACGAGCACACGGCCGGACTCTGTCCCGAAGTCAACGCCTATCGCCGATGGGGCCATTTCGTCATTATGCCGCGCCGTAGGTTGATCTCACGAACCGGAAAAGCCCGGGCCCGCCGGGACCAGCACCGCCTCGATGGCGTCGTCGAGCAAGCCCTGGCCCTCCAGGAAGTCGAGCACCGTGTAGCGGGACCGGATCCTGTTCGCCCACCGGAAAGAGGACCTGAGCGTCGGCGCGTCGAGTCCCAGGAACCCTGCTTCGGCCGGTATGCCCGCCACGGCAAGAGCCCGGGCGACGAGCGGAAAGACCTGCATCGCCGCGCCGATCCGCTCCTGCGCCTCTTGCCAGCCGGCGGCAGTCGTGGGCCAGGAAGGGGCGTTGTCTGAAGCAAAGGCGTGTTTCTCGTCGAGGACCGTGCCCACCTGGTCGTCATGGCCCGCGAACAACGTGCGCACCGCTTCACCGTCGCGGACAGGTGGTCGTGGCGGGACGAGGGCAGGCACGCCGCCTCCGAACGCGTGCCGCTGCAGCCGCATGGCGAACTGCGTCGCGTAGCCGACCTGCAGCCCATGAGGCTCGTGGGGACGCCGGCCGTTCGCGGCCTGCAGGTCCCAGAAGTGGGACACCTGGTGCTCGCACCCGCTCGCGGGCCGTGAGGTCCCGACCATGGCGATGGCGATGCCCGACTCGATCAGACCGGCGAGAAAGCTCGAGGCGACCTCCGGCGAGCCCTCGAGGATCTCTTCGACATGGGTGGCCGCGTGCACAAAGGACTCCGCCACCCTTCGTTCGACCTCCGGGCAGAGATACTCCCCGTAAAGGCAATGGGAAGCCTGCCAGTCGACGCGTGCGGACGCCTTGCCCAACAGGTCGCCGAGGCCCGCCCGAGTCATGTCCAAAGGGGCTGTGGCGATCATGCGGGGCTCCGCGAAGATCGCCACGGGAGGCCCGGCGGGGTAGCTCGTCTTCATCCCCCCGAACTCCATCACGGCCACACCGGAGGCGTAGCCGTCCATGGAGGCCGCCGTGGGCACGCTCACGAACTGACGTCCCGCCCTGGCGGCGACATACCGGGCGAGGTCCGTGATCACTCCCGAGCCGACCGAGAAGATCGAGTCGGTGTCGCCCAGCGCCATCGCGAGGCGCGACACGTTCGCCTCGTCAGCCAGCAGACCGCTTCGTTCGGGAAAGCAGAGCTCCGTGACACTCATGTGAGCCTTCGACAGCTCTTTGACGACACGTGATCCGGCCACTTCCTCGGTGTTCGCATCCATGAACACGAGCGGCCTCGACCAGCCCGCGTTGCTGGGCGAAGGCGCTGAGCCGGTCCAGCCAGTCGTCGCCGACGACAATCAGGTCGATCGGCTCGTTGTGGACGGCGCCACAGACGCAGCGATCACCGGCCGGCGTCACGGGGTCTTCCGTTCGGGTGGCCATCGACCTGGCGCCTCCGGTTCTCCTCGCCGAGACACTTGCTCGAGCGGGCATTCCTACCGTATAGGAGCAGAGCCGAGGATCCGGGTGCCGGCAACGTAGGCGGCGGCCGCGTACGAAAGGGCGGCCGGAGGAGCTACCCTGCGCAACCGCAGCCACTCGGCAGTCGAGGCAGTGACCATGTCGCAATCATGAGAGCTCGTACCGGATTCCCCACGCTCGCCGTGGTCGCGCTCGTGCTCGGCGCCTGCTCGGATGCGGCCGTCGTCGGCACCACCCATCCCGCCACGACCGGCGCGGCGAGCACGACCGCGGCGACCACGACCACGACCACGCCGGCCGTCGTCGACCACGGCTCCGGGCCGGCAACGACGTTGACCTCCTCCACCTATTGCCCGGCCGCCGAGGGCCCTCAGTTCTATGCGCCGGCGATCCCGGGCGGAGGCAAGACCGTCGCCCTCACCTTCGACGACGGGCCCGGTCCGAGCACGGCCGCCATTCTCGGCATCCTCGAGTCCTTCGGGGTCCGGGCGACCTTCTTCAACGTCGGCAAGCAGGAAGCGGCTTGGCCGCAGGAGGTGCGGGCCGAAGCGCGGGCCGGCTTCCTCGTGGGGAACCACACCTGGAATCACAAGGACCTTGTCAAGCTGTCGCGATCCAACCAGGTGGCCGAGCTGGACAGGGTCATCGTCGAGCAGGAGGCGCTGACCGGGACCGCTCCCTGCGAGTTCAGGCCACCGGACGGCGACTACGACGCCACGACCTTGTCGCTCACGCGCCAGCGCCACATGACGGTGTGGATGTGGAGCGTGGACACCGAGGACTGGGAGGCCGAAGGATCGCCCTCGGCCTACTGGGTGAACCGCATCGTCTCACTGGCAGAGTCCGAGGGCGCCACCTTGCGGCACCCGGTGGTCCTCCTCCACAACCAGGAGATCCCGATGCCGGCGACCGTGGCGGCGCTCCCGGTCATCATCCGGTACTTCGAGAGCCACGGTTACACCTTCGTCGACCTGCTCGGAGACACGGGCCCGCCGGCCAGCTGCCAACCCAGCGGCCCGCGGAACCGGCCGGCAGCAACCATCGTCGAGCCGGGGCAACGCCTGACCTCCGGAGCAGTCGTGGCGTCTCCGGGCGGGCAGTACCGCCTCGTCATGCGGGCCGACGGCGACCTTGTGCTCCAGGCGGGTGGTGGCCCCATCCTCTGGTCGTCGGGAACCTCCGGTTCTCCGGGCGCGTTCGCCATGATGAGGCGCGACGGTCAGCTCGTCGTGGACTCCGCCAAGGGCCGGGCGATCTGGGAGACCGACACGAGGGGGCATCCCGGAGCTGCTCTCGCCGTGCAGAGCGACGCCGACCTCGTGATCTACGGGCCGTCCGGCCCGTTGTGGTGGTCGGGCTCGACCAACTCCGAGCTGCGGCCGCACGAGATCCTCGATCCCGGGTGGCAGCTGGTGTCGCCGGACGGAACGTGCCGGCTCGTCATGAAGCGCAACGGCGATCTCGTCTTCTACGCGGCCAACGGGAGACGACTGTGGTCGTCGGGCACCCTCGGCTCGCCCGGGGCCTTCGCCGCCATGCAGGCAGACGGCAACCTGGTCGTGTACTCACCGGTCTCCCACCGCGTCGCTCTGGCAGAGCAGGACAGCTGGGCGGGTCGGTGCGATCCTGCTCGTCGAACGCCAGGCGGAGCCTGTGCTCGAGCTCCCGTCGGGCTCGGTCGCCTGGGCTCCCAGCTGACCGCATCGGCACGGCAGGGGTTTGAACACAAACAACAGGGGAACAGTTCCTTCGTATGTCCGGGGGTCGGCCCCACGGAGAATCCGAAAGGAAGACGGATGGTCTTGTTGCTCGCATTTCTGGTGGTTCTGCTCTTGTTCGGGCTGGGTTTCGCTGTTCACCTGCTGTGGATAGCGGCTGTCGTGTTCTTCATCATCTGGTTGATCGGCTTTGCGCTCGGACGTGGAGAAAGTGCAGGAAGTCACCGCTTTTACCGGTGGTGACTGCGGCCGGCGCCGCCGGCGGGTCCTCGGGTTGAAAGCAGGCGCCAAAACAACGAGATCGGACTTTGGTCGGGAACGAGATCTCCATCGTCTCAGTCCGTTCTCTGCTCTCTATCTCCCCATCGGCTCAATCATGCTTGGAGACATCTCCGAGCCGCCCGCCACCTCCGCCGTGATCGACGCCGCGTGAGTGGGCGTTCGAGCTGCGGATCGTGAACGTGCTTGCGAGACCAGTAATCTCCAGGACCCTCAAGATGCGCTCCTCTGTGACCACGAGACACAGGTCACCTCCGGCTTCACGACATTGCTCCAGAGCCCCGACCAGCACACCGAGAGCGACCGAGTCCAAGAAGGTGGCGCCGAGGAGATCCACGCATATTCTCGACCGTCCCTCTGCCACCAGGTCGGCGAGACGTTGGCGCAAAGACGGTGCGACACCGAGATCGATCTCGCCCGTCAGGATTACGACGGACTGACCTTCCGCTGATTCCGGCCCCAGCGAGATGGCATCCTCCAGCACTTGGTCCTCCCCCCCTGCTCAACGCCCGGTCCAATCGGGGCTCGTCTCCCCTGAGCTATAAAAAGCCGGTCCCGAGCCCTCGCTGCAAGATAGCGATTATCGCGCGATCACTCGGCCGTTTGAACCTCTTCTTCACTGGGTAGTCACCGCTGATGGTGTAAATGAGGATCTGGTCGCTCAAGAACCGATCCATGCAAAGGACGAGCGCCCGTACAGGGCCGAACTGCCCTAGCTCGACATGAAAGCCACATTAGGTTTCTAGGTGGGTAACATTGTTGGCTTGTGGCCCCAGGTGACTGCATGTCAGTTGTGAGTACTGAGAGTGCGGCGTGACCCCTGGCATGCATTCCAACCTCTTGGGGACACAGTCTTTTCGTCACGAGGCGTTGTTCTACGGAGGAGACCAGGAGCTCCTCAACAGCCTGGAGCCTTTCGTGCGAGACGGTGTGCGAGCTGGTGAAAAGGTGCTCGTCGTGCTCGGGCCCGCGAAGCTGGAGTCGTTGCGTGCGGCCCTCGGCCGGGACTCCAAGAAGGTGGCCTTCGCCGACATGGACGAAGTCGGGGCAAATCCGGCAAGGATCATGCCCCTCTGGAGCGCCTTTGTCGACGACCTCGCGCCGGGGCAGGGCGCCCGCGGCGTGGGCGAGCCCGTCACCTCTGCCCGAAAAGCCGCGGAGTTGGCGGAATGCCAGTTGCACGAGTCCCTGTTGAACCTGGCCTTCGCGGGTGCACCGCGATTCTGGTTGCTCTGCCCCTACGACACGACCGCGCTGAGCGGCGCCGTCCTGGATGAAGCCCGTACGAGTCATGCAAGCATCCGATCGCCGATTCACCCGCCAGTGGCCAGCGCGCTCTACGAACAGGCAGACTCGTTCGGCGCTCTCGCAGCCCGGGATCTGCCGGCGGCGCCCGAAGGGGCCGTGAATTTTCTTGTAGACGGGGAAGGGGTCGGCTCCTCAAGGCGACGGGTTCACGACTTTGCCTTGCAGTTCGGCTTCTACGACGGCGTCGCGGCGGATTACGCCCTCGCCGTCCATGAAGTCATAGCGAACAGTCTCAAGCATGGCGGCGGTCGTGCTCACGTCACGATCTGGGGCGAAGGAGACAATCTGATCTGTGAAGTTCGCGACAGAGGCCGCTTCGACGAGCCCATGGCGGGCCGCCAACATCCCGTGAACGACAGTCAATCAGGTCGCGGCCTATGGATGGCCAACCAGTTGTGCGATCTCGTGCAGATTCGTAATCTGCCGCGCGGTACCGCCGTCAGACTGCACAAGCACCTACGGTCCGCTCGCGACTGACCGGAGACACCTGGCCTCGAGGGTCGGCCGACGCCTAAGCCAGGAAACGCCCACGATCTTTCTCGAACCGGTCCGGGAAAGCCCACTTGCCCGTCCGGGTTGGATCGACGAGGTCCCCGCTCTCGGTTCGGACAAGGGCGCTCACGCGTTGGCGGGACACACCCAGGAGGCGGCCGATGGCGGTGACCTGCAGGCCCTCATGGCGAAGCATCCGAGCGAGCAAACGTCGGAACTCCCCGCTCGCGCGACCAAGTTCAGCTGCGAGACGGGCCACGCAGGACAAGGCGTCGACCATCTCGGTGCTCGAGACGATCCGTCGCCATGACCATCCCCGACACCTGCGGCGGCGCACTGCGCCGAGCTTCTCATTGACCTCGGTCAGTCCGTCGATGCCGGAAACAGCGGCCTCGGACAAAGCTGCGAGCGCCTCGAGGGCAGGGTCCTCTTCTAGATCCTGTAAGTCGGCCATCGCCGGTGAACCTCCGTTGGTCACACCGTCATTACCCAACTCTCACAACTGCTACGCATCTTGCGAAAGGTCGATCTTTGTTATTCGAAAGACACCAGAGACCCCGGTCAGCTCGATGACTCGCCGGACGAGGCCCGAAGGGTTGCGCAACTCCACCGTCCCGATCCTCTCGGCAAGCGCCAGCAGCATGGCAAGTCCTGAGCTGTCCATGAACGAGACCTCGCTCAGGTCAAAGACGATCAGGTCGAGTCCCTGGCCGTAGGTCGCCTGGATGGCCGCCTGGATCGAACCGACGTTCGAGATGTCCAACTCACCGGTTATCTTGAGGACTACTGACCCGAGGGCGTCGGTCACCTCTTCCAACCTCGCCACCGCACCCCGCTCGTCGACTAGCTCTTCCATCTCAACCCCAGTATTGCTATGTCGTCTTCGGACGCATCGTCTGTAAGGTCGCTGACGACCCTAGTAAGGACCAGGTCCAATGAGTCCTCCGTGTGCCGCGTCGCCTCGATGAGCCTCTTCAGTCCTACGTCCAGGCTCTCTCCACGATGTTCGACAAGTCCATCAGTGAAGGCGATGAGCGTCGACGCTGGCGGCAGCGTGAGCGTCACGGACTCGTAGCCGCCACTGCCCGACACACCGAGGGGCACGCCGACGACCGTGTCCAAGAAGGCGGGCGTGTCCCCGTCGATGAGCAGCGGGTTGAAATGGCCGGCGTTGGCGAGCGTGATGCTGCGGGTTCTCGCGTTGCCGACGCCGACGAGCACGGTCGCAAAGTGTCCGTCGGTCAGCAGATGCAGCTGGCCCGAGCACTTCTCCAAGATTGCTGTTGGTGAGAAACCTTCCAGGGCATATGCGCGAATCGTGAAGCGCAAGGCGGCCATAACCGTCGCGGCGTTGAGACCGCGGCCGGAGACGTCACCGACGATGAAGGCAAATCGCTCGTCATCGAGAGCTATGACGCTGTACCAGTCGCCGCCGATCTCCATTCCTCTGCCACCCGGCACATATTTGACCGCGACCTCCATACCGGCGATCTCCGGTGTCTCCTTGGGCAACAGCGCCCGCTGGAGGGTCACTGCGATGGTCCGCTGTTGACCGAAGAGTGCCCCGAGCTCGCCGTAGAGGCGCAAGATCTCACCTGCGTCATGTTCTGCCGCCCGTCTTCGTTCGCGCGAGGTATTCGGCCGTCAACGCCGCGACGACGCTCAGCGCGACCCCGAGCCCTCCGAAGATCCACGGCAGCCGACCCGGGAGCGTGCCGCCGAGCTCGGCACTCGGGGCGGTCACGAGAGTGAGAACCGTGTTGCCAAAAGGGACTGACGTCCTCGCGAAAGCCCCGGCGGTCGGCGGGTGGCTGAAGCTCGTCGTCAACAGGTTGGCCGGGGTCTCTGATCTTCCAAGGTAGATGGCGTAGTACAGGTCGGAAAAGGCCGAGTTCTTGGCCACCGCCGACCTGCGGTCTGCCGGGATGAGGTGCTCGGCGTAGACGGCGAATCGATCCGAGGTGGGAAGCCACAATGCATAGGCGAGGCTCTCACGCTGTCCCCGGAAGACCTTGTCAACGGTGAAGGTCGGGCTCCGACGAGCAAGTTCGATCGACAACCGGGCCTGCGCCGGCGTGGCGAACTGCGGCGCCTCGGCGACTACGGCGACCTGATGAAGGCCCGACCCGTTCAGCTTCCACAAAGAGGCGGAGGTGAAGGTCCTGGCCGCACCCACGTAGGCAGACATGAGGCGATCGAACTGATGTGGGTTCCCGTTGCTCGCGATGGCGACCTCGAGTGCGGAGGAGAGCGGTGTCTCCGTGCTCGGCACGGCCGCGAGAAGCACCTCACCCGCCTGTTCTGTCTGCAGCGTGAGAAGATGGGACTCGTTGTGGTTGTTGAGGGTCCACGACGTCCAGACCACAACAGCGGTGACGAGCAGGCCGAGCGCGAGAACTTTGAATGAAATGCCCTCGGGACGACGCGAGAACCAGGCTTGGTCGGCAACTGTCGGGTTCGTCACACCCACCTCGGCAGTCGCCGGAACAAGCGCGGCGTCGGCCAAAGATCTCCCCCTCCTCGTCGGTGCATCGGGCAGCCCCACCCCACGACGCAGCGTTTGATCTTGACGGGTCCGACTCTACCGACTGCGTTCCGTACCGTACAGAGGCAAGGGGGGGTTGCGGCAACACGTGAGCGACCTGCGACAGCATCGTGGCACAAAGCCGGGCTGTCTCCGCGACCGGCGCCGAGAGCCCACCGCCCTTCAGGGCGTCGGCGGGTGGCGACCGGCTCCCGTGATGTCCAGCTGGAACCACACGCTCTTGCCATCGGTCCTTCTGATCACGCCCCAAGATGACGCCAGGGAGTCCACGATCAACATCCCTCTGCCCCTTTCCCCGCCGGCTGTGGGCGGACGAACCAGTGGAAGCGCGGCCGAAGTGTCCGACACCTCAACACGAATCCTCCCGGGGGACTCCACGAGGCTCATCTCGATTCTGCCACCGCAGTGGACCACGGCGTTCGTGACGATCTCGTCAGCGAGAAGAACGGCAATATCGCGTAGATCCGCAGGTCGTTCGGACAGGGCCTCTTGGATCGCCGCACGAGCGAGCTGTGGCGCTGAGACATCACTGTCGAGACGAACCACGATCATCTGTTCGTCGCTGTCCATGAGGCCTCCACACCTGCGGAGCGCAGTCCCGGCAGAGTCGCAAGCTCACCGGGACTGCGCAGGAATCCCATCGGAGACTGGAGACCTGCCGGTGAGATGTGGGAGTGCTTACCCCGAGCAGAGCCGGCTCAAACAGTTTCGAGAGGATCGAGATGGGTAGATGCCTCAAGGCGCAACACCAGCGGTTGTAGGTGACCGCCAGTCGACACGGCTCAACAAAGCGGGAGCTCGCAATGGCCAAGGTAGCAGCAGGAATTCTGACAGCCCGGCTCGTTGGTTCGGGCGTCGAGAGATTCCTTGGTGTGCCGGGTGACAGCATCAGCGGGGTGACGGAGGGGCTGGGGAGAGACCCTGGGCAGCCAGGAACGTGACTGAGGCACGGACGACTCGCGTGCGCACGACGGCGAGAGGGCCGACGCCGCGTCTCGGAGATGCCAGCTCGGCCCATTCGGCCCATAGAGCCCATAGCGGGGAGGCGGCCGGTGATCTGGCCGTGTTCGGCAAGCCTGGCCGCAGATTCAGCAGAACGACTCCCTTTTTCATAGGCCTGACAGGTGCCCTCGGGGTCGCGGTCGCGTATGGGCTGGTGCGATCGCTGGCCGACATCGGCCAAGTCCTGACAATCATTGGCCTCGCGCTCTTCATTGGCGTCGGTCTGCAGCCGGCCGTGGTGTGGCTCGAGAGCCGGCGGTTACCGCGTTTCGCGGCGGTGACAATAATTACCCTCAGTTTCTTGGCGGTCATAGGCGCATTCGTTGCGGCCGCGATTCCGCCTATCACACACGAGGCCCACGAGCTGATGGTCAACTTCCCGCGCTACCGCGCGAACATCGCAGCCGGAAAGGGCTTGCTCGGCCACCTCGTCAACAAGCTGCACCTCTCGTCCTACGTGAGAGGTAACAACGCCGCCTCCAAGACGTTGAAGAGGGAGGCCGTCGGAGGTGTCATAGGGGCCGGGAAGCTCTTGCTGTCGACGACGGCGTCCGCGATCAGCGTCGTCGTGCTCACCATCTACTTCCTGATAGCGCTACCTGCGATTTCCCAGCTCTGGCTCGGGTTGGTGCCGGCCAGTAGGCGCAGCGCGTCGGCTCACTTGTCGATGAGGTGTTCGGCCGCGTAGGGGGATTCGTTCTCGGCAACATCATCACCTCGCTGGTCGCCGGGGCAGGAACCACGGTCTGGCTGACGATCTTTGGAATTCCCTATGCCTTCCTGCTCGGGCTGTTCGTTGCGATCTTTGACCTCATCCCCATCGTCGGCTCGACCGTCGCCGGCATCGTTGTCTCGCTCGTCGCTCTCACGAAGGGGCTTCCGGTGGCCATCGCAACAGGAGGCTTCTACGCCTTCTACCGCCTCTTCGAGGACTATCTGCTGGTACCGAGGGTCATGAACAGGACGGTTCGCATCTCTCCTGGGCTGACGATCATCGCCACCCTCATCGGCGCCACTCTCTGGGGACTGCTCGGAGCTTTGGTCGCCATCCCAATTGCCGCAGGTGTGAGGCTCGTGCTGGAAGAGGTCGCATTTCCCGCCATCGACCGCCTCTGAGATGAGTCTGCGCCCGGACCGCCACCACAACTTGCGATTTGTAGCCGGCCACGCCGGGTATGACAGCGTCAGAAGAGGACCGCTGCTGCCCGCCCGAAGTCAGCCGAACCAGAGGAGGGTCGAATGGCAGGGCGCTTCGTCAACGAGGCCCAAGAAGCAGGGGCGCGTCAAGGAGACACAAGGCGGTTGGAAACAAGGTGCTTGAAGCTCAAGCCAAGCCGGACCAGCTCAAGGCGCACAGAAACAAGTGGGCACAGGGTCACGAACAAGTGGGCACAGGGTCACGATTTTCGGTCCGAGGGCCAAGAACATCGCGACGCGCTGAGCCCAGTCCCGTCTGAAGGAGGTGCAGATGCCACTCAGTTCATGGAGTGCCAAGCGCGAGCGTCAGTACGATCACATCAAAGAGGGGCTCCTCGATCAAGGAAATCCTGAGGATCTGGCCGAAGAGATCGCGGCGCGCACCGTCAACAAAGAGCGCGCCCGCGCCGGAGAAGCCGAACACGCAAGCCGCACGTCAACGGACGACCTATCGTCCGGACGCCGAGGCGGGCTTCGTTCGCATCGAGGCCCCGGCGGTCGGACGCGAAAGCAGCTCTACGAGGAGGCTCGGCGCAAGGCCGTGAAAGGTCGTTCCAAGATGTCCAAGGCTCAGCTCCAACGTGCGGTGGATCGCTAGTCCGCCGAGCGGCGTAAGCCCCCACGGCCTTCCAGGAGATGACGATTCCGCCGTGTCGGGGGCCCGAGCGGCTCGAGAACTTCGTTGGCCCTGCCATTCCAGCTCGTAGCCGCGGGCGCCCGCCTCCGTGTTGGCGGCAGCAGTGTCACGTCGCGAGGTCGGTGGAAGTGGACGTGACGTCGCATCTGCCCGATTTCGTTTGGCCTCGAACTTGCTCTCAGAGGCTCACACCGCCTGTTGTGAACATGGCGATCGCGGCAACAGCCATAACGGCGGTAGTGAGCCATCCGAGGAACTTGGCTGCCCTACCGTTTACGTAGTCGCCCATGAGGGCCCGGCTGCTCGAGATCCACATGACCACCACGAGGAATGGCGCTGCCGCCACTCCATTCATTACCGCCACGAGGAGAAGTAGGCGAATTGGATTGACGTGCAACAAGCTCAGTGCCGTCCCCCCGAGTGTGCCCAGCATTACGAGACCGTAGAACACTGGTGCTTTGCGCACTGACCGCGAAAATCCCCATTGCTTGCCGAGGAGGCCTGCGAGCCCGACTGACCCGGCGCCTGCGAGCACCGGTATGGCCAACAGTCCGCTGCCAATAAAGCCGAGAGCAAAGATTGCGCTCGCAAAGTGCCCGGCGACAGGTCTGAGCGCCTGGGCCGCCTGGGCGGCACTTTGGATCCTGGTCCTGTTGTGGGCATGGAGCGCCTGGGCCGAGGCGACGATGATCGCGAACATGACGAGATTTGAAAACGTCATACCAGTGAAAACGTCAAGCCTGCTCGTGCGTTGTTTGCGTCGTGCTCGTGCGGGGCTCCGCAGCCTCAGAGGTAACGCTCTTGAACCGCCAGCAGGCTCTTCTCTCATCTCTTCTAACCTGTGGGCGTTTTGCCAGAAGAAGAGATAGGGCGAGATGGTCGTGCCGAGTATCGCGACGAGGAGAGCCAAGTACGCCTTGTTCACCTCGATGTGGGGGATGAGCGCATGCCCGATGACGCTGTCCCATTGATGGGTGACCAGCACTGCGACGACGAGATAGCTGAGCAACGCGCCGCTGAGCAGCTTGAACACCAACGCGATGTGAGCAAAAGAGCCCAGCACCAACAAGGCGCTGATGAGAGCACCAGCGAAGAGAGCCCAGATCCAACTCGGTCCGGCATGGAGGAGCTGCATACCGGAGCCGACGGCAACCAGGTCAGCCGCGATGTTGAGACAGTTGGCGACAAGGAGAACCAGCAACAGCAACGCGAGCAGAGCTTGGCCGTTCCGCCTAAAGCGCCGGACAGCCAGTTCCCCGAGACCAACGCCCGTCGCCAGAGCCGTGCGGTCACAGATCTCCTGTATGGAGGCCATCAACGGCAGCGTCACCAGGGCAGCCCACAGGAAGGCTTGGCCGAATTGCGCTCCGGCCTGAGAGTAGGTGGCTATGCC
The DNA here is from genome assembly GCA_963804265.1 of uncultured Acidimicrobiaceae bacterium. Classification (GTDB taxonomy): domain Bacteria; phylum Actinomycetota; class Acidimicrobiia; order Acidimicrobiales; family Bog-793; genus Fen-455. The sequence goes on from CAWDPZ010000036.1 coordinate 93,438, forward strand.
CGAAGGGTCGTCGTCCGATGCGCCTGTCACCAGCCCAGGCCCCATTGCTCGGAGATACTGACGCCAGAGGGGGCGTGAGGTCGCGCTGGTTGTGAGATCAATCTGCGGCGGCCGTTCCGAGAATGCCGCGCAGGCGCTAGCTCGGATGCCTTCTTTCTCCTTGAAAGTCACGCTTGCTCGTCTCCGGAGTCGCTTTGATGCCGCCAGGGCTGTGAACAGGTGGGACTCTTTCGGATTCCTCGGGATGGCTGACGCCACCACGACTGATCTTCCGACCACGACTGGGCGGCCTTTGCCCCGGCCAGTGGAGAGTCAGGAAGGACATGTCATCCTCAGGTCATCTCGGCTCGAACCTGCTTGGCTCTCGCCGCGCCGATGGCAGTCTTGACATCCTTCTGCTCCTCGGGTGGCGGAAGGACCGCGGGCATGCCGAGCGAGTCGATCCACAGCTCGCGGCTCCACCCGGTCGTGTGGTAGAGGTGCTCGTCCTCTTGTTCTTCGACCTCGGCGAAAGCGGCGCGGAGGACCTTTCCCGCATTGCCCTTCAGATGCTTCACGACTTCACCGATGAGCTCCCAGTTGAGGTGGTCCTTGGTCTCGGCGAGCGTCACGCATTCGGCTGCGATGAGCTGGGCGGCTTCAGGAGGCCCCTCGGCCAGTGCCGTCTGCAGCACTTCCACCAGTGACACACCGATGCGGCGCACGGCGCGGCGGCCCGGAGTCTCGAGCGACGGATCGAGACCGAAGGCCGCGAGCGCGCCTTCGACAAGCTCGACGTGCCGCGTGGTCTGCCGGTGGTACTTTTCCCACTCCTCACGGAGATCGTCGTCTTTCGCGCATTGGATGGCGGCCTCATAGATGTGCACACCGCCCAGCTCAGTCTCGAGAGCCTGGTACAGAAGTTCGTGGAGCTGGTCGTCGTTCATTCGTTCCTCCCTATTCGTCGAAGAGCAGCAGAGACCGGTCTCTTGCGGTCGCCCGAACCGATACCCAGCCAAGGTGCCGGCTACACCAAGGAGGATGACGCTGGGTTGAAACAACCGCCCGCAGGGTAAGGGCTGATCCAAGATGGACGAACGCGCTAAGCGACCCAGACGGTGAGGTTTATCAAGCGCGTCCTGCGCTCGGTTGACCTTGCCCAGCAGTCCCACACGGTGCCGGCCGTCGCCTTCGCGGTCGTGAAGAAGTACGGCGACGACTCGGCGGGCAACATTGCGTCGCTTCTGGCCTTTTCCGGGTTCATCACCCTGTTCCCGTTGTTATTGCTGCTCGTCACGGTTCTAGGGCTCGTGTTGAGCAGCGACACGCACATTCGCAACGAAATCCTGAGATCGACTTTCGGCCAGTTCCCCCTGATGGGTACGGAACTGCGCGCGAACGTCCACGCCTTGCACCGCAACAGCCTCATCGGGCTCGTCGTCGCGGTTTTGCTTCTCTTCTACGGCTCTTTCGGGCTGGCCGGAAACGGCATCTACGCAATGGAACAGATCTGGAACCTTCCCGGCGTCGAGCGGGCCAATTTCCTAAAGCGGACGGGCCGCAGCGCCGAGTTCATCTTCCTGCTCGGAGCCGGCCTCGTCGTGACCACCTGTCTGACCGGATTGGCAACCAACTCGGCCTCCAGGCCTTTCCTTGCCGATGCGGGTGCGATCGTGGGCACGCTTGTCGTCGCGTGCGGGCAGTTCGTCCTCGGCTACAGGGTGCTGACACCCGCCACCGTGAAGACGAGGAGTCTTCTGACCGGCGCCGTCGCCGCGGGTGTGGGATGGACGATTCTCCAGGCGGTCGGCACGTTCCTTGTCGGCCACGAGTTGCGGAACGCGGCTGTATACGGCGTGTTCGCCTTCGTCCTCGGCCTCGTGTTCTGGATCTCGGTCGTGACGAGGCTCGTCGTGTACACCGCTGAGCTCAACGTGGTTCTGAGCCGCCGGCTGTGGCCGCGCTCCATGGTGCAGCCACCCCTCACCCGTGCCGATCGCGAGGTGCTCGCTGCTCAGGCGGAACAGAACCGTCGCCGGCCCGAGCAACAGATCAGCGTGACCTTCGACGAGCCCGATCCCGCACCAAGAAATGCTCCTCACGAAGCGCCCGACGAGCCGAGGCTCAATGGTGGAAGATCCGGTCACTTTGTTCGACCCTTGTGAGGCTGAGCTGAGGTCGCCCAGGCCGCGGTGAGCGTCTTCAGGCATGTTCCCTGGTGCGTAAAGGACACCGTTTGCAACGGCCTCCTGCGGGTATCGCGAAGGTTCTTGAGACGAGAAAGTTCTTGAGAAAGGAGAGTCCTAATGGGTATGGGTACAAGTCTCATCGTCTTCGCGGTCGGCGCGATTCTGCGATTTGCCGTGACCGTCACCGCGAGAGGATTCAATCTGCACACCATCGGTGTGATCCTCATGATCGTGGGTGCAGTCGGCTTTCTCCTGTCGCTCGCTCTTTGGGGCTCTTGGGGTGGATTCGGAGGTGGCACCACCCGCCGCAAGCGGACGGTGGTCGAAGGACCAAGTGGAGTCAGTTCGTCGACGACCGAAGAGCAGGTGGTCTGATCCCGCGTCGGCGGGCTCAGCTCGTGGTGCGACGATCTCTCGGCGCGAGACGGCTCTTTGGCCGAACTCGCCCAGACAGGTCCCCGACGGGTCGGCCCCCAACTCCAGTCCCAACAGTTGTTGGGACTGGCGGGAGGGGTGACACCCTCGAGGCAGTACCGCTAGCAGGGCTTTTACGGTGGGGCTACTCAGACTCGAACTGAGGACCTCAGCATTATCAGTGTCTTTCAGGGAGTTGTCCCCAGCTGGACCCGTGGCTAGAAACCGTTGTTGAACTGCGCTTTTGTGAACCGTCACTGACCACGAGTAACCGTCATCTGCCACACTGCTGTGTCAGATTTGTGTCAGACGCCGGGCGGGCATGCCCGCACGCTCACGTAGAGCTGCTATCACCGGATGTCAGGACGTGTGTCGACCATCGGTCGAGGTCCGTATCGAGGAATCTATCCCGCGCTTATCCCGCGTGACCCCACTGAACGTCGTGCCCAAAACTTCCGTTCGGCACCCGAACGGGGCCACTGCAAGACGATGGGACGGCGTTGGTTGGTTTCAAACGGAGAGCACCTACACTTGAGGGCGATGAGCATCAACGTAAGGCTGCCTGACGAACTAGCGCGCCGCGTCGAAGCAGTGGCGGTCGAGCGGGAACGAGCGTCGAGGCTGCTGCCGTCGATCTTCTTGACGCCGCACTCAGCGAGTCTGAACACGAGCCAGTGCCCAGCGGAGCGAGCCGCCATCTTGCGTTTGCTGCTATTGGCGCCTCGGGTCAGTCAAGGGGCGCGGCAAACGTTGACGAACTACTCGCAGACGGCTTCGGGCGCGACTCAGTGCTTCTGGTCGACACCGGCCCGCTCCTCGCCACGGCTGATCGGAACGACGCCGACCATCAAGCTTGCCGGGCACTGCTGGAAAAGGACGCGGGGCCGCTTGTCACGAGTGCCTTGGTCATCGCTGAGGCGAGCTACCTCCTTGACCGCGAACTAGGACCGATTGCCGACGCAGCGCTCTTTCGTTCGATCGTTGATGGCGACTTACGTGTTGAGCCGCTGCGACTTGCCGATTGGACCCGCATTGCTGAACTGGTTGAGGAATACTCCGACTTACGCCTCGGTGGTACAGACGCTTCGCTCATCGCTCTCGGTGAACGCCTCGGGGTTGCACGGATCGCCACGTTGAACCACCGCAACTTCGCGGTCGTTCGCTCGCGTCACGTCAGGGCCTTCACGCTCTTG
>CAWDPZ010000037.1:0-78924 GCA_963804265.1 uncultured Acidimicrobiaceae bacterium
TCGACGCCGCCTGCATCTACTTCGCGACAGATGCCGATCGCTACGACGTCGTCGTCACCGACAACCTGTTCGGCGACATCCTCACCGACCTCGCCGGCGCCGTCACCGGCGGGATCGGGCTCGCGGCGTCGGCAAACCTCAACCCGGCGCGGACCGGCCCGTCGCTGTTCGAGCCCGTGCACGGCGCGGCGCACGACATCGCCGGCACGGGCAAGCGAACCCGCTCGCCGCGATTCGTTCGGCGGCGATGATGCTCGATCACCTCGGCGAAGCCTGCCGCGAGCGGCGGGTGACCAAGGCGGTGCTGCGAAATGCAGACGAGATAGCGAGCGGCCCCGCGACGCTGTGACACGGTCGCATCGGCGAAGCAGTCGCAGAGGAGGTTGTGACCGTGCCCATCACCCCGACCCCGAAGATCTGGATGGACGGCGAGCTCGTCGACTGGGACGAGGCAACGGTGCACGTGCTCACGCACAGCCTGCACTACGGCATCGGGGGTATTCGAGGGCATTCGCGCCGATGAGACGGCCGAGCGGACCGGCGATCTTCCGCCTCGCGCGACCACATCGAGCGCTGCTCCGAGTCGGCGCGAACTTGCCGATCGACATGCCGTTCTCCGAGGACGAATCTGTCGAGGCCATCACGCTCGACCGTTGCGCTCAACGGGCTCGACGAGCTGTTACATCCGCCCGATCGCCTACCTCGGCTACGGCGAGATGGGCCTGAACCCGCTGCCGTGCAAGGTGCAACGTCTCGCATCGCCGTCTGGCCGTGGGGCGCGTACCTCGGCGACGAGGGGATCGCGAACGGCATCCGCCTGAAGGTCAGCTCCTGGGCGCGCCACGACCCCCGCGCGATGCCGACCGCCGCGAAGGCGACCGGCATGTACATCAACTCCTCGCTCGCCAAGGTCGAGGCGGTGCGCGCCGGCTACGACGAGGCCGTCATGTGCACGACCGACGGCTATGTCGCCGAGGGCACGGGCGAGAACATCTTCGTCGTGCGCGACGGCCGCATCCTCACGCCCCCGACGTCTCGGCGTCGGCGCCCTCGAGGGCATCACCGCGGACTCCGTCATCACGATCGCCACGGATCTCGGCTACGAGGTGACGAGCGAGCTGCGGCGGACCGGACCTCTACATCGCCGACGAGGCCTTCCTCACCGGCACCGCGGCCGAGGTCGTGCCCGATCGCCTCGGTCGACGACCGCCCCGTCGGCACGGGCGAGCCCGGGGCCGATCACCCGCGCGATCCAGGAGGCCTACTTCGCAGCAGTGCGCGGCGAGAACGATCGCTACAAGGACTGGCTGGAGCATGTCAGTGAGCCGGCCACACCCACGGCGCCACTGCCTCGCAGCTGCCGCGTCGAGTCGTATCTACGACACGACGCTCCGGGACGGCTCCCAGCAGGAGGGCATCTCGCTCACGGTCGACGACAAGCTGCGCGTCGCCGAGCAGCTCGACCATCTCGGGGTCGCCTACATCGAGGGCGGCTGGCCGGGCGCGAACCCGAAGGACGAGGAGTTCTTCGCGCGGGCGCGCCGACGAGCTGCACCTCGACGCGCGACGCTCGTCGCCTTCGGCTCGACGCGCCGTGCCGGGCGTCGAGGCCGCCGCCGACGAGACGCTCCGGCATCTCGTCGAGCCGGGGACCGAGGCGGTCTGCATCGTCGCCAAGGCTTCCGACCTGCACGTCACCGAGGCGCTGCGGACGACGCTCGACGAGGCGGTCGCGATGGTCGGCGGACTCCGTCGCCTTCCTCGTGCGAGCCGGCCTGCGCGGTCTTCTTCGACGCCGAGCACTTCTTCGACGGCTACCGGCGGGACCCGAGCTTCGCCCTCGCGTCCTCGACGCCGCCGAGGGGGCCGGAGCCGAGGCGCTCGTGCTGTGCGACACCAACGGCGGAACGCTGCCCGACGAGGTCGAGCGGCATCGTCGCCGAGGTGCGGGCGCGGACGTCGGCGACCATCGGCGTGCATTTCCACAACGACGGCGGCTGCGCGGTCGCGAACACCCTTGCCGCCGTACGCCAGGGCGCGACCCAGGTGCAGGGCTGCATCAACGGCTACGGAGAGCGGGCGGGCAACGCCGATCTGTCCGCCGTCGATCGCCGAACCTCACCTTGAAGATGGGGGTCGAGACGATTCCGCACCGAGCGGCTCGAGCGCCTCACGCCGGTCGCCCGTCACATCGCCGAGCTCGTCAACTTGACCCTCGACCCGCAGCAGCCTTATGTCGGCACGGCGGCGTTCGCGCACAAGGCCGGCCTGCACACGAGCGCCCTCGCCCGTCGCTCGGACGCCTACGAGCACATCTCGCCCGACGTCGTCGGCAACGGCACCCGCATCGTCGTGAGCGAGCTCGCCGGGCGGTCCACGCTGCAGCTGAAGGCGGCCGAACTGGGCCTCGACCTCGACTCGCCGGCCCTCGGCCGGGTGCTTGAGGCCCTGAAGCACCTCGAGCACGCCGGCTACCACTTCGAGGTCGCCGACGGCTCGCTCGAGCTGCTGATGCGGGCAGCAGCCGGGGCGACGGGCGGCCGCTTCGACGAGTTGTTCAGGATCGAGTCGTTCCGGGTCATCACCGACTGGCGGGCCCGCGAGGCGGGCATCGCCCCGGCGTGACGGGGACGGCCGCGACTCGCTCGTGCATCCCTGGTCCTCGCCGGGCGAGCTCACCACCGAGGCGACCGTCAAGGCCCACGTGGGCGAGGAGCGCGTCGTGGCCACAGCGGAGGGCAACGGGCCCGTGAACGCCCTCGACGCCGCTTTGCGACTCGCCATCGAGCCGCACTTCCGGCAGCTCCGCAACGTCCATCTGACCGACTACAGGGTCCGGGTGCTCGACACCGCCAAGGGGACCGGCGCGGTCACCCGGGTGCTCCTCGACACGGCCGACGCGGAAGGCAGCTGGTCGACGATCGGCGTCTCGGAGAACATCATCGAGGCGTCCTGGGAGGCGCTCGTGGACGCGGTCGTGTTCGGGCTCGTCCGTGCGGCCGAGCCGGCGCAGGTCGAGCCCGGTGAGCCGCAGGAGAACGGCACGCCGGTCGTCGCGAAGCGCGGAGGCGGGCAGTGACCCAGCCGAAGTTCGCCCCCATCCTGGAGCAGAACGAGGTGCGCGGGGTCGACAAGCTCGATGTGCCGGCACCCTGGGAGCCGCACCGGCCCGGGGAGAGCCGTCCCGCGCCCCGTGCCGCCGGGAAACCGGCCGGCCTGGGCATCCCGGGCCCGGACCAGGGCTACGCCCTCGAGCTCGCCAACCGGTTCAGGGACCGTCTCGTGCTCGAGCCGGGCGAGCATGCCTCCGACGTGCTGGCCGGGGCGGTTGCCATTGCTCTGCGCCGCGCGGCGATGTTCGGCCGGGCCCCGACAGGCGCCGACATAGCCCTCGCTCTCGAGCTTTTCAAGTACCTGGTGGGCGAGGACGGGACGTGGCCCACGATCGAGCTCGTCGCCTGGCGCCGGGAGCGGTTCGCCGGCGCCGCGCACGACTACTGGCGCCGCAGGGCGCTCGCCGACTCGATCCCGGAGACGACACTTCGCCTCAAGCCGGCGGCGGTTGCCGAGCGCCTCGAGGCCGAGCCGGGCAGCTGGAGTCGAGCTCGTCGCAACCTGACCGAGCCGGGAAGGGCCCGGCCCTCTGCCCGCTCAGGGCATCGGATGCGAACGGAGGTCCTGCAGGCTGGAGCTGGTCCGGCCGGCCGCCGCGGCGGAGCGCAAGGCTGCGTCGACGTCGTGGAGATGGTGCTCGCCCTCGTGAACGCTATGGCGTGCCAGCCAGAGCACCGTCTGCTCGGACGCCTCGGGGAAGTTGTAGACGCAGCGCCGCTGCCACTGCGCCTCGTCGAGGCCCTCGAAGGCCCAGGCGAGCAGCTCGGCGGCCATCTTGAGCTCACGGCCGACGTCGTCGGGGTCCTCGGCGCCATAGCGGGCGAGCACCGCCCGCTCCTCGCGGTGCATCGGGGCAAAGCCCGGGCGCTCCTCCACCAAGGTGAGGTAGAGCCGTTCGCGCTGGACGAGGAAGACGTCTCTCACGTGGCAGGCGTACTCGAGGGCCGACCAGACTCTCGGGCCAGGCCGGGCACGGATCGTCATGGCCAGCGCCGGGTCGCCCCGCTCGTTGGAGATCCGCATCGCAAAGCGGCCCCCCAACGAACGCAAGGTGCCCGGGATGACGGCCGGCCCGAGGGCGTCGTAGTCGTACCCGCATTCTTCACAACGATCCACGACTACATCGTGGCCCATCGGCGGGCGCGTCGTGGTCGCGGTGCGGGGCTTTAAGCGGTAGCGTCTCGTTACTACAGGCAAGGTCCGGCCGTGAAAGGCCACGACGTCATCGGAGGCAGGGCCATGGGTTTCATGGACAAGGTAAAGGCGCAGGCGACGGTTCTGGCCGAGAAGGCCCAGGAAGGCGCGAAGGCGGGACAGGCCAAGCTCTCGGACATGCAGGCGAAGAAGCACGCGGACGCGCTCTTGCTCGAGCTCGGCGGCCTCGTCTACTCAGAGCAGGCGGGCCGGGCTCCTGCCGGCGCGGACGCCAAGATCGCCGAGCTCGTCGAGCAGCTCCGCCAGCACGAGTCAGAGCACGGACCGATCACGGTGACATCGGCCACCTTGATGGCGCCGGCATCTCCCGACGGCACGTTCGTCCCGGCCTCGACGGCCATGGGCGACACGCCCGAGCAGGCCTCGGCTCCAACGCCCACGACCGTGACCGGCGGCGGTGGCATTCCCGGCTCGGGCGGCATCCCTCAGTCCGTCGGCGGGATACCCACAGGCAGCTACTCCTCCGACACCGAGGAGACCTCGACCGAGGAGACCTCGTAGCCGACGCTCCGAGGCCGTTGCGCCGTTGAACCGGCGCTTCGGGCGGAGCCGCGGTCCCGATCAATTCCGATCAATTCCGATCAATTAGCTTGTGGGCCGTGGGGGATCATCCGTCGGCTCGTCGGCTCCGTAGACCAGGTGAAGTGCGGCCCGAACTGTCCAACGCGAGCGACGCCTCCCTGGCGCTCGCGATCCGCGCTACCGGGAGGACACGCTTGCCGAGGCATACCGGCGCCACGCCGGCGTGGTCTTCGGGCTCGCGCGCCGGTTGCTCCGCGAGAAGGCGGCGGCCGAGGAAGTCGTGCAAGAGGTGTTCGTGCGTCTTTGGAACGCGCCGGACCGTTACGACCCCGAGCGCGGCTCGCTGCGCTCGTACCTGCTCGCCCAGGCCCACGGGCGCGCCGTGGACCAGATGCGGGCGGAATCCTCCCGCCGGCGCCGCGAAGAGCGCGAGGCGAGAGAGACTGCGCACGGTGGCTACGACCTCGAGCTCGAGGTCGGGGACATCATCGTCGCCGGTCAGGTGCGGGAGGTCCTCGGCGCCCTGCCCGACGCCGAGCGCAGACCGATCGAGCTGGCCTACTTCCGGGGACATACCTACCGGGAGGTGGCGACGATCCTCGGCGAGCCCGAGGGCACGGTGAAAAGCCGGATCCGAAGCGGCCTGAAACGCATGCACGGCCAGCTCGCCGTAGCCGGGCTGGGTACGAAAGGCCAGCAGCCATGACGCACAACGAGATCGAGGAGCTCCTGGGCGTCTACGCGCTCGACGCGCTCGACGACGAGGAGCGCCGGGAGGTCGACGAGCACCTCCCGACCTGCCCGCGGTGCCGGGCGGAGCTTGCGGCCCATCGCGAGGTCGCCGCCATGATGGGCAACGCCCTTGGTGAGTCTCCGGCCGTCGCGCCCGATGAGATCTGGGACCGTATCTCCTCTTCGCTGCTGGACGAGCCGCCGGCGCTCGTCCCGTTCCGCCGCCCCAGCCTGACGAGGCGGCTTGCTCTTGTCGTGCCGCTCGGAGCGGTCGCCGCCGCCTTGGTGCTCGTCGTGGCGCTGCTCGCGGCCAAGGTCGGCAACCTCGACTCTCAGGTGAGCAGTCTGCGCAGCGGAACAAGCTTCTCGAGCGTGTACTTGAACCCCAAGCACAAGACCGTCGAGCTCGCCTCTGCGACGCACCCCGGCTGGCGGGCGACGGTGATCCTCCTCAACGGGAACGGCTACCTGATCAACCCCTCCATGCCCGCCATCAGCCGTGCCGAGACCTTCCAGCTCTGGGCGCTCTCGCGCGGCAAGGTCGTGTCGCTCGGCGTCCTCGGCGCCCACCCGAATGGTGCCGCGATCCGGGTCGAGCCCACGATGACCCTGCTCATGATCAACGCCGAACCGCTCGGGGGCACGCCGCAGCCGACGACGCCGGTCCTCGTGCAGGCGGATCTGCCCGTCGGAGCCTGAGCCCGCCCGCAGGTCCGCGACCGGCCCGGGAGTGAGAGACTTCCCACTCGAACAAAGGCGGCTGCCATGGCCATAGACACAGCGCTCAGCTATCCGGACATAAGTGCCCAGGGATTCGCCCATCCGGCAGACCGGGCGGCCACCGCGGCCCTGCACTCGGTGCCCATGCTCGACAAGGTCACGAAGAAGCTCAGCGAGATCGGCTACGAGCGGAAGTACCGCCAGATGATGCTCGGCAACGCCGTCCGGCTCGGCGAGGACCAGCTTCCCGGGGTCTGGGCCGTGCAGCGACGATGCGCGCACACCTTCGACATCGCCCCTTGCCCGAAGGCCTACGTGACCCAGGCCCCGGTGGGAAACGCCCTCACGATCGGCACGAGCGATCCCATGACCCTGATCTCCTCGGGCCTCGCGGGGTCCTTCGGCTCGGACGAGCTGCACTCGGTCCTCGCCCACGAGATGGGACACGTCCTTGCCGACCATGTCGGCCTGACCACGAGCTTCCAGCTCGTGAAGCTCGTCATGAGCCGCGTGTTGAACGCTGCCCCTCTCGCCGGACTGCCCCTGGTGGGCCTCTACTTCGCGCTGCTCGAATGGTCGAGGGCGGCCGAGCTGACCGCGGACCGTGCGAGCGCCCTTGGCACGGGCGACCCCCTGCTCACCTGCCGGACCTTGATGCGCATGGCGGGCGGTCCCCTCGAGGGCCTGAATCTCGACGCCTTCATCGCCCAGGCCACCGAGTACGAGGGCGAGGCGGATCCTTTCGTGCGCTACTCGCGTTTTTGGGAGGAGATCGGTGCCTCTCATCCCTTCCCCGTGCGCAGGGTGCGCGAGCTCGTCACCTGGGTGGCATCGGGCGAGTTCGACCGCCAACGCTCCGGCGGGTACCTGCGACGTGGCCAGGAGCCGCCTCCCTCGGCCGAGTTCGACGTGGCGTTCCGGCACTACCGGCAGCGCTTCGCCAAGATGGTCGAGCGTGTCGGCACCGGTGTGCAGCAGGTCGTGAGCCGGTTCGCCTCCTGGCTGGACTCGGACGAGGGCGGCGGACCGCCTCCCGGAGACGAGAGCTTCGGGGGCTGAGCGCTCCTTTCAGGCGAGGAAGGACCGGGGCAAGGACTCGAACATCTCGGCGGACAGGGCGAGCGACTCGACGTCGACGCGCTCGTCGTCCCCGTGGAACATGGACACGAACTGCTGGAAGCTCAAGCGGCCCGAGAACATCCCGAAGCCGTAGGCGACAGCGCCGCGGCGACGGAAGAACCGGCCGTCTGTGGCTCCCGTGCAGAAATAGGGCACCGCTTCGGCGCCCGGGTGGAAGCGCCGTACCATCGAGTCGAGCTCCTCCCAGAGCGGACTGCCCGTGGGCGAAGCGGTGGCAGGATCGTCCTTTGCCCAGAGGATCTCCACCTTGCCGCTGAGATCACCGATCGCCTCAGCCAGGAGCGCCCGCACGTCCTGTTCGGTCTGACCAGGCAGCGTGCGTATGTCGAGATCGATGTCCACCTGGTCCGGGATCACGTTCAACTTGGTGCCGCCGTGGACGATGGTCGGGGCGATGGTCATGTGCGTGCAGGCGTGCGCCTGACGGGCGAGCCCGAGATCGGGGAGGGACTCGCAGAGCTCGTCGATCCGGTCCGGGTCGAGCAGCATGGCGGCGATCTCGCCGGGAAAGGCCATGCCCTCAACGAAACGTCGCCAGGCGTCGTGGATCGTCGCCGGGGCCTTGAATGCCACCAGGCGCCCGATGACAGCCGCGGCCGTGACGAGGGCGTTGTCGGTGCGCAGGGGCACAGAGCCGTGGCCCGCGGTTCCCCGGACTCTGAGGCGGCACCAGCAGCTTCCCTTCTCGCCGACCATGATCGGGAGCCTCCGGCCGCCCGGGGTGTCGATCGGGATTCCCCCGAACTCGGTGATGACGTAATCGGCCGCCACGGCCGAAGCGGCGTGGTCGCTCAGCCAGCCCGCGCCGTGGGCGCCGAGGGCCTCCTCGTCGGCGACCGCGGCGAGGATCAAGGTGCCGCGCGGGCGAAAGCCGCTCCGGGCGAGACGCCCGAAGGCCACGGCCATCGAGGCGGTGATGTTCAACATGTCGACCGCCCCCCTGCCCCAGACCTCGCCGTCGACGAGGTCGCCCCCGAACGGGTCACGGCTCCAGGTGTCCGGGTTCACGGGCACGACATCGGTATGGCCCAGGTAGCACAGTGACGGCGCCGCGGGATCGCTGCCTTCGATACGCGCCACGAGCGAGACCCGGCCGGGGAGCGGCTCGAACGTCTCGAGGTCGCAGCCCGAGCCTTCGAGCCCCGAGGCGAGAAGCTCGGCGCTGGCGGCCTCCTGGCCGGAGGCGTCGCTGCCGTCGTTGACACACGCGTTGCGCACGAGCTGGCGCAGCAGCTCCACGACCTCGGTGTCGCGCACCTCGGAGTTGTCGGTCATCGAGACGGCTCGGGAGCGATCGCCCGCCACATCACGACGTGCGGGCCGACACTCGGCAGGACCCAGACGTCGCCCCAGGTGCGAAATCCGGCCCGCTCGTAGAAGGCGACGGCCCCGACGCGGGCGTTGCACCAGAGAAGGTCACCTCCTTGAGCCGCGACGTGGTGCACGACCGCCTCGAGCACCATCGACCCGACGCCGCACCCGCGAAGGCCCTCTTGAGTGGCCATCCCGCGCAGCCGCCAGGTGGTCGACTCGCTGCCCGTCCCCAAAGGCGCGCCCGCCTCGGCGGCATCGAACGGCGCCGGCTCGGGGAACACCGTCGCCACACCGACGATGGCTCCGTTCGACCGGTCGACCGCCCCGTAAGTGGCCGTGGCGGGGTCGTCGTCTCCTTCCCACGCGACGTCTTCGATGCCCGTGTGCGGCCTGAGCACCGCGTGGCGCAACGGATAGCTCGCCGCTGTCGGGATCGTCTCGACGCTGAATTCCATACCGACGAGCGTACCTATGCCCCGTCGGGGTGCCACGGGCTCTCCGCCTGCCGGGCGTCCCCGAAGCTCCCCGATGCCGGGCGGTGAGCGCGACGGGTGCTACGGCGTCGGGGTGATCGGGAGGTGAAAGGAGGGTGATTCGGGTCAAGGGGACCCCCCGCCCGGTCGACTCTCCTTCTGCAAGCCGCGACGGGAGCTTCGACCGGATTCGGTGGGGCGCCCGTGCGGTGCGCAGAGGGAAGAAGGGACCATTGTGCGTCGGCTTCGCCTCCCGTCGCCGAATGGCTGACACCTTCGTCCAAGTAGCCCGGCCGGCGGCGCCCTCGGGTCCCACCAGCACCCTTGGAGGGCGCTGCCAGCACGGGTCCTGCCCCTCTCGGTGCGGCCGCAGGTCGTCAGGAGACGGGGGCGGCCCCTGACAGCTGAGCCGGCTCGCCCGGCTTGAATTGCGAACGGGTGCCGTCCTCCTCGATCCGCCAGACCGACCGCTGGCCGCGGACGACGAAACCGCCGCGGTCGCCCACGAGCGCTGTGTCCTCGTCGATGCCCACCAGGACCGCTCCTTTCGGCATTCGGGCCAGCACCTGGTCGACGAGCCCGGGCAGCCAGTGCTCGAACCTGTCGAAGTGCGGGATGACCACCAGATCGGACACGACCGAGAGGCCCTCGCCGCTGTAGCGGTCGGGGTGGCGGAAGTCGTACGCGACCCGGCTCAGCGCGCACGCTCCGGCCGAGCATCCGGCCAGGGCGGCACCGGCGCGCCAGGCCGCGAGGATCGCCCGCCAGACGGCGGTGCCGGCGAGGGTGTGGGCGAGGTAACCCGGGTTCCCGCCGGAGAGGTAGACGAGGCCCGCACCAGCCACCTTCGCCGCCAGCTCCGGGCGTTCGGCATCCTCCCGGTCGACCACCATGAGGGGCACCGGCTCGACGCCCATGGCTGCGGTAGTGCCCGGTGGCGAGGTCGGTCCAGTACCTCAGGCGCTCCGGGCCTTCCTCGGCCGCCGCCGTGGGGAGGAACACGGCTCTTTGCGGGCGGCCGGCGAGCAGCTCGGCGTCGACGGGGACCATCTGCCCGAGGAACTCCCCGCTTCCGACCAGGGCCACGGGTCCTGCGGTTCCGAAGTGGCTCACGACGTTCGACCTGACCGGCTCGGCATCCGGTTTACGCTAGTGGTCCGGTAGTTCGCATAGACCTCGTTCGAGGACACGTGAACCGACGGCGGCGCAGAGCCGCCGCATCGCCGGCCCCCGATGAACACGGATCCTTCATGATCACTGCCACCGACCTCGAGCTCACCGCCGGAGGTCGCCAGCTCCTCGAGCCGGTGACCTTCCAGGTCGCGCCCGGCGACAGGATCGGGCTCGTCGGTCGCAACGGCGCCGGCAAGACGACCCTCGCCCGGGTGCTTGCCGGCGAGTCATTGCCGGCAGCCGGCTCCGTGCGGCGTTCGGCGGCCGTGGCCTACCTTCCCCAGGACCCCCGCACCGGTGACCTGAGTGTCATCGCCCGGGACCGGATCCTCGGAGCGAGGGGTCTCGACCGCATCGTCCACGATCTGCAGGCCGCGCGCAACGACATGGGCAACGGCGACAGCGAGCACCAGACCAAGATCCTCAACCGTTACTCCAGGCTCGAGGAGCAATTCCACCTCCTGGGCGGTTGGGCCGCAGAGGCGGAGGCCGGCTCGATCGCCTCCAGCCTGGGCCTTCCCGAAAGGGTGCTGGTCCAACCGCTCGGCACGCTGTCGGGCGGGCAGCGCCGGCGCGTCGAGCTGTCCCGGGTGCTCTTCTCCGGTGCCCCGACGCTGATCCTCGACGAGCCGACCAACCACCTGGACGCCGACTCGATCGCCTGGCTGCGCAATTTCCTCCGCGCCCATGACGGTGGGCTCATGGTCATCAGCCACGACGGCGATCTCCTCGACTCGGTCGTCAACAAGGTGTTCCATCTCGATGCCACGCGGACCCAGCTCGACGTATACCGCCTGGGCTGGAAGGCATATCTCGAGCAGCTCGCCACAGACGAGAGAAGGCGGCGCCGCGAGCGCGCCAACGCGGAGCGCAAGGTCGTCGAGCTGCGCGCCCAGGCCGACCGCATGCGCGCCAAGGCGACCAAGGCCCGCATGGCTCATAACCTGGACAGGCGGGCGACGCGCCTCACCGAGGGACTCGAGGAGGTCCGTCACGCTGACAAGGTGGCCAAGCTGCGCTTTCCCGCTCCCTCGGCCTGCGGGAAGACCCCCCTCAGCGCGACGGGGCTCACCAAGTCCTACGGCTCGCTCGAGGTCTTCTCGGGCGTGGACCTCGCCATCGACCGGGGGAGCCGGGTGGTCATCCTCGGTCTGAACGGCGCCGGCAAGACGACGTTGCTGCGCGTCCTGTCGGGGATCGAGCACCTCGACGCGGGCGAGGTGGTCCACGGCC
Organism: uncultured Acidimicrobiaceae bacterium; assembly: GCA_963804265.1. Lineage (GTDB taxonomy): Bacteria > Actinomycetota > Acidimicrobiia > Acidimicrobiales > Bog-793 > Fen-455. The sequence goes on from CAWDPZ010000037.1 coordinate 11,637, forward strand.
ACGGGCTGAAGTTGGGCTATTACGCCCAGGAACACGAGACCTTGGACCCTTCGAAGACGGTTTACGAGAACGTCCGGCACAACTCCCCGCCGAGCGTGAGCGACGCGGAGCTCCGGAGAATCCTCGGGTCGTTTCTCTTCGGTGGGGAGCGCATCGAACAGCTGGCGGGGACCCTGTCGGGCGGCGAGAAGACGCGGCTCGCCCTCGCGACCCTCGTCGTCTCTGCGGCGAACGTGCTGTTGTTGGACGAGCCGACGAACAACCTCGATCCCGCCAGCCGGATCGAGGTGCTGAAGGCGCTGCGCACCTACGCTGGGGCGATAGTGCTCGTGACCCACGACCCGGGTGCCGTGCAGGCGCTTTCCCCCGAGCGGGTCGTCCTCATGCCAGAAGGGGTCGAGGACACCTGGAGCGACGACCTCGGTGACCTGGTCGCTCTTGCCTGAGCGGATCGAGCTGGTCTGAGTGCGGCTCGATCGGCATCTGCGCAGCTTCGTGAAGGGCGCCACAGGCGCGGGGACGGCGGCGGCCGGCGAGTTGCTCCCGTCACCGGCCGAGGTCAAGGCGAAGGCGATCACGACGCTGAAGCGGGTCTTGTTGCTTCAGGTCGGGTGGTTCGGGTGCTTTGTGGCCGGTGGCGTGCTCGTCCTCGAGACGGCGTGGCACAACAACCACCTCCCCGCGAGCTGCAGCGCCCCTCGGCCCGCCGCCGAGCGGGCCGCGGCCGCCGGCTGCCTGCACCACTCTTTCCTCTGGCCGGTCCTGTTGATCCTCCTCGGCATCGCCGGGCTGCTCGTCACCGGCTACGTGGCGACGCGCCTCGCGGTGAAGTACCTGGGCGCGGGCGCCGTGGCATTTCTGCGCGGCGGCCGCGGCTTCATGGGGCCGACGGCCCCGCCGTACGGTCAGGACATGGGCGGTCGGTTCCCGGGCTCGACCCGGGGGACACCGCCCGGCTTCACCGCCGGTCTTTCCGCCCGGTCCGCCTGGCTCCGACCGCTCCGACCGGTCCGCCGCCGGCCCCTCCGTCCTCTTAGAGACTTCGGGTCCCTAGGGGCGTCCGGGTTTCGGCCGATGCTTCACGCCAGCTTGCGCCTGTAACGCACTTGCGGGTAGCGCCCACCGCCCACCTCGTACATCTTCCGCGCCCCGTCGGCGTGCCAGCCGTGGTGCTCGTAGAACGACCGCGCCCGCGAGTTGGCGGCCAGCACCCAGAGCACCGCTTGTGAGTAACCGGAGCGGGAGAGGCGTTCGAGCCCTTCTGCCATGAGGGCGCTCCCGGCGCCTTCTCGCCAATGAGCGGGATCCACGTAGCAGCCGTGGATCTCGCCGATTGAGGTCCTGGCTCGGCCACCGTCGCGACAGGACCCGCCGCTCAGCCAGCCGACCAGGTCGCCTTCGAGCTCGCATACCAGCACGAAGGTGCCCCCCGCCTCGGCGGCGAGTATCGCGGTCTGCCAGTGCAGCGTGCGCAGAGGGAGATCGTCGTCCAGACCCCGCAGGTAGTCACCCGAGATCACGTCGGCATAGCCGACCTGCCAGGAGCGTACGTGCGACGACGCGATCCGAGCGGCGTCGTCGACTTCCGCCTGGCGCACGACAGGGGCGATAGCTGATTCTGTCATCCCGACCGGTCGCCTCGGGCACGCCTGGATGCCCCAGTTGCCGACGCGGCCCCTTTCTCAATCGAACACTTGTTCGTATACTTCGGCCATGGCCTCGCATGCCCTTGCCGGGATGGCACCGCTGGCTGACGCCCTCCCGGCGGCCACCGGCACCGCGCCGGGCCCTGGCGCCCGTCATCTGCCTGGCTCCCGTCCTCTGCCGGGCCCCTTGCCCGTCGAGCGGGTCCTGCCGGTTCTTCCGGATCTGGCCGGGCTGTTCCCAGGCGGCGGGCTCCCGCTGGGCGGCACGGTCCTGCTCGGGCCGACCTCGACAACGGAGCCGCCTCTCGGCTCCGGCCTTTCCGCTTCAAGTCCCGGTTCAGGCTTGCCGAACCGTGTCTGCGGACTGACAAGCCTCCTGCTCTTGCTGCTCGCCGGTGCGTCGTCGCGGGGGTACTGGTGCGCGGTGGTCGGCCTGCCAGAGCTCGGTCTTTCGTCAGCGGTCGAGCTGGGAGCAGACCTGGGCCGTCTTCTCCTCGTCCCTCGCCCTGGTGCGGAGGGTCGCTGGCAAAGCGTCGTGACGACGCTGCTCGAGACCGTCGATCTCATCTGTCTCGTCCCGGGCGCTCCGGTGCGACCAGCCGACGCCAGGCGGCTCGCGGCCCGTGCGCGAGAGCGCCGTTCGACTCTTGTCGTACTGGACGCGGCGAGCCCCACCGGAGCCCCGAGAGGATTCCCCTGCGCTGGCCAGGTGCGAGCAGGCCGGGTCGTGGCCAGGTGGCCCGGTCCTTCTGACCTGCGCTGCTCCGTGAGTGCCTCGAGCTGGTCGGGGCTCGAGCGCGGTCACGGACTGCTCAGCTCCCGCCAGCTCGAGGCCGAGGTCGGGGGCCGTGGCGCCGCCAGCCGACCGAGAACTGGCCGGCTGCGGCTTCCTGCGTGAAACATGGTGGCTCCGGTTCGCACTCTCGTCGTCTGGTGCCCTGACTGGCCCCTTGTCGCTGCCGGGGCTGCAGACAGGCCGGCGGTGATCGTCGCTGCCAACCGTGTGATCGCTTCTTCTGCCTCCGCCCGAGCCGAAGGGGTACGTCTCGGGCAGCGTCGCAGGGAGGCCCAGGCATGCTGTCCGGAGCTTGTCGTGATGGCCGACGAACCGGCGCGGGACGCTCGCAGCTTCGAGTCCGTCGCCCTGGCGGTTGCAGCCTTTACTCCCCAGGTGGAGATCACCAGGCCGGGCACTTGTGCCCTGCCTGCCCGGGCTCCCGCCCGTTACTTCAAGGGGGAGGCCGCGCTCGCCGAACAGGTCTGCACCGCCGCCGGAGCGGCCGTCGCCGCGGTCGCTGCCGCTGTCGGCACCGCCGCCCCCGATCCGCCGTGCCGGGTGGGGATAGCCGACGGGCCGTTCGCGGCCAGGCTCGCCGCGCTGGGAGGCGTGATCGTTCCCCGTTCCCGGACGCCGGAGTGGCTCGGTCGATTCCCGGTTGACGTCCTGGATCTGCCTGAGCTCACCGGCGTGCTCCGGCGGCTCGGGATCCGCACACTGGGCGATTTTGGCGAGCTGGAAGAGGCTGCGGTGCTGGCCCGGTTCGGCACCGGGGGAGGCTTCGCCCACCGGCTTGCCCGGGGGCTCGACGAGCGGCCGCTTGCTCTCGGGGACCCGCCGGCAGACCTCACGGTTTGCCGGGAGCTCGACCCTCCTGCTGACAGGGCTGACGCTCTTGGCTTCATCGCCGTAGGTCTTGCCGAAGAGCTCGTCGGCCGTCTCGCGCCGCGCGGGCTTGCTGCCACCCAGCTCCTCGTCGAGGCCGAGACCGAGCATGGCGAGTCATTGCAACGTTGCTGGAGGGGGGAGAGGCCTTTCACGGCTCGTGCCATGGTGGACCGGGTCCGCTGGCAGCTCGAGGGATGGCTGCAGGGGCCGGTGATCACGGCCCCCACCGCCGGGGTCACCATGTTGCGGCTCACAGTCAGCGATGCAGTGCCCGACGAAGGACGACAGCTGGACTTCGCGGGCGGGGTCGCCGAAGCGAGCCGGCAAGTCGAACGTGGTTTGGCGCGCGTCCAGGGTCTCTTGGGCCACGAGGGGGTTCTCACCGCTGTGCGCACGGGCGGGAGAGGCCCGGGCGAACAGATCCGCCTCGTTCCGTGGGGTGAGGAGCTTGACGAGGGAGGTGGCGCCAGAGCCGGCGCTTCCAAGTCGACTTCCCTCGGGGGAGGGCGGGCGCCAAGGCGTCCCCGGGGCCGTCGGGGCGCTGCGGCACCGGCCGCTTCCGAGGACACGCCCCCTTGGCCCGGCCGCCTGCCACCCCCCTCACCGGCCCTTGTCCATCTGTCGCCTCTGCTTGTCGAGATCCTGGGCCCCGACGGGGCCCAGGTCGGGGTGACGGGCCGTGGCCGGTGCACGGCGGTCCCTTCCCTCCTGGTAGCGCAGATCGCCGGCAGCCCTCCGCTCGAGATCCTGGGCTGGGCCGGGCCGTGGCCGGTTGACGAGCGCTGGTGGGATCCCGCGGCTGCCAGGCGCCGGGCTCGTCTGCAGGTGCTGCTCGAAGACGGGACCGCCCATCTGGTCGTCCTCGAGCTGGGACGGTGGCGTCTGGAAGCCACCTACGATTGAGGATGTCTCCGTATCGACGGCCCAAGGGGGAGGGGTTGCGAGCTGCTCGAGCTCTCTCAGCAGGTTCACAGTTCCCATGGAGGAAGGGCTGAGTACAGGACCGCATGATCCGGGTATCGATATTCGAGTCGCCGGGCGGCTGGATCTCGAGGGGACATGCCCCTGACGCTCGAGCGAGCGCTTGACCAAAGGTGAGAGTGCGATGGACGAAGCCAACAACGAGGAGCAAGAAAGCGCCCAACCGGCAGAGCCGGTAGCTTCCTGGACCGAACCGGAGGAGACGGGCACCGCGAGCCCTGAGTCGAACGTGGCGAGCGATCAAGACGCGCAGGCCCCGTTCGCACAGGCCCCGTTCGGTTATGCCCCGGACGGTTTCGCCCCGGCCTCCGACGGTCCAGAAGCGGTCGGGCGGAGCGGTCAGGACCCCGGTTATCAGCACGGCCCTTTCACAACCGGCATCTACGGTCCGGCCGCCGGCGCATACACAACAGCCACCTACGCTCCGGCGCCCGGCGCCCACATGCCAGGTGGCCACAGCCCTCAGCCGTCTGCTCCGCCTCGCCCCCGCCGCGGCCGCAAGGCTTTGGCCGCTGTGGCGGTAGCTCTGGTCCTGGTGAGCGCTAGCGCCGGAGCAGGGATCGCCTATCTCTCCCGTGCCAGTCAGAGCTCGGCAGCCGGGCTGGCCGCCTCCCCGGCCGGGCACACGCTCACGACCAGTCAGATTGCCGCCCTCGTCGACCCCGCCGTGGTCGACATCAACACCAACCTCGGTGAAGGCACCGGCATGATCGCGACTCCCAACGGCGAGATCATCACCAACAACCACGTCGTCGAAGGCGCCAGCACGATCAAGGTCGTGATCGACAACCGGGGCACTTACACCGCAACGGTCGTCGGGACCGACGCGACCGCCGACGTGGCGGTCCTGCAGCTGAAAGGCGTCAGTGGCCTGCCGACCGTGAAGTTCGGCAACTCGTCGACCGTCGCCATCGGGAGCTCCGTCGTGGCCATCGGCAACGCCGGCGGACAAGGCTTCCCGTCGGCGGTCACCGCAGGCGCGGTCACGGCGCTCCACCGGACGATCATGGCGAGCAACGACACCGGTTCCACCGAGTCGCTGACCAACATGATCCAGATGGACGCCCTCATCGAGCCCGGGAACTCAGGTGGGCCGCTCGTCGACTCGGCCGGCCGCGTCATCGGGATGGACACGGCAGCCGCCAGCGCCGACGGCGCCACTCCCATCGGATTCGCGCTGCCTATCAACCGGGTGCTCCAGATCGCGAACGACATCACCCGTGGCAGAGCCGGCGACGGCATCGTCATAGGCTCCGGCGCCCTTCTCGGAATCGTGGGCCAGGCAGTCGCGTTGGGCTCCGGATCGACGACAGGTGTCAGTCTCGAGTTCGTCGACCCGGGGAGCCCGGCAGCCCTCGCGGGGCTGCAGGAAGGCGACGTGATCATCGCTTTCGACGGACACTCCACTCCGACCCTTTCCGCGCTGGCTTCCCTGATTCACAAGCTCCGGCCCGGCGATCGTGCCAGCGTGACCTTCGACGACCTGACCGGCAGCACTCAGACGGTCATGGTCACCCTCGCAGCGGCCCCGCCCGCCTAGCTGAGGTCGGAGGTGACGAGACGATGAGTGCCATGCGCACCTACGAGGTGACCGTCGAGCGAGGGCCCGGAACCTGGATCATCCGTGTTCCCGCGATTGCTCCGGTACTGACCCAGGCTCGTCAGTTGGCCGACGTCAGGGAGAACGCCCGTGAGGCGATCGCGGTCTGGCTCGGCGTCCCTTGTGAAGCCGTGGACGTCACGGCGAGCGTCGCGACCTTCGCAGTGTCCGGCAGCCACGGGGCTGACACCCCGGGAAGCGCCTAGGGGATCTCTGCCGACGTCGTCGGACCGTCGTTTGGAGGCGGAGCCCAAGCGACGGTCCCGTCGTCCGCGGTTTGGCCGTCGTCCGCGGTCTGGCTGTTGTCTGCGATCTCGCTGCCGTCGTCTGCGATCTGCCCGGTGGACGGCTCCTTGAACCCCCAGTGTTCCGGTTCCGATCCCGGCTCGACGGGCAACTCGACGGTGAAGGTGGCGCCCCCACGGGGAGTCTCGGTCAGCAGCACACGTCCGCCGTGGGCGTCAGCGATGGCGGCCACGATCGAGAGCCCCAGCCCGGCGCCGCCCTGGGTGCGGACGCGGCCCAGGTCCGAACGCCAGAAGCGCTCGAACACGTGAGGAGCGGCCTCAGCTGAGATGCCGGGACCATGGTCGACCACCGAGATCGAGGCACTGTCGGGCGAAGGATCCTGCGAGGGCCTGAAGGTGACGACAACCTCGATCGGGCTGCCCGCAGGCGTGTAGGCGAGGGCGTTCGAGACGAGATTCCCGAGAAGCTGCCGGAGGCGCCCCTCGTCTCCGACGACGACGCACGACGCCGGCGCCGAGAAGTTGACCGTGCGCGAGGGATCCACGGCGCGGGCATCTTGGGCGGCATCGGCGACGAGCGTGCTGAGCTCGACGGGGTCGCGCTCGAGCGGGCGTCCCTGATCGAGGCGGGCGAGCAGCAGCAGGTCGTCCACCAGCCCGGCCATCCGCGTCGACTCGCTGTCGATCCGTCGCATGGCGGTCTCGAGATCCGCCGGGCGGTCGGCCAGCCCGTGCTGGAACAGCTCCGCGTAGCCGCGGATCGATGTGAGCGGGGTCCTCAGCTCGTGCGAGGCGTCGGCGACGAAACGCCGCAGCCGTGCCTCTGATGCCTCCCGTTCGCGAAAGGCCGTCTCGATCCGGCCCAGCATCACGTTGAGCGCGCTGCCGAGCCGGCCCACCTCGGTGCGGTCGTCCGTCTCCTCGACTCGCCTGCTCAGGTCGCCGGCGGCGATCTCGCCGGCGGTGCCGGCCATCTTCTCGAGAGGTCTGAGGCCGATACGGACCGTCAGCCACGCCGCCGCGGTGAGCGCGATCAGGATCGCGCAGCTGACCAGGATCTCGAGCGCCAAGAGCCGGTGTGCGGTGTCGGTGACTCCGGTCACCGGTATGGCGACGACGAAAAGCCCCGTGAACGTGCCCGGATTGGGCGACAGGACCGTTACAGGTATCACTTGGGCGAGCAGGAGAAAACGCGTGCCGGTGCTGCCCGTGACGGTCGTTCTCAGAGAATCTCCGAGACCCGGGAGGGAGTGCTCCAGGCTCTTTACCGGCACTACCGGGGTGCCACCGCTCCATCCGACGGTCGCAGGAAGCGCGGTGAAGAGGTTCCCGCCGTTGCTGACGTTGTAGACAGCCGCGAACGTGCCGCTCGGGAGCCCCAGCTCGTTGTTTGCGAACCCGGCGTCGCGAAACAGTGCACGCGCAACCTGGCCTTCCTGGCCGCCGGGCGTCGTCGAGACGGCACTGATGCTGGCGAGAGTGTTGTCGAGCTGCTGGAACAGGTAGCTGCGCAGCGACGTGTAGGTGATCGCGTCCGTGGTGCCGAGCGCGACGACGACGAGGGCGATGAGCACCAGGATGATCCGTGTCCTCAGCGACCACCGGCCCCTGCTGTGTTTCGGCGGGTCCTGCTCTGCGACGGCCTCGCCGCGGGCCGGCTTCAACTGCGGGGCGGGCGGAGCACGTATCCGACCCCGCGCACGGTGTGGAGCAGGTGCGGCTCGGTGAAGTCGATCTTCTTCCTCAGGTAGCTGATGTAGGTCTCGAGCACTCCGGCGTCACCGCCGAAGTCGTAGTTCCAGACGTGGTCGAGCAGCTGGGAGCGGGTGAGCACCCGGCGCGGATTGGCGAGCAGGTAGCGCAGCAGCCGGTACTCGGTGGCGGTGAGGTCGATGAGCTGCCCCGCCCGCCGCACTTCGTGGGCGTCGTCGTCCATCTCGAGGTCTGCCAGCTGGAGCAGCTCGCGCGCCAGGTCGCCCTTGCCCGCGCGGCGCAAGATGGCCTGGGTGCGGGCGACGAGCTCGGCCACGCTGAAGGGCTTGGTCACGTAGTCGTCGCCGCCGATCGTGAGGCCGCGGATCTTGTCCTCGGTGGCGTCGCGAGCGGTCAGGAACAGTACGGGGATGTCGCGCCGGTCACGGCGCAAGCGCTCGGCGACGTTGAAGCCGTCGATATCAGGCAGCATCACGTCGAGAAGGATGAGGTCGGGCCGGAACTCGTCGATCTGCTCGAGCGCCCCGTAGCCGCTCGCGGCGGTCTGGACTTCGAAGCCCTCGTAGCGCAGCGCCATCGAGACAAGCTCAGTGATGGAATCCTCGTCGTCCACGACAAGGATCCGAGGTCCCGCGACTCCTCCTACCACCCCGTCATTGTGCCCCACGAAGCTGGGAGTTTGCTGAGTGGATGCTCCACCTCCTACGAACATACGTTCGCTAGGATCACTATCCTGTTCCGGTGGTCGGGTACGCAGAGCTCCACTGCCATTCGAACTTCAGCTTCCTCGACGGCGCCTCTTACCCCGAGGAGCTCGTCGCCGAGGCCGCCCGTCTCGGGCTCGACGCCCTGGCGCTGACCGACCACGACGGGCTCTACGGCGTCGTGCGCTTCGCCGAGGCGGCAAAGGAGGCGGGGGTGCCCACCGTCTTCGGGGCCGAGCTCACCCTCGCCGGCCATGGCGCCGGCTTTGCGCCCCAGGCCGACCCGGCCGCCCCGCGTACCGGGACGCCCGATCCGCCCGGCTCCCACCTGGTGGTCATCGCCCGGGATCCTGCCGGCTACTCGTGCCTTGCCCGCGCCATCTCCGAGGGCCATCTCGCCGGTGGCGAGAAGGGGCGCCCTCGTCACGACATCGACCGGTTGGCCGAGCTCGCAGGGGGCCACTTCCTCGTCCTCACCGGTTGCCGCAAGGGGGCGGTGCCCAAGGCGCTCGTTGAAGCCGGGCCCGTCGCGGCGAGAAGAGAGCTGGACCGGCTCGTCGACCGCTTCGGTCGCGGGAACGTCGTCGTCGAGCTGTTCGACCATGACGACCCTCTCGACCAGGCGCGCAACGACGCCCTCGCCGCCCTTGCCGTGCAGAGGGACCTCGACATCGTCGCCACGAACGTCGTCCACCACGCCCTGCCCTCGGGCCGCCGCCTCGCCACGGTGCTCGCTGCTGTCCGGGCGGGACGCCCCCTCGACGATCTCGACGGCTGGTTGCCCGCGGCGGGGGCGGCCTACCTGCGCTCCCCGGCCGAACAGGCAAGGCGCTTTGACCGCTACCCGGGGGCCGTCGAGCTTGCCGGCGAGCTCGGGCGTGCGTGCTCGTTCGACCTCCACCTCGTCGCCCCCAAGCTGCCCGACTTCCCCGTGCCCGCCGGCCATGACGAGATGACGTTTCTCCGCCGGCTCGTCGAGGAGGGTGCGACCCGGCGCTATGGGCCGGTCGAGGCCGAACGTGTGCCCGGTGCCTGGCGCCAGCTGGAGCACGAGCTGGCGATGATCGAGGAGCTCGGCTTCGCCGGCTACTTCCTCGTCGTCTGGGACATCGTCGAGTTCTGCCGGCGCTCGGGGATCTATTGCCAGGGCCGGGGCTCCGCGGCGAGCTCGGCCGTGTGCTACGTGCTCGGGATAACCAACGCCGACGCCGTCGCCCTCGGCCTTTTGTTCGAGCGCTTCTTGTCGCCCGAGCGCGACGGCCCTCCCGACATCGACGTCGACATCGAGAGCGGGCGGCGCGAGGAGGTCATCCAGTACGTGTACGGCCGCTACGGCCGCGAGCGTGCGGCCCTCGTGGCCGTCGTCGTCAGCTATAGGGCCAGGTCCGCGGTGAGGGACGCTGCCAAGGCTCTCGGCCATTCGCCCGGCCAGATCGACGCCTGGGCCCGGCGCATCGAGAGCTGGGGGTCGCTGGGCGGCGGCCACCACCCGACCGCGCCGCACCGCAAGGACCGCTGGACCTGGTGGAGCGCCGCGGCCGAGGAGGAGGCCGCTCGACGTGGCGCCACGACCGGGGTGGTGGGCGACGGTCGTCCTGGTCGCGACGACGTCGCTCGCGAACCGGGGCCGGGCGAGCCGGCGGGCGAGCTCGGGATCCCGGCCCGCGTGCTTGCTGTGGCGGCCGAGCTGGAGGGCTTTCCCCGTCATCTCGGCATCCATCCAGGGGGCATGGTGATCTGCGATCGCCCGGTCTCGGAGGTCTGCCCGGTCGAATGGGCCCGCATGGAGAACCGGACCGTGCTCCAGTGGGACAAGGACGACTGCGCGGCTGTCGGCCTCGTGAAGTTCGACCTGCTGGGCCTCGGGATGCTCGAGGCGATCCACCGGGCGGTCGACACGGTCGCTGCCTACCATCACGACGAGATCGACCTCGCCCTGATCCCCCAGGAAGAGGCCGTCTACGACATGTTGTGCGCCGGCGACTCCGTGGGGATCTTCCAGGTCGAGAGCCGGGCGCAGATGGCGACCCTGCCGAGATTGCGGCCGCGATGCTTCTACGACCTTGTCGTCGAGGTCGCCCTCATCCGCCCGGGCCCGATCCAGGGAGGGTCGGTTCATCCCTACCTGCGCCGGCGCAACGGAACCGAGGCGGTGACCTACCTGCACCCGTGCTTCGAGCGCAGCCTGGCCAAGACGCTCGGTGTGCCGCTGTTCCAAGAGCAGCTCATGCAGATGGCGATCGACGCCGCCGGGTTCTCGGCCGCCGAGGCCGACCAGCTCCGCCAGGCCATGGGCTCCAAGCGCTCCGCCTCGCGGATGGAGCGCCTCCGGGAGCGCCTTTACGCGGGGATGGCCGAGCGGGGGATCTGCGGCCAGATCGCCGACACCATCTGGGAGCAGCTGGCGGCCTTCGCCAACTTCGGTTTCCCGGAGAGCCACTCGGTGTCCTTCGCCTATCTCGTCTATGTGAGCGCCTGGCTGAAGCTCCACTACCCGGCGGCGTTCCTCGCGTCGCTGCTCAACTCCCAGCCCATGGGCTTCTGGGCGCCGCACACCCTCGTCGCGGACGCCCGGCGCCACGGGGTGGTCGTCCTCGGCCCGGACGTGAACAAGAGCGGGGCGGGAACTTCGCTCGAGGCGGGGACCTCGCCCGAGCCGGACGCGTCACCCGGGCCGGGGACTGGCCCGGGCCCGTCGGTAAGGCTCGGGCTCGCCTCGGTGAAGGGGATCGGCGCCGACCTCGCCGAGAAGATCGCGGGGGGCCGACCGTATGAGGACATGGAGGATCTCGCCCGCCGGGGCGCTGTCGCGAGGCCTGCTCTCGAGGCCCTCGCCACTTCAGGGGCCCTCGCCGGGCTCGGCCGGTCAGCGGGGCGCCCTGCGCCCGGAGGCCGTGCGACCGGTGCCGGAGGTCGTGCGACCGGTGCCGGAGGCCGTGCGACTGGTGCCGGAGGCCGTGCGACTGGTGCCGGAGGCCGTGGCCGCCCGCTCAGCCGCCGCGAGGCCCTCTGGGTGGCGGGTGCAGCGGCCGAGGCACGCCCCGACCGCCTCCCCGGCACCGTGGTCGGCACCGATGCACCGCGTCTTCCGGATATGGACGAGATCGAGGAGATGTCAGCCGATATGGCGACACTCGGTCTGTCACCAGGTTCGTCCCCGATGGCCTTCGCCAGGGAGCGCCTCGCTGCCCGGGGGGTCGTTCCCAACGCCGAGCTCGTCCGGGTGCCGGACGGTGCCAGGGTCCTCGTCGCCGGCGTGGTGACGCACCGGCAGCGGCCGGCGACGGCAGGAGGGACGACGTTTCTCAACCTGGAGGACGAGACGGGGCTCGTGAACGTCATCTGCTCGCCGGGCTGCTGGACCCGCTACCGCAAGGCGGCACGCTCGGCGGTGGTGCTTCTCGTCCGAGGGCGGCTCGAGCGCGGAGAGGGCGCGGACCCCGGGGCGCCTTCGTCGTCGAACGTCGTAGCGGAGTACCTGGAGGAGATCGACTTCGCCATGGCGGTGGCCCCGTCCAGGGACTTCCACTGACGGGCGCGGGAGCTGCCCCGAGCTACCTGGACTTCGGGTGAGCTGCCGAGAAGGACGATTCCGCCGAGGAGACGTCGAGGACGAGATTGCCGAGGGCGAGGTTGACGTCGTCGGTGTGGTAGCCCCAGTCGGCGCCGGCGTCCTCGGCCACCACCGGTCGCCTGTCGGAGGCGCCCGTGGCCTTGGTGACCTGAAGCCAGCCCGCCCCGGCCGCGGTCTCGCAGCGGGCGGTGTAGAGGCCGGGGAACTCGACCCACGGCGTCGCGACGGCGCCGGAGGAGGGGAAGTACGGGTCGAGGTCCGCCGCGCCCCCTTGCAGCGCCGCCGGGTTGACGCAAAGGACCTGGAGACCCTTCTTCGCCTTCTGCCCCGACTGCAGCGCCACCCCCTGTCCGGGCCGTCCGAACAGGGCCGACGGCGGGCGGTTCGCTCGGAAAGCTCGAGTAGGCGATCACGCAACCGGCTTCGCCGCTGCGGGAACAGGCGGGGATGTGCGAGAAGCTGCCGCCCGTCAGCGAGCCCGTGCGCACCTCCACGTCGCCACCGAGGATGATCGCCAGCACCAGGCGTCCCCGCAGAGGGGCGTTGTCGTCGACCAGGCGGGAGAGGAGCTTGATCAGGACCGCCGCGCCCTGCGAATGGCCGATGAAGATGATCGGACGCCCGTCGTTGTAGTCGGCGAGGTAGTCGTCGAAGCCTGCGAGCAGGCTGTTGTAGGCGATGAGACCGTATGACGGGGGCACGTCGAGGTTCGGGTAGGCGCCGAGCCCGGCCAGGGTCACCTGGCGGTACATGGGAGCAAAGACCCGGCATACCCGCGAGAAGGGCGCCGCCTGCGCCATCGCCACGGCGACCTCGCTCTTTTGGACCCTCAGGTCGGCGTTGATGGAGAGCTCCCGGCTCACCGTCGGGTACACGTAGAAGCAGTCGAATTTCGGGCTCTTCGCCGGGCTGGGACTGACGACCGAGGTCGCACCCGAAGCCCTCACGACGGTCGTCTTCAGGCTCGACAGCGCACGGATCGCCCTCGAGGCCGGGACGGCACAGCCACACCACGCTCGAAGCGGTGGACCCGCCCGAGCCCGAGCCACGGGCCGAGAGAGCCGACGCCGGCGAGATCCCCGGGGCGACCGCTCCGAAGGCAGCTGCCCTTGTCGCTGCGACCATGCAGCTCAACGAAAGCGTGAGAGCGCCCAGAACAACGAGGCCAGCCACGCCCCGCGTTGCGCCCGTTCCCCGCGCCGCCTCCCGACCCGGCCCGCGTCCTGCCGACCTTTCCATTGTCCCCCCTATTAGGCAACCTAGTTGCATATCTAACTATGATGGTTTCCGGCAGGGACGTCAACTGCGACGCTGCCAGGCCTCCGACCCGGCCCGGGCCGGAGATCGCGAGCAGGTTGCGAGAAACGGATCAGCACGTGGCAGGCACAGCAGCTCCGCCCGAGGCCGGCGCCGGTGGCGAGACCCCCGAGGAAGGAGGAGCCCCGTACCTCTTCGGAGACCTGCTGGCCCTCGCCCGGGCGGACTGGGTGCGCCGCATGGCCGCCGCCGTCGCCGACCGCGGCTACCCCGACTACCGACCGACCGACGCCGCCATCATGCGCCTGCTGCTGAGGCGAGGCGGGGCGGCGATAAGCCGGATCGGGGAGCCGCTCGGCGTGAGCCGACAAGCGGCGCGCAAGCTCGTGGACGGGCTCGAGCGGCGCGGATATGTCCACGAGGCACGCGACGAGCACGACGCCAGGAGGGTGAAGGTCGCGCTCACCCCAGCCGGGCAGGCCTATGCAGGAGCGGTCATCGAGGCCGTCCACGCCCTCAACCGCGAGGTCGCTGAACGCGTCGGGGCCGACGATCTCGTCGTGGCGGACGCCGTTCTGAGAACGACGATCACCGCCGAGGGCCTTCGCGCGGTTGCGGCCCACATCGCCTCACCAACGCCTGGCCCGGGGGGCCGGCGCGGGTGCGAGACGAGCTGACGAGCGGCTAGGTTCTTCTCCGATCACCGCTTGCCGCACCGCCCCGCTGCGGGCCTGTGCCCGAGACCGCGGCGAGCCGACCCCCACAGCTCGAGACGGAGACACTGACGGATGAACGCATTCTTCCTTGGCCTCGGGCGCTTCACCGTCCGGTTCCGCTGGCTGATCGTCGTCGTGTGGCTGGTGGGCACGGCGGCCTCCGTCCACTTTCTCCCCTCGCTCGCGAGCGAGGTGAACAACGACAACTCGGCTTTCCTGCCCGCCAGCGCGCCGAGCACCGTCGCGGGCAACCTCGCCGTGCCGCTCGTCGGCAAGTCGACCCTGCAGCCGATCATCATCATCGGCCTCAGCCACAACGGGCCGATAACCGTCGCGGACACCCGAGCGATCGGCCGGCTGGCCGTGGCCGCGAAGAAGGTTCCGCTCGTGCAGACGGTGCAGTACGTCGGGACCTCCAAAGACGGGCAGGCCGTCCAGCTGCTCGCTGAGGCGAACATCGCCGGCTTCAGCATCACGCCGTCGGAACAGGTCGTGAACGGGCTGACCGCCCAGTTCGCAAAGGTGGGAGCTCCCCCCGGCCTGCAGTTCCACCTGGCCGGCGGTCGTGCCCACCAACGTCGCCGAGCAGAAGTCCTCGAGCTCGACGGGCAACAAGACCCAGGCGCTGTCGATCCTGTTCATCATCGTGCTCCTGCTCTTCGTCTTCCGCTCGCTGCTGGCACCTCTCGTCACCTTGTTGCCGGCGGCGATCGTGCTGCAGCTGTCCGGCTCCCTCATCGGCGAGCTCGGCGCCCACGGGCTCAAGATCTCCCAGATCACCCAGCTACTGCTGATCGTCCTCATCCTCGGAGCCGGGACCGACTACGGGCTCTTTCTCGTCTACAGAGTCAGGGAGGGCCTCCGCTCGGGCCTCAAGTCTCATGACGCCGTCGGCGCTCGCGGTGGCGCGCGTGGGCGAATCGATCAGCGCCTCGGCCGGGACTGTCATCCTGGCCCTGCTGACGCTGCTGTTCGCCAGCTTCGGCATCTACCACGACCTCGGGGTCCCGCTGGCGGTCGGCATCGCCGTCATGCTCGTCGCCGGGGTCACGCTCCTGCCCGCCCTGCTCTCGATCCTCGGGCGTGCCGTGTTCTGGCCCTCGAAGATCGTGCCGGGCGACGCCATCAAGAGCTGGTGGGGCTCGGTCGCCCAGCGTGTCATCCAGCGTCCGGCCCACACCCTCGCTATCGGGGTGATCGTCTTCGGGGCATTGGCCTTCGGGGCGCTGTTCTACTCGCCGGCGGGCTTCGGCGGAGCGACGGGCGCCCCGAGCGGGAGCGACGCCGCGGCGGGCAACGCGGCGCTCATGAAGTACTTCCCCCAGGCGAGCACGAACCCGACCAATCTCATCTTCAAGCTCGCGGCCCCGGTCTGGAAGGACCCGGCGGCGGTCGTGAGGGCCGAACAGGAACTGCAGGCGACGCATCTCTTCAGCTCCCTGCCCGGCCCGCTCGATCCCGCCGGCACCTCGATCCCGCCGGGCGACTACGTGCGCCTGCACGCCCTGCTCGGGAATCCTGCGCGGTTGCCGACCCTGCCGGCGCCGGGCTCGGTGGCCGCGAAGGTGCCGCTACTCTCCTACGACCTGTACCGCGCGACGGCCCGCTTCGTGAGCCCGGACGGGCGCACGATCCAGTTCGAGGCCGGGCTCACGGCCGGGGACGCCGCCTCGACACCCGCCTTGAACGCCGTGCCGGCCATCCGCAGGGCTCTCACCGCGGTGCAGGACAGCATCGGGGCGGTCGCGAGCGGCGCCGCCGGCGAGGCGCCGGCCCTCTACGACGTGAGCTCGATCTCCGACAGCGACCTCATCCACATCGTCCCGATCGCCATCCTCGCCATCGGTCTCCTCCTCGCCCTCGTGCTGCGCAGCCTCGTGGCCCCCTTCTACCTCATCGCCAGCGTGATGCTGTCGTACCTCGCCGCCCTCGGCCTCTCGTCCATCATCTTCATCAAGCTCGCCAACAGCGGAGGGCTCACCTTCCTCTTACCCTTCCTGATGTTCATCTTTCTCTTAGCCCTGGGCGAGGACTACAACATCCTCGTCATGACGCGCATCAGGGAGGAGGCCCACGAGCACCACCTGCGCGAGGCGGTCGTGAGGGCCGTTGGTGCCTCGGGCCCGACGATCACCTCGGCCGGCCTTGTTCTGGCCGGCACGTTCCTCGTGCTCGCGGCCACGGCCGGAGGCCAGCCGGGAGGAGGCCAGATCCGAGACATCGGCCTCGGCCTCGCCGCTCGGGATCTTGATGGACACCTTCCTCGTGCGGAGCCTGCTCGTCCCCTCGACCGTGTCACTCCTCGGACGTTGGAATTGGTGGCCGGGCAAGCTGGCCGAGATGGACCTGGTACCGGCCTCGTCGCCGGCCGCGCCCGACGGGGAACCGGACGAGGGGCCGACCGGGCCTTTGTCCGCGCCGACGTCCCCGCCGGCGTTGGACTGAAGGCCGGCAGCGGCGTCGGCCGCCCGGGCAGCCTGGCCGAGAGCGTCAGCCGCCCGGGCAGCCTGGCCGACCCGCCCGTCGGCTAAGACTGAGCTTGTGGGCCACAGCGCAGAGGGCAACGACGCCCCGACGGTGAACGCCAGGGCACTGCTGGTGTTCGTGAGCACCCTTGTCCTTGTCGACACGGTCTTTTTCACGGCGCTCACGCCCCTTTTGCCCCACTACGTGAAGACCCTCGGTCTCTCCAAGACGGGGGCGGGGATCCTCGTCGCCGCCTATCCGGTCGGCACCCTGATCGGGGCCCTCCCGGGCGGGGTGCTCGCCAGCCGGCTCGGCGTCCGCACCTCGGTCGTGCTCGGGCTCTCCCTCATGAGCGGCGCCACGCTCGTCTTCGGCTTCGGGGCCTCCACGACCGTGCTCGACGCGGCCCGGCTCGCCCAGGGCCTCGGCGGTGCCTGCACCTGGGCCGGCGGGCTTGCCTGGCTCGCGGCCGGCACGCCGGCCGAGACCGCGCGGCAGAGCGCTGGGCACGGCGCTCGGGGCCTCCGTCGCCGGAGCCCTCGTCGGCCCTGTCATCGGAGCCTTCGCTGTCGGCATCGGGACGGCGCCGGCGTTCGGGGCCGCGACCTTCGCCGGGTGCTGCCTGGCGGTGGCGAGCCTGCGAGTCGGCACGCCTGCCGGCGGCGAGTCCCAGAGCCTGCTGAGCGCCTTGCGCGCCCTGAGCGACCGGCGCCTCTCCGCCGGGATGTGGCTGACGTGCCTCGCCGGGCTGTCGTTCGGGGTCATCGACGTGCTCACGCCCTTGCGCCTGAGTTCGCTCGGGGCGAGCGCGGCGGTCATCGCGGGAGCTTTCCTGGGCGCGGCGGCCCTGGAGGCGGTGCTTGCCCCGCTCGTCGGCCGGCTGGCTGACAAGAGGGGCCGGCTCGTTCCTGTGACGCTGTCACTTGCCGTCGCAACCGCCGTCAGCGTCGCCCTTCCGCTGCTGCGACCCGCGGCGGTGCTCGTGGCCCTCGTCGTGGTGGGCCTGCCGGCCTACGGCACGTTGTTCGTGCCGGCTTCGGCGATGATCGCCGACGGTGCCGACCGCCACAATCTCCACCAGGGGCTCGGTTTCGGCCTGGGGAACCTCGCCTGGGCCACCGGCCAGAGCGTGGCGGCGGGCTCGAGCGGCGCCATCGCCCAGGCGACAGCCGACGTCGTCCCGTACCTGTTGCTGACCGCGGCGCTCGCCGCCACCTTCCTCGCCTTGGGTCTGCAAGGGCGAAGGGTCCTCTTCGGGCTCCGGGCGGGTCTGCATCCGGACATTTGACGACCTCTGCGGCGCTCAGCTCTCCTGCCGGGCCAGCTCGCGCGCTCCGGACGGTGCCGGTGGGCGCGTGCGCTCGCCCTGGGCCACGGCGCACGGGCCGGCGGAGAAGAGCGTCACGCCCTTCCGCGACGCTCGTTTGGACTGGTACATCGCCGAGTCGGCCTGGGCCAGGAAGGCGTCCGAGTTCGAGCGCGTCCGCGGTCCAGGCGACGCCGACGCTCGTGCGCAGCTCGACCTCGGCGGCGCCGACGTCGATCGATGCCGTCGTCGCCGCCGCGACCCGCTCGGCAACCTTGATGGCCTGCGCGGAGCTCTGCACGTGCGGGCAGATCACGATGAATTCGTCCCCCCGACGCGCCCGACGGCGTCGCCCTTTCGGGCGGCGTCGCGAAGGCGTTCCGCCGTCTCGGCGAGGAGGCGGTCGCCGGCGGCATGACCGAACTTGTCGTTGACGGACTTGAAGTCGTCGATGTCGATGAAGATGAGGGCGTAGCCCTCGCCGGGAACATTGCACGTGGCCGTCGTGCGTTCGAGGAGCGCCAACGAAGCCTCCCGATTGAGGCACGACGTCAGCTTGTCGACCGACGCCCTCGTCTCCAGCTCGTTGCGAAGCTGAACACGGTCGGTCACGTCGCTCAGGCACCCCACGGCTCCGGCCACGGTGCCGGCCGCGTCCGTCAGCGGCCGCAGGCTCAGATCACAGACGCGCTCGGAGTCGCTCGCACGGGCTGGGTCCGGCGCCCGCACGGCAAAACGGATCTCTGCGTCGTCGACGGGCGTGCCACCGAGCACGGTCGCGACCGCGGCCTCGAAGGTGGCCCGGTCCCCGGCCACGACGGACGACGCCAGGGCCTCCACGGTGGTGGCCGCGAGCTCTCCGACCATCGCCTGCATGCGGTCGTTGGTGAAGGCGACGTGCCCCGCCAGGTCGACCTCGAACAGGCCGACGGGAACGGACTCGGACAAGCGGCTCAGCAGCTGCTCGCGTGTCAGCAGCCTCGATATCTCCTGCTCGGCCTCCTTTTGGGCCGTGACGTCCCGCACGAGCAGGCAGACCCTCCGCTCGAGGCCCTCCGGCCTCGAGATCGGGGCCACGCGACCTTGGAACCAGCGGACTCCGGCCGGGACCTCGAGCCGGTACTCCCAGAACTCGGGACGACCCGTCTCGAGGACGCTGTTCGTGGCTTCCTTCAAGCCGAGGGCGACGTCCTCGCCGACGACCTCGCCGTGAGTGCGGCCGAGCAGCTGTTCGCGGGGAGCGACAAGCAGGTCGTCGTTGGCGGTCCAGATCCCGAGATAGGTCCCGTTCTCGTCGAGCTCGAACACGAGGTCGTCGAGCGACGAGAGCAGAGCCTCGAGGCGGGCTTGACTTTCCCGGAGCGCTTCGTCGCGCCCCTGAGGTTCGCTGATATCAATCACCTCGTCGTCCGGGAGCCGAGGAGCCCCCCCTCGCTGCGCTGCGCCGATATTGCGCTAAAGCATATGGCCGACTCCCGCGTTGCGACGGTTCATCGCGTGACGATTCGGCGAAGAGTCGGTGTCTGGAGCTCCCGGCGCCTGGGCCGTCTCGTGCACGCCCTGGTCACAGGACGGTTCAGACCTGGTTCACCGCAGGGGCCTACTCAGGTGTTCTGGGGGAAGCCGAGGTTGATGCCGCCGTGGCTCGGGTCGAGCCAGCGGCTCGTCACGACCTTGCCCCGGGTGAAAAAGTGCACCCCCTCGGTGCCGTGCGCATGGCTGTCCCCGAACAACGAGGCCTTCCAGCCCCCGAAGCTGTAGTAGGAGACCGGGACGGGGATCGGGACGTTGATCCCGACCATGCCGACCTCGACCTCGTTCTGGAAGCGCCGGGCGGCGCCGCCGTCGTTGGTGAAGATGGCGGTGCCGTTCCCATAAGGGTTGGAGTTGACGAGCTCCAAGGCGGCGTCGTAGCTGGGCACGCGCACGACAGAGAGCACGGGGCCGAAGATCTCGTCCCTATAGAGCGACATCTCCGGCGTCACCTTGTCGAACAGGCTCGGCCCGAGCCAGAACCCGCCCGCTTCTCCGTCCGGGCTCGTCTTGCGGCCGTCGAGCGACGAGCTCGGCCCCCTCGGCGACGCCCGAGTCCAGGTAGGAGGCCACCTTGTCACGGTGCGCCCGGGTCACGAGCGGGCCCATGTCGGCCCCGTCGCGGCCGTCGCCGACCTTGAGCTTGGCCATGCGGTCGCAGATCTTTCCGATCAGCTCGTCGGCGACGGGCTCGACGGCGACGAGGGCCGAGATGGCCATGCAGCGCTCCCCGGCCGAGCCGAAGCCGGCGTTGACGGCCGAGTCGGCGCAAAGGTCCAGATCGGCGTCGGGGAGCACCACCATGTGGTTCTTGGCCCCGCCCAGAGCCTGGACCCTCTTTCCGTGCCGGGTCCCGTTCTCATAGACATAGCGGGCGACCGGCGTCGAGCCCACGAAGGAGACGGCCTTTATGCCCGGGTGCTCGAGGAGGCGGTCGACGGCCACCTTGTCGCCGTGCACGACGTTGAAGACCCCGGGCGGGAGCCCGGCCTCGCGCCAGCGCTCTGCCAGCCAGACAGAAGCCGACGGGTCCTTCTCGCTCGGCTTTAGCACGACGGTGTTGCCACAGGCGATGGCGATCGGGAAGAACCAGGCCGGCACCATGGCCGGGAAGTTGAACGGGCTGATGATCGCGACAGGACCGAGGGGCTGGCGGATCGAGTACACGTCCACGTTCGTGGAGGCGTTCTCCGAGTAGCTCCCCTTCAACAGCTGCGGGATGCCACAGGCGAACTCGACCACCTCGAGGCCCCGGTTGACCTCGCCCAGGGCGTCGTCGTAGACCTTGCCGTGCTCGGAGGTGACGATCTCGGCCAGCTCGCCGGCGCGGGCGGTCGTGAGCTCGCGAAAAGCGAAGAGGAGCTTCGCCCGTTGCGAGAGCGAGGTGTGGCGCCAGGAGGAAAAGGCGTCGGTGGCGGCCTTACGGCGGCGTCGACGTCCCGGGGGGAGGCGAAGGCGACGTTCTTGGTCACCTGGCCGGTGGCGGGGTCGTAGACCTCGCCCTTGCGGTCCTCTGTAGCCCTGTAGTGCTCGCCTTTGATCCAGTGGGTGACGATGGGCAGTCCTGGAGCAACGTCGCTTGTCATAAGGCGAGTCTTGTTCGTCCGCCGCGCGGGATCAACACGGCGCGGGCGAGGTGCTCGGGCAGAGGCGCTCGCCGGGGCCCCGAGAGCCGCTCAGGGGATCCTCACGAGGCGGAGGGTGTCGGCGACGGGCTCCTTCTCGTAGGGCGATCCCGCCAGGACGACGACGACGTCGCCCGCCGAGGCGAAGCCCGCCGCCACCGCCTTTCGCACGGCGCTCCAGATGCCGTCGTCGGTGTTCCCGGGGTGCTCGGACAAGATCACCTCGACCCCCCAGCTCATCTGGAGCTGGTGGGCGGTGCGCTCGCGAGGCGTCACGGCGACTATGGGCATGCTCGGACGGAACCGGGAGATCGCCCTTGCGGTAGCCCCTGAGTGCGTGCAGGCGATGATGGCGGCGACGTCCTCTTCGAGCGCCGCCCGCCAAGCGGCACCGGTGATCGCGGCTGTGATCCGTCGCAGGGGGGCGTCACCCGAAACCTCCTGGAGGCCGAGGCCGGCTCCCCAGTTGTCGTAGTCGAAGTCGCACTCGGCGCGTTCGACGATGCGGGACATCGTCGACACGACGTTGACCGGATCGACGCCGATGGCGGTCTCTCCCGACAGCATGACCGCGCTCGTGCCGTCCAAGATGGCGTTGGCCACGTCGCTCACCTCGGCGCGGGTGGGCACGGGCGAGGAGATCATCGACTCGAGCATCTGGGTGGCGGTGATGACAGGGCGGGCAAAGCGGACACCGCAGCGGATGATCTCTTTCTGGTGGAAGGGGACGTCCTCGAGGGGCAGCCGTATGCCGAGATCGCCGCGGGCGACCATGACGGCGTCGGCGCTCTTGACGATGGAGTCGAGGTTGCTGATCGCCTCGGCGGTCTCGATCTTCGCCACGAGCATCGTGTCCGAGGGCCCGAGGGCGTCGCGGACCGCGTCGAGGTCCTCCGAGCGCCGGACGAAGGAGACCGCGATCGCCTCCAGACCTTCGGCGGCGAGCGCGGCGACCCGAGCCAGGTCCTCAGGAGTCGGCGTGGCGAGGGTGATCCTGTCCGAGGGCACCGTGACGCCGGGCCGCCCGAGGACCCTGCCGCCCGAGCGCACGCGGGCGATCACGTCGTCGCCTCGACGTCCGAGGACGACGAGCGATATGCCGCCGTCTCCGAGCGAGACGAGATCTCCCTCCACGAGGCTGGCGACGACCTCGTCCACGGCGACTCCTATCCTCGTCGCCGAGCTCGACGGCGCCTCGGAGCCGGGGGCGATGACCACCTCGGCGCCTGCGTCGAGCACGACCCCGCGCTTTGGGAACGCAGAGCTGCGGATCTTCGGGCCGGGCAGGTCCGGGAGGATCCCGACGCGGGGCGCGATCTTGCGGATCTGGCGGATGAGGTCGATCGCCTTGTCGGTCGTGCTGTGCGCGAACGACACCCGTGCCACGTCCATCCCGGCCGCGACCAGAGCCTCGAGCATCTCGGGGCTGGCCGAGGCCGGTCCGATGGTGGCGACGATCCGCGTCCGGCGGCCTTGCCGGCGCGGTCGGCGGGCGTGGGAGCGGACGTCCTCGAGGAACGGAACGGACGCGGCTCTCGGCTCGTTTGCCTGTCGGGGAGTGCTGGGGGGTTCCACCGCATCAGCATGCCCCACCCGGTCCTCGACGGCGGAATCAAGGACCGCCGACGGCGGGATCAAGGACACGGGTCAACGAGAACGGCCGGCCGCGCCTCCCGCCTGGCGACGGGGGCGCGGCCGGCCTCGAGGCGCACTGCCTCCAGAATCCACTAGCTGGCGGAAGCTCCCGCGACGAGAGCCGTCTTCACAGAGGTGCTCAATTGCACGGCGTCTCCGAAGCGCAGCACCCGGCCGGTCGACATGATGAGCCAGTAGCCCATCGCATCGGGCGTGGCGATGATGCCGACGACGGGCGCCTTGAGCCCCGTGGCGGAGCCGTACCAGGTGGCGTCGCCGAAGGGGAGGACCTGCCCGTTCGAAGCGAGCAGCCAGTAGCCGCCCCCGTCAGGCGTTGCGGCGATGGCGACGATCGCCTTGCCGGGCGCGTTGCCGAATCGCACCGCATCGCCGAAGGTCCACACGTGGCCCGTCGAGGTCACGAGCCAGTAGCCGTCGCCGTCGGGCGTGACGGCGATGGCAACCACGATGTGGTGTCTTCCCATCTGCCCATAGTTGCGGGCGTCCCCGAAGGGGTAGACCCGGCCGTCCCGGGTGACGAGCCAGTAGCCGCCACCGTCCGGGGTGGCCGCCGCCGCGACCACCGGAGCGCTGAGGTCGACCTGGGCGAGGTTGCCGTAGGAGACGGCGTCACCGACGGGGCTCACGCCGCCCTTGGAGCCGACCAGCAGGTAGCCGCCACCGTCGGAGCTGGGCACGATGGCGACGATCGGTCCACCGAACTTCGTGCTCCCCGAGAGCGAGCCGGGTGAGCTTCCGGCGCCGAAGTGGAACACCTTGCCGGTCGCAGCTGCCAGCCAGTAGCCCTGTGCCGCCAGCTCGTAGGCCCCGATGTCACACGCCGTTGCCTGCGGTCGGACAACCCCGCGGGCGTCCGTGGCGGGACAGCCGACGTTGCTCCCGGCGTCGATCGCCGGGCTGCCGGCGACGGTTCCCACAGGCGGCTGCAGCGCCGAGGTCTCGACCGGTCCGCCGTTGTTGGCGAGGGGAAGGACCATGGGATCGGTGTTCTCCATGTCGCCGACTCCGGTGAAACCGCATGTCGAGCCGTTGTCGATGTTGTAGCCGGCCGAGACGAGCTGACCTGTCGACGCGACGCCGCAGTTGAGCGCCGGGGCGTTCGAGTCGACGATCGAGTTGCGCACGGCTGCCAACTCGCCGGATCTGACCCATATGAGCCATGAGCCCGCGCCGGGACCCGTGAGGGCGTCGCCCACGATGGTCGAGTTCGTCAGTTGCAGGGTCGACTGGTCGTCGATACCCCACAGGTAGCTCGCCGTGGTCGGTATCACAGAGCCCACCTCGGCGAAGGTGCCGTTCACGATGCTCGCAGGTCCGTTGATGTCGAGGATCGTCCCGTCCCCGTAGGTCGTTCCCGCGTCGGGGCCACCGAGCACGCTCACGACGCCGTCGCCCAGAGTGAAGCCGTTGGCCGCCAAGGTGCCGGAGTCGGCGAAGATGCCTCCGACGACGTAGCTGTCGGCCTGTACGTTGACGCCGACGATCTGGGTGGACCTGAGGACGCCGTTACCTGCGTTGAGCCAGACGCCGCCATCTATGTAGCCGGCTCCTCCGGCCGCGGTCGCGGTCGTGCCGGTGACCGAGACGTGATCCGCGACGAGCCTTCCGTTGTTGAAGATCACACCGCCTTCGATGATGGCGTGAACAGTCGAAGGCGTCGTCTGCGTGCCGAGGTCAGCCAGGTCCGAGGTCCCGCTGATGCTCAAGCCGCTCACCGCCAAGGTGCTGTCGTTGTAGAGGGCACCACCGGTGAGGTTGCTCTGGCCGCTGTTCTCGGCCGCGGTGCCCGAAATGTGGTTGTTCGTGCCCGAGATGGTGACGTGGGCGATCGGGGTCGATGAGAAGGGACCGCCGGCTGCCTCGAGCAGAGCTCCCCCGTTGAGGTAGTAGCCCGTGTTCACGGTGTTGGAGATGGACACGTTCTCGACCATCCCGCCTGAGCCGGAGAAGAACCCGCCTTCCTCGAAGATCGCACCGCCGTCCACACCCGGACTCGGACCCGCCAGGTTCGTCGTGCCCGAGATGTTGACGCCGTCGAGGTTCGAGTCGCCTGACTCCACGAAGAGGGCACCGCCCTCGACGGAGCTGCCGACGGTGGCGCTGCCGTTGGAGGTGCCGGAGATCGTCACGCCCTTCCATGTGAAACCGTTGCCCGTCTCGAACACGGCGCCGCCGAAGACACCCTGGTTGGCTGCCAGCATCGAGGAGTTGCCCAGGAAGAAGACATCCTGCAACGACGAAATTCCCTCGTCGTAGAGGCCGGCACCGTAGGAGCCGCCCGCGCCCGCGACGGAGTTGTAGCTGATGGAGCTCTCCGTCACCGCCAGCGTCTGGAAGTTGGCAACACCGGCACCATTGGCTCCTGCGGCCGCGAGGTTGCCGTCGATGGTGCAATTGCTCACGTCCAACACGTCGCCGTTGTACACGCCGACCCCGACTCCGAGGCCGGGGGACGAGTTGTAATTGACCGAGCTCTCTGCCAACTCGACCGTGCCGCCCGCGTTGTAGAGGCCGGCGCCGTCCGGGGCGATGTTGCCCGTCGCCGGGCTCGAGCCGCCGATGACGCTCCTGGAGATGTTGGCCGAGCCACCGAGGTAGAGGCCGCCGCCGTCAGTGGAGGCGGTGTTCTTGCTCACGGTCGAGCCGTCCATCCAGAGCTCGCAGGCGGAGGTGCTGTAGAGGCCACCACCGTTGCCAGATGCGCTGTTGCCGGTGATGTCGACCTGTGACAGGACAAGGGAACCCTGGTCGCAGTAGATGGCTCCGCCGTTCGTGGCGGCACCGCCCGTGAGGGTGAGCCCCGTGATGTCGACAGCCGGGTAGTTCGTGCCCTCGAGCTCGTCGAAGATCCCGGTGCCGCCGCCGTTGACGGTTGCTCCGGCTCCGTTTATGTACATCGAGTTCGTGAGATCGAGCAGCCCCTGTGCGAGCACGACCGTCGTGCCCGAAGGGATCGTGACGGCATCGACGTGACCGGTGTCAGCGTTCGCGGCGGCGATCGCCGCCCGCAGGCTGCAGGTGCCCGCCGCGTGTCCCGTGGCGCACGAGGTCCCGGAGGCGGGATCGGTGCCGGTGTCCACCAGGAATGTCTGAAAGACGGCGTTCAGCGGCGCGATCCTCGGCCTGGCGGGCAGGCGGGCCGCCCCTGACTTCGCTGTCCGGTGGGAGAAGGACGCCGGTAGTTGGGGAAGCTTGAACCCCACCTTGGGCACGAGGTTCTTCGCGCCTGCCGGTGCGGCAGCCGCGGCGATCGAAGGGGTGGCAGCGAGGGCGCCAGTTGCGATCAGGAGCGCGATCGCAGAGGTTCGACCTACGACGGCCGTTCGCCGCCAGAAGAGCGCCAAGCCGCGAGGGCAGCGATTGTCTTGACCTTGCATGTTCTTTCTCCGCTCCTTGCTCGTCCGGCACCGAAGGTGGTGGCCGCGACGGAAGATGTTCAAGGAGGTTCTTCGACCTGATGTGGGGGGTTACTTGAGCACCAAAGTCGTCGCCTCGGTGTCTTCGCCCTGGCGCGCGGCCCGCGCTAAGCCTTGCGACCCGAGCAGTCGATAGTAGATAGCGATCCCTTAACAGGAGTTGAGATGGGCAAGCTGGTGGTCTCTTCGGGCAGTTCGCAGGAGAGCCCGTCCGCGCCCCGGATCGAGCTCACGTGCATGGCCAACCTCTTGTCCTCGACGGAGGAGCGCGTGTACTTCAAGGACCTGGACAGTCGCTTCCTGCTTGTCAGCGCGGGCTGGGTCGCCGCCATCTCACCTGGCCGTCCGGTGGATCAGATCATCGGCAAGAGCGACTTCGACTTCTTCAGCAAAGAACACGCCGACGCGGCTTTCGAAGACGAGCAGCAGGTGATCCGCACCGGCGAGCCGATCGTGGGGAAGCTGGAGCGCGAGACGTTCAGCTACGGCGTGGGAGGCTGGGTCTCGACGAGCAAGATGCCGCTTCGCGACGCCGCGGGCCGGATCATCGGCACCTTCGGGATCTCCCGTGACGTCACGGCGCAGATAAAAGCGGAGAACGCCTTGGCCTACCAGGTGCTCCACGACCCTGTGACCGGCCTGGCGAACCGGGTCGCCCTCATGGACCGCCTGTCCCAGGCCCTCCTCGCCCTGGAACGCCGTCCGGGCCGGCTTGCAGTCCTCTACGTCGACTTGGACAGCTTCAAGCAGATCAACGACTCGTTCGGCCACGCTTCCGGCGATCAGGTGCTGTCCGAGGTGGGGCGAAGGCTCTCAACTCTGTCCCGCCACGTCGACACCGTGGCGCGCATCGGCGGGGACGAGTTCGTGGTGCTCTGCGGGGCCCTGCGGGAAGACGAGGACGTCGCCGTCATCGCCGACCGGATCGTGCGGGGCACCAGGGTGCCCTACGTCGAGTCCGGGCGCGACCTCTCCGTCACCTGCAGCGTCGGCATCGTCGCCACCCGCGATCCTCTGGCGGAGCCAGATCGGCTCATCCGGGACGCAGACGAGGCGATGTACGCGGCCAAGCAAGCCGGGCGCAATCGCTACCGCATCTACGACTCGTCCCGGCAGTTCCGCGCCGGGAGGAACGTCCTGCACACCGAGCTGAGCAGGGCTGTCGACCACGGGGAGCTCTTCCTCCTCTACCAACCCCTCTTCGGTCTCGAGGACGGGGTTCTCAGCGGAGTCGAGGCGCTGGTCCGCTGGCGCCATCCCGAGCGGGGAGTGGTGCCACCGGACGAGTTCATCCCCTTCGCCGAACAGCACGGCCTGATCGGCAGGATCGACGCCTTCGTCCTCAACGAAGCCTGCCGCCAGCTGGCGGAATGGACGTCTCGTCAAGACTGGCCGGACCTGTTCACCGTCGCCGTCAACGTCTCCGGCACCGAGCTGTCCGATCCCGGGTTCGCGGGCCGTGTGGCGGAGGTGATCTGTCGGCACGGACTGGAACCTGCGCGCATCTGCCTCGAGATCACAGAGACGGCGCTTGTCGGTGAATTTGGCGACGTGCAGGACACGTTGTCGCACCTGTCGGATCTCGGCGTGCAACTCGCGGTCGACGACTTCGGGACGGGCTACTCGACGCTCGCCCACCTGCAGCGGCTGAAGGTCGACATCTTGAAGATAGATCGCAGCTTCGTAGCCCATATCAGCCGGAGCGCACGGGACCGGGAGATAGTGGCGGCCGTGACGGCGATGTCGCACGCACTCGGCATGCGCGTGGTCGGCGAGGGCATCGAGACCAGCCACCAGCTCGCCACTCTTGCCGAGCTCGACTGCGACGAGGGGCAGGGGTTCCTCTTCGCGCGCCCTGTGCCGCCCGAGGAAGTCGTCGCACTGCTCAGGTGACCGGGGCCCGCCGGCCGGGGAGACCCAGCTTTCCTCAGGGCGGAACGACCCAACCGAGGGCGTGACGGAGCGTCACCGAAGCCACTGCGGCCGCGCCCGGGTCAGGCAGCTGTCAAAGGAGACCGGCGAGCTTGTAGAGGACGAGCGATCCCGCCACCGCCACGTTCAAGGACGCCCCGGACCCGATCATGGGGATCTCGACCACGTCGTCGAGGAGGGGCCAGGCCTCCTCGGGCAGTCCGAGGTGCTCGTGCCCCAGGCAGACGACCGTTCGCACGTGTGCCGCCGGTAGGTCGGCCAGACTGCGGGCATCCTCGGCGAGCTCGACGCCCAGCACGCGCGAGCCCGAGGCGCGTTGGGACGCGAGCCAAGCTTCCTTGCTTCCCCGGATCCAGTGGATGCAGGAGCGGACTGGCAACGTGTTGCCGATCTCGAGCGCGCGCCGGTAGTGCGCCGAGTCGGGGAGCGCCAGGCAGGCGCCGACGGCGTCGCAGGTCCGCAGCAAGGTGCCGAGGTTGGCGCGATACGCCACCCACAGAGGTGCCGCGACCAGATGGTCCCAGCAACCGTGGCGATCAGGCCGGCGCTTGCGCCGCAGCTCGGTCCGTCGAGTCTTCGTCGTGCCGCTCACCGGACACGGAGTCGTCGCCTTTCATCGGTCATTTGCTTGGCGCTCTTCTCGGCGGCGCCTGCCATCGACGATGCGGTAGGACGGCGATGGTAGCGCGAGGGGGGCCGACGGACCCGCCGTCTCTGTCACGTAAATGTAATGTTACTATATGGAAACGAAACATTCGGTCATGAGGTCCCAGGGTTAGGGGGATGCCGTGCAGGTAGAGCTCTTGGAGCGCGAAGAGGAGCTGACGGCGCAAGGGCCGCCGCTGTATGTGCTCCCGAGCCGGGTCCCCGACCGTGCGGGCCGCCGGTCGCTGCGTCGAGCTGCAGTCGTGTTGCTCCTCGGGACCGGTCTGGCTCTCCTCGGAGCGTTGCTCTACGCGGCCTCGATCCACGCCGCCCCGGGGAACTCGGACGGCGCGACGGTGATCCTGGAAGGCAAGGCGCTCAGTGGCGGGAATCTGACCTTGAGGAGCTGGGCGCTCTCGATGGACTCCTTCTGGCTCGTCGACGTGCCCTTCTACGCGGTCGCCGTGCTCCTCGCCGGCGTGAAGCCCCAGCTCCTCCACCTGGTCCCCACGATCGTCGCGCTCGGGGTCATTAGCGTCGGAGCCTTCATCGCCCGCTACGGCCGCCGGGCCTTTGCAGGCGTGCTCGCCGCGGGCGTCGTCGTCGTGATGCTCGGACTCCCGAGCAGGGCGCTCGCCTCGAACCTGCTCATGGGCCCGCTCCACGTGACGACGGTTCTCTTGTGCCTGCTGGCCTTCGTGGCCCTGCGCCGAGGCACCTTCGGCCGGTCCTGGCTGCTCGCTGTCGGCCTTCTCGCCGCCGGGATGCTCGGAGACATGCAGTCTGCCGTCCTCGGCACCGTGCCGGTCGTCCTGGCGGGGACGGTGCTGGCGCTACGCAGCGGGAGCCTCAGAGCCGGTGCCCCTGCCGTGACGGCGGGTCTCGGCAGCGCCGTCCTCGCCGGGGCGGTGCGCCTGGTCGCCGCGGCGATCGGCTCCTTCTCGATCGCGGGAGCGAACCCCCGTGCCTCCGCGCACGAGATGGTCCTGAACCTGCGCGGCCTGCTTGGCTACGGCGCCGCCGTGCAAGGAGTCGGGCTCAGGCCCTTCAGCTCGCTGTCGCAGCCGTTGATCCTCGAGCTGGCTCACGCCCTCGGTATCGCCGTCGTCCTGGCCGGCGTGTCGCTCGCGGCAGTGGCGGCGTTTCGCGCGGCCGCGGCCGGGATGCGTGTGGCATTCGGGAGGTCCAGGCCCCGTGCCTCCGAGGTCCCGCCGGCCGGGCGCGCCGCTCCGGACGAGCACTTCGGGCGCGGTGAGTGGTTCGAGGACGTGCTGGTCTTCGCCTTTCTCGGCGCCTGTGCCATCTACGTGTCGCTCGCGCTCGTGTCCTCCTCGGTCTACGAGCGGTATCTCACGGCGGTGGTGATCTTCGGGGCGATCCTGGCGGCTCGCCTCGTCGGCCGCGTCGGCGAGCAGGCGGGAACGAGACGCGCCAAGGCGGCCCTTGTCGCGGCGGCATCAGTCGTGGCAGCGGGATACGTCTTCAGCTTTGCGGCCGACCTCACGACACCGCCCCCGGCACAAGCCGCGTCAGCGCTCGTCACCTATCTCAGCGAGCACCACCTCACGAGCGGGATCGGCGACTACTGGAGCTCGTCGATCGTCACGGTGGAGTCATCGGACGCGATCAAGGTCCGCCCTGTCACGACCGAGCCGGGAACCCAGTACCTGGGCCGCTACATGAGGCAGACCACCGCCTCCTGGTATCGGGCCGGCTTCGAGTTCTTCGTGTACAACACGGCCCTGCCGTGGAATTCCGTCGATGCCCGGACGGCCGCTGCATCCTTCGGGCCGCCGCAGCACATCGCCTCGGTCAGCACCTTCCGTGTGCTGACCTGGGGACACGACCTTTCCGTGACCGGGACCGGCCAATATGTGAAGTACGCATCGGCGAGCTAGCAGTTCAGCGCCGCTGCGCGCCGCGCCGCCCGGACCACCCGGCTGCCGCCATCGGCGTCGCGGGCCCGTCCGGCGAACCTGACGTTGACGTCAAGGTCGGTAAGCTCACTCGCTCGACAGCGACCGGGGCGCGACGACGGATGCACCGGCGGCGAGGAGGGGGCCATGGCGACTGTGACGCGGGCAGCAGAGGCGGCCCCGGGACCGGACGCGAGAGGCGTCCACTACAAGTGGATCGCCCTCTCGAACACCACCCTCGGGATCTTGATGGTGACGATCAACCAGTCGATCCTGCTCATCTCGCTCCCCGACATCTTCCGGGGGATCAGGCTCAACCCGCTCGCGCCGGCAAACGTCTCCTACTTCCTGTGGGTCTTCATGGGCTTCCTGCTCGTGACGGCCGTGCTCGTGGTGAGCCTCGGTCGCGTGGGCGACATCTACGGACGGGTGCGCATGTACAACCTAGGCTTCGCGATCTTCACCTTGTTCTCGGTACTGCTCTCGGTGACATGGCTCACGGGAGTCCGCGGGGCCCTGTGGATCATCATCATGCGCGTCTTCCAAGGAGTCGGGGGCGCATTCCTGTTCGCCAACTCGAGCGCCATCTTGACCGACGCCTTCCCCGCGGACGAACGCGGAAAGGCGATGGGGATCAACGGCATCGCGGCTGTGAGCGGGTCCTTCCTCGGGCTGATCCTGGGCGGTGTGCTCGCTCCGGTCGAATGGCGCCTGGTCTTCTTGGTGTCGGTGCCCTTCGGCCTGTTCGGCACCGTCTGGGCGTACCTGAAGCTGCGGGACAACGGCATACGCATGAAGGCCAAGGTGGACTGGCTCGGGAACGCCACATTCGCCGTGGGGCTCGTCGCGGTCCTCACGGGGATCGTCTACTCCCTGTTGCCCTACGGCGGGCATCCCACAGGCTGGACCAATCCCTGGGTGCTCGTAGGAGTCTTCGGCGGCATCGCTGTCCTCGGGGTGTTCGTCTGGATCGAGCACCGCGTGCCTGAGCCGATGTTCCGCCTGGAGCTGTTCAAGCTCCGCGCCTTCACGGCCGGCAACATCGCCGCCCTGCTCGCCGCCCTGGGGCGGGGCGGTCTCCAGTTCATGCTGATCATCTGGTTGCAGGGGATCTGGCTCCCCCAGCACGGCTACAGCTTCAGCCAGACCCCGCTGTGGGCGGGCATCTACATGATCCCCCTCACCGTCGGCTTCCTCCTGGTCGGCCCGATCTCGGGGATCCTCTCGGACAGGTTCGGGGCTCGGCCGTTCGCGACAGGGGGACTGGCCATCTCGGGAGCCAGCTTCTTGTTGCTGGAGCTCTTGCCGATGAACTTCCACTACGTCTGGTTCGCCCTGCTCGTCTTCATGTTCGCCGTCGGCATGGGCCTGTTCTTCGCTCCCAATCAGTCCGCCGTCATGAACAGCCTTCCGGCCGCGCAGCGCGGTGCCGGAGCGGGGATGCTCAACACCTTCCAGAACTCGGCCACCGTGCTCTCGATGGGCTTGTTCTTCACGATCGTCACTCTCGGCCTTGCGTCCGAGCTACCTGACCACCTCTTCAAAGGGCTGATCGCAGCCGGCGTGGCGCCTTCGGCGGCGCGCCTGGTCGCCAGCGAACCGCCGATCGGCAGCCTGTTCTCCGCCTTCTTGGGATTCAACCCCATAAAGGAGCTGCTGGGGCCGACCGGTGCCCTCCAGCACCTGAGCGCGCACCAGGCGGCCTATGTCACCGGGCGGTCGTTCTTCCCGAGCCTGATCGAGCAGCCCTTCGCCAACGGCCTGCACCTCGCCTTCGATTTCGCCGCCGGAGCGACCCTCATCGCCGTCGTGGCCTCGGCGGCACGTGGCCGTCGGTACGTGCACGCGGCGCACTCGGTCGCTGACGAGCTCGCCGAGGGCGCGGCCGACTCAGGGGCGGTGGCCGCATTCGCCGGCGGAAGCCCCATCGAGCTCGTAGGCGGCGAGGAGCCGTCGCCGGCGTTCCGGGAGCGGGACTGATGGACCACTGCTCGATGAGCGCCGGCCCGGTGCGAACCGGGATGGGCTCTCGCCGTGGTTGACAGGCGAGCTTTGCGCCCCGGTGGCCTCGCCCTGGTCGACGAGCCGGACGGAGGCGGCCACCTGCTCGGGATAGGCGCGGCCGCGCTCCGGGCGGGAGTCTCGGAGCGGGCTCTTCGCTATTACCAGGAGCTCGAGTTGATCACCCCGTCCGGCCGGACCCCGGGTGGCATGCGGCGTTACTCCGAGGAGGATCTCGCCAGGGTGGCGCGCATCCGCGAGCTGCAGAGCCTGCTCGGCCTCAACCTCGAGGAGATAGCAGCTGTGCTTCGTAACGAGGACCGGATCGAGGAGATCCGACGTGCCTATCGCGACAAGCGCACGGGCGCGGCCGAACGGCGGCGCCTGGCCCGCGAGGGTCTCGCCATCCAGGAGAACCTGCGATCGATCGTCGTGGTCAAGCGTGCCGCTCTGGACGTGTTCCTCGCCGACGTCGACGCTCACATCGAGCGCATCAAAGAGGTGCTGAAGAAGGGCGCGGCAGGCTGATCTCGAGCAATCCAGCCGGGGGCCGTGTGCTGGAGACTGAACTGATGAGCGTTCAGCCGGGCCTGGGGCGCAACAGCGAGCTGGTGCCCGGCGTTCAGACGTGGCGACACAGGGTTGCTCAGCCTCTGACCGGCATCAGCCCCTCCTCCGGCTTCGCGGGGGCGGGAACTGCAAAGTCCCGCTGGAGCACGGTCTCGAGCTCTGACTCCGGAAGCGGCTTCGAGAAATAGTATCCCTGCACGAACGAGCAGCCCATGGCCCGGAGCAACTGGACCTGGCGCACCTCCTCGGCTCCCTCGGCGACGGTGGAGATGCGGAAGTCGTGGGCAAGTTGCACGATCAGCTGAACCAGGTGCGCCGCCTCGGCGCTGCCGGCGATGTGATCGACGAACGACTTGTCGATCTTGAGGACGTCGACTGGCATGTCACGCAGTGAGCTGAGCGCCGAGTAACCGGTCCCGAAGTCGTCGATGGCGATCTTCACGCCGATCCGCCTCAGCTCGGAGAGCACTTCTGTCCTTTCGGCCGAGTCCTCGGAGTACAAGCTCTCAGTCACCTCGAGGGTGAGCTGCTGTGGGTCGATCTTGGACTCGTCGAGGGCCCCGCGCACCACCGTGACAAAGCGCGGATCGAACAGCTGGCGGAGCGACACGTTCACGGTGATGCGTAACGGCTCGTCGCCAATGTGGTCCCACGTCGGGAGAGCCTGACAAGCCCGTTTGAGCACCCATTCGCCGATGGGCACGATCCAGCCTGAGGCTTCAGCTGCGGGAATGAAGTCGTTGGGAAAGAGCAAGCCTCGCTCGGGGTGGTTCCAACGAACGAGCGCCTCGACAGCTCTGACTCGGCCGGATTGGAGGTCAACGATCGGCTGATAGAAGAGAACGAACTCGTCGTGCTCAACTGCTCGCCGAAGCTCGGTTCCGATCCTGGCCCCTTCGAGGGCCGAGCCGTGCAGGTCCGGGGAGTAGACGACGAAGGAACGCTTTCCCTGTGCTTTTGCTGCGTACATGGCGAGCTCCGCGTAGCGCAGCAGCTCCTCGTCGGTTTCCGCACCGCTCGCGTCGGTAGCGACGCCGATGCTCGCAGTCATGACCGCCGCCTCGCCGTCGAGCTCGAACGGCCAGGAAAAGCGCTCGATCAATCGTCTCGCGGCTGCACTCGGGTCGACGCTTCTAAAAGCGCCCTCGAACAGGATCGCGAACTCGTCGCCTCCGAGTCGCGCTATCGCGTCAGCTTCTCGGAACGTCCCCTGAAGGCGCACAGCCACTTGCTGGATCAGCTCATCGCCCCGGTCGCGGCCTCGAAGGTCGTTCACCGCCTTGAAGTCGTCGAGGTCGATGAACATCACCTGGAGCGACCCACCACTACGTGCACGACGTCGGACGGCCTGTTCGAGATGCTCGGCAAACAGTGCTCGGTTGGCGAGGGCTGTGAGAGGGTCGTGGAATGCCTGATGGCGCAGCTGGTCCTCGAGAGCGCGTTGATCGGTCACGTCCCGGCTGTTGAGTACCAGTCCATTGACGCTGGGCTCGTCCAGCAGATTGGTCACCACCGACTGGAATATGCGCCACGTGCCGTCCAAGTGCCGAATGCGCCACTCGGTCGTCACCTCGTCGTTCGGGTCGGTCTTAAGGCGACCTACCACCGCCTGCCACCGGCTGTGGTCTTCCGGGTGCAGAAAATCGAGCAGGTTCGAACCGGCGGTTCTCGCCTTGTCCCACCCGAGCACATGGGTAACCGATGGGCTCTGGTAGACGACGGCCGCATCCTCGCCGACGATCGTGATTGCGTCCGACGAATGCTCGACAAGGGCCGAGTACCGCGCTTCGCGGTCGCGCAGCGCCTGGGTGCCCAGCTCCAGCTTCGTGTGGAGGCGACGGTTGAGCGTCAGATTGTCCAGCAGGGTGAGGACCTGCCTCAAGCCCAGCACTACAAGCAGGATGAATCCCTCAGAGGCGAGAAAGAGACCAAAGCTGCGTCCTTGCGCGAGGCGGACCGCCACTGCAGCACCGGCCATGCCGACCATCACGTAAGGGATCAGGACGGACATCAGCGTGACGAGTTCGGTCTCAGAGCTCTCTGACTCGTTCGGCGGTGAGACAAGCGTCCACCAGGCTCCGAGCGCAATGAGGAGGTACCCGACCACCCAGCCAATGTCGAATACGTTTCCTGATCCGTACCTGTCGACCTCGGTGAAGTACGCGAAGGAGCTGTCCGAGACCGCAAACGCGACGACGCCGATCATGACCAGACCGAGGCTCCTGCGATTAGTGAGCGCAGTGTGCCTGGCGAGGATCACCACGAGCGAGACGAGCACTACGTCGCCCGCCGGGTAGGCCATCGAGAGCACCTGCCTCAGGACATCGCCCCGGTGCGACCCGTAGATCGGGCCGAGCACCGTGGCCCAGCTGAGGAACAGCAAGGATCCCGCGATCAGCATGCCGTCCAAAAGTGCGCCCAGTCGCGAGGTCACGCGTCGGAGGTTGCTCGGGAACGCCAGCAGCCCCACGACTGCGAGTGGGACAGCGGCGAGATACCCGGCGTCCGCGAGGGACGGGAATGGCACGGCGACATTGCGAACAAGGGAGTAGTAGCACCAAATTGCCTGCCCGATGGCCCAAGAAAGGCCTGAGGCTCCGATGAAGGCCCACGCCCTGCGGGTTGCTGCCTTACGTCGCGCCGCCCATCCGCACGCGCCGGCGGCGATCAGAGGGGCGATCAGCTGGCCGATGTTGTCAACCGCGCTCGTCGTGCCTGCGCCACCGAGACCGAGAACTACCCATATGCCGAAGATCGCAGCTGCGGCGAGGAGGCAACCTGCGGTGGCCCAGAACCACCGGGGGCGGCTTGCCTCGAGGATTCCGCACCGTCGCATGACTTTGCGTATCGGCCG
Organism: uncultured Acidimicrobiaceae bacterium; assembly: GCA_963804265.1. Classification (GTDB taxonomy): domain Bacteria; phylum Actinomycetota; class Acidimicrobiia; order Acidimicrobiales; family Bog-793; genus Fen-455. The sequence goes on from CAWDPZ010000037.1 coordinate 47,662, forward strand.
CTCACCTCGACGACCCGGAGAGCGCGACGAGATGCGCATTACGTTGCCTCTCGGGCGCGGTGTTCTCTCTTGACGACATACATGGCAGCGTCGGCTCGTCGAAACAGGGCTTCGGCTTCGGCACCATCTCTGGGAAAGACGGCGAACCCAGTGCTGATACAGACGCTGATCTTGCTCGGACCAATCGCAATCGGATCCTTTAGACACTCGGAAACGCGAGCGGCCACGGCCCCGCCTTCCGCTTCAGTTGCACCGGGAAGCAGGATTGCAAACTCATCGCCCCCGAGCCGTGCGATCGAGTCACCATCCCGCGTGACCCCGACCAGTCGCCGGGCCACTTCTTGCAGCACTGCGTCACCAGCCGCGTGGCCATGTGTGTCGTTGATGTCCTTGAAACGATCGACGTCGAGCACGAGTACGACAAGCTCCTCGTGCCTGCGCCGGGTCCGCTTGAGTGCGCGGTCGAGGCGATCACTGAAGAAGGAACGATTGGGGAGGCCGGTAAGGGCGTCGTGCGTGGCGAGGTGCCGGAGGCGCCTTTCCGCATCATCTCGGGCATCCTCCGCGGCCTTCTGATCCGTTATGTCGCGCACGAGCAAGCAAACACTCGGGGCGGCACTCCCCGCGATCGGTGCAAGGCGTGCCTGAAACCACCGGGCCCCTACCGGAACGTCCAAGCGGTAGTCCAAGAACTCGGGCCGGCCACTTTCGAGCACACGTCGGACGGCTTGTGTCACTCGGCGCCCGACAGCTTCGTCAAGCGACTCGCTCACGCTGCGGCCGAGCAATTCGCTCGGAGGAGCCACGAGCAAGGTCTCGTTCGTGGTCCAGATCGACAGGTAGACGCCATCGCCGTCAAGTTCGAAAACGAGATCGTCGAGCGAGGAGAGCAGGGCTCGCAGGCGCGCAGCACTGTCGTGGAAGGCCTCACCTGTCTCAATATGCGCTCTGGGCCTGATCGAGATTATCTCGCCTAGAACGGGATTGGCGTTGTTTCCCGGCGGATCGGCGACCCCGCCGGCTGCGTCCTCGATGCGTTTCACTCTTGTAACCATCGGGAGATCAGACGTCCGTCGCGTCATCGCCTTCTTATCGACTGTTCTCGACCCACACTTAATCACTAAACTGGCCATGTGTGTAACGGCTCCGGTTCGAGAGCCCGTATTGGCTAAGAGATCAGCGAACCGACAACGCCGAGACGTACAGGTCACAGGTGGCGGGCCGACCCGTTCAGCTCCTCTCGTCGAGGGCCAAGACGTGAAAGCTCGTCGGGATACGGGTCACGATGCCTTTGTTCCACCGCGAACCGCCTGTGCGCGTCAGCCTCAGCTGACGGCGACCGTGATCTTTGCTGGCAGTTCAGGCAGCTGCAAGCGGGTGCCGAGCAGTTCCACGATGTCGGCAAGTGGCTGCGGTCTGGCGAAAAGGAATCCTTGCACCGAATCACAACCGAACCCGCGAAGGATCTCGAGCTGTTCAACCTCCTCTACCCCTTCTGCCACGGTGTGAAGACGAAAGTCGGCCGCCAGTTGCAAGGTGCGGCGAGTGAGGTTCGCAGAAGCCCGGTCGCGCGCCAGATCAGTCACGAACGACCTGTCGATCTTGAGTGTGTCGACGGGCAGGTATCGCAAGGCCCCGAGTGACGAATAGCCCGTGCCGAAGTCATCGATCGCTACCTTCACGCCGACCTTGCGCAGAGCGGTGAGGACCTGGATCGATCGGGGGACGTCGTTCATGACCACGGTCTCGGTGACTTCCAGGGTCAGTCGGGACGGCTCGAGACCGGATTCTTCGAGAGCCTCGGAGACGGTGGCGACCAGATTGTCGTCCTCGAGCTGGAGAGCCGACAGGTTCACGCTCAGCCATGGCGGCGGATCGGCACCGGCAATCGCAATGCCCGCGATGTCACGACAGGCACGGCGGAGCACGGAGGCTCCGATGGCACCGATCATCCCGGTCGCTTCAGCCAGAGCAATGAACTTGTCCGGACCGAGAAGGCCGCGGTGGGGATGATTCCAACGCACGAGCGCCTCGACGCCCTGGATCGCAACCGTCGAGAGGTCCACCACCGGCTGGTAGTAGACGATGAACTCATCGCGCTCGAGCGCGTTTCGCATGTCGGCTTCGGTCCTCAGGGCTTCGAGAATCGATGAGTGCAGCAAGGGCGAGTACACCTCACAGCAGTGCCCGCCTTTTGTCTTGGCGACGCTCAACGCCAAGCCGGCATCGCGCAACAGATCGTCTCCGGAGGTCTCCTCCGGACCTCCAGCGGCAAGCCCTATGGCCGCCTCTACGACGAGTCTGGTCGAACCGACCGCAAATGGCTGTGCCAGAGTGGCGATCACCAGGCGCGCAAGCTGCTCAACTTCGACTCGCGGGCCGGGACCGGCCAGGAGCACGCCGAACTCGTCACCTCCTACCCGAGCGAGGCTATCGGCGCACTGCAGGATCGTCTCGAGCCGCTCGGCGACCAACTTGAGGAGCTCGTCCCCGGCCGGATGGCCATAAAGGTCGTTCACCCGCTTGAAGTTGTGGAGGTCGATCAAAAGCACGGCAAGGCCGGCGCAGGTGCCGTTCCGCTCCTGGACGGCGTCGTCCAGATACTTGTTGAACAGCGCACGGTTCGCGAGACCGGTGAGGCCGTCGTGGAAGGCCTGGTGGTGCAGCTCAAAAGTGCGTTGTGCAACCTTGCTCTCGAGTTCGCGACCGAGGGCCAGGTGATCGAGAAGGACGAGAAGTTGGCGAACCGACACCGTCAGCATCACCGCGCCGAAGCTGTATTCGGAGACCTCATCGAGCGAGTGATGCACGTAGATCTTCCAGGCGGCCGTCAGGGCGACGCCGACGAGCGGGAGGTTGGGCCCGATGAGAGTTCGCACAGTCGGCCGCCCAGCAACGTCGCAACTGGCGATCGGGTGGTCCCACGCCCAGAGCGCGCCGAGGGCGATCAGGAGATAGCCGAGCACCCACCCGGCGTCAGTCGGGTTGCCTGCGCCGTAGCGGTGGACGGCTGTCAGGTACGAGAACGAGCAGTCGGCGACCGCGGAAGAGACGAGACCCGCTGAGACCAGGCCGAGCCTTATTCGGTAGTTGCTGCCTGCTCGGGTCGCCAGGATGATCACCAGCGAGGCGATCAGGATGTCGACGGACGGATAGGCGAGATTGAATATCTCGACGGTGACTCCGCCCGCTTGGTGGTCGTACACGGGGCTGAGCACCAGGGTCCATCCGATGAAGAACATCCCCGTCCCGATCAACACGGCGTCCAGCAGTCCCCGGAGACGAGATGCCGCAGTGCCCAACGTGTTCGGGAACGTCAACAAGCCCGCCACGGCGAGAGGCAGCGCCAAGCCGATGGAGACGTCGGCTGCCAATGAGGCGCTGACCGGCTGGCCGCGGAGGAGGTCGTAGTAGCACCAAATCGCGTTTCCGCATTGGGTTACGAGAAAGGAGGCAGTCAACAGAGCCCAGCCTGTGCAGCGTTGCCGATTGCGACGCGCTGCCTCGGCACACACAGCTACAGCCACAACGCCCGCCGACAACTGCACGAGATTGTCCACGATGAGTCTCGTCACGCTCGCGCCCAGGACGATCATCCAAACCAAAAAGAGCGTGCTCACAAGACCGAAGAGCGCGGCGACCAAGCCGAATCGCTGGTTGCAGCGTCGGTTCGACGTCTTGAGTTCCTCTGCCGACGCTGTGGCGCGACTTGCCGGCAGTTCGTTCGCCTCTCGATCTCCGGGGAGGAGCTCGCGAGATCGTTCGGTCGGGTGTGTATCCGGGGCGATGACGGTCTGGTCCGTGTTGACGGTCATCGGTTGTCGCCGCCTGAGATCCAAATGGAAGGGCCGAGGAATTCGAGGCTTCGGTCGCTTTGCGCTCCGGCGCCTCGTAGCGCACCGGACCCGGCGCTGACAACTGTGCGCTGTCGGCTTGAGCGGAGACCTTGTCGCGGGCGCTGCCCGTTCTCGATGGAGCTTGGAGGCGCCCGGGCGCGAGGTCACCTTGAGGGTATCGGCATCTCCCGCTCTTCAAAGACCAGAAGAACTGGATCGATCACCCCGCGATCACCCCGCTTGGACGAACCATCGATTCTCATCGCCTCGAGGAGCCGTGAGGCGGGTGTCGCCGATCCTCGCCGGGCAAGAGCCGGGCGACGGGACCGGTCTTGACGCCCCGTCGTCCGAAAGGCGGAACAAGATCAGACAAGCGGCCGGCTTCTTGGCAGAGAGACAGGAGCCCTTCGTTACAGGGCCTGTGCGACGGCCGTCGGCCGCGCTTGCAGACTTCGTCGGGTTGCGACCTGGTCCGGATCGCGGAGTTCGCTACTTGGCGGCACCGGGGGGAGTGGCCGAGGCGCTAACGGTCCAGCTGCAGGTCGTCTTGACCGCGAACTTGTAGGTGCCGGCCTTCTTGAACAGAAGCTGGCCGCCCCCACCGAGGCCGGGGCCCTGGCGGGCGACGGTGACGCTCGACTGGCCCTTTCTCGTCGAGCTCAGCACGAAGTCACCCTTTCTTGTTCCGCAGTCGAATCTCCATGTCAGGTACCACTTGGAGGGGAGCGCGACGGAGCGAAGCACCTTGTTCCCCTTTCCCGAGGATTGCAGGTAGTACTTGGTGGCGGCTGCGGGGCTCATCTGAGCCGGAGATTGATTCGAGACCGAAGCTCGCAAAGCGCCGGTAGTGGTCGCAGAGGCAGAGCCGCCGAGAGCCACCACGGTGCCGAGGAGCGCAACTGCCATCACCGAGGCGACGAGTTTCGACGGAAGCAGCCGTGCCCTCACCTTGGCGCCGCGACCGGAGTGGAAACCGAGGACCTTCATGGCCATCGCCTTTCTTGGCTGGAAAAGTACCGACTGAGCATCGGCGGCATATCTCTGCAAGTTGAGCAGAGATCGTGGCATTGCTCCAAAGAGACCAGTTTAGGTTCTCTTGTTCCCGTGCTTCCTCGAACAGGCTATTGCCACGTTCTCAGGCTGTGACACGTACCGGGGCAGCATTCTTGATGGGCGGCAATAAGAAGTCTGTCTCAACCGTGGGCTCCACTCGCGGGGTGAGAGTGAGGGTGATTTGAACCGGGGCACCTGTAAAGACATGCCACCGTAGGCGACTTGGATCCGGGCCGTCGTTGACGATCCCGTCCTAGAAGCGACCGTGAGCCCGACAAGAGTCGTTCATTTCTCTGGCAGTCAGCGACCCTGCCCCAGGGTGAGAACGAGGGTGATGGACCGTATCAGCTCACTCGGGCATGACAATCCACGCCAAGCGAGGCAAGGCTTTCGCGAAAGCCATCCCTCGAGCTTGGTCTGCCCTGAGACCGCAGGGTGAACGCAAGGGTGATCGGAACGTACCCGCCGTTCTCCCCGAACTGCGACATGCCGATACAAACGCGAGTTCACGACTAAGGGAGCGGACCGTGCGCGAATCAGTTCGAGGGATGCCGTTGCGGTGGATCCCACACCGGGCCCCGGGCCGGCTCGGACGGCCGCGCGCCGCCCGGGTCTCGAAGGTGGCCGCCCTTGTCCTCGCCATCGCGACAGGTACGGCGATGTTGTGGATCGGGACCCCTCCCGCCTTTGCATCGTCCCCCCCTACGGTGACCGGGCTCATCGCAGGCTCGGGGCCGGCCGCCGGCGGCCAGCATGTGACCGTGGTGGGGACCAACCTCTCCGGCCCCACCTCGGTGCACTTCGGCGCCACCACCGCCACCATCGTCTCGAGCACAGCCACGACGGTCATCGTCACCTCCCCGGCGGGAACGGCGGGGACGACCGTCGACGTCACGGTCACGACGTCGGCCGGGACCTCGGCCACCTCGTCGGCAGACCAGTACAGCTATGTCGCCGGCCCGACCGCCTACGTCGCCAACTACATCTCGGGCACCGTCACCCCCATCAACCTGTCGAACAACACGGCCGGCACCGCCATCACCGTCGGTACCAACCCGGAGGGCATCGCCGTCACCCCGAACGGCACGACCGCCTACGTGGCCAACAACGGCTCGAACACCGTCACCCCCATCAACCTGGCCACCAACACGCCCGGCACCCCGATCACCGTCGGCAGCGAGCCACAGGCCATCGCCATCACCCCGAACGGCCAGACCGCCTATGTGGCCAACTGGAACTCGAACACCGTCACCCCCATCACGCTCGCCTCCAACACCGCCGGCACTGCCATCGCCGTCGGCAACCATCCCGATGCGATCGCCATCACCCCGAACGGCCAGACCGCCTATGTGACCAACTGGGGCTCGACGACCGTCACCCCCATCACGGTCGCCACCAATACGCCCGGCACCCCCATCACCGTCGGCAGCACCCTTGATGCCATCGCCATCACCCCGAACGGCCAGACCGCCTATGTGGCCAACAACAACGCGAACACCGTCACCCCCATAAACCTGACCACCAATACGGCCGGCACCGCCATCACCGTCGGTACCACCCCGACTGGCATCGCCATCACCCCGAACGGCCAGACCGCCTATGTGACCAACGGTGGCTCGGGCACCGTCACCCCGATCACGATCGCCACCAACACGGCCGGGACCGCCATCACCGTCGGCTCAGGCCAGTATGCGGTCGCCATCACCCCGAACGGCCTGACCGCCTATGTGGTCAACCCGGGCCCGGGCACCGTCACCCCGATCAACTTGTCGAACAACACGGCCGGCACGGCCATAACGGTCGGTGGTTACCCGTACTACAACGCCATCGCCATAACCCCGGACCAGGGCCCGATCGCGTCCTTCACGGTCACACCGGCCTCGCCCGGGTCGGCGACCAGCTTCGACGCCTCGGCATCGGGGGCACCGTATGGCTCCATCACCAACTACGCCTGGACCTTCGGCGACACCACCACCGCCAACACCACAACGCCGACGACGACGCACACCTATGCCACCGGCGGCTCCTACACGGCCACCTTGACCGTCACCGACTCAGCGGGCACCTCCACCACCCAGGTCTTCACGGGACAGACCGTCTCGAACAACGGCGGCTCCTCCGCGCAGGCCAGCCAGAGCTTCACCCTTCCTCCCGCCGTCACTGCCGTCTCTCCGAACGCCGGCCCGGTGGGCGGAGGCACGGTCGTCACCATCACCGGCACCGGCTTTGTCCCCGGGTCGACGACTGTGCAGTTCGGGGCGACGGCGGGGACCTCGGTCACCTGTTCCTCGACGACCTCGTGCAGCGCCACCTCGCCCGCCGAGTCGGCCGGGACGGTCGACGTCACCGTCACGACGACGAACGGCACCTCGAGCACCTCGGCGGCCGACCGGTTCAACTACGGCAGCTTCCCCTTCGTGACCGGGCTCATCGCAGGCTCGGGGCCGGCCGCCGGCGGCCAGCACGTGACCGTGGTGGGGACCAACCTCTCCAGCCCGACCTCGGTGCACTTCGGCGCCACCACCGCCACCATCGTCTCGAGCACAGCCACGACGGTCATCGTCACCTCCCCGGCGGGAACGGCGGGGACGACCGTCGACGTCACGGTCACGACGTCGGCCGGGACCTCGGCCACCTCGTCGGCAGACCAGTACAGCTATGTCGCCGGCCCGACCGCCTATGTCGTCAACAGCAACAGCTCGGGCACCGTCACCCCCATCACGGTCGCCTCCGGCACGGTTGGCACCGCCATCACCGTCGGTGCCAACCCGTATGCGGTCGCCATCACTCCGAACGGCCAGACCGCCTATGTGACCAACTCCGCCTCGGGCACCGTCACCCCCATCAACCTGGCCACCAACACGCCCGGCACCCCGATCACGGTCGGCACCCATCCCTGGGGCATCGCCATCACCCCGAACGGCCAGACCGCCTATGTGGCCAACTGTGCCGACAACACCGTCACCCCGATCACGATCGCTACCAACACGCCAGGCACCCCGATCCCCGTCGGAAACTGCCCCATCGGAATAGCCATCACCCCGAACGGCCAGACCGCCTATGTGGCCAACAGCAGCTCGGGCACTGTCACCCCCATCACGGTCGCCACCAACACGGCCGGCACCCCCATCACCGCCGGCAGCGCGCCCTACGCCATCGCCATCACCCCGAACGGCCAGACCGCCTATGTGGCCAACCAGAACGCCTCGGGCACCGTCACCCCGATCACGGTCGCCACCAACACGGCCGGCACCGCCATCGCCGTTGGTGCCAACCCGTCTGTCATCGCCATCACCCCGAACGGCCAGACCGCCTATGTGGCCAACCAGAGCTCGGGCACCGTCACCCCCATCACGGTCGCCACCAACACGGCCGGCAGCCCCATCACCGTCGGCTCCACTCCCATCGGAATCGCCATCACCCCGGACGGCAAGACCGCTTATGTGACCAACTACGGCTCGGGCACCGTCACCCCCATCACGGTCGCCACCAACACGGCCGGCACCGCCATCACCGCCGGTACCCACCCGTATGCGGTCGCCATCACGCCGGACCAGGCCCCGATCGCCTCCTTCACGGTCACACCGGCCTCGCCCGGGTCGGCGACCAGCTTCGACGCCTCGGCATCGGGGGTGGCCTCCGGCACCATCACCAACTATGCCTGGACCTTCGGAGACACCACCACCGCCAACACTTCGACGCCGACGACGACCCACACCTATGCCACCGGCGGCTCCTACACGGCCACCTTGACCGTCACTGACTCAGTGGGCACCTCCGCCACCCAGGTCTTCACGGGCCAGACCGTGTCGAACAACGGCGGCTCGTCCGCCCAGGCCAGCCAGAGCTTCACCCTTCCTCCCACAGTGACCGCCGTCTCGCCGACCTCCGGGCCGATCGCCGGAAACACCTCTGTCACCATCACCGGCACGGGCTTTGTCGTCGGCTCGAGCACCGTCGCCTTCGGGTCAACGGCGGGGACCTCGGTGAGCTGTTCCTCGACGACCTCGTGCAGCGCCAAGTCCCCGGCAGGATCGGCCGGGACAGTCGATGTGACCGTCACCACCCCGGGAGGGACGTCGAGCACGAGCTCTTCTGACCAGTTCACCTATGACACGACCCCGGTCGTGACCGGGATCGCCTGCCGGTGGCCGGGCCGATCGGTGGCGTCCCAAACACGGTGTAGAATAGCTCGAGGCGCAAGTTCCAACGAGAGCCTACTCCGCGGCTGCTGTGACAGTGTCTTCTGAAACGGGATCTTGCTGCTCTCCGAGGAGCTCACGCCGGAGAGATCTGCAAGCGTCTGAGCGCACGACGGCGTCATCGTCATCCCGCGGCGGAGCCGTGGCGTTGGCGGTCGAGCACCGCGTACACGAGGGCGACACAGGTCGCGCTCGCCTGGGAGCCGCCCGATCACCTTGGTCCTGCGCCGAGTCTCGCCGAAGGTGCGCTCGATGCAGGTTGGTGTGCCGGCATCTCTTCCAGTGTTCCTTTGGGAACCGCAAGTGCACGCTGAGCGATTCGAAGTCCTCGACCAGGCAGGCGACCGCTCCGGGATAGGCGTGTCTCCGACTGGGCCCTGAAGCCGTCGATGCGCCGGCGGGCTTCGGCGACTGCTTGCTCACCGGGTGGTTCCTCGATCTTGTCGAAGACCTCCCACCAGTCGGCCTTGAAGGCGTCCTGGTCGGCCTTGGAGACCTTGGCGACTGCATTGCGGAGTCGGTGGATGACACATCTTTGGCGAAGCGCCTTCGGAAAGACCTGCTCGATGGCGGCGATGAGCCCCGGCGCACCGTCGGAGACGACGAGAAGGGGCGAGGCGAGCTTGCGCGTGACGAGGTCTTCGAGAAAGTCGGCCCAGGCGTCAGTCGACTCCGAGCTGGCCGCAGCGAGTCCGACGAGATGCGGCTTTCCGTTGGTGTCGATGCCCCAGGCACAAAGCACCGGCATCGGCCGGGCGAGTGCTCGTGGAAGCGGAAGTTCGTGCCGTCCAAGAACAGATAGTCGATGCGGAGCTTGGAGAGGTCCATCGTGGCGAAGGCGGCGAACTCGTCTTTTACCTGCTGGCAGATCCTCGACACGGTCGATCGCGTAGAGCGCCGCCTCGTCGCCGAGCACCTCGCGAAGTGCGGCTTCGACATCACGGTCTGACAGTCCCCGCACCCAGGCCGAGATAACGAGGGCCTCGAGGGCATTCGTGCGCGTTACGCCGAGGCCGAACAGCTGTGAGCAGCAACTTTTCGTCGGTGTCGCGCAGCTTCGGCCGGCTGAGCTCGACCGGTCCCATCGTCGTCTTCACCGCGACGGGCGGTTGCCAGCCGTTGCGCGATCCGGCCGGGGTGTCCTCGCTTCGTCGTTCATAGGGCGCCCGGCCCAAGAACGTGTCGACCTCGGCCTCGATCGCCTGCTGCATGAGGAGACGGACGGTGACGCGGCCGACCTCCTCGAGGACGGTGGAAAGGTCCTGCTCGGAACTGAACAGCGCGTCGATCTCTGCGCGGACGCGCTCACTGGGCGATACTCGTGGTGCCACGGGTGTAGGTCCTCCTTCTGAGTTTTGGAGCTCTTGAAGGAACCTACGCCCGTTGCTCGACGACCACGTGCAGCGCCACGACCCCGGCAGCATGCGGCCGGCACAGTCGATGTCACCGTCACCACCCCGAGACGGCACGTCTTCGACGAGCTCTTCTGACCAGTTCACCTATGACGCCACCCCGGTCGTGACCGGGATCGCGCCGGTGGCCGGGCCGATCGCCGGAAACACCTCTGTCACCATCACCGGCACGGGCTTTGTCGTCGGCTCGAGCACCGTCGCCTTCGGGTCAACGGCGGGGACCTCGGTGAGCTGTTCCTCGACGACCTCGTGCAGCGCCAAGTCCCCGGCAGGATCGGCCGGGACAGTCGATGTGACCGTCACCACCCCGGGAGGGACGTCTTCGACGAGCTCTTCTGACCAGTTCACCTATGACGCCACCCCGGTCGTGACCGGGATCGCGCCGGTGGCCGGGCCGATCGCCGGAAACACCTCTGTCACCATCACCGGCACGGGCTTCGCGGACGCGACCGGAGTCAAGTTCGCGAGCGGCAACGCCTCGAGCTACACCATCGTCTCCGACATCCAGATCACCGCCGCCTCTCCGGCACATGCCGCCGGCACAGTCGACGTCACCGTCACCAACGAGACCGGCACGTCTTCGACGAGCTCTTCTGACCAGTTCAGCTATGACGCCACCCCGGCCGTGACAGCGGTCAGCCCGGTCGCCGGGCCGATCGCCGGAAACACCTCTGTCACCATCACCGGCACGGGCTTTGTCGTCGGCTCGAGCACCGTCGCCTTCGGTGCCGACGCCGGCACCTCGGTGAGCTGTTCCTCGACGACCTCGTGCAGCGCCACCTCGCCGTCCGGCTCGGCCGGGACAGTCGATGTGACCGTCACCACCCCGGGAGGGACGTCTTCGACGAGCTCTTCTGACCAGTTCACCTATGACACGACCCCGGTCGTGACCGGGATCGCGCCGGTGGCCGGGCCGATCGCCGGAAACACCTCTGTCACCATCACCGGCACCGGCTTTGTCGTCGGCTCGAGCACCGTCGCCTTCGGGTCAACGGCGGGGACCTCGGTCACCTGTTCCTCGACGACCTCGTGCAGCGCCACCTCGCCGCCGGCTCGGCCGGGACAGTCGATGTGACCGTCACCACCCCGGGAGGGACGTCTTCGACGAGCTCTTCTGACCAGTTCACCTATGACGCCACCCCGGTCGTGACCGGGATCGCGCCGGTGGCCGGGCCGATCGCCGGAAACACCTCTGTCACCATCACCGGCACCGGCTTTGTCGTCGGCTCGAGCACCGTCGCCTTCGGGTCAACGGCGGGGACCTCGGTCAGCTGTTCCTCGACGACCTCGTGCAGCGCCAAGTCCCCGGCAGGATCGGCCGGGACAGTCGATGTGACCGTCACCACCCCGGGAGGGACGTCTTCGACGAGCTCTTCTGACCAGTTCACCTATGACGCCACCCCGGTCGTGACCGGGATCGCGCCGGTGGCCGGGCCGATCGCCGGAAACACCTCTGTCACCATCACCGGCACCGGCTTTGTCGTCGGCTCGAGCACCGTCGCCTTCGGTGGCAATGCCGGCGACCTCGGTGAACTGTTCCTCGACGACCTCGTGCAGCGCCACCTCCCCGGCAGGAACGGCCGGGACAGTCGATGTGACCGTCACCACCCCGGGAGGGACGTCTTCGACGAGCTCTTCTGACCAGTTCAGCTATGACGCCACCCCGGTCGTGACAGCGGATCAGCCCGGTCGGCCGGGCCGATCGCCGGAAACACCTCTGTCACCATCACCGGCACGGGCTTTGTCGTCGGCTCGAGCACCGTCGCCTTCGGGTCAACGGCGGGGACCTCGGTGAGCTGTTCCTCGACGACCTCGTGCAGCGCCAAGTCCCCGGCAGGATCGGCCGGGACAGTCGATGTGACCGTCACCACCCCGGGAGGGACGTCTTCGACCAGTTCCTCTGACCAGTTCACCTATGACGCCACCCCGGTCGTGACCGGGATCGCGCCGGTGGCCGGGCCGATCGCCGGAAACACCTCTGTCACCATCACCGGCACGGGCTTCGCGGACGCGACCGGAGTCAAGTTCGCGAGCGGCAACGCCTCGAGCTACACCATCGTCTCCGACATCCAGATCACCGCCGCCTCTCCGGCACATGCCGCCGGCACAGTCGACGTCACCGTCACCAACGAGACCGGCACGTCTTCGACGAGCTCTTCTGACCAGTTCAGCTATGACGCCACCCCGGCCGTGACAGCGGTCAGCCCGGTCGCCGGGCCGATCGCCGGAAACACCTCTGTCACCATCACCGGCACGGGCTTTGTCGTCGGCTCGAGCACCGTCGCCTTCGGTGCCGATGCCGGCACCTCGGTGAGCTGTTCCTCGACGACCTCGTGCAGCGCCACCTCGCCGTCCGGCTCGGCCGGGACAGTCGATGTGACCGTCACCACCCCGGGAGGGACGTCTTCGACGAGCTCTTCTGACCAGTTCACCTACCAGCTGATACCGACCTTGACCGCGATCAGCACCTCGCCTACCTCGTCTGTGACCTTCGAGAGTTCGGTCATCATGACCGCCGCGGTCAGCGCCGGTGCAACCGGAAGCGTGGACTTCGAGCACTCAAGCAACGGCACCACCTACACGGGCATACGGGCTGTGGGCGAGGACTATCTCTGGCGCCGACCGCCACCTGTACCACGACGACGCTGCCGGGCGGCACGGAGTATCTCGAGGCGGTCTATATCGGCGACGCCAGCTGCAGCACTCGACGAGCGCTCCGTATGCCTTCACGGTGAGCGGGGCCCGCAGACGATCACCTTTACCTCGCAGCCGCCTTCGGCGCCCACAGTGGGCGGTGCCTACACGCTGAGCGCCACGGCAACGGGCGGGTCGGTGAGCTTCGGTCTCGACACCGGCATCCTCAGGTTGCTCGCTCTCCGGCGCGGTCGTGACCTTCACCGGCGTCGGTACCTGCATCGTCGACACGAGCTCCCCGGCCAGCAGCGATTACCTCGCCGCCACGGCGCTCAGAGCATCGTCGTCAGCCAGTCCCGCCCGAACCGGGACTCGGTTCGATAGCCATGTGACCGCGATCGCCGGAGACAGACAGGCTCTCGTGTCGTGGTCAGCACCGTCGAACATCTCTCAGTTCCCGAACGTCTCCTACACGGTGACGGCATCACCGAAGGGGGCGACCTGCTCTCTCGGGGAGCTGAACTGCCTGGTGAACGGACTGTCCGACACGGTGAGCTACACGTTCACGGGTCCCGCCAGCTCGGACAACCCGACCTTCTCCTCGATCACCTCGCCGTCCTCGTCGCCGGTGACCCCGACCGCCGCCCCCATCGAGAGCGAGGACGACGACCACTCCGGAGCTCAGCCCGGACGTGCCGAGGTCATCTCCTCCAGCGGGATGACGACCAAGGTGGTGTAGGTGCACGGCGACTCGGTCGTCGCCGCCGGAAAGGGCCTCAAGGTGGCAATAGCCACTAGCGCCACCCGGGCAAGGGGACCCACGCCACAGTGGTGCTGATAACCGGAGGCACGGCATGGCTCAAAGGATCGGGCCTTCTCAGCGGCTCTGTCGTCGACGTCTATGCCTTTTCCCGAGGCACCCTGCTAGGGACTGCTGTCGTCAAGTCGAACGGTAAGTTCGGGACCACGCTGCGAGTGCCGACTGGTTTGGCGACCGGATCCCACACGGTTCAGCTGCAGGGCTTTGCCACCTCCCACAAGCGGCTCGCCATCGCTGTGGGTATCGCTGTGCGCAAGTCGTTGACCGTGTCGGTCGTGCTCGCCAAGTTCGGAATCTGCGCCCCGGGCCTCAAAGCCTCGATGAAGACCCAACTGAGCAAGCTGGCGGCCACGATCCGTGCTCAAGGAGCCTCCTCGGTGGTCATCACCGGTTACACCTACAGCACGGGGGCTTGGGCAAAGACTCTGAGCCACACCCAGGCGGTAGGGGTCGCCAAGTACCTCCGAGCGAGCCTGAAGCGCCTGGGTTACAAGAGAGCCCTCCGAATCGTCACGCGGGGCGGGCGAGTACGCAGCCAGGCGCTCAGCCGTCGTGTGACCGTGGCAGTGACGCTTGGCTAGGTAGGGCCCGATCGCGTCTCCCAGCCTGCACACCCGGCGCGTCCGTCTCCGCGCAATCCTCACGCAACCGGCCCTCCTCACCCCTGGTCCGGTTTCTATCGTCAGTCCAGCTCTCTCTCATCCCACCTGGGGGGTGTGAAGGGATAAGAGAGAGGGATAGTAGAACCGGCACACCTCGAAAGCCAGCCAGCCCGCGAAAGTCGGCCGGCCAGGAGGGTCATCGGGAGCCGGCCCAGGCGTGAGCGGGCTGTTCGGTCAGCGCCCGCGACTTTACTCACCGCGGCGTCGGGGTCTCTCCGCGGCGACGATCCGATCGCCAGTCGCAGACGCGGTCCTGGGATACCGCGAAGTAGTTGGCCGCCGCCTTCACGCCGTGTTCGTCTGCGTACTCCACGATGGCAAGCTGCTCGGCTTGGCTGAGCACGCTCGCTCTCATCTCGAGTACGACCGGCGCTGCTCCGGCGCCGATCCTCGTTGCGACGTCCGGACCATCAGGTGTTGAACCGACTCTTCGCGCGATCGATTCGGCTGGTGAGCGACTGCGCATCGAGCCATCGCAACGACCGCTCCATTTGTCGTTCGTCCGGGGCGTGCAGTCCTGCCGGGCCGGCGGTTTGAGCGCCGCATCGCCGGCATACTGACATCCGTCCGTTGGTCTCAGCGGCATGGTGCCCGTCGAGACGCGAACCCATTTGCAGCTCTTCAGGTGATGCCACGATCTCGCGTCCTCCAGCCCGTTCGACGATTGCCCGGTCGCTTTGCTGCCAACTCCGCCGTTGCCGCTCGTTTTGGGATCCGAGGTGAACCCAGGGTACGCCTAATACGGGTCGAAGCTGCGACGCGGCTCGTGCGGCCCATGGCAGACTCGCCGCGATGGACGAATCCTCGGCCCGATGTCCTCGGGCTCCTGGAGCCCGAGGAGGAGGTTCTCGCCTTCATCTGGGCTCGGGTGCCAGGTTCCCGCACATCGGGCACGACCTTTGCGTCAATTCTCGCCTTGATCGTGACTTTCGACTTCCTTCGCAACCGGATTGCGATGCGCCACCTTAGAAAGCGATCGGAACAGTTCGGCCTTCCGCTCGAAAGACATATGGCGATGTGCGCTACGAATCAGCGACTTCTCGTTTGGAGCGCCGCTCGGTGTCGCCGACGTGTCGGACCTTTGCTTTTCGCCCTTCCCCGATCGCGGATCATCTCCGCGAGCCTTCCCTTCGTCGGCGGGGCACGCTGGCGCACGATTCAGCTGCAAACGGCGGAGGGAGCCCTCATTCGTCTCCAGGTTCGAACGAGTGCAGCCGAATCACTTATCTCCGCCCTGGCGAACTGATCTGACCCGTCCATCCAACCGGGCACACGGGTCGAGCCCGGCCCCGCGGAGTTGGGGGCGAGTCCTAGACCAGAACCTAGACCACGATCCTTCAGACGAGCTTTGTCACAGTTGTTGAGCCACCAACGAGCTGAAGCTCGTACCCGAGGGCGCTGTCGCCCGCGAGGAGGGACTCAGCCAACGCCGACGAGTGAGTCGTCAGCACGATCTGAGTGTGTTGGGAAGCGGCGACCACCAGTCGCCGCGAGCGCCGCAACAGAGCCCAACGTGCAAACTCGCGACGGCTCAGGATCTTTGCCGGGGTCGGTGCGAATTGCGTCGCCGAGGCCCAGTGACGGCGCATGCTCTTCAGCCCGGTTCCTGATTTTGAGGCTTGACTCACCTCTTGCGAACACTTTTGCCACGCCGCCGCGCAATAACAGGGCGTAAGAGAAGCCGGGGGGCGATGGCCAGCACGGACGCAGAGATTGTCAGCTCGTCACAGATTGGTGATCCTGCCGCGTTCGTTGAGCTGGTCTGGCGGCACACCACGGCCATCCACGGCTACCTGTCGCGTCGAACCGGCCGCCAATCGGCCGATGACCTGTTGGGCGAGGTCTTTCTTCAGGCGTTCAAGTCACACGCAAGCTATGACAGCCGCTGGCACGACGCCCGGCCGTGGCTCTACGGAATCGCCCGCAACGTGCTGCGGGCGCACTGGCGAGTCTCCACGCGTCCCCAACCCCGAGTGGAGGCTGCGATCAGCGACCCCTGGCCCGAAGTCGACGAGCAGCTCGACGCCGAGTCACAGCGGAGCGAGCTCAAACACGCCCTGGCGCTTCTCGGAGACGACGAGCGTGAGATCCTCCTCCTCTTCGCGTGGGAACGGCTGAGTTCCGGCGAGATCGCAACAACACTCGGCATCCCTGACGGCACCGTGCGCAGTCGGCTCCATCGCGCACGGGCACACATGCGCAAACACGTCTCAGACCCATCGCTCGTCCCCGGCGGGCGGACGTCCTGGGAGAGCTGACATGGACCACATGAAACTACTGAAGGACCTCGGCCGGGTCGACCCACCTGAGGAGACAGTTGTCGCCCGCGCCGTCGCAATGCTCGAGACCGAGATCGCCTCCGCACCTTATGAGATGGCCCCGGCAGCCGATCGGGCTCGATACCTAAGGCGGCCTCAACGGCGCCAATGGACACCACGCAGTCATCGCCTGATGGTCGTCGCGGTAGCCGCAGCCATCGTCGTCGTCTCTTCACGCCCTTCCCGGGCGCCCACCTGTTTCGTAGCACCAAGCCGCATAAAGGCGTGTCGACTGTCGCTCCGATCGGAACCCAACTAGCAGCGCTCAAAGGAGCCGACACCGTTGCCGGCGACAACTTCGGTGGCTCGGTCGCCATCTCGGGAACAACCCTCATCGTCGGCGCGTCCTCCGCAGAGGCCGGTGGGCGGGCTTACGTGTTCACCAAGACCGCGAGCCACTGGAAACAAAATGCCGAACTCAAGGGCTCCGACACCGCCAGCGGCGACTTGTTCGGTGAGGCAGTGGCGATCTCAGGGCGCACCGCCGTGGTTGGTGCACCCGATGCCGCAAGCAATGCCGGCCGGGTCTATATCTTCACGGAGACTTCAAGGGGCTGGACCGAGACTGCCCGGCTGACGGGCTCCGACACCACAGGCAGTGACGAGTTCGGCTCGTCTGTGTCTATCTCGGGCACGACGGTTGTCGTCGGGGCACCGCTCCACTCGGACCTGTCGGGATCGGCGTACGTCTTCGCAAAGACGCCGACCGGCTGGCGCCAGATTGCCGAGCTCAGTGGTGCTACCGCCGTGCAGGAGGAGTTCGGGTTCTCAGTCGCCATCTCGGGCACGAACCTCGTCGTGGGTGCACCGAGTGCACCAGGATTAAGTTGGCAGTCGGCACCGGGTCACGCCTATGTGTACACGAGGACCGCCCGGGGTTGGCGCCAGGTCGACGAGCTTGGCGGACCGGGTTTGGCCAACGACTACTTCGGTGGTTCGGTTGCCATCTCGGCCCTGCACCTCATCGTCGGCGCCGCTGCCTGCTTTATTGGCTTCTCGCCTCCGTGCAAAGGTGCGGGCCGAGCCTACGTCTTCAGCGAAGCTCAGGGTCGTTGGGAGGAGTCGGCCCAACTACACGCCGGCAAGCTCCCGACCGGCGCCGAGTTTGGTTTCTCCGTCGCCCTCTCGGGAACCACCGCCGTGGTAAGTGCCTACACCTATGGCAACGGTAGCGCTTACGAGTTCTCGCAGACCCCGGCTGGCTGGAAGGAGACCGCCGAGCTGAGTGACTCAGGCTCTGCAGGCACCGCTGGGTTCGGCGTATCCGTGACGGTCTCAGGTGAAAGCGCCGTCGTGGGTACATCGAGGCAGGTCAAGCGAGGCGGCACCGTATATCTGTTTCGGGCATGAGGTCAATCGGTGGCGTCGTGAGAACCGAGCCACCTATCTGATGTCGTGTGTAGCCCAACTGCTGCGGAAATAAGAACCACAGATAACGGAAAATAGATGTTTAAGGAAGGCGATGGCAAACTCGACGGGCAGACCTGCTGCATTTCATCGGCACACGCACTCTGCGACTCGATTGTTGAGAGGTACCCGCCGACTTCCTCGGGCGGGTATGCCAAGCAGCGCGGTTGTTTCTATGAAGGTGTGTGCTCTATCTGAGGGGAGAAGAACTGTGAGACATGGGGCTGTTTGGCGTGGGACTGGGGCAATGACGTTCTCACTTCTTGTCGTGATGACATCGCTGTTCACGGGGGCGACACCGGCATTCGCGGCAACGCTGAGCGTGTGCCAGCGGGGCTGCCCGTACAGCCAGATCCTCCGGCGGTCGCGGCCGCGACGGGCGGTGACACGATCAGGATCGGCCCCGGTATCTATATCGGGGGTGTTTCGATCGACAAGAATGTGCAGCTGATCGGAGCGGGGCCCGGAGCAACGACCATAGAAGGCGGCGGCGGGTCGGTGCTCACCATCGGTTCCTACGGCGCCACGACCGAGCCGACGGTGTCCATCAGCGGTGTGACGATCACTGGTGGAGTCGCGCAGTCGAGCCCGGAGTCCATTCCCCTCTTTGGTATTCCGGGTGTGTGGGCAACCGGTGGTGGTGTCGACATTCCGCCGAGCGCCGACTTCTCGAACGGCGCGACGGTCACGATCTCCAACAGCGTGGTCACGGGCAACCGCGCCGACCCGACCGCCGCAGTCGATTCCGGCATGCCTTGTCCGGGATTTTCGGACGGTGAGTGCCCGTACGCAGCGGCTTTAGGTGGCGGCATCAACAGCTGGGGAGCACTCACGATCATCAACTCGAGCGTCAGTGACAACACGGTCGGGTCGGCGGGGACGTCAAGCGACGCTGAGGGCGCGGGAATCTGCAGCTCGGCGGGAAGCGTGACGCTGACCAACACCGTCATGTCGGGGAACCACGCTGTGGCGGCCGCGCCGAACGGGCGCTGGGGCGAAGGCGGAGCAATCGACCTCGGCTGCATGGGGCCCGGTGAAGATGATTCGCTCACGGTGACCAACAGCCGCATCACCGACAACGAAGCGACTGTCACCAGCAATCTGCCGGTGTTCTACCTCGGCTCAGGCCCAATCTCAATGGGGGCGGACGCGGCCGGCATCAAGGCCGACGAGTTCGGCTTCCCGATCACGATCGAAGGCACCTCGGTGACAAACAACGTGGCCATTGCGAACGATCCGATGGGCGAGCCGCAGGGCTTCAACGCTGCGGTCGCGGCGGGGGGCCTGCTGAGCCTGACGAACTCCGTCGTTTCGCACAACCAGTCAATCACCTACGCCGCGACCTCGGCCGACGTCGGGCCGCAAGGCGGCATCATCGGAGCAGGCGGAGGAGGAACGATCACCAACACCCTCATTACGAACAATGTCATCGATATGTTCAGCGCCGGCAACGCATCGGTTGTTGGCGCGCTTGAAGATTTCGGCCTTGTCAGTTCGTTGACCGTCCAGAACACCACGATCAGCGGCAACACCGCAAGAGCGATCAGTACCAGCTCGGCAGGCGAGGCCAACATCTTTGGTGTCGGAGTTTCCAATGGAGGTCCGATCGTATTGATCAGGGACCAGGTGAGCGACAATCTCGGAATAGCCGCAGGACTATCCGGCACCGCACAAGGTGGCGGAGTTTGGAGCAGTTCCGGGGTGTATTCCCCGGTACCGCCTGAGCTGACACTCGAAAACACGACGGTGACACGAAACGCTCTCATCGGTAGTCAAGGCATCACTGTGCAGGGCGGTGGTCTGTTCACCGACCCGTCGGAGTCGGTCAGCTTGACGCACTCGCTGATTGCGCTGAACAGTCCCGATCAGTGCTTCGGCATCTGCTGAGAATCTGACCCAACGGTCACGAACCGGCACGCTGCCATGTGCATATTTAGGCCCATGGCAATTGGGCGAAGGAGAGAATACGGCGGCTTCTGCATGTCATCAGCGACGCGCACTCTGCGACTCGACCTGTGAGAGGTACTGCCGGCTTCCTCGGGCGAGTATGCCAAGCAGCAGCGCGGTTGTTCCCATGAAGGTGTGTGTTCGATCAGAGAGGAGAGAAGCGGTGAGGCATGGGTATGTTTGGCGTGCGACTGGGGCAATGACGTTCTTGCTTCTTGTCGTGATGACATCGCTGTTCACGGGGGCGACACCGGCATTCGCGGCAACGCTGAGCGTGTGCCAGCGGGGCTGCCCGTACACCCAGATCGCTCCGGCAATCGCAGCTGCGAGCAGTGGCGACACCATCAGCGTCGGTCCTGGGACCTACCTCGGCGGGTTCACGATCGATGAGGACATGACGCTCGACGGTGCCGGGGCTCAAAGGACGATTATCAGCGGCGGCGGCCCGGTGATCACGGTCGGGAGCTTCACGGCCACGCTTGAGCCGTCCGTCTCGATCACCGGCGTAACGATCGCCAACGGTGTATCGAGTTCGAGCCCGATATCAATGGCCTATGTGGGAGAGGAGGGGGTGATCGCCTACGGGGGCGGCATCTTCATCCCGCCGACCGAGAACTTCGCCACAGGCGCAACCCTCACCGTCAGCAACAGCGTCATCACAGACAACACCGTCGCACCGACCACATCGGTCGATGCAGGCTTCTCGTGTGGGGCCCAGGACTGCCAATTCGCCAGGCCGGCGGGGGCGGTATCGACAACTGGGGCCTCCTGACGGTTGACAACACGGTTGTCAGCGACAACGAGGCGGGAGGACCCCTGGCAAGCGACGCCGACGGCGCCGGTATATACACCCAGGAAGGTGCCCTTAACCTGAACAACAGCGTCGTGACCGGCAACAGGACGATCGCCAGCGCACCAAACGGTCGCTTTGCCGAAGGTGCGGGCATCATGTTCGACACGACCGTCTCGGCCGGAGCGTGCGCCCCCGTGCACCCTGTCTCTTCGAGACACGACCGTGAGCCACAACAGCTCCAGTCTCACCAACAACACGCTGCCCGCATTCGGCGACGCGGGGAAATATGGGTGCCAACGCCGGCGGCGTCCATGTGGGAGACGGCATTCCCACGACGGTCGAGAACACATCGATCGACTCCAACTCGGTGACTGCAACCGACCCACAAGGCGAGGGGACAGCCATCGACGCCGGCATGATCGTCGGGTACAGCCCGCTCACCATGAGCGACACTCAGGTCGACTACAACCAGACGACAACGGCCTCCCTCACTACGGCAGATGTCGGACCGGACGGCGACGCCCTCGAGCTCGACGGCGGGGGCACGATCAGCAACTCGAGTATCGACGACAATTTCGATCTGCAAACATCTCCGAGCGGCCTCGCCGACACTAACGGGGGCCTGTTTGTCTCCTATTTCGGTAATCCCGGCGGTCCCCAGCTTGTGACAGTGCAGGACAGTGATATCAGCGGCAACTTCACCGAATCGATCAGCGAGACAGGCTCGGCCCAGGTCGAGGGCGGGGCGGTCTTCAACGACAGCCTGCTGCTGATGCGCAACGACCGAGTGAGCGCCAATTTCGTGCGAGCGGAAGGTCCGAGCGGCCATGCCCAGGGTGGAGGTATCTGGAACGGCTTTGACGCGGTCACCGGATCCAGCCCGCCCGTGCAGCTGACGCTCGTGAACACGAGCGTCACACACAACGTCCTGCAGGGAGGTCAAGGCGTCAGCCTCCAAGGCGGCGGTCTCTTCACAGCCTCTCCGGCGACGCTGACTCTCACAGACTCACAAATCGCCTTCAACCGCCCGGACCAGTGCTTCGGCTGTTGACCCCACAATCTCGACAGGTACGCGGCATAAGTGTTGGCGGGACACGTGTCGCCATAGCACGCAATACAGGTCGGGCGGACAGACCCGAGGAGTCAGCCCGAGTACGAGGGGTTGCCGATATGGCTGGGGGTGCAGTGTCACACCCCTATGAGTAGGAGGGGGGTGTCCCGAAACCGGTGGTCACATAGAGACCACTCTGCGGAGGATCCACTTGTGGCAGATGTTGCGTCACGACCGGTCAGACTGAAAGGAGGCCTTCGGAAGACAGCCACATGATCCTCCCCGGCCGCCGATCGCCGACCGCTGCGAGTGGAGGTCCTGTCACCGCCGCTCGTGCGTGTCCGAGCGTTCGCCCCTGCCCGGGGCGCCGCCCGCCCAGCCAGCCGCCCGCTTGATCTCTGTCGTCCCGGTCCTTTCCCGTCGCGGCGCTGCCCCTCTCGTGGCCTTCGCGGCGCGGCTTTGGCCCTGTCCCTCTCTCCCCCCTTTCATCGGTGGGCCCGGCAGGGATCGAACCTGCGACCAAGGGATTATGAGTCCATCCGGACCGGTGCGAAGGCGTCTTGAAGTGTCTCGTCCTGTCTCGGATGGGCCGTCTGAGCAGGTCATATATGATTCGAGCGAGACGCTCGGGGACTGCCGCAGACGCGTTTGGAAGTCGAATGTTGGGTGAATGTTGGGTGGGACCCCGTCCCCGAGGCCCTCCGGCCACCTCGCTCGTGTGCACGACTGGACGCTGTGCGTACGAAGCCGGAGTGGCTCAAGAGGGGTCGGGATTCGATTCCGCCGTTGTTTCGCTTCAGGCCGATTGATCTCCGCCGAAGACGCTACTATCCTTAGCGTTATGAGTGTTGGATGTGATGATGCCCGGAGGTGACCACAACACGGGCCTGACCCTCGGCTCAGTCGACCGAAGTGGACCCGACCTACCTGCACGAGCAGGTCGCCGCCGAGATCCGAAGGGCGATCGCAGACGGTGAAGCCAAGCCCGGCGAACGGATCCCTCAGGCAAAGGATCTGGCGGCGGTGCTCGGTGTCAACACCAACACGGTGCTACGAGCCTTGCGAGTGCTACGTGACGAAGGACTTCTCGAGGTGGGGCGGGGAAGGGCTATCACCGTCGCCGGGACACCCAGCGGGTGCGGTCGTCACCAGACTGAAGGAGATCCTCGCAGTTCGGACGCCGCCACGGATACCAGCGAGAGGAGCTCATCGCGATACTGGAGAGTTTGCCGAGCTAGGAGCGCCCCGATGGCAATGATCGACGACCGCCCAGCCATCTGTGATCAAGAGCCGGCTGAC
Source organism: uncultured Acidimicrobiaceae bacterium (assembly GCA_963804265.1). Taxonomy (GTDB): domain Bacteria; phylum Actinomycetota; class Acidimicrobiia; order Acidimicrobiales; family Bog-793; genus Fen-455. The sequence continues at coordinate 71,096 of CAWDPZ010000037.1, forward strand.
GCCGAGGCGCTGTTCAGGAGGCGAAACGGCGTGAGCGCCGGCGCCGCTTGGGCTTTGCCGGAATCGCCCTCCTATCGGCACCGCGGCCCTTATCGTTGCAACGATCGGCGGGGTGGTCACCCGCGCGCTTCGCGGAGAACGCGCCGGGACCACGGCCGCGACCGTCTGTATCCGGATCATGTCCTTGGTCGCTAACTGCAGTGTTCAAGACCACGCTCGTGGACACTCCGGTCGCACTCAACGGCACGCCTTTCGCCTTTGCGATCACTGTCACAGGCACGCCCGGAAGCTCATCGCCTTGGGGGCGGGTGTCACGCATTGACCTTGCGACGGGGCACCTGACGCTCGGCCACAAGGTGTCGTCGTTGAGCCAGCTCTTCAGACTCGGCAACTCAATCGAGATCCTGTTGCCGACGAACGAGACTCCGAACGGCGCCGCGATTGGCCCGTGGTTCCTTCGCCCTGTCATAGGGCAGAGCACCTCGCTCGGAGGGTCCGTGGCGCTGCCTTTCCCCACCTCCTCCATGGTCCTAGCCTCCCCTCAGGGACCGACGGTTGGCCACGACGGCGTCTGCTCGGTTCGGGCAGCTCGATCTACCTCGAGCGTGCCGACACGGCGCCCTCATGCTGAGCGAGAATCTCGGCGGGGTCATCCGGAACATCTCGATCGATCCGACGGGTCATCTCCTCTATGTCGTGCCCTCTCCGGCGGCATCGTTGATGAACTTGACCGCCGAGACGGGCCGGGTCCTGGTCCAGGACGATCTCGACGCAGGGGTTCCATCCGCTGGCGTCGACGCCGTCCGGGGCGGGTGTGGTTCTGGTTTCGAACCGGGAACGCCGGGGGCGTCGAGCTGCTCCGATCTTCGGGCCTCAAAGCGCTACCGCCTGCTCAAGGCGACAGTCGATCGATGGCAACCATTCCGACCATGGATGGCGAAGCGATGGGCGGTATCCTCATCCGACGAACGTCGGGTCAGCGGTCTGGCTCACGAACTTCAGCGGAACCAGCTGTGCCAACCCCTCCTCGGTGCATACCTCGCTGGGACCGCTTTCCACACCGACGGACAGCTCTTCTCCTGGTCCCCGTTCGCGATCTGGAGCGGACACGTCTACGCGACAGCCCCGGTTACGGGGACGGTATCCAGCGAGATCGTCTCGGTCGGGGTTCCCGGTGTATGTCGATAGCTAGCGCAAGTCCGCGTTGGGAGACCGCCCGGGACGTCGCAGTCGCTGCTAATGCTTGGCCGGCCGTTCAGCGAGCAGTCCGAATGAGCAGCTAGTGCCACGAATGGCCAGCTCAACGCACATGTCCGGTAAGACTCGGCTTCGCCGCTGATTGCCGTTGTCGCATGGTGAGGTTGAATCTTGGTTGAATCAGATGGTGGTGATTGGAAGCCCCTGGCCGGCCACCTTCGGCAGGCGTGGGCCAGAGTCGCGTGGCGCCCGCACGAGAGGCGCCACGTTCGCCCACGTGGCGGTGCGGGAGCCGGTAGGTCAGATAGGCGGTCAGAAAGGGACAACCGTGGGCGCACGAGCGGGAATCGGAGGGGTCAACTTGTGTACTCAACAGTCCATGTACGACCGGCGTCGTTCGTGTGCACAAGGCGGTAGACAGTCGAGGAGCCATCCCAGTAGATGCCTGTGACCCAGCCGGAACGGGATGTCACAAAGCTGGCTCCCAGGGACGAGGTGATGTGACCGACGTTGCCGCGGCGCACCAGCTCCTTGCCACCTCTCTCAGCAATTGCCCACGGCGCCGTTCCGGCGGGTGCACAAGCGGCGCAGTTGTCGATGAACACCGCCGTGTCGGGGTCGATGGCACTGAAAGGCCCTGAGTAGCTGCCGGGCGAGTTGACTGAGACGTCGATGCCGGGATGGGGAAAATACTGTTCAGCGAAAATGGGCGTCCAGGCACCACCGTCGCTGTGAAAGGCGATGTGAGGAGATTGGCTCATCTCACCGCCTGGTCCGTCAAGCTCGGCCCAGCCAGCTCTTTGTCCGACGCATTGCACCGTGGCGAGGGGACGGTCTTCTCCTGGCCCGTCGCCTTTCACGACGAGCGACCATGATCTGCCACCGTCGAGGCTGCGGTAGATACGTCCGTCGGCTCCGAGCAAGCCCTCCTCAGTCGTCGAGAAGCACACGCTTTGCGCGTCGGCTGGGGCGGCCAGCAGCCTCCAGCTCTGCCCCCCGTCAAGTGTCTTCAGCACTACCCCGCCCGTCCAAGGAGCCATTGGGCTGCGGTCTCCGGAGACACCTCCGCCCGCGACCGCGTAGCCGACCGTCTGTGACACAAAGTGCACGGAGCGAATCGGCCAAGTGGGCTCGTGAAGCTGTTGCCAGTGCCGACCGCCGTCGGTGGTGACGAGCAAATCCCTCAGGCCGACAGCCCAACCGTGCTCAGCGTCAACGAAGTCGATCTGGCTTAGGTCCGCGCAGCGGGCTCGGTATTGAACTGTCCAACGAAGACCCCCGTCACGGGTAGCCAGGATTCCGTTGGACCCGACGGTCCAGCCCGTCGTGACCGAGAGAAACTGCACTCCGAAAAGCTCGCCTGGTGCGAAGATACCTGCCGCCGGGCAGGCGGCAGAGGGCGATGCCGGTCGCAGGCTGTACAGGATCGTCCTGGCCACCATGCCGTTACCGGCCAAGCCGATGGACACGTAGACGGGCTTTGAGCGTCCCGGCACCGTGACCTTGAGGAACAGGATGCTGTAGTCCGGTGTCCTGCTCGGGCACACCTTAAGACCCCCGACGTTGAGGCAGGAACCCGCTGGCGAGAATGACCCGGTAGGCGAGGATGACCCGGTAGGACCTTCCGCGCCTGCATCTACGCGTACGCCGTTCGACGGCGTAACGGGGAATGTTCCGGAAGGGGCACAGGACATGGCTTGAAATGTCTTGTCGGTATCGAGCGTTACCGACTGCGGGAGTGCGACCTGAACCGGTCCGCATACGTTCCAGGTTGAAGTCCTTGTGACGGCCCAGTCCCCTGGGACAGAGAAGCGCAACCCGGCAAAGGTCACCTGGTGCCATGACGCCGGGACCGAGGGTGCTGGTCCTGTCGCGAGAGCGGCGGTCCGGGGCGAGCGGGTCAGGGTGGCTACGACCCTTCGAGCGAGGGGACCCTCGGCCGCCACCTCGACGCCAAGCGAAGGAACCAGGTAGTCCGTTCCTACATACGGCCCATGACCATAGTTGTAGAGCGCGTACACCGCGATGCCATTGATGACGCTCCGCAGTCCGTAGGAACTGGGAGAGCCGTGAAACTCACCGTCCGTCTCCGGCAGGAGCGTGACGGTCGTCCTCCCCTTCGGAGGTTTTTGTGCTGTGCAGAAACCGCCGCTCGGATTGAGGTACACGTCGCCGACCGATGACCCGATGACGCACACGTTGAACAGAACGTCCCAGGTCGCCGGGACGGAAACCTGGGCATCGCCGGAGGCGACCGGCACCCACCCCTTCGGTGTGGCCGAGAGGTCAACCACAGGGAGTTTGGTTGGTGCCGTCACCTTCGCCGGGGTCACAAGGCTGTGGAACAGGCTTACGTGAGGCAAAGGGACAAGGAACACCCCAATGATGGCGGCGGCCACTAAGACGACGGCCAGACGATGGGACCACTGCCCTGTCCACCGTCGCGGGCTTGTTTCGAAGCGAAGGGCCGCACCCCGAGACTGGTCGGCCTCGACCAGCATTGCGAGCCTCGCTTGCACCCTCTGCCGTACTTCTGGACCCGGTGGGGGGATCATGTCCGTCAGCCAGCTCAGCTCCGATCGAGGGTCGCTCATGATCTCGTACCTCCTGCGACGTCAGTTTCAGCGGCGTCTCCCAAAATGGCCATGAGCTGGGTCCGCGCCCGTGAGTACCGCGAGCGGACGGTGCCAAGGGGGATGCGGAGCACGGCGGCGGTCTCTTCGTAACTGAGGCCACCTACGGCGAGCAGCAGCACGACCTCCCGCCATTCCGTCCTGAGGGAAGCGAACGCGGCGCGAAGTCGGAGCCGTTCAGCCAGCCGTGCCGAATCGTCGGCTGCGTAAGAGAGCTGATCTGCGTTGGCTCGTCTCCATGTCTCCATCTCTCGGCGCTCATCTCGGCGATGGTCCCGGATCAAGTTCCGGGCGATCCCAAATAGCCAGGCACGCACCGAACCGCGATCGGGCTCGAACCTTCGCCGGCCGGCAAAGGCTCTGGCGAAGGTCTCGGCAGCGAGATCCTCGGCCACGACCTCCCCAACTCGAAATGCTAGGTACCGATAGACATCGTCGAAGTGCCGCTCAAACAGTTCCGTGAACGCGGCACCCTCATCAGGGGACTCCGCTACTGCCTCTGCACCCGACCCATCTCCGGTCAGCACCAACCAATACTTACTCCGTAACCGCAAAAAAGTTCCCACGAACTTGTGGCCGGGCAGTCCGGCGCGCCTCAGCCAGTCGTTTGGGAACGCTGAAGGGAACGGAGACAATCATGTAGTAGTGGCTACGAGTCAAAGAGGATCGGGGTCAGAGGGCTGCCAAGGGTCGATAGTGAGGCGTCTCGACGCGAGTCTGCGTCTGCCGAACACCTTCATCCGGGAGAACATCGCCGAGGCGACACCACCTGGGTTCGTGGCCGCCGACAGCGACCAACCTCACAGTTGCCACGAACGAGACGCACGGCGCCAATCCCTCCGAGTCGGGTATTGCGATCTACACGTTGGACCCGAGATGCGTCGCGTGAGATGCCGTAACAGGCTCGTAGCGTTCCCACGGCCGGTTGAACCTGCCCGCGTCCGTTAAGCGAGGATCACCGCTCGGACCTCGCCGCCAGTCTGGCCTGGGCCGTGGAACGCGTCTCACTCAAGTAAGCGCCCTCAGCTTCAGCTCTAGAAGACTCTTTGTAACGAAAAGGGCCGCTCATTCGTGTTACCTAGAGTGAGGGCTAACAGAGGAGTTCGGGATGGCCGGCTCGATCCCCGAAGAAGAGTACGAGCGGTTCTTCCACGATGCGCGCCCCCACCTTCTGGGACAAGCCTATCTACTCAGTGGAAACAGCCAAGAGGCCCAAGACCTTGTCCAAGAGGCTCTCCTGCGAGCGTGGGAGAACTGGGGACGTGTCCGCCATCTCGACGATCCGCAAGCCTGGGCGCGCCACGTTCTGCACAATCTTGCCGTCAGCCAGTGGCGTCGTCGAAGACTGCAGTTGTCGCGGCGGGTGCCGGCTGCCTCCTCAAGTACCGAAGGTCCCGGTGTCGGTCACCTGGAGGTGGCTGCCGCGATAAGAACCTTGCCCATCAAGCAGCGACGAGCCCTCGTGCTGCGAGCGGTCGTGGGGTTGAGCACGGCGCAGGTTGCCGCCGAGCTCGATGCGCCCGAGAGCACGGTGCGGGTCTGGTTGATGCGCGCCCGGTCATCGGTCGCCGTCGCGCTCGGCAGGGACTCTGAATACAGGAGGGGTGGGAAGAATGTCACATCCCGATGACGACGCCGATCGCCTAGAGGACGAAATCGACGCCCTCGCTCGGGCGAGCGCAGAATTCTTTTCTGCTAATCATCTCTGGGATATTCGTTCTGAGGACATAACGGCCACAACGCGTAATCGCAAGCCGCCAACGCGCGTAAGGACCACCGTTGGAACGCTCCTAGTCGCGGCCGCGATCATCGTGGTGTTTGTAGCGCCACTCCCGCAGCTTCACGTGTTCGGCGGGGCGCACGAGACCACGACAACCACAAGCCCAACTGTGGCAGCGACGGGCCCCGGATCAAGCGACCTGCTCCTGGCGGGAGTCGACGGCGCAGCCGCCTGGGCATTATCAGCCACCCAGCTGACGGTCTCGGACAACGGCGGACTGGACTGGTCCGATGTGGCACTTCCGCTAGGTGTGACACCAAAAGCGGTGACTGCTATCGCCAAAGTACCAAGCGGAGAGTTGTGGCTGGCGACCCTGAAGGGCAGCCACACTGTCGACCTCTATCGAAAAGGAAGCTCGGCTTCCTGGTCGGAAACCACGCTGGCGCCGGCCTGGTCGACCGCAACAGCCGGTTATCCCTTCCAGGTGGGCTCGGTGACGATCACGCCGGGACCGGGTGACATGGTGACCGTCGTGCTTCTCGATGAGCTCGGCAACACAACGGCTATTCCGAGGTTGTTCGTGTCGTCGGACAAGGGCGCCACCTTCAGGCAGTACCACCCACCGCTAACAAGCGCCATGAACATCTACTGGACTTCGGTGACATTCGTCACGCCCACCTCCGGCGTCATCGTCGGCAGCTACGGAGCTGGAGGAGGCGAGGCAATCTTCTACACCTCCGATGGCGGAAGGTCGTTCTCGCCCACGAAAGTTGTCGGTGTCCCGAAAAAAAGCCCGACCGTGTTCGGCACTCCTTTTGAGGCGGGCGCCAACATCGAGCTACCAGTAGTCGAGACCACAAGTAGCGGCGGGGCGAGGTTCTCCCTATTCGTAAGTCACAACGGCGGCGCTTCATTTTCGGGCCCGGTCGGCAAAGTCATCAACGTCTCAGGTTCCTTCGCCCTGGGCCAGTCGCCGTTGGTCGCATATGGGCAAACTCTCTGGGTTGTCGGCGAGAGAGCAATCTACGAGTCGGCGAACGACGGTCGAACCTGGACGACAGTTAGCGCATCGGACCTTTCTGCGATCACTGCCATGAGCCTGACGAGCGCCACTTCGGCCATCGCCGTCGCCGGGAGCTCGCAGTGCGCCCAGTTCAAGGCTGATTGCACATCGAAGAGATACTTTGTCCGAACCACCAACGCCGGAAAGACATGGACGGTTCTGTCGTCTCCAAGCCTTCCACCTCAGGGATTCATCGCTGCGCAGCTGTTCACCCCGACAAATAAGGTCGTCTACGTGCTCGGGTCCCCGCCGGGTGGACGTGTCGAGCTATTGCGCAGTGACAATGGCGGTGCAACCTTCGGACAGGAAACCATGCCGCCGGCTAGCCGCCTCGAGACGGATCGGCAGCAAGGCAACTTTACCGTCCAGTTCGAAGGCGCCGAGCGTGGCGTCGCTGTAGTCGGCTCGTCGGTCTTTCTTACCAGCGACGGCGGCGGATCCTGGCGTCGCGTTCCGGGGCCGATCGGAGGACCGTGGGTTGATTTCTGGAAGGGAAACACCGTCCGGATCGAAACGGCCGGCTCGGGTCGCGTATGCCATCGTCATCCACTGTGTGAACGGAGAGGACTGTCCGTCCTACCGGCTGTACCGATCGACGAACTGGTTCTCATCGTGGGTAAAGGAACCCGCTCCGGACAGCGGCAAGTCCAACACGGCTGGAGGCATCGACCTCAGTGCCTTCGGGTCGGATGTCTGGATCCTCCTTGGCAACGGGGTAAGTCCGCTCATGATCTTCGGCTCGACGAACGAGGGTCGTTCCTTCGACAAGCTGGTCGCCCCGTCCGCCGTCTTTTGTGGGACCACGCCCTTCTCGGCCCGTGTGCTGTGGATCTCCTGCTCGACAGGTATGCAGGTGGCTTACTTTCGTTCCACGGACGGCGGAGCACACTTGACCCGCCTACAGCTCACCGGCTTTGGGACCGGGGGGGCCGAGCTGTGGCCGGTGTCCGCCTCAACGGCGTTCTTCCGAGCCGACACGACATCAACATCGCCAGGTCTTTTCAGGACAACTAACGGTGGACGGAGCTTCGTAAGGCTACGCCGCCTGCCCGAGGCGTTCGGAGCCGTCGCGCAAAAAGTGGCTGCCATGTCATTCGGTAGCGATCTCGACGGATACGCACTCTTAGGTCAGGGTCTCGTGTTTCGGACATCTGATGGAGGCAGTAGCTGGACCCCTGTTCAGCTGTGACGAGACTGTGCCCGCTAATGCGAGAGT
>CAWDPZ010000038.1:0-33428 GCA_963804265.1 uncultured Acidimicrobiaceae bacterium
CCCGGCATCATCACGGGGCTGGCGCTGCGCTCCTTTTCACCTTCGGGGGGATCAACCTCTCCCTGACGACGATCATCATCGGCCATACGACGTTCTGCATCGTCGTCATCTACAACAACGTCATCGCCCGCCTGCGGCGTACCTCGGGCTCCCTGGGCGAGGCCTCCATGGACCTCGGCGCCCACGGCCTGCAGACCTTCCGCTACGTCACCTTGCCGACCATCGCCACCGCGCTCGTGTCCGGCGGTCTGCTCGCTTTCGCCCTGTCATTCGACGAGGTGATCGTCACCACCTTCACCGCCGGTGCCCAGACGACGCTGCCGATCTGGATCTTCGGGGCGATCCGCCTCGGCCAGCAGCTGCCGGAGGTCAACGTCGTCGTGACGGCGGTGCTCGTGCTGACGCTCATCCCCGTGGCGCTGGCGGCGAAGCTGACCGGTGGTGGGGGACTGACGAGGTCGTCTCTTCAGTAGCCGGGGCCACGGTTCTGGGCGACCCAGCCCCCGGGCTCGGCTCCAGGCACAGGGCCGGTTTCGGGCACGGCCAAGACTGCCGACGGACCTGTCGCCGGTCGCCGGCCGTAGCAGGCGGCAGAGTTGACATGGGCGGGCGGTCAGTCAGTGTCCTGGGCCTCAACCGTAGGGGGGCCACCGGTCCCAGCTCAAGAGCACCGGGGCAAGTGCCTCCTCCTCGAAGGCGAGGTGTGCGAGCAGCTGCCCGGAGAGCTCTTCGAGCAGGGCGACGAGCTGCAGCCGGGTCGCCGCTTCGTCGCCCCCGTCGAACCGCCTCGCGGCCGCCTCCAGGCCGTCGAGCAGCCCGGATATCTCTCGGTGGTCGGCCTCGAGCTTGTCCACGACCTCGCCGAGGCCGGGTGCGGACGCCCTCACCGCCGGGAAGAGCATGAGGTCCTCGTGGCCGTGGTGGGCGTGGACGAATCGACAGTGCCGGAGACAATTGGACCGCAACTGGAAGAGCCCCCCGCTTGCCTGCAGTTCGTCGATCCGGGTCCTGACCTCGGTCGGTGAGGCCCCGAGGGCAACGTCGGCGCCAAGCTGCCGGCACGTCGCCAGGTCATGGCGAAGCAGGTCGTGTATCCACCTCAGCTCGTCGAGCAGCACATTGCGGGCTTGGTCGTTGTCGGCCATCTACTCGCGGTCTCTTAGGCGATAGCTGTCGTCACGGTGCCGGCTGTCAGCGGGCGGGGGAGCATTGTACCGGCGCCCGCGGACCGCGGGCAGAGCGGGACCACCTCGGTGGGCCGGCATTGAAAAAGGGTCCGGTGTTGCTAGAGCCAGGCTTTTCAGAAGCAGGCTCCCACCGCAGTGCTCGGGTAGGCCCAGCCGTAGTACTGGAAGTTGTACGTGGAGACCGAGGCTGTGTTCGCGGTCAGCTTCCAGCCCGGGACGGCCTCGCCGTGGGTCCATTGCGCATAGGTGGGAACGGCGGTGAGAAGGCCTTTTTGGATGACGACGTTGAGCGTTGTCAGCGCAACCAGCTTCGTGCCCACCCACAGCGCGGGGGACAGCACGAGGGCGCTGTCGTCGAGCGTCACCCGGCCGGTGGTGGCGGCGACGTCCGGCGGACTCGTGTCCTGATAGACGAAGACCGCGGGACCACCGGAGGCACCGTTCACGACCGAATAGGCGAGCCCCCCCAGCTTCGAGCCGGGACCGCTCAGCTGGGAAAGGGCCTGGGCGATGCTGGCGGGGTCGTTCGTCATCGCCGCGAGGACCTGGCTGGCCTGGGCATCGGACTTGAGTGCCGCCAACTCGGGCAGAAGCTGGCTGACGGTCCAATTGCCGGGAGAGGTGATCGTGAGGGTCCGATCGGGCGAGGTGTCGTTCAGGTCCGACGTGATCAGCTGACCGGCCGCGTTCTTCGCCCAGGCGTTGAGCGTGAAGGCGCCCGGCACCGTGCCGACGGTCAAGGTGAAGTCGTAGACGCCGTTGGCGTCGGTCACGACGTCGACGGGGGTCCCGAACGGGCTCGTGAGCGAGCCGGTGGGCCAGATCCTGGTCCCCGCGGACCCGCAGATGGTGGCGCGGGCCCCGCTCGTCACCGCGGCGTCGCTGCTGTCCTCGGGCTTGGGCCGCAGCACGACGGTGACTCCGCCGTCCGGCTTGCCGAACTGGGTTGTCCTTATCTCTCCTTTGACCACGGTCAGGCCATCGGCCTCGACGCTGGACTGCGAGAGGCCGAGCGACACCTTAAGGCCCCCGTTGAGCGTGAAGTCCGCCCGCCCCACGTCTCCCGCTTGCAGGACGAGGCTGCGGCTGGCCGGTTCGAACCGGGGAGGCACGACGGTGCTCGGGCCGCCGGCAGGGGTGATCGTGTACTGGCCCGCTTTCAGGTTGAGGGCGTAGTAGCCAGTCGTCGCGTCCACGGGGCTGCTGCCCCCGTCGCCCCCGCTCGCCGTGACGGTGGCGTTCTCGACCCCTTGGTCGTCCTTGTCGCGGACATAACCCGTGATCGTCGCCCCGGGCTTGCCGGAGTTCCAGAGCAGGTAAAGGATCGCCGGATTGTTGTTCTGCCTCACGTACACAGGCGTCCAAGTAGGTCTCGGCTGCACGTTGACCTCGCACGATGTCGTGTTCGCCTTGCAGCCCGAGACCAGCTTCGCGAAGACGGACCAGTCGAGGTGGTTGTAGACACAGCCCAGGTCGCCGCAGGCGACGGCGTCCTTGGTCTGCAGCGGTGCCGGCCCGCTCAATTTGAAGTCACCATTCTTGTCAGGGTGGGTGAAGAGCACGACCGTGCCCGGCATGGGCAGGACGATGCCCTCGCAGAGCCCGTATCCCGAGCCGGTGTAGTAGCAGTGCGGGACGGGAGGCGCCTGGCCCGACGGGCTCGTCGTCGTGGAGGTCGAGCTCGTCGCGACGGTTGTTGAAGTCGTACTGACAGTTGAACTCGTAGTGGCAGTTGAACTCGTAGTGGCAGTTGAAGTCGTACTGGCAGTTGAAGTCGTACTGGCAGTTGAACTCGTACTGGCAGTTGAAGTCGTACTGGCAGTTGTCGGCGCCGAGCTCGACGGAGTCACCGTCGGCGTCGTGCCCGAGCACGCCGCCGCCAAGACCGCCAGGCCCGTCACGATGACGTATCTCGCCCTCATCGATCCTCCTCCTCGCCGACAAGACTTGCCGGCCGGTTCGGCGCGCGAACATCTCGGACACGGACCCCGCCCGCTCGTCATCCTGCGCTCCTCGCACGTCGGCGGTCAGGGCCGAATGTCACAAGCGGGTGCCGGCCCCTCGCCGAAGCGGCTCGCGGGGGCGTCGTCGTCACCCTTCAGCCCTGTATCGTGCTCGGGATGCCGGTTGCAGATTCGGTTCGGCGGCTCCTCGACGCCGATGAGGCGGTCGGCGCGGCATCGGTGGCCGGATGCAGTCGAAGCTGACCCGCCGGAGCCTGGCAGGAGTGGCCGCGGTCATTGTTGTCGCTCTCGCCGCCTGCACGACCTACCCGCCGAATCCGAAGCCAACCACAACCTCGACAACGACGACGGTGCCGTTTCTTTGCCGCGGGCATCCCTCCGCGAGCTCGGCAGCCGTGCAGAAGGTTCTCGCCTCGGCCGTCGGTGCTGCCTCGCTGCCCCTCGTGGCCACCTACCGCTTCGTCGGGGCGAAGACCGCGCCGCTGACGTTCGTCTACGCGACCGTGCCGGGCAAGGGCGTGCTCACCTCCTTCCCGCCTCCGGCCGAATACCTCTACCAGGCCGTGGCTGACGGTCTCAGGTACGAGTTCATCGCCAACCGCGCCGGCTACTTCGAGTGCCTGGAGAGCCTGGCGAAGCCCGGCTGGAGCTGTCGGGGACCGATACCACTCGGCGCTCCGGGACTCGGGGTCACAGCCGCTGTCGGCGCCTACGACGTGGAGCCCGATCTTCTCGACTATCTCGGCCCGCCCCTCGGGCCCGACCCGCTCACCACCCGTGTCGTCAATGGCTTCCGGATGACCTGCGTCAGCTACACGGTGGGCAAGTACCCCGACACCTGGACATGGTGCGCCACGGACAAGGGCGTCCTCGGCTATCTCTCGGGTGCCAGCTTCCTGCGGGGCATCGAGCTCGTCCGCCTGTCGTTCGAGGTGCCGAAGAACGAGTTCTCCCTTCCGGCGGTACCCAGGAGATGGCACGAGTTCGAGTCCCAGAAGCTGCGGCTCTTCCTGCCGCCTGGCCTGCAAAGCCTTGGAGGGACGTCATGATCGTCCGCACGCGCCACGAGAGCTCCTACCTCGCCGCCAACATGCTCGGGGACCCGGGCGAGCGCGACCTGTTCATCTACCTCCCCCCCGGGTACGAGGAGTCGGACCGCCGTTACGCCACCGCTGTCCTGCTGCACGCCTTCGGCCAGAACGCCGAGAGCCTGGTGCATCCACCGACGGACCGCCAGAGATGGCAGCCCCCGCTCGAGGACGTGCTGGATCCCGTCTTCGGCCGGATGGGGGTGCCCCCGATGATCGTCGTCATACCCGACGGCAGCTCGCGCTGGGGCTGCGGGCAATGGGTTGACTCGCCTGTCAGTGGGCACTTCGGTTCCTACGTCGTGAACGATGTCGTGGGATACCTCGACTCCAACTACCGCACGATCGCCGAGGCCCGGAGCCGGGGGGTCTTCGGCTTCTCCTCAGGGGGCATGGGCGCCTGGAACATCGTCTCGCAGAACCCCGACGTGTTCGCCGCCATGGCGGTGCTCTCAGCCGACACGTTCCTCGACATGACCCACAAGGTCTTTACCTACAAGTACTTCGACAACATCTGGCCCGAAGCCCCCGGCGGCCCCGTCGAGGAGGACGACTGGTCGATGATGACCTACGCCTACTCCGCCGCCTACTCGCCGAACCCGGGCAGGCCTCCGTTCTTCGTCGACCTGCCCGTCGCCTGGCCGAGCGGTGAGGTGATCCAGGAGGTATGGGACCGCTGGCTCAGCCACGACCCGGTCGAGAACTTCCGCGATCGTCTGGACAACCTGCGCAGGCTGTCAGGCATTCTTCTCGATGCCGGCGTCCGCGACGACTACGAGCTGCAGTGGGGCCACCGCGTGCTGAGTCATCGCCTGAGCGAGGCAGGGATCGCCCACAAGCTCACGGAGAACCCGGGCAACCACGGAGGACGGTCGAAGGAGCGCCTGCAGGTGGCCCTGGAGTGGCTCGGTCAGGTTCTCGCCCACGACTGAGGGTCACTCGGGCCGGAGCGAGCCGGGCAGGGGAGACGAGCCGCCCGTCACCGCCACCTCGACGGTGTGGCTTATGTCGGCGGACGAGCGTCCCACGAGCAGCTGGTAGGTGCCGGAGTCGACGTACCAGCCCGCCTCGGTCCGGTGCAGAGGGGGCGGTACCGGACCGTGATGGAACACCGAACCCGGCATCCGCGTGCGCAGTGACTCCCAGTCTGTGTCGGCGATGTCGTAGTAGGCGAACGACCGCTCGTTGAGCTCGAGCGACACGCTCCTCGTCTCGCCGGGATCGAGGCGCACCTTGGCGAAGGCACGCAGCTCCTTCACCGGGCGAAAGCGCCCTCCTGGGCGGGAACGGCCGCCGTCCGGCGGAGCCACGTAGACCTGGACGACCTCGGCGCCGGCCCGCGGCCCGGTGTTGGTCACCGGCACCTCGACGCTCAGGCGCTCGCCCGGCCCGAAGGTAAGGGCGGAGACGTGGGGCGCGCCGATCTCGAAGGTCGTGTACGAGAGCCCGTGGCCGAAGGCAAAGCGCACCGGAAGCCGGCGTGCCTCGTACCACCGGTAGCCGACGAGGAGGCTCTCGCCGTAGCGAACCCGGCTCGACTCTCCGGGAAAGTTCCCGAAGGCCGGCGTGTGCTCGAGGCACAGCGGCAGCGTGGTCGGGAGACGCCCACCGGGCTCACTGTCGCCGACGAGCACGTCGACGACGGCGTTGGCCAGCTCCTGGCCGCCGAAGAAGGTCTGCAGGATCGCTGCCGCGTGGTCGGCCCAGCCGAGACTCACCGGAGAGCCGGCGTTCACGACCACAGCACAGCGGCGATGTGCCTGCAGCACGCGGCTTATCAGCTCGTCCTGGTTGCGGGGGAGGTCCATCGTCGGCCGGTCGTAGCCTTCGCTCTCCCAGACATCGTCGGTTCCGACGATGAGCACGACGGCGTCGGCGCCCTCGATGGCGAGCAGGGCGGCTTCGATGCTTGCGGTCGTCGCGACTCCGTCCTCGGCGACCCCTGATGCGTAGGCGATCTCAACCCCGCCGCCGAGCCGCTCGCTGAGCGCGGCGAGCGGTGACAGCCGGTAATGCGGGACGACGCGGGCGCTCCCCCCGCCCATGATCGCCAGCTGCTCGGCCCTCGGCCCGACGACGGCGACACGGCGGAGCGAGGACGCCTCCAGCGGCAGGAGGCCGTCATTTGCGAGAAGCACGATCCCCTCGGCCGCCGCACGGCGCACGAAGTTCCGGTCCTCCTCCCGGTCCTCCGGGTGCTCGTCGCAGGGCGGGTCGTCGAGCGCGCCCACCTTGTCGAAGACCGTGAGCATTCTCCGCACCATGTCGTCGAGGCGTGACTCGTCGAGTCGGCCCGCGTGGACCGCTTCGGCGAGCGCCGGGCCGAAGGCACGCGCCGGGGCGGGCATCTCGAGATCGAGCCCTGCCGTGGCCGCGTCGAGCGTGTCGGCGATGCCGAACCAGTCCGTCATGACGAAGCCTCCGAATCCCCACTCCTTGCGGAGGATCTCGTCGAGGAGGCGGGCGTCGTCTGTGACGAAACGGCCGTTGACCCTGTTGTAGGCGGTCATCACCGCGAGCACGCCACCCACGCGGACCCCGTACTCGAAGGGGAGGAGGTACAGCTCCCGCAAGGCCCGTTCGTCGATCTCAGAAGAGGCCGTGTTGCGTTCGTACTCGACCTCGTTCCCGACGAAATGCTTGATCGTGGCGACCACGTCGTTGCTCTGCACGCCCTCGATGAAGGCGGTTGCCAGCTTGCCGGTCAGCACCGGATCCTCCGCGAAACATTCGAAGTTCCGACCCGAGAGGGGATGCCGGTGCAGGTTCACCGTCGGGGCGAGCAGAATCCGGGCACCTTTTTCCAGGGCTTGGCGGGCGACGATCGCGCTTGCCTGCCGGACGAGCTCTGGGTCCCACGTCGCGCCGAGCGCGGTGGCGGACGGTATGCAGACAGAAGGCGTGAGGCTCGTGTGGTCGCGGGTGTCTCCCCGGCGCCGTTCGGCCCGTCGGTCACCCTGACCGACGGTATGCCCAGCCGGGCACAGGCCGCGGTGCGCCAGGTGTCGATCCCGACGGTCATCGCCGCCTTCTCCTCGAGGCTGAGCGCTCCCGTCAGCGCCGCGATGTCACGCGACGGACCTGCTGTCCGATCCTGCTCCGGCATGCTGTGCTCCTCTGGTCAAGGACGGTCCCATGTTCGCACGGTCTCGAACCTGGCAGGGGCGAGCAGATATCAGCCGCGACGCTCCGGCACATCCCGGCCTCACCACGAGCGAGCACAGGCGGGGCCTCGATCACCTCGACCGAGGCCGTTGTGGATGCCGGCGTTTTCACGTACCTTCACGCCATGGACATCATTCTGATCCCAGGGTTCTGGCTCGACGCCTCTTCCTGGGGCGCCGTCGCTCCGGCGCTCGAGCAGGCAGGTCACCGGGTTCGGGCGCTGACACTCCCAGGCCTCGAATCGGCAGATGCCGACCGCGGCAGTATCGGGCTGCGCGACCACGTCGCCGCCGTCGTCACGGCTGTGGACGAGGCCGGCAGGCCGGTCGTGCTCGTCGGGCACTCCGGGGGCGGCGCCGTCGCGGACGCGGCCGCGGACGCGCGACCCGAACGGGTCGCGCGGGTCGTCTACGTGGATTCCCTGCCGCTCGGAGACGGTCAGGTGATCAACGCCGAGCTGCCCGTCGTCGACGGCGAGATCCCGCTGCCTGACTGGTCCGCCTTCGGGGCCGAGGATCTGCTCGACCTCGACGAGGGGCTGAGGGAGGCCTTCCGGGCGGTGGCGGTGCCCCAGCCGGCCGCCGTCGCCTCGGACCCGCAGACGCTCTCAGACGAGCGCCGCTACGACGTCGCGGCGACGATCATCGCCTGCGAGTTCTCGAGTGACCAGCTGCAGGAGTGGATCGCCCGAAAGGAGCCGTGGGTGGCCGAGCTCGCGGCGATTCACGACGTCGAGTACGTCGACCTTCCCACCGGCCACTGGCCGCAGTTCACCAAGCCCGAGGCACTTGCACAGGCGATCCTGGCCGCCGTCGACAGGGCCTGAGCGCCGGTCCGGCTTCGCCGGGCCGCCCCGCGTCAGGGAGGCGTGAAGGGGGACGGCGACCGCTCGGCCATGTCCGGGATCCGCCCAGCCGACGGCGCAACGCACAGCGGCGCCCGGGACGTGGCGCCGGACGTGGCGCGGCTCAGTCGGCCAGGAGGGCGATGCAGCTGATCTCGACCAGGGCCCCTCGCTCGAAGAGCTCCGCGATCCCGACCGCGGTCCAGGCCGGATAGGGCTCGGCGAGGAACTCAGCCGCGACCCTCAACAAGATGTCGCTTTGGGCCTGCAGGCCCACATGATACGAGTTGACCTGGACGACGTCGGCCCAGCTTGCACCTGCCTCGGCCAGCGTGATGGCGATGTTCCGAAACGTCCGGCGAATCTGGGACTCGGCATCGTCTGGAAGGCTCCCGTCCTCGAGCGTCCCCGTGTGGCCCGTCACGTGCAGGCAGCCCCGGGCTGCGACGGCGGCCGGAACACCGGTCTCCTCGTAGAAGTCAGCCCAGATCGGCGGGACGACGGCGCGCCTGCGATGATCTCCGGTCACCCGCACTCGGCTCTCAGCGCGGGCAGGTCTTCTGTCACGAAGGCGAGCAGCTCCTCGATCGTGCGCTCGGGACCCCCGCTCGGAGGCCACCCGGTCGCGATGCACTCGTCGAAGCCGAGCTCCGACATCCGCACCACGAGATCACCCAGCTCTTGTCTGTTCGCCGGCTCGAGGCCGGGAACGAAATCGAACACGATCGACCGCCCGACCGCCCCGCTGCGCCCGTGCACGGCACATCGTTCCTCGAACGTGTCGACAGTCCGCCTCAGGGCGTCATCGAGATCGGCGGCAGTCTCCACGCCCGGTGGGCAGTAGAGGTTCCACCGATCGGCGCGTCTCGCCGCAAGGTCGATCACACGGCGTCCCTGACCCCCCACGACGATAGGTGGTCGAGGAACCTGGACACACGGCGTCGACAGCCGCACCGACTCCGGCGGGCGTCGTCCGCCCGTCATCGGTACCTCGGCCAGTGGTAGCGGGACGTCGTCCAGGATCTTGATCAGCGAGTCGAGGCCATCCTCGAAGCGGTCCGCGAGCGCGGGCCTGTCGTCAAACACCGAGCTCGCCGAACGGCACACCGAAGCACCGCCCATACCGAGGCCGAGATCGAGCCGCCCATTGCTGATCGCGTCGAGCGTGGCGGCAAGTCGTGCCATCTGCAGAGGCGAGTGCAGCACGAAGTTGGAGACGAGCGGCCCGAGCCGGCACGTGCTGGTCGTCGTCGCCATCGCGGCGAGAACGGTCCAGCCGTCGAACCAACGGGAGTTGATCTCGAATGGGTTGGCGAGGTGGTCGGCGACCCATACCGAGTCGGCGCCCGCGTCGTCGAACCTCCTGGCCCAATCGAGCAGCTCCGCGACCGGGTGGTCCTGGGCGAGCAACACGCCGAAAGATGTCATCGCCGGAAGCTATCTGCGCCGAAACCCTCCGTCCACTGTGCTCGCACCTGAGCCGGCGGCCGGCCTAAGAACGGCGGGGCCGGAACATGGCCAGGAGCGTTACATGTCGCGGGTGCGCAATGGCCTCGGAGCGGTGAGGGGACGCCGGTCCCGTCAGACGTCGTAGCCTGCGTGCTTGAACGGCGACCGCCTGCCAACTGACGAAGCGGGAGACAAGCTTTGGGACCAGGGAGACTTCACGCACTCGTCGACGGCGTATTCGCCATCGCCCTGACCCTGCTCGTCTTGGACCTGCCGAAGCCATTGCACTCGACGCAGCTCCCGCACGATCTGCTTCACCAGTGGCCCTCGTACCTCGCCTACCTCGTGTCGTTCGTGACGCTCGGCATCCTCTGGATCGAGCACCACGGAATGATGAGCGCGGTGCGTTCCATCGACAGACGCTTCCTGGAGCGAACGCTGGCCTTCTTGCTGTTCATCTCCGTCATCCCGTGGCCGACCGCGCTTGCGGCGAACTACGCCGACCACAGTTTCCCCGAGGCGCGGGCGGCAGCGGTCCTGTACGGGGCGACCATGCTCATGATGGGCTTGACGTTTGCCTGGGGATGGCGCTATCTCTCGGCGCATCCGGAGCTTGTCGCCGAGCCGGCCCGCTCCGCGTTTCCCAGCTGGGACGCGTCGGGCACTCCTCGGGGGCCTCGTCTACCTCGTGGCCATTGCCGTGGCGTTCCTCAGCCCTATCGCCTCCTTTGCCATCGACGCCGTCGTGGCCGTGTACTTCGCCGCCTCCAGGAGCGAGGTCCCGGGGCTGATTGTCCGCTCAGCTACTGCGGAAGGTTCCGGCTAGCTCGGCGGACGGCAGCTGCCGGTGCTGCCCGTGTCCTGCAGCCGATGTCCGTAAGTGGGTGTCATCGTCGTCGTCTTGCGGCCGGCGCGGACGATACTGGAACCGAGATGCCCACAGTCCGCCAGGCCGTCGCGAGCGAAGTACCTGCCATTGCCCGCTTGCTCTCGCGGGGCTTCGCCGACGACCCGATCGAGCAGTGGTGCCTGGCCTGTCGGGGCTATCGGGCCGTCCTTGAGCTTGAATTCCTCGAGGTGGCCGGCCAGATCGCCCCCGAGGGCTGGCTATGGGTGACGGACGCGCCCCACGGGGTTGCCGCCTGGATCCCTCCGAACGCGGGCTACGACGATGCGGCCGTTGACGCCGTCGTCAATCCCGTCCTGGCCGAGCAGGGCGGAGATCAGCGGCGGGCGACGACATTTTGGACATGGGTGGAGTCCCACCGTCCCGACGTGCCCCATTGGTACCTGGACTTCATCGCGGTCGATCCCGATAACCGTGGGTCCGGGTGCGGCGGGATCCTCATGCAGAGCGGACTGGCGCGGGCCGACCGCGGGAACGAGTCCACCTTCCTCATCACGGGCAATCCCCGAACGGTGCCGTGGTATGAGCGCTTTGGCTTTCGAACGCTCAGCAGTGAGGACGCGCCTGGCGATGGACCCCGTGTGTGGTTCATGATCCGGTCCGCCTCGGGAGGAAGGTGATGCCTGAGTCATGCGCGGAATCTGCGCAGGTATGCGGCGCCGACGCGCCCGTCCGACCGTCGAACGGTGGCACGCCAGAATGAACTTCGCCTCTCGGTCCCGGTCACCGGGGACGCGAACCGCGACTCGACCGCACTCACGCAGGAGATTTTCGAGGTAGTCGAGCAGTGAAGCGCCTCGTCATCGGGCTATCGGCTGCGGCCTTGGTGGCCGTCGTCGTGAGCCTGGTCCTCGTCCTCGGAGGCAGTCCGGGCCCCGGTGCCGGCCCACTCGCTTCTACCGACGGTGGCCAGACTCCGATGAGCACCTGTCTGCCCGACAGGATCGAGACCGTGACGGGGGAAAGCGTCTGGCGGAGCCAGCAGCCGATCACGATCGAGCGAGTGCAGCTCGAGGATGCCCACGACCTTCACCTGCTCGGCGCAGAACTTGTACCAATCACCCGCACCGGCACGATTATCGGAGCTGCGGCGGGTTTCCCGCCGCCCGCCGGTGAGCGGCTACAGGGCTTTGCCTGGAACGAGCGCCAGCATCCTCCCGCGCACCTTCGGGCGGGGGAGCCGTTCCTCCTCGTCTTCGGGTTGGAGCGGACAGGCACGATCGGTCGCTCCGAAGCTGCCGAGATCAGCTACGAGGTCGCCGGTCAGCAGTACCGCTGGCGAGACCCCGTCACCTTCGTCCTACGTCCGGTCTGCTAGGACGGTTCAGCAAAGGACCTGCGGTCCTGGGTGAGCGGAGAGCAGAGGAGAACCGCTTTCCGTTCTGGAGGTTCGCCCCTCGACCGGGCGCTTCCGGCGCGACGGCGAAACAGCCGGCCGGGGCCCGGCCATGCGCGAACGGACGGGGAGCACGGACTGACAAGTAGAAGGCCGGTTTGGCGCCATGCCGGGTGCCGGCAGGGGAAGTGTTCCGGCGGAAAAATCCCGCCCGTGCCTCTCCGGCCGGCCATGCCGCCACGTGGGCGCACGTGGGCGCCTCTCGTGCGTTTCGTTCCCTGCGCCAACTGCTCTTGCGTCCGGGGTGGAGGCTCGCGGTGGCCCTGATCGGGGCGCTTAGTCCCGCGGTCTTCGGTGCTTGCGTCTCGTCCCCGTCTCCTCCCACAGCCCAGGACACCCGCAGGCCTCCTCGGAGCCTGTCTCGGCGCGTACGCGAAGCGAGCACCTGGACGCTTCATGAAGCATGATGAACACTCGCCTGGCCCGCCTGCTTGCTTCGATAACTATGGGGGCTGCCATTAGCGTTGCCGTTCCAGCGATGGCGTCCGCCTCGGGATTGACTCAACCTCCTCGTGCCGTCGTCCTGCCACCCGTGGTGGACGCTGACGCCACACCGGCTGGCTGGATCCCCGTCGACGACGGCGACGCCCAGATATCGGTTCCGGCTACGTGGACCGTCGCATACCACTCGATGCTGCTCTGCATGCGCGAGGGCCCTGGGCAGCTCATAGTGAACCCGGCTTCGGTGATGCCCATGGTCATTTGCCGACCACAGGGACCGCTGCCGGCGACACATGTACGCCTGTGGACCCACAAGGCATCCGGGGCGGCCGCGGGACCGGAGCAACTCGTGAACGGGATACCCGTCTACGGCACGGTGTCGAACAATGCCGGCGACGTCTACGCGCCCGCACTAGGCGTAGGGCTCAGCTGGCAGGGCGTTCTCGGCCTGAAGGTGCTGGACACGCTCACGTGGTCGCCGAGGGCGGTCGTCCTCGCCCAGGTGCCCCCGCCAACCGTCCCGCTCTCGTGGCAGACGGTCAGCTATGCCGGCCTCACGTTTTCGGTCCCTGCGGCTTGGCCCGTTACCCGGGCCGACTGGATCCTGCCCCTCGGCTACATCTGCCGGCCCTCCGGCGTCGCTGAGCCCGCGGATGTGGTCACGCTCAGCACCGACCGACGCCCGCTGCTGGTCATGTGCCCCCGGTTCCCGCTCACGCCGTTGCAGCCCGGGACCGGCGTCCAAGTCGACGTGGGCGGCCACGCCCAGGCGGCTACGTTGGGTTTCTCACCCAGCTGTCTGCACATAAACGGCCTCAAGGTTTGCGTCGCCGGTTCACCGGCCTACTCGATCCTCGTGCTCAAAGTCATGGTTCCTGGTCGGTCACGACCTGTGTACGTGAGCATCGGGACAGCCGGGGACGGGACCACGGCGCGAGCGATCCTTTATAGCTTGCGGTAGGCGTGCTACCGAAGCGGCAGCAGACCCACCTTCGGGGAGAAGTTTGATCGTTTTCACACGGTTGTTTGCGCTGTCACCGGACTACTTCGGTGGCGTACTTTGCCATCGTTTGGGCGATGTCGGCGGGGGCCAACCGGGCGCGGAGGGACCATCGCCTCTGGCCCGGACCCGCTGGGCCGGACCAGCGTTGTGAGGTCGGCGTCGACCCGTCCCTACAGGAGTCCGAGACAAGTAGCTCGGTAGCGCCCGTCACTGCGGCACGAGAGTCGCAGTTGAGGCATCGGAACCGCTGAACACGAGAAGGTGATGAGTATCGGGCCAGGCCAGCTCGACCTGGGGGGACGTCCCCGTGATCCCTACAACGGAGGAGGGAGTGGGGAGAGAGGGACGAGGCCGCCGGCCCGACACGACGGGCCGGGGACAGCACGTGCGGATTCCGAGCCATTCCGTACACCCGTTCCGATCGAATCCGTACACCGATTCCGACGTTTTCGTACACCTGGTGAGGAGCGCGCCGCTGGCGCTGGCGTGAGCTAGGAGCTGCTCGGCAGGCTCCTCGGACAAGTCCCGTCCGAGGAGCAGCCGTTGCCCAGACCCCGTGTCGCCATGCGCAAGATCCGAGACATCATCCGGCTGAGCTTCGGGGAAGGGCTGAGCCGTCGCCAGGTGAGCGCCTCGCTCAACATCCCCTTCACGACGATCTCCGACCACGTGCTACGCGCCAAGGAGGCGGGCCTTGGCTGGCCGCTCCCGGACGACCTCGATGACAGTGGCCTCGAGCAGCTCTTGTTCCCTCCACCGATCCCGACCGGTGTCATTCGGCCGCTCCCGGACTGGAAGTACATCGACCGCGAGCTGCGGAAGAAAGGCGTGACTCTGCAGCTGTTGTGGCTCGAGTACCGGGAGGTCCATCCCGACGGCTATGGCTACAGCCGCTTTGCCGACCTGCACCGCGAGTGGAAACGCCGCGTCGACGTCGTCATGCGCCAAGAGCACCGGGCAGGAGAGAAGCTCTTCGTCGACTTCTCGGGCGAGAAGATCCCCATCTACGACAGACGAACGGGCGAGGTGGTGCTTCAAGCCGAGCTGTTCGTGGCCGTTGCCGGGGCGTCGAACTACCTCTACGCGGAGGCCTTCTCCTCCCAGGAGCTCTTGTACTGGGTGAGCGGGCACACCCACGCCTTTGAGTTCATGGGGGGCTGTCACGAGATCGTGGTCTGCGACAACTTGAGATCCGGTGTGACCCGGCCCCACCGTTACGAGCCGGATCTGAACGCCACCTATCAAGAGATGGCCGCCCACTATGGCATCGCCATCATCCCGACCAGGACCTACAAGCCCCGTGACAAGGCCAAGGTCGAAGCCGGCGTGCTCTTGGTCGAGCGCTGGATCATCGCCCGCCTCCGTCACCGGCACTTCACCTCCCTCGCCGAGGCCAACGCCGCCATCGCAGAGTGCGTGGGCCTGCTCAACGCGAGGCCCTTCAAGAAGCTCGACGGGTCGAGAAAGTCTCTGTTCGAGGCATTGGACGCTCCCGCGCTGAGACCGCTTCCTCCTGAGCGCTACGAGTTCGCCACCTGGAAGAGGGCCAAGGTCAACATCGACTACCACATCGAGGCCGACCATCACTACTACTCGGTTCCCTACCAGCTCGCCGGCAAGGTCGTCGAGGTGCGCAGCTCCGCCGGCACGATCGAGGTCTTCCACAGCTCAAAGCGCGTCGCCTCGCATCTTCGAAGCTTCCTCCGCCACAAGCACACGACCGATCCGGCACATATGCCCGAGTCGCACCGGCGCTATGCGCAATGGACCCCGAGCCGGATCGTCAACTGGGCGGCAGCCACCGGTCCCTCGACCGCCAAGCTCGTCGAGGAGATCCTCGCCTCACGACCCCATCCCGAACAGGGCTTCAGATCCGCCCTCGGCATCATCCGTCTTGCCGATCGCTATGGCAAAGAACGCCTCGAGGCGGCATGTGCAAGGGCGTTGCACCTTCGCGCCTACTCCTATCGCTCCGTGCAGTCGATCCTCGTCCACGGCCTCGACAAACAACCCCTGCCAGATGACCGGCCCAGTCGTGTCAACCCCCGCCACCACAACGTGCGCGGCTCGACCTACTACCGATGAAAGGAAGGACAGACTTGTTGACCAACAACACCATCGAGGGCCTGCACGCCCTTCGCCTGAACGCCATGGCAACAGGCGTCATCGAACAACGCGAACAGCCCGACTACGCCAATCTGGCTTTCGAGGACCGCCTCGGGCTCCTCGTCGACAAAGAGATCATGGCCCGGGGCAACAGGCGACTCGGGCGGATGTTGAAAGCGGCGAAGTTGAAGCTCCCCGCTGTGATCGAGGACATCGACTTCCGCCGTCCCCGCGGCCTCGAGCGACATACGATCGCCCAGCTCGGCGAGTGCCACTGGGTAAAAGAGCACCAGGTGGTCCTCATCGTGGGCCCGACCGGGGTGGGAAAGACCTATCTCGCCTGTGCCCTTGCGCACTCGGCGATTCGTCACAACCACACGGCGTTATACCTGCGAGCTCCACGGATGTTCGACGAACTCGCCATCGCCCGTGCCGATGGCCGCCTGTCATGGCTCATGGCCGCCTGGGCACGCATCGACGTGCTGGTGATCGACGACTTCCTGATCCGTCCCCTGAGCTCGGAGCAGGCGGCCGACCTGTTGGAGGTCATCGAGGACCGTGCCCAGTTGCGCTCGACGGTGCTCACGAGCCAGCTCCCCGTCGCCCAATGGCACGAAGCCATCGGGGATCCCACCATCGCGGACGCCGTGCTCGACAGGTTGTTGGAACGGGCGAACCGCATCGAGCTCGTCGGTGAGTCACTGCGGCGCACCGATAGCGCGAAGCCGAGAAACGCCAAGTGATCACACCATGTCGACGACACGCAGGTGGGGCCAGAACTCGTGATCACGACGCGTCAGCCCGCTGGAAACGCGGGATCGCCCACCTCGGGCGCCGGCGTCAGCAAACTATTCGATCAAGCACCGTGAAGGAGGTGAGTTAACGGGATAGGCCCTCAAGCGTCGGCCGCTACGCGGCCTCCGACACCGCGTCCGAAAACCCCGGACTGGGTGTACGGAATCGTCGGAATACGCACTCTGGGTTGGGCCCCACGTGTTTGCTTCGTCTTTTCGATCTTCTTGCGAACCTCGGGTGGCAAGTCCGAGAAAGGGGATCGGGTAGGAGGCACACACGTAGGCTAGTTGTCGAGAAGCGTCGGCTCCGTGGTCTGCCTTCTGGGCTTCCGCCCCCTTCGCCTCTCGGCTCCGGGCCGCTCGCCGGGGCGCGGTGTGCGCACTTTCCTCCCTCCGGTCCCTTTCGGCCGTGCGCTGGTCCGGCTAGCTGCCTAGCTGGTTCCCTAGCCTGATCGATCAGTCCTTCCAGTTGCCCGTTGCGGGCAACTGTTTCCTCCATGGGTGATTGGATGGAAGGCCTACGCGGCGGAGCTGGCATCGCTCCTTGTACGACGCAGGGAGCAGCACAGGAATCTGGTCGGTTGCGGTGTCGAGTAGGTCCCACCGGTTCTTGTAATCAGCGAACGTCGGCTCATACACCACTGCCTGTGCCTGCGTGGCGTTACGGGTACCAGGCGCAGCGCTCGGGTCGTGCAACCAGCTCTGGTGCGAGATCCACGCCGCTGCCGCCAGGTGGTCCCGTGGCACGACGAAATAATGGGTCGCCGCTGGCGCTGGGCCCTCTAGTTTCACCATGACATACCACTCGGTCGGAGCGGTTGCCGGGAAGATGTCCTTCATTCCGAGCCGCCAGCCCGCCCCCTTGCCGGCATTGCACCACGTCGTCTTCACCTGGATAGTGACCGTCCTACCTGTATCGGCATTGACTGCCAGGACGTCGGTGCCGCGACACCTTCGCGGGTCAGTGCAGCGGCCCAGTTGAACTGGGCGAGCACACCACACACGAGATGCTCGCCCGACGAGCCCCGAAGCTTCCTATCTACCGACATGCACATTGAGGCTATCTCGCGCCCGTAAACCCTCCCTCCCCCCCTCTCGCCTCCGGGCCGCTCGCTGGGCTCGCGGGGCGGGGCGGGGTCCGCGTGCTGTCCCCGGCCCGTCGTGTCGGGCCGGCGGCCTCGTCCCTCTCTCCCCGGAGGAGGGAGTGGAGGTGAGCGGACTCGAACCGCCGACTTCCACGTTGCGAACGTGGCTGCGGCGGATTTCGGCGGACTCCGGTGAACCATCAGGGCAGGTCCGCGAGTTATCCACACGTCTGCGGACCGTGGTGAGCGGCAGCGTCAGCGGGATGGTCGCGGGATGAGACTTGCGCCCATGCCCGCTGATCGGAGCGCCGCTCGGGTCCAACTGGCGTAACATATTTGCTACGCTCGTCGTTGATGGAGAACACGGTGACCGCCACGCCTAGTCAGTTCTGGGACGATCTTGCCAAGGACCTGGAGAAGCCCGAGTTCCTCCGCGAGTACGTGCGCGAGTCGGTCCGCATCGCCACGATCGACGACCTGGTCAACGAGCTTGACGAGGCTCGGGAGGCTGCCGGCCTGTCGAAGGCCGAGCTGGCTCGCGCCATCAGTGCCGAGCCCGCCGTCGTCCGCCGACTCTTTTCCGCCGGGCACGTGAACCCGACGGTCGAAACTATTGCAGCGGTCGCAGCAGCCTTGGGCATGCGTTTGACTCTCGAACCGCTACCCGAGTCAGAGCGCGATCAGATCACTCGACCGCTGATGGAAGGACGAGTTGCCGATCCCGGAGCGCTCGCCAAGCACGCGTCCGAAATCCGCGAGCGAAAGCGGGCCGCACTGGCCTCCTAGCGGCTCCTGCTCACGCGATGGAACGGGGGTTCCGCGAGAGGTACTCGACCCCGAGCTGGCATACGCTGGCGTAGTCGGAATCCGACAGCTCTGTCCTGAACGGCTTGTCGAGCCCGGTTATCACCACCAGCAGGGGTTTCGTGGTCGTATTGGATCAGCCCGAGATGTCTGACGACATATCGATTGATGCGGAGCGCAAGCAAATCATGGCAACAAGACACCGCGCACGCTGCCGACGCGCCGGTCTAGCCCGAGGCGTTCTCGCGTCTCGTAGACTCCCGCTGATGCTGCAGTTTGAGCGCCCGCGTCCATGCCAGCGGGCGTGACCGGCCAGGTTGGGCCAGCGGCTGACCGCGCTGCTGTCCCGCCTGCATACACCCGGCTGATTCACCAACTCAACAACCTGCAGGCCGTCTCGGACGAACGCGCCGCACTGGTAGAGGCGGCGCTGTCGGTGTGGCGCAGGCCGGGTTTCGATACTTTGGCGGCACTATCCGAGCTCCGCTTCGAGCCCTTCGACTACCAGCTGAGAGCAGCCAGTGTCGTCCTCAAGCAGATGAGTGGGCGGGCGATCCTCGCCGACGAGGTCGGGCTCGGCAAAACCATCGAGGCCGGGATCGTCATCACCGAGCTGAGGCAGAGAGGATTTGCGCCGAACGTCCTCGTGCTGGCTCCGACTGGGCTTGTCGGGCAGTGGGGCGAGGAGCTAGAGCGTAAGTTCGGTTGCCCGACGGTCGTCGCCTCGCGAGATGGGTGGCGAACGGCGGCAGTTGTGCTCGAAGGCTCGCTACCGTTGGAGACTCCGATAGACGCTTCGCTCTCCGCTGAGCCCGAAGCCGTGGTGATCGCCTCGCTGGCGACAGGCCGCCGGGATCCGCTACGCAGCCGGCTCTCATCGCTCGACTGGGATCTGGTTGTCGTCGACGAAGCCCACCGCATCCGCAACCCGCGTACCGCCTCCTCTCTGCTGGTGCGCTCGCTCCGCTCCCGCTACTTGCTGCTGCTGACTGCGACGCCGGTGGAGAACCGCCTCGACGACCTGTTCCAGCTCGTGTCACTGGTACGCCCCGGCCACCTCGGCACGGCAGCCGACTTCCGGCGGCGGTACGGCGTCACCGAGCGCGACCCGCGCCCGACCACCGAAGGTTCGGACGTCGATGCCAAGAGCCGCTCGACCCTTCGGAGCGCCGCCGCTCGTGCGGAAGCAACCTCAGAGCTGCGTCGCAGCCTGCGCGGCGTGATGATCCGCCATCGACGCAGCGAAGTTGCACGGATGCTGCCGAGACGTCTTGCCGAAACAGTCATAGTGACGCCGCTACCGGCCGAGAGAGCCCTTTATGCCGCGATCTCTGAACGCGTGCGTGCCGAAGCGCGTGCGGCCGGTCCGGGCCGCGAAATGGTGCTGAAGACGGTGCAACGACTCGCCGGCTCGTCGCCGTTGGCTGTGGCACCGACTCTCGAGCGGGCTGGCTGGTGGGATCTAGTGGAAAGCGCCAAGGCAGCCGACGGCTGCGCAAAGACGGACGCCTTGGCGGGATTGCTCGATCGGCACCTGGCGGCAGGCGAGAAGGTCATCGTGTTCACGTCGTTCCGGGACACGCTTTCCCACCTCTGCGATTGGGCAGCCTCGACCGGTCGGAACTGGAGCGCCTATCACGGCAGCCTCGCTCGGCGGGACAAGGACGCCGCCATTGCCGTATTCGAGACTGAGACCGACGTGCTCTTCAGCACCGAGTCCGCCGGCGAGGGGCGCAACTTGCAGTTCTGTCACGCCATGATCAACTTCGACCTGCCCTGGAACCCGATGCAGATCGAGCAGCGCCTCGGCCGCATTCACAGGATCGGACAGACACACGAGGTCGTCCTGACGAACATGGCGACCCGAGGCACCCTGGAGGAAAGCATCCTGAACCTCCTGCATTCAAAACTCAACCTTTTCGAACTCGTCATCGGCGAGCTCGATATGGTCCTTGGTCGCATCAGCGACGACTTCGTCTTCGAAGACGCCGTGTTCGAGGCTCATGTACGAAGCGACGACGAGGCCGCACGGGCGGTGCAGATCGAACGGCTCGGCGACATGCTCGTCGAGGCGCGCCAAGCCCACATCGACAGCCGCTCTCGGACCGACGAGCTCGTCGCCACTCTCGAAGGTGACGAGGAGGCCGCGGGCGACGACGGTCGGCCGAGAGCGAGGCCACAATGACCGCTGCAGCGGCGCATCGTAGTGCCGTTGATTTCTTTGCCACGTATGCAGCCACCGAGGGAGCCCTCGTCGAGCGACTCCCCGAGGGTATGGTCCTCGTGCTACCGGAGTCGCTCCAAGCCGCCTACCGCTTGCCCGAGAGCCTCGGTCTCACAGAGGACCCCGAGGTCGCAGAGAAGAGGGGTACGTGCTGCTCGCGCCCGGCCATCACTTGCTGCGGACAGCGGCCGAGTCGGTGCTGCAGCAAGGCGACACCGGCCACTGTCACCTGCCTTTTCCGCCCGGACCGGCGCTGTCGCCCGCCGTGTTGCAAGCCCACGCTCGGGAGCATGTTCATGCCGATCACGGACGTATCGACATCGATTCCCAGCCGAGCGCTTTCTACTTGACCGTTGTGCGCATCGGCGCCATGTTGACATTCCGACAGTCGATAGACGAAGAGCTCCAAGAGCTGGCCGAATGCTGGATGTTGACCGACGGGAGTGAGCTACCGCCTGATCTCGTCAAGCGGTTGTCTTCGTCGACTGTCGAACCCGGCCCCGCTCCGGGAGCTGGTGCCTGGGCGGGCGAGGGCGTGGCGGCGGCCGACTCCCGTATCCGCGAACGGGCGGCCGAACGGGCGTCCGAGCTCACCGCGCAAAGATCGAAACGCCTCGTCGCTCAGCTTGCCGTCGTCGACGACTACTACGAGGGCATGCTCGCCTCAATCGACCAACGTAGCGCCGAGCGCGACGAGGATCGTCGTCGCATGTTGGCCGCGCAGGCCGACGCGACCCGCGTCGAACGGGAGCGCCGGCGGGCTGAGGTGACTGACGAGATGATGCCGGTGGCGACAGTCGACCCGTTTCGGCTGCACGTCTTCGGCGTCCCCGCCTGGCGGGCGTCGGCTGTTGTCAAGCGGGGCTCCGCGCTTACCCTTCTCGACCTGGTGTGGGTGCCACTGGCCTCGTCGTTCCTGTTGCCTACATGCCCGTCGTGCGGTTCGAGAGTGACGCTCGTGGCCGGCAAGAGCGGGCTTGGTTGCCGGAACTGCACGCGACCCGAAGCGACACCGGAGCCGGTCGTTTCCTCGGTCGCCCCCTCGGAGGTGGCCGCCTCGCCACCGCCGGCGTCGTCTACGACTCCACCGCCATCCGAGGCTCAGCAGGGGCGTGCCCGGCCAGCTGCTCGGCCAACTCCAGCTACACGGGCGGCGGCAGATGAGGCGCCTGCTCGCCGCCCGGCCGCCAAGCGACCTTCAGGTCGCGCCACTCCGAAGGGCTCCTCCGGCCGTGTCACCCCGAAAGGCGGGGCGGCTTCGAGTCCCGACAGGACGGGTGACCGCCTGGTTCGCCTCGTCTGGGAATCGGTGCTCGACGACGCGCGGATAAAACAGAATCGGCTCGTGCCGTGGTCGCCGATGGCCGCTCTCGTCCGGCTCTACGGCAGCGTTGGCCCGGCCCTTGCCGTGGGGATGCACGATACCGAGGAGCCACGGCGTTTCGTCTCGGAGACGACAGTCTTTCCGGCGACCGGGGTCGCGGAACAATTGGCTGGCTAGAGACATCACATGGGCGCGAGCTGCGCTTCGTCTTCGAGTGGCGCTTGGACTCCGGTCGCCTCCTGTCGATCGGTCCATGGAACCTGGGGTTGGTTGGCCCAGCCCTGTTGGCGGGCTATGGCGAGGTCGCACGGGCGCGCTGACGCGAATCTACTGGTGGCACCACCGTTCTCGCTGGCGCCGCTCGAGCCGGCTGCTCGTCTGCTGCTCCGGCAATCGAGCGAATGGCTCGGTTTGGGTTTTGCGTCGCGGTGCCTAGCGGCCTGGTGGTACCTGCTCGAAGGCCCTCCGGCCGAGGACCGAGAAGACAACGTCCAAGCCGGGGACGTGCTGGCGGCCGCGGTCGAGGCGGTAGTAGCCCGCCGCACCGGGCTACGGGTGACGACCAAAGCCACGGCGGAGCGCTATGGATGCGCCCTCACCGCAACACGAGCCGAGATAACGCGTGTGCAGGCTCTCCTGAAACGCGCACCGGCAGCGGGCTGGTAAGAGGTTTCGTCGGACAGTCCTCGTCCGCAACCTCGATGACCCCCATCCGAGACGATTGCCGCATTGCACCGCCTGGGCTCGCTCGTCAAACGAGGGTCTCGTTCGCCAAAGGGCACGAGCCTGACCTGAGCCGGAATGACTACCACTTTGTGGCACACGCAGATCGTCGCCGCCACGTCTGCAAGACCGCCAACCTGGCCAACCGACCAGGAACTATCCGCTGGTCTTGTCATTAGTGGTGGGCCGCCTTCTGGCTCGGCCTCAGCTTGCCCGCGGGATAGATGCGGGATGACGTTATGCCGATTGTCAATATCAGCAACAGCAATTGCGCCGTTGACCTGCGTTTTTCGAGTGGAGGTGAGCGGACTCGAACCGCCGACTTCCACGTTGCGAACGTGGCGCTCTACCAGCTGAGCTACACCCCCGGGTAGGACTGGTCGCGGATCCTCGGAAAGGCTTCCTCTGGACCGCACCAGTCGAGTCCGGCCGACGACTCAGGTTAGCGGAGCGGCACCCCGGGGCCGAGACGGATGACTGCGCAGACGCCCAGAAGCTCGGAGGGAGCCTCCAGTCCGCGGACAACTGGAACGAGACCTCTCAGCGTCCTCCGGCCATGATCTCGTCGTAGTCGTACTCGAAGGCCGCGTCGAGGTCCTCGTCGTTCATCTCTTCGGCAATGTTTCGACGGAAGGGCTCGCTCAGCGTGGCAGCCGCGGCAGGGTCGCTGCGAAGGTCGCGGATATCTATCACCTTCACCTGCCGTTCCACCTCGCGTCTGTGGATGTAGATGAGCAGCGCCAGATAACCGGCCGCGGCAGCGAAAGCCAGCAGCGAGAGGCCCCAGAGGACCCGCAGGGCGGGGATAATGCCCAGCACGAAGAAGCCGAAAGTTGCTCCCGCGAGCACAGCCAGCACGCGCCGGCGTCGCGCGGCCGACGACGTACCTGCACGCGGAGGGTACGCGACTTTGCTCCGCGACCGGTGAACTGGCTCCCAAGTCTCGACGCGCTCGTCCGTGCCCGCCAGCTCGCCCACGTAGAGCGTCGCTTCAGGGTCAGCCGCGTTGGCCGCCAGGCGCGGATAGGCGCGCCTCAGACCGCGGAGCTGGCGATGGAAGGAGTCGACCGAAGTGGTGAACCTGCGCTCGGAGAGCTTGCGCAGCATCATCGGGGTCAGGCACACCACCCAGATGATCGCCAGCACAGCTATGACCACAAGGCTCACGCTCCTAGGCCGCCCTCACAATTGTGAAAAACCCTAGTCAACGGGCTCAGCCTGCGGGTGGATGTTGTTCGTGGTCGGCTCGCTCGTGCGACGCCACACCCCGGAGCGACCTCCGGTCTTCTCCCAAAGACACAGCTCCTCGACCACCATGGAGCGGTCGGCTGACTTGCACATGTCGTAGATGGTGAGCGCGGCAACTGCGCACGCGGTCAATGCCTCCATCTCGACACCGGTGCGGTCAACGGCCTCCACCTGTGTCTCGACCTCCACGTAGTCGTCTCCAAAGGTGAAGTTCACGTAGACGGAGCCGACGAGAAGCGGGTGACAGAGCGGAATAAGGTCCGGCGTCTTCTTCGCAGCTTGGATACCTGCGATCCGCGCTGCGCCGAGGACGTCGCCTTTGTTGATGGCATTGCTGGCTATCTGCGCCGTCGTCTCGGGGAGCATACGGACCTTGCAGCGGGCAAGCGCTCGCCGGTGGGTCGCCTCTTTCGGCGTGACGTCCACCATTCGAGCCCGACCAAGCGGATCGAGATGGGTCAGTCCGCGGTTTGGCATCCCTGCGAGTCTATTCGCTGGGTGTCAGGCGTGCCCAGACGAGCAGGACAGGAACGACTGGCCGTCAGACGCGTCTTCACACCGCAAGGCCAGGGGCGGGTCCAGTCTCATTCGAGCGGCCCCGTGAGAAGGATCTGGACCTCACCTCCGGACTGGACACCATGCCCGTCGGGCACGAGGGCGAGCGCATTGGCGGCGACGAGCGCCGCGAGCTGATGGGAGCCCTGGGCGCCGGCGGAATGCACGACGAGGCGGCCGTCGGGGCCCATGGCGGCGACGACACGCAGCAGGTGCAGCTTGCCGTCCGGGCGCCTCTCGAAGTCGTCGACAGCCACGGCCGGAAGCCGGCGGGGCATCGGCGAGCGATGGCCGGCGAGCTTTCTCAGCGCCGGCAGGGCCACCACCTGGTAGCTGACCATCGAGGACACCGGATTGCCCGGCAGGCCGAACACCGGCACGGCACGTCCGCCCGAGGCGATGGTTGCAAACGACAGGGGCTTCGCCGGTCTGATCGCCACCTTGAACTGGCTGGCGCTGCCCCCCGCCTCGCCGACCAGCTTCTCGAGCACGACCTTGACGAAGTCGAACTCGCCCATGCTCACTCCGCCGGAGGTCAACGAGCGCGTCGCAACGCTGTAGGCCGTCACGGATCGCAGCAGAGATCGCAGCCTCGTCGTCGCGGCGAACGCCGAGGTCGACGCCGACGAAGCCGTCGCGCTGCAGGGCAGCGAGCAGTCCGAGGCGGTTGGAGTCGCGGATCTGGCCCTCCCCGAGCGGTGCTGTCGAATCCGCGAGCTCGTCGCCGGTGGAGAGGACGCCGACCCTAGGCCTCGGATGGACGGTCACCGTCGTCGCGTTGACGCTCGCGAGCAACGACATGTGCGCCGGGCCGATAAGTGCGCCTTTGGCCATAGCCAGATCCCCGCGCTTGAGGTCGCTGCCGGCCGGCCGGATGAATGCTCCCGGCGGCACCGGGTCGAGGATGCGCACCATGCCCATCGCGGACCCGGGCGCGGTTCGCTCGACGATGGCGATCCCGTCCGCGCCGGGTGGCATCGGGGCCCCCGTCATGATCTGATAGGCGGTTCCCGGCTCGACGGGCCTGCTGGTCGCGCTACCGGCGGCGAGCACCCCGATGACCTGGAGCTCCACCGGTGCGCCAGCCGTGTCCTCCGAGCGAACGGCGAATCCGTCCATCGCGGTGTTGGCGAAGGGCGGTAGGTCGCCGGGGGCGTGCACGTCGGTGGCGAGGACGTGGCCGAAAGCTGCCCCCAGCTCGAGCTCGACCGGGCCGAGCGGCGAGCACGATGCAAGCACGGCGCGCTGGACCTCCTCGAGGGGCACCATCTCCTCGACGCCTCTTGGCCCCACGACGCTCCTCCCCTGGGATTACCTGTCTACCGCCACGATATACTTGGCACTCAAGAACTGAGAGTGCCAATGCCGGACCGTCCGCCCGACGGTGAGGTTGGCCGAAGCGAAGGGCAGAAGGGGCTCATGCCGACCTACGAGTATGCGTGCAAGTCATGCGGGGAGCACCTCGAAGTCGTGCAGTCGTTCAAGGACGATGCCCTCACCGAGTGCCCGAACTGCGGCGGCAACCTGAGGAAGGTCTTCGGGAGCATCGGGATCGCCTTCAAGGGGAGCGGCTTCTACCGTAACGACAGCCGCCAGGGTCGCTCCAGCACGACGACCGCCGCGGCAAGCGCCGGCGGCGGGTCCGAGTCGACGGCAGCCGCATCGAGCGGTGAGGCGGCCAAACCGGCCGCAACCGCCGGTACCGCCGGAGAAAAGGCCGCTGCGCCCGCTTCCTCTACAGCCCCGTCCAAGCCGTCACCCGCCCAGAGCCCCTCGAGCGCCGCGGCCGCATCCTGACGAGGTTCTCCGCGTGGGCCCAGCTCACGACCCGCTCAGTGCGATGTCGTCGATGGCCAACGTCACCCCCGTCGCGGCGCCGGGCAGCCACTCGATGTCGGAGCCGACGGCGACCACGTGCTGCAGCATGCGCTGGATCGTCGAGGCGATCGTCACCTCGCGCACCGGCTCGGCGAGCTCGCCACCGCGGATCATCAATCCTTCGGCGCCGACGGAGAAGTCTCCGCTGACCCGGTTGACCCCCGAGTGCACGCCCGTGATCGACTGGACGAGGAAGCCTTCGCCGACCTGGGCGATGATCTCGGCCTGGTCCTGTTTGCCCGGCTCGAGCGACAGGGCCTGCGCGCCGACTCCCGGCGTCGTCCTGAAGCCGCCTCGGACGGCCGAGCCGGTCGAGGCCGTCCCGGCGAGGCGCGCCGCGTAGGTGTTGTAGAGAAAGCCCTTGAGCTCGCCGTTGGAGATGAGGGAGTTGCGCCGGCACGCCAGCCCCTCAGCGTCGTGCTGCGAGGCGCCGTAGGCGAGCGGGTTCGTCGGGTCGTCCACGAGGGTCAGCTCGTCCACGCCCACCTTCTCACCGGTGCGCCCGGCGAAAAGGCTCCGCCCCTTGACCACCTCCTCGCCCGACAGCGTGCCGGAGAGTATGCCCAGCAGCGTCGCCGTCACCCGCCGGTCCAATACGGCCGTGAGCTTCGCGCTCCTCGCCTTCTTCGCTCCGAGGAGCCTCGTCGCCCTGTCCACTGCGTCGGTGGCGGCGGCTTCGAGGTCGAGATCGCCGGGCGCACGCCCCACCGAGTAGCCGAAGCCGGTCTGGGTGTCGTCGCCGTCTCCGGCGACCGCATGCACGAACAGGTAGCAGCCGGTCTGCCGGCTGCTCACCTCTATCCCCCGGGAGGTGGCGATCGCCGTCTCGCCATAGCCGTCGACGTAGTCCGAGGAGACCACCTGGCGGATTCGCGGGTCGCCGCTCCTGACGCGGCGTTCGAGCTCGAGGGCGAGCGCGACCTTCTCGTCGGTCAGGAAGGAGACCAGCTCCTCCCGCCACAGATCGAGTGCCGGCGGCTCGACGCCGTCAGGAGATGCGAGCCCGGCGTGCTCGTCGATCGAGGCGAATGTCGCGTTGTCACGCGCTTGTACGAGCGCCTCGGTCGCAGCCATGGCCTCGAGCGTCCCCACGTAGGAAAAGCCCTGTCTTCCCGCCGAGATCACCCTCACGCCCACACCAGCCGATTCGGCGGCGGTGAGTTCCTCGATCTCACCTTCGAAGACCCTGATCGAGGTCTCGCGGCCGTGGGCGACGTACACCTCGACCTCCTCGTCGCCCTTCGCCTCCTCGAGCACCTGCCGGGCCAAGCCCAGAAGATCAGGCACTTGCGGTACCCCCGATCGTGATGCCGGTCACACGCATGGTCGGTTGCCCGCAGCCGACGGCGACGCTCTGGCCGTCCTTGCCGCATGTCCCCGGCGCCATCTCGAAGTCGTTCGCGATGGCGTCGATCTTGGAGAGCACGTCCGGACCGTTGCCGATCAAGTTGGCGTTCCTGAGCGGCTCGGTGATCCTGCCGCCCTCTATGAGATATGCCTCCGTCATCCCGAAGACGAAGTCTCCCGTCGCCGTGTTGACCTGGCCGCCGCCGAGCTGTGCGACGTAGATCCCGTTCGGCGTCTGTGCGACGATCTCGTCCGGGTCATCCTCGCCGGCGAGGAGGTAGGTGTTCGTCATGCGGACCATGGGCAGGTCCTCGTAGCTCTGGCGCCGACCGTTGCCAGACGAGACACGGCCCTCCTTGCGGGCGCGCAGGTAGTCCCACATGTAGTCGGTGAGGACGCCGTCCTCGATGAGCACGTTGCGTTGTGCAGGTCGGCCTTCGTCGTCGATCACGAGTGTGCCCCAGTTCGGGCCGAAAGTCCCGTCGTCGACGAGGGTGACGCCGGGGCTGGCGACCAACTGGCCGACGCGGCCGGTGTAGACCGAGCTGTCCTTCAAGATGTGGTCCGCTTCGAGGCCGTGCCCGCAAGCCTCGTGGAACAAGAAGCCACCGCTGCCGCGCTTGAGCACTACCGGAAGCACGCCCGAGGGAGCGGGCCGCGCCTTGAGCTTGGAGACGGCCCGCTGCGCCGCCTTCTCGGCCGCCTCTTCGACGGGGTGGTCATCGAACATGTCGAATCCGAGCGTGTAGGCGAGGCTCTCCGAGCCGGTCTGCATACCGCCGTCGCCGGAGGCCACGCACGTGACGAAAAAGCGCGTCCGCACCCGATCGTCGCCGGCCAGCAGGCCGTCAGAGTTCGCGACGAGGATTCGTCGCCGGCTGTCGCCATATCCGGCGCTCACCTGCACGACGGCGGAGCCTGCGGAGCGGGAGGCGTCGTCGGCCCGTAGCAGCAGGTCCACCTTGTCGGACTTGGGCACCGAGTTCGGCAAGGTCGCCGTCTGGTGATGGTCCGGATGCTGCCTGGAGAGCGCGACCTCTCGCACGCCGCCACCGCCTTCGCGGGCAACGGCCGCGGCCGCCTCCGCCGCGCTCAATAAGCCCGCTTCGGAAAGGTCAGCCGTATGGGCGAATCCGGTCGTCTCGCCGACGATGACCCTTATCCCGGCCCCGCGGTCGCGCCCGCTCGACAGCTCTTCGACCTTGCGGTCGTCCAGGAAGATCGAAGAGCTCGAGCGGTCCTCCACGAAGACCTCCGCAAAGTCGCCTCCTCTGCGGAGCGCTTGACGAAGCACGCGTTCGAGGACGGGCGTCTCGACGAGGTCGACCGACGCGGTGTGGGAGGGGGCCATGATCAGGGCGTCAGAACTTCCGGCCGAGCATGCCTCCGAGGACGCCTCCGGCGACGCCGGCGCCCGCGCTGTCCGCCTTGGACTCGCCGAGGTACGGCTGAAGGGCATGGGCCAGAATCGGCAGGGGCATGCTCTGCAGCCAGACCGTCCCGGGCCCGGTCAATACCACGACGTGGTGGCCGTCCTGGCCGAACATGCGGTTCGCGATACCGGGAAGTCGCGTCGTCTGGAAGCTCACGGTCGCGTGGAAGGCCCCGACATGACCGGGGTGGACGCACAGGCTCTGGCCGGCGGCCAGCTCGTAGGTGGAGACCTCTCCGGAGAGCTCGATCCAGGCCGTGCCGTGGCCCTCGAGGCGCTGGAGGAGGAAGCCCTCCCCGCCGAAGATGGCGCCGCCGAAGGTCTGCTGCATGGCGACGGTCGGCGAGATGTCCGGCGTCCCGCACAGCCAGCCGTGGCGATGGACTATGTACTCCGATCCCGGTGCGATCTCGACGGAGAAGATCCTCCCGGGAAGCTTGGCTGCAAGCACCAGCATGCCCGGGCCGCCCGTCGGCTCGTAACGGGTAAGGAAGATTCCCGTTCCGGAGGCGACCCGCTTCAGTCCGGCCATGAAGCCGCTCTGGCCACCGGTATTGGCTGTCTGGCTGAGTTGCATGTTCGCAGACATCCAGGCGAGATCGCCATGGGTCGAGATAACGGCCTCGCCCGGGTCGAGGATCATCTCGAGCACCGGGAGAACAGACCCCTTAACGTCGGCCTTCATTTGAAAACCCCCTTGTCGTCCCATGGGCACCGGCGGTTGACCGGTCGCCGCCTCAGTCTGCCCCCTGTGGCGGCCGGAGTCGAGGAGGCGTCGCCACCTTAGTCCGCTCCTCCTTGTATTTGGCGGGGTATCCCCGCTTTTCGGCCGGGCGCTCAGTAGCATCCGCGCAGGGAACCTGGAGGGAATATGGACGAGAACGAGGCAGTCGCAGAAGAGCAGGTGGCCACCCCGATATTCAACGTCTACCGGCGGGGTTACGACCCCGAACAGGTGGATCGTTACGTGGCGGACCAGCAGCGCCGGCTCGACGACGCGCTTCGCCGCGCCTCTGAATCCGAGCGTCGCCTGGCGGCCGCCGTCGGACAGCTCCGCGAGCTGCACCGACGCGTGGCCGTCTACGAGAGCGAGACGCGGACGGCCCAGCCTCCGGCGCTCGACACCCTCGGCGAGCGCGTCCAGCGCATCTTGCAAGAGGCCTGGGAAGGGGCTTACACGCTCCGGCAGGAAGCCGAGCGTGAGGTGAACGAGTTGCGTGACTCGGCCTCGACGGAGGTCTCCGAACTGCGCGAAGTGGCGAGCCGCGAAGCCGCCGACATCGTCGACCAGGCGACGAGGCGGGCCCTCGCCATCCGGGACGAGACCGAGCGCCGGCGACAGGCGTACCTGCAGCGCATCGAGCAGGACCGCGAGCGCGCCGTGTCTCAGATCACCTACCTCTACGACCAGCGTCAAGATGCCATCGCCGAGCTGGCGCGACTGCAGACCACGGTGCAGGCGGTCGTCGAAGAGATGGCACGCAGTCCCCTCGGGCGCCCGGCGCCCGGGGTCGCCGCCGCAGCCTCGGGACCTGCCGCCCACGACCCCACCCCCACCTTCCTGCTCGAAGACGAGCCCATCGTGCGACCCGGGCGGCACAGCCTTTCAACGGCGGGCGATGCTGTGGGCGGCATGGAGAGGGACGACATCACGGCCCTCGGCGAAGTGGTGCCTGCACGAGACGACGAACGAATGACAGAGGAGATGGCTTCGCCCATCTCGGGTGGTCTTTTCGACGAGGAAGAGCCCGAAGCCGGCTTCGTGGAGCCGCCGGCCCCGGCCGGACGCCGGGCGCTGCTGTTCGACGCGGAGGAAGAAGGCTGGGCCTGAGCCACGCGCGCTCGCCGGGCCGGTACCTCGGCGCCCCGGCTGCGCGGTTCGCCGGCGGCAGTGACGTCGGATGGGAGCTTTCTCCTCTACAGAGTCAGGGCGACGACGGAGGAGGAGGTGCAGCTTTCCCGTCTGCGCTCGGCGGGGATCGCGTGACCACGCCGCTGGCGCCTCCTGGTCCGTTGCCTGTTCGAGGCGTCGGGGCACCGCACAGCGGAGGAGCTGGCCGCGGACGGGATTCGGGCTCGCGCACCCGACGTCTCGATTTCGACGGTGTACCGGAACCTGGAGGAAGCCTGAGCGCCTCGGCGCGGTCGGTGCACTCCCACCTCGGGCACGGGCCAGCGATGCATACCACCTCGCGACGGCCAGGCGCACGGCCACCTGGTCTGCCGCAGGTGCGGGGCTGAGGTCGAGATTGCGGACGCACTTCTTCGCCGAGCTCCGGGGGCGGGCTGACGGCCGAGTTCGGGTTCGCGATCGACCCACGACATTTCGCCGTGGTGGGGCTCTGCGTTGATGTGCCAGGCGGAGACGCTGGGGCCATCGAGCGACGATCCCTGCCGGCTGAGGCTCGAGGCGGGCGGCCGTCCGTGGCCACCCGGGGAGAACTCCGGGCGGCCACGTTTGTGGGGGAACTACAGATAGCTTGTCGCAGTGTCCGGGCTGTGCCTTCCCGATCTCGTCACGGGTCCGTCACGAGTCTTGTCAGATCATTCCACAAGCGGCTCTGCAGCTGGTCCAGACGTTCCATTGCGAAAATTGTTACGAGCCGACGGTCGTGTTTCCCGGTCCGATTGTCGGGCGGAGGCCTGCATCGCCCGGCCAAGCTGCAGCGTGTTGTCCGCTTCTTCGTAGCTGGCATGCAGATGGTTGGCGCAGTCTCGGGACACCAGGGTCGACACTGCCCAGGCAGGTCGCCGAGACGGGCCGCTAGCTCATCGGGTAGAGCAGGGGACTTTTAATCCCAAGGTGCCGGGTTCGAGCCCCGGGTGGCCCACCATAGAAATAGCAGTTCGAGCCATGTGTTTCGAATTTGGTGATACCCGAGTGGGAGCCTCCCACCCCAAGATATCTCCGCCCTAACAATTTCGGAGGAACTGAGTGGCGGGGAGTCTGCGGCTAGTGAAACTGCCTGATGTTTACGAGCTGCGCGTCTACGTCGGTCGCGACCCGTCCTGGACGCGTTAAGCACCGCTATGAGCGCTTCACCGGCAACAAGCGAGGTGCAAAAAGAGCCCTCGCCGCTCTGGTGACCGAAGTCAAGCAAGCCAAGGGATATGCGGTCGGTCCCGAAAACATCTGGGCGTCGAGCACCACTTTGAACGCCGCCTTCGACGCCTGGAAGCTGAACGGGTGGCAGGACTTGTCGCCGTCCACGACGCGCCGGCTACGAGAGCATCTGGCAGGTCCACGTCGAACGCTCGATCGGGCGTCGCAAGATCTCCGAGCTGAGCGCCTATGACTTCGAGCGCTTCTTCCGCAAACTGAAGGCCGACGGCCTCGCA
Organism: uncultured Acidimicrobiaceae bacterium; assembly: GCA_963804265.1. Lineage (GTDB taxonomy): Bacteria > Actinomycetota > Acidimicrobiia > Acidimicrobiales > Bog-793 > Fen-455. The sequence continues at coordinate 32,304 of CAWDPZ010000038.1, forward strand.
GAAGCGAGTGTGCGACAGACGCGGGCGGTCTTGAACCGCACCTGCCGCCTCGCACGGCGCTGGAGTGGAGGAGTACTCCCGAACCCGGTAGCAGAGACCGAACTTCCCAGTTGGTCGATGGACGCGGACCGGGTCGTGCGGGCGCCTGAAGCCACGGAGGTCGCCGCATTGCTTCGCGTGTGCGTGGACGAGGACCCACGGGTGGCGGCGTTCATCCGCGTCGTGACGGCGACCGGGGTGAGAAGGGGCGAAGCCTGTGCGCTGCGTTGGTCCGACGTCGATTTCGCCGCCAGGACGATCACGATCGACGAGTCGATCGTGGCCTCGCGTGGCGGGGCGATCGTTAAGGGTCCGAAAACCCGAGCGAGCATCCGCCGGCTCAGCATCGACCCGGGCACCGTCGAGATCCTCACCGCTCTCCGGGATGAACAACGCGAGCTCGCAGCCATGTGCGAGACCGGGCTCGAGGACGAGAGCTTCGTCTTCTCCTTCGAGCCCGGGGGTGCAACGCCCCCTTATCCAGATGTGATGAGCCATGCCTTTGCGAGCATGCGAGACAGGGCCAAGGTGGCAAGTGACGTCCACCTGCACTCGCTTCGTCACTTCCAGGCCACCGTCCTCGACTCGGTCGTCTCCGAACGCCAAAAGCAAGCCCGGCTCGGCTGGGCGACCGTGCACATGGCTCGCCACTACACAGATGCCGTGACCGAGGAGGACCAAAAGGCCGCCGAGTTCGTGGGCCGCCTGCTCGACGATGGCCGGCCGCAGGTCGGACAAGAGTCCCGCAAGGAAGCGTGATCGTCGCGGACGGGTCCGTCTGTTGATGCCCCGTCTCCCGCAAGGCGCTCGAGCGCGGCCCGTGGGATACGGATCTGCTTTCCGATCCGGGTCACGGCGAGCGGACACGATCCGGACTTGATCGCGGCGTACAGAGTCGACCGCCCCATGCCGAGGGTCTCGGCTGCCTCGGCGACGGTGAACAGGAGTGGGCTCGAACTCCTTCTTGTCATGAAACGACCAAGCTGGCGAGGCATTGCTGGCCTGAGGCGTCGAAGCCGACTCGGGCGGTCATGGCGTCCCTCCTATCGGAGCGATCCCGATGACCCCTCCTATATAGGACGCACT
>CAWDPZ010000039.1:0-88046 GCA_963804265.1 uncultured Acidimicrobiaceae bacterium
TCTGACGCGGCGTAAACTTAGCTACAACCCGACTGCCATCAAATGGGGGTTCCTGGCAGCCCTGACTGGCGGGAGGACGAGCATGGTCCGCAAGCTCGCAGCAGTCGTGATCGTGGCCACGGCCCTCGTCGTCGCGGGCTCCGCCCACTCACGGGCGTCAGTGACCACGACCAAGCCGGTCTCGGGAGTTGACCTCTCCGCCGTTCCGAGAGGATGGGTACCGGTCGCCTTCGGCGACGCCCAGGTCTCGGTCCCGGCGTCGTTCTCGGTCATCTACCCGGGCCAGTATCCGTGCGACCCCTTTTCGAACGTGGGCACGATCTTCCTCGGTCCTATCGCTGCACCGGATGCCTGCGTCACGTCGGTCAGTGGGGGTGCTCAGGCAACGGTGGTCTACCTTCGCCAGCAACGTTTTCCTTCCGAGTCGCTCTCAGGGCTGCAACCGATCATCCTGAACGGACTTCGGCTCTACGACGCTTCGGTGGACGGCATCTTCGGCTACTACGCGCCTTGGTTAGGTGTCGTCGCCGCTGCCTCTGGTCCCCTCGCGACCGGTTCTGGATTCGCTTGCTCCCTCTCCGCGTGTGCTGGCCCTGGGGTCAGGCCCCGCCCCGAAGGTTCCGGCCTCATGGCACCCGGTGACATTCGCAGGTCTGCGGTTCTCGGCACCGGCATCCTGGCGAGTGGAAAGGACCCAAACGACACCTGTTCTTGGGAACATATGCGCAACACCCGGTGTCGCCTTTGGGAGACGGCTGTGGTGCTCAGCACAGATGCGCATCGCTTCCTCGTCCCGGCGTGCCCTTTGGAAAGGCCGTTCCCACAGCTTCCGCTCAACAGCGTCCAGGTCGATTCGGGATTGCGAACCGAGCCGCTGCTCACGTTGTCGTTTCCTGGCCGCTGTCTCGACCTCCGCGACCTCACCGCCTGTCCGGCGACATCCCCGGCGTACTCCATCCTCGTCCTCAGGGTCGCGGTGCCGGGACGCTCCAAGCCGGTGTACATGTCCATCGGGCTGGCCGGGAACGGCATCGTCGCGAGAACGATCCTGTACTCACTGCGGGCGGCGTAGTGCACGAGCTCAGACATGCCATCGGCATGTTCGTGGCGGCCGCGCTCGTCGTGGTCGGGACCGGCTCCGCCGCACTGGCACTTTCCGCATGTGCAACGGGTCCTGCATCCACGGTCTCGACGATCACTACCCGTCCCACACCGAAGCCGGCTCTCCTCGTCATCCCATCAACCTTGGCGCCCGGGATCGATCAGGTAGCGGGCAGTGCCTTCCCGACGTCGACCCACTGGGTTGTCTTCGTCGATCAGTGCCTGCCATGCCAGGCCGTGCCGGGCACGCACACCGAATGGGTAGCGGTCAGCAACGACGCCGGCCGCTCATGGACCGTCCGCAAGACAGCCATGCGTGTCTTGCCACGAGCAGTGATGTTCGCTGATGCCCGCGACGGTTGGACCGCTAGCGGCTGGGTGACCCACGACGGCGGGCTCACGTGGTCCGAGGCGAAAGGCGCACTGGGCTCGGTCAACGATGCCGTGATCGTCGGTAACCGCGTTTGGGCACAGGGTGAGGTCGACAGGTACCTCGTGACGAGGGTCGCCACCGGCGCCGTCACCGGCAGCGCCCTCGAGGTGATACCCGTGCAGCCACTCCCCCGCGGTTACTACCCCGGCAGTCTCGTCGCGCCCAGTCCGAGCACCGTCTATCTCCAGGCCTGGGGGCCCTCCGGAGCCGTGATGGAAGTCACCCGGAACGGCGGGCGCACCTGGGAGTTGGTCAAAGCTCCGTGCGGGGCTCGCGACGCAGGGACAGGTACGAGCGCCGATCGCCAATTTGAGCGCCTTCACGCCTGAGCGCCTGTACCTGCTGTGCGGGACCAAGACCCTCAAGCCACCAGGTATAGGCCGACTTCTCTCGTTTTCTGCCGACGGCGGGCGAACCTGGACCCGCGTGGCCAAGTCGTCGCGGTCAGAAACTCCTTCGGGCTGGCAGACGGAATCGTCGACCGTAGGGTGGACCGGCGATGGCGGGGGCGGCGTCTTGCGGACGACCGACGGGGGGCGCTCCTGGCAGGTCGTGTCGTCGCCCATCGGCCGTTCTCGCTATCGGGCCGGGACCTTGGAGAGCATCGTTGCCACCTCGCCCGCCCAAGCCTTCGCCACCTATGCCGTCACAACCTCGAAGGGCACCTACTTCCTGATCTGGGAGACGAGCGACGCCGGCAGCACCTGGGACGCGGTCTCAGCGTTCACGCTGCCCGTGAGTTCGACCCCCTCGTCCTAGTCCGCGTCAAGGAGAATCCAGGGGCCCCGATCTGGCGAGCGTGGCCCGCCCTGCACCATCACTTTGTGACGCCTCGAAGACTCCCTGGCGAGTCGTGCGGATCTGCCTGTCCGCCGCCGGGCATGCAAGGATAAGTGGCCGCAGTTCGAGCGCAAGGACCGAACGGCGTGCAGAGAGACATCCAGGAAGGGCCGCTAGCTCATCGGGTAGAGCAGGGGACTTTTAATCCCAAGGTGCCGGGTTCGAGCCCCGGGCGGCCCACTGCAAGCGCAGTTCAGAGGCCATTTCTGACTTGCGGCGGACGACTTGTCGAGCGTGTCACCCAACTTCCATCAACAGGGGACGTCGCCTGACCGGCCCACAGTTCCACGGGCCACAGGACACCCCCACGTGTTCGCGATCGATCAGCAGGCAATGATCTGGATTCCTGGGTCGAGACGGTGCAGGTCAGAGCGGTCGCTGCTAACAATCGGCGCGTGATGCTGACGTGCTGCGATGACTACCGTCGCGTCCACCACGTCGGTCGTCCCAGCGTGGCCGCAGTACGCGCCTGCAAGTTTCGCCACGTCGAGATCGAGCGATTCGACGATTGTCCCGTTCGCTTCGATCAGCCGGGCGATCTGTGCCTGGCGCGCTCCATCACGCCACACCTGGCCGATCACGCCGGTAGGAACGACGACCGACGCGCCATCGACCGTAGCGATCTTGCATAGGGCCAATACCTTGCGATCGCCTTTTTCAATCGCTATCAGCGCGCCAGCGTCGAGGATTAGCGAGCTTGTAGCTGTGCGCGGGCCCACTCTGCTTCCTCCTCGGTAAGGGGGCCACCTGAGGCTTCGAGAAGCTCGTCGAGAACGTGGTTCAGGCCCTCGCGGCGCGCCTTGGCTTCCGCGGCGTCGGTAACCCATGCGCTGAGCGAGGGCGCAGCCCCACTTTCGACGTCACGGCGCGCAGCTTTTAGAACGGCATCGGGAATGGTGACGGTGACTCGGGTCCTCGTTTGCATACAAACATCATACTGGTCATGTGAGTCAGTCGAACTGTGGTCAGGCGAGCGAGGCGCACCTTGGTTTGCCCACCCGCACCAGCGTGTCCAGCAGCTGCTGGCAAGCTGAGCCCTTTCGTCGGTTTCCACAGGGCGTCCTCGAGATCGGCCCTCACCCGACATTCGGCTTCTGAACCGTGCGGCACCGTCCACGGCCGTCCCGTTCGAAAGGCTGAACGTCCTGCTTGGTCAACGCTGGACGCTGACCGACGGTGCGAGACGCGCCTGCGTCCGGCGGAGTGACCTTTTATCCCAAAGGTGCCGGGTTCGAGCCCTGGGCGGCCCACCGCAAGTCAGCTCAAGCGGCCAGTTGTCGAACACGGTCCGCCAAGGACGACAACATAAGGCGTCGGAGGCGGCAATTGTGGCGAGGACGGCGACGCCGGCCGCAACGAGGTTGAAGTTGTCGTCCTGTCCAGTCGCGCAAGCTACCGTGCGGCGCGCCTTTATGAATCACGCGTGGCGCAGCAGGCACAGTGAGTCGCGCTTGCGGACCTCGTGGACGAGTCGGATAATGACGGCCCAGTCTCGATAGTCGGCTTCAAGGGGGGCAGTCATGACAAATCAAGAGACATCGTCCGAGCTCTTCTTCGAGCCAACAGGGCCAGGGACCTGGACGCTCGACCCGGTGCACTTTCCTCGCCCGGTGACGCGCTATTGGACGGAGACCCATCCGGCGGCCTTCCTACGCGGCACCCAGAACATGGCGAGCTACTACGGCATGCTCATCGACGGTCTCGGAACGGCATACGTGAACGGCTTCGCATACAACTCGATGAGGCATCTCGACGAGGAACAGGTCCCGCTGCGCTTCGGGCGCGCGGCGGAGGTGTTCCAGAACAAGCTCTGGCGCGAGCAGCTTCGCGAATGGGACGAGGTGCGAAAGCCCGCTTCGATCGCAGCACACCGCGACCTGCAGGCCGTCGACCCGGACGCACTTTCCGACGAAGACCTGGTCGCGTACCTGAGGCGCTGTCGCGACCACCATTCGGCGATGATCACCCAGCACATGTCCTTCACCGGTGCCGCGACACTGCCTGTCGGGGACTTCCTCGCCCATGTCGGAGACTGGACCGGGCTCGCTCCAGCCGAGCTGCTCGGCCTGACGCGTGGCTCCGCGCCGGTGTCCGCGGGGGCGTCCGCACAGCTCGAGCGGTTGATCGCCGCGATCGGACAGGACCCGTCAGCTCTGGCGCTGCTCGAGTCGAACGACGATCCGGGCGGTGTGCTGGCCTCCCTGCGCTCGCTCCCGGGCGACGCGGGATCTGCAGTTTCGGACTACCTCGACCTGGTCGGGTTCAGGCCGCTCGACGGCTTCGACATCTCCGAGCCGTCCGCACTCGAGCTGCCAGATTCGCTGCTCAGGTCGATACGGGTCACGGTGTCAGGGAGGGATCTCGCGGGCTCCGACGTCAATGACTTGATCTCCGGGGTGCGCGCCAAGGTTCCGCCCGAGCATCGCGACCAGTTCGACGAGCTCTTGGCAGAAGTACGGCTGACCTACCGGCTCCGCGACGAGCGTGGCGTCTACAGCGACATCTGGGCCTCTGGGCTCATGCGACGTGCGGTCCTCGCCGCCGGCCGCCGAGCTGTCGCCGCCGGGCGCATCGAAGACGCCGGCCAACTTATCGACGCCGGGCTGGAGGAGATGTGCTCGCTTGTCTCCGGAACGGCGGGTCCGACCGCAAGAGAGCTCGCGGACAGGTCCCAGTACCGTGCCACCCACAGCGCGAAGGATGCACCGGCGCTGCTGGGCGACCCGCCTTCTCCGCCCCCTGACCCCTCCAAGCTCCCGCCTGCCGCCGCCCGGCTCATGCGGGCCATGGGCATATCGCTGGGCGCGATCTTTGGGAGCTCGGAGGTGGAGCACGAGGAGCATCTTCTGCGCGGGCTGGCCGCGAGCCGTGGCGTCTACGAAGGACCGGCTCGGCGCGTGGCTGGACCAGCGGAGTTCGACCGCATCGTCCAAGGAGACGTCCTCGTCACCGAGTCGACGACCGAAGCGTTCAACATCTTGTTGCCACTGCTCGGCGCGATCGTGACGGACAACGGCGGCCTGCTCTCGCATTCGGCGATCGTCGCTCGCGAATATGGCATCCCAGGTGTGGTCGGCACGCGCGATGCGACCGAGCTCATCGCAGACGGGACACGGGTACGCGTCGACGGAGATGTCGGGGAAGTCACCGTGCTCGTATGAACGATGCCGTCGTACTAGCCGAGGCGAGTGACACCGGCCTTTTCGGATCGAAAGCGGTCGGGCTCGGCGACGCGATACGAAAGGGCATCCCGGTACCGCCGGGAGTGGCCCTCTCGGCCGCGGTCGTCGAGGGCGCGGCCGCTGGGGACGAGGACGTGATCAGGAACGTGACAGCGCTCGTCGCCCCTCTGCAGACGCCGCTCGCCGTGCGGTCGTCTGCGGTCGACGAAGACGGCGCCGATGCGAGCTTTGCCGGCCAGCACCTCACGCTTTTGAACGTGACCTCGGCAGCCGAAGTGATCCCGGCGCTGGCGGAGGTCTGGTGGTCGGCGAACTCGGACTCGGCCATCACCTACCGCCAGCGCGTGGGGCTGTTCACGCGGCCCCTTGTCGGCGTCGTGGTCCAGACCCTCCTCGATCCCGATTCCGCCGGCGTCATGTTCACCCGCAATCCGGTGTCCGGAGCCGACGAGCGTGTGATCGAGGCGAGTTGGGGTCTCGGCGAGGCAGTCGTCGCGGGCCTCGTCATCCCGGACCACTACCGGATCGACCGGTCGGGCGAAGTGCTCGAGCGCAAGCCGGGTCGCAAAAGAGTCGCGATCCGTCCTGTCCCGACCGGAGGCACCGTCGAGGAGAAGGTTCCTGCCGAGCTCACCGAAAAGCTGTGCCTCGACGACGACCAGCTGGAGGAACTGCACGAGCTGGCGCTGCGGTGCGAGCAGGTCTACGGACCTGCCCGCGACGTCGAATGGGCGTTCGCTGGCCGGCAAGCTCTACCTCCTCCAGTGCAGGGCGGTCACCCGGGCATGACCACAGGATCTCACTGATGCCAGGCGCCCCCGTCGAAGCCCTGCAGGGTGTCCCGCTGTTCGCCGAGCTCGACCGGACGAGGTCGAACAGATCGCCCGGCTTTTCAAAGAACGCCGTTTCAATCAGGGCGAGACAGTCATAAGAGAGGGATCAGGCGGCGCCGCTTTCTTCCTCATCGATTCCGGGCGGGCAAAGGTCACCCTCGGCGGCAAAGAGCTGGCCAGATTGGAAGAAGGCGACTACTTCGGCGAGATCGCTCTCATCGACGGAGGTCCGCGCTCGGCGACGATCATCGCGGAGAGCGACCTCGTCTGCTTCGGGCTGACCTATTGGGACTTCGGCCCTCTCGTGCAGGACAACGGCCTCATCGCCTGGAAGCTGCTCCAGTCGATGGCGCGCGAGCTGAGGACGGCTCAACAGAGCCTGGTTTTCATGGCGGCACCGAGTACCGGTCCGGCCGAAGGGGCGCAGAGCTAGCGCGGGCAGCCGCCGTCGTGACGCAAGACTGAACGGCCTCTTGGTACGTCGGGCTTCTGTCCGAGGCTCGTTCAGTCCGCAATCCGCGCCGCCTCCAGTCCGCGAGGGGCTGGCCAGATGAACAGCCCATCGCTGGAGGTCCCGACGAAAGCCGACGCGCGCGGCGGGCGAAGCTCGCCGAAGAGCACGCCGAGGACCTAGCCGGCGGCGCAGGCTCCGGGAGCGCAGGTTTAAACCTGCCGACTCAGGCTGTTAACGGTGCGTACATCCGCCTCGGGCACGATGGATGCGGATTGACGGTGTTCCCCCACCTGAAGCTTTCGGCCCCGCCGGTGCCCGCTGGCGGGGCCGGATCGCGCCCGCAGGAGTGGTCCTGGTTCTGGGAGAGTGGCGGTGACCGCAGTGTGGGCCGGGCTCACCACACGACGAATCATCGAACCATGGGAGATGACAATGGGAAAGTTCCTCCGCTTGCTGTCGGCAGGTCCGTTCTTCTTCGTGAGCGCTTGGCTGCTCATGCTCTTCGCCGGCATCGTCAGCGGCAATGTCGGCATCCGCCCTTTCGGGTACTTGACGGCCATGGTGGTGACCATCGGCTTGTGGCTCGTCCTCACCCCGGCCATCAACGCCGTCGCCCCTCGTAAGGCAAAGGAGTGAGCCGGAGCCCGGCGGGGAGTTCTATGCCGCGCCCGGCGTAGGGGCGTCGGGAGCACCGAGCAGACACGACCCCGGTTCTTCGAGAGTGGCGAAGAGTTCCGGGCCTGGCTCGGCCGGCATCACGACGACGTCGCCGAGCTCTGGGTCGGCTTCCACAAGCGGGGCTCGGGGCGGCCGTCGATGACCTGGTCGGAGTCGGTCGACCAGTCCCTGTGCTTCGGCTGGATCGACGGGGTTCGCCGAAGCGTGGACGCCTCCGCCTACATGATCCGCTTCACCCCCCGCCGGGCGGCCAGCAGGTGGAGCCAGAAGAACCTGGCCCGGTTCGATGAGCTTCGCCGGCTGGGCCTGGTGCGTCCCGAGGGCGAGGCTGCTTTCGCGGCCCGGGGCGAGACCGTGGTCGCCTGATACTCCGGGGAGGACGATCTGATCCCCTTCGACAAGGACGCGTTGCGGCGGTTCCAAGCCGACGAGAGCGCTTGGAGCTACTTCGCGCGACAGGCCCCCTCCTACCGGAAAGCGGCGACCTATTGGGTCATGAGCGCCAAGCGGGCCGAGACGCGGGAACGCCGCCTCGGTGCTCTGATCGCGAGCTCGGCCGCGGGCGAGGCGATAGCGGTTCTAAGGCGCCCCGAGCGCCGCCCCTGACCGTGCGGAGCGGGCTGTTGCGGAGGGCCGGAGGGGCTCTTTCGGGTCGGGTGGTCGGTCAGACCCGGCTCAGTTGACGACGGCCGGATCGCTTGTCAACGGCTGGCCGTTGGCGCCGTCAACCCACTGACCGGTCTCTGCGTCCCAGGAGGCCGTCTGTCCGGTCTGCGGGTTGTGCAGCACGTTGTCCACGTCCCCCAGCCAGCCGCGGTCCTGCAGTGACCGCCAGCCGTCGTGCTGGATCATGGCCCAACCCTTCGTGCCCTTTTCACCCATTTCCTTCGTCCTTTCTCGGCGGCTCTTGCCCCAAGGCTCCTGTCTTTCGATCCCGACGGGCAGGGAGGTTCACTTGCTCGGCGGACTCACCTGCTCGGCGGAACGGCCAGGCTGGCCTTGACGATGCAGAAGCCGGCACCGTGGGAGGCGCTGTCCGACGACCACGTCGAGGGGTCCGAGTCCGCACAGGAGTACGTCCCGTCGATGATCACAGGCTTGGCGATCGGCACCGACGCGGACCAGTTGACATTCGGGACGCCCTGGCTGCTGCTCGCCTGGGCCGGCAGGGAGGCGATGTAGGCGGGCAGGGGCGCGCCCGTCGACCGCACCAGACCGACACTGCCGGGGGGCCGGCCCTTCCCCTTGTTCCAGTGGTAGGTCTGGACGTACATCAGGCAGTACGCCTTGCCACCGGTGCTGAAACCCGGCTGCGACGCGCCGTTGGAGACGGCGTCAGAGTTGATGTTGTCGAACACGGTGGACTCGGCCCCGTGGCATACATAACCCGCGAGGTCGGGAGGCTTCCCGCCCCCGGCGGACGGCGAACCGGAATGGAGCGTGAGCGCCAGGACCGCGCCGACGGCGGCGATGACCACGAGGGCCACCAGCCAGACGGCAGGCCGCCTGCGGAGCTTTGTCGCCACGGTCTTCTTGCCCGGGCGTCCGGTGCCGTTGGAAGGATCCCGGTCGACGATGTCACCGGCAATCGCGTCGATCGAGGGTTCGTTCCCGCCCTGCGGGTTGTTCATGACTGCCCTCCTGAGCCTTCGTCGCCTGCGAGAGCCGCATGGCGGGGGCGCCGTCCGGCCGAGGCGGCGGCGAAGCGCTTCCGAGCCCTCTTCGCGTCACACGGCGCCCTGTCGGGCACAAGAAGGCGAGCTCGCGGCGCGAGATGATCGTACAAACAAGCTCTCGACGATGTCGGCCCTGTCCCGCCGGGTCGCCTCCCGCGGCCGAGACAGCCAGGTAGGACATGATCGTCGCGTCCAGGGCGCCCTGGTCCAGTCGCGAGGCGAAGTTCGGGAGCCGCGCCGCCGGGACGTTGGCGAAAAGGCGTCTGTCCGGCTCGCGTTCGAGACGACGAACACCGCGGTCGCAGGTCAACATGACGGGCGCGAGGTCATAGCCGGGACGCGAGTGGCTCTCCGCAGCAAACCCGAAGGCTCCGGCGATGGCGTCTGTCGCGGTCGTGTCCGCCTCGGGGTCGCCGGGGCCGCCTCGTGCAGACCGAGGGTGTCGCGGCGGGCAGGGGCCGGTCGCCGAGGACGACCTCGTCGACGAGCCCCAGCTCCTCCGCCTCGAGGTCCCCGAGCAGGGTTGTGCTCGCGACCGCCCAGCACCTCTCGAGATGTGCCTGGGCAGCCAGGGGGGGACCACGCCGGCGTCGCAGTTGCGCCTTACGGCCGCCCGTATAGAGATCGGATGCGAAGGCCCGCCGCGACACGAACCAGCCGTAGCGCTGATCGTCCGGCTCGATGTCGACCGAGAGACTGTCGGGGAAGCCATCCACCGGATCGAGTTGGTCGAGCTGACGTCCACATGCGCGGACGCTGCCGACGGCGAAGGTCGCGGCCACGGTGAGCCGCTCCCCGTCGACGAATTCACCCCCGAGCTCCAGCCGGCCCGGCCTCGGCCGCACGAGCAGGCCGGGGGAGCGGGCGCTGTCGAGGAGCAGCATCAGCGCCACGCTGAAGGTGGTGGCGTAGAGCTTGGCGATCGCCACCGAGGAGGACGGCCGTACCGCCACGCTGAGATGCGTCGAGTAGCCCTCGAGGCCTGCTCCCGGCGGCAGGCGGGCTGCGAGGTAGCGGCGCTCGGAGGCGGCGGCGGCCGCGATGCGGTGCCCGCACCCCGGGCGGACGAAGGTCGGCGGCAGGGCGATCTCGGCCTCGGCCTCATCGGCGGTCACAAGGGCGCCCGAGCGCGAGCCTGTAGGCGTTCAGATCAGCCGGATCGAGGCGTGGCCGACCGAGGCCGAGGTGGTGGATGACGGTGCGGAAGTCGACAGTCGCGTGGACCGGTGAAGACACGGTATTCGTGTTCGAGCCCGATCACCTCCCCCGCGGGCCAGGTGGCCGGGGAGCGACCGGGAGCGACGAGGGCCTCGAATTCGCGGCTCAAGAAGCGCTTGGCAAGAGCGGCCGGCAGCTTCGAGCGGGGCTGGCCCGGCTCCCCGAGGATCTCCAAGGGAGGCTCCGGGACCTCTTGAGCGCCCGGCGCGGGCCCGGACGGTTGGCCGCGCCCGACGAGGGTACACACCTGGTTCACGGCTCAACTGTCGCCGAGGAAACCTTCGGCGGCAATTCCGGCATGCCCGCGCTCAAAAGGGTCGCCCTGACCGCGACCTCACGGGCGGCTGCGGCCGCGGCCTCGATCGTCCGGTCGATGTCGTTCTCACTGTGGGCGAGCGACACGAAGGCAACCTCGTAGGGGCTCGGGGCGAGCACGACGCCGCGGGACAACATGGCCCGGAAGAACGGGCCGTAGTGCCCGGACGCGGCGGCCCGGGTCGCGCCGTCGTGGTCGAGGACCGGTTCCCCGGAGAAGAAGATCGACAACAGCGTGCGGAACTTCGGAACCTCGACCGGGAGCCCGCTCTGGCCGATCGCCTCGGCGAGCCCTCCGGCAAGCCGGCTGACCTTGGACTCGAGGCGAGCGTAGGCGCCCTCGTCCAGGTGCTCGAGCACCCGGAGTCCGGCCGCGGTCGCGAGCGGGTTGCCCGACAAGGTGCCTGCCTGGTAGACGGGCCCGAGCGGTGCCAATTGCGCCATCAGCCCGGTCCGCCCCCCGAGGGCGGCGAGGGGAAGTCCACCCCCGATGACCTTGCCGAAGCACCACAGGTCGGGCTGCACCCCGAGCGCCCCGGTGGCGCCCGCACGCCCGACGCGAAAGCCGGTTATCACCTCGTCGAAGACGAGCAGCGCCCCCGAACGGTCGCAAGCCGCGCGGAGGCCTTCCAGGAAGCCGGGCGCGGGAGCTACGAGACCCATGTTCGCCGCCACCGGCTCGACTATGACGCACGCGACCGAGTCGTCGAGCTCGGGCACCTGGTTGTAGGGCGCCACCAGCGTCGCGGCGACGGCGCTGGCCGGCACTCCGGCCGAGCCGGGCAGGCCGAGGGTCGCGACGCCGCTTCCGCCGCCGGCCAGGAGGGCGTCGCTGTGGCCGTGGTAGCAGCCGGCGAACTTCACGACCTTGTCGCGGCCGGTCGCACCGCGGGCGAGCCGGATCACCGTCATGGCGGCTTCGGTGCCCGAGGACACGAGCCGGACCTGCTCGCAACCTGGCACCGCCGCGGTGATCACTTCGGCGAGACGGACCTCGCCCTCGGTCGGGGCGCCGTAGGTGGTACCGCGCTGCCGCCGCCTCGGCTATCGCCTCGAGCACTGCGGGATGGGCGTGCCCGAGGATGGAGGCCCCCCAGGACTGCACGTAGTCGAGCAGTCTGCGCCCGTCGGCATCCTCCACATAGGCGCCCTCGGCCCGGGCGACGAAGTAGGGGGAGCCTCCGACCGAGCCGAAAGCCCGCACGGGCGAGTCCACGCCACCGGGGATGACGCGGCACGCCTGTGCGAAGAGCTCGAGGCTCCGCGGGCCGGCGGTGGGATTGCTCGGGAGGGCGGCCATCGGGCGAAGCCTACCCAGGGGACCCGAATGCGGGCGTGGTCCGTCCTAGAGGTCGAAAAGGTTGCGCAGGGCCTCCGCGAGCCGCTCGCCGCGCGGCGAGCCGGCGGCCTCTTTGACCCGCACGGTCGGCTCGTGGAGGATCTTGGCGACGGTGCGCTTGGTGACGGTCTCGATGATCCCGGCGGCTTCGGGGCCGAGCGCCTGCAGCTGGGCCCGCTGGCGGTCGAGCTCGGCGCGGCGGATGGACTCGGCCCGCGCCCGCAGGGCGGCGACGACAGGGGCGGCGGACCGTGCCGTCGACGAGAGCCGGTGGCGCTCGAGCTCGTCGGCGAGGACGGCGCGGACGACGGGGATCTCGTTGCGGCGCGTGGCCATGTGGCTCTCGGCGAAGAGGCGCACGTCCTCCACGTCCAGCAGGCTCACCCCGGCGATGGCCGCGGCGGCGGGGTCGACGTCGCGCGGAACGGCGACGTCGACGACCAGCAACGGGCGGCCGGGGCGCGACCGCATCGTCCGTTCGATCCGTTCCACGTCCAGCAGCGCCTCCGGTGCCGCGGTCGAGGTGAGCACCACGTCGGCGCGTCCGAGCTCCTCGTCGAGCTTGGAAAGGCCGACCACCTCGGTGCTCGGCCGCCCCACGGCCGCGGCGGCCCGCTTGGCGGAGCGATTCGCGACCACCACCCGGGCGGGCCCGTTCGGCTGCGCGAGGGCTTTGGAGAAGCCGGTCCCCATCTCTCCGGCCCCCACGATGAGCACCGCGCGGCCCTCCAGTCCTCCCTGCAGGCGGTCTGCTGCCAGCGCTACGGCCGCATGCGCGAGCGAGGTCGTGCCCTGGGCGATCCTCGTCTCGGCGCGCACGCGCTTTCCCGCCTCGATGGCGTGCCGGAAGAGCGTCCCGAGGACCGGGCCGGCCGTGTTCTCCTGGCGGGCCAGCTCGGCTGCGCGGCGGACCTGGCGGAGGATCTCGCCCTCGCCCAGGACGGGCGAGTCGATCCCGGCTGTCACCTCGAACAGGTGGGAGACGGCGGCATCGTCGATCCAGCAGAAGAGATGATCCGAGAGAGTTGCGGCGCCGGCCTCGGCCCCGCTCGTGCGCGATCTGAAGAAGGCCTCGATGTCGGCGAGACCGTCGTGGAAGCGCTCGATCACCGCGTAGACCTCCGTGCGCAGGCAGGTCGAGAGCACGACGACCTCGGAGATGTGCTCGCTGTCGCGCAGCGCCTGCAGGGCCTTGGCGAGGTCGCGCTCGGCGATCGCGCCGAGCTCGAAGAGCTCGAGGGGCATGTCCCGTTCGTTGATCCCCACGACAACCACCGCCACGGCGTGGTCACCTCGTTTCTCTCGAGCGACAGCCTAGGGACGTTACCGCCCTGTCTGGGTCGTTTTGCTCCGGCCGGGGCTTCCCCGGGTGGCGGCGCCCGGGCTCAGCCGGCGATCACCTGAGAACGGACCGCCGACACGAAAGCGTCGCGCGGCAGGCTCAATGTCACAGCCCGGCTGGCCGCGACGACGTCGGCGCGCCTCGGCACGCCGTGCAGGAGGGCGATCTCGCCGAACTGGTCGCCGGCGCGGAGCTCGCTTTTGGCTCCGTCGCCCGCCGAGACGTGGGCCCGGCCGTCGAGCATGACGAAGAACCGGTCGCCCTGCTCGCCCTGGCGGATGATGGCTGCTCCCTCCGGCCAGTGCTCGATGTCGCTCTGGTCGGCGAGCTGTCGCAGCGAGCTCAGATCGAGATGGGACAACAGGCTGACGCTGCGAGAGGACCTCGACCCGCTGGCGCCGCGTCAGCTCCGAGGCCGCGGGATAGGTGTGCTGACCGGTGGGAACGGCCGCAGGAGCCGTCCCGGCGCCCGCCTGGCCCGTCAAGGCCGTCACGAAGTCGGCTTGGGGCAGGACGAGCAGGTCCATCGGCTCGCGCGACCGGACGGTGGCCATCCGGGGAACGTTGCGCAACAGGGCCCGTTCTCCGAAGTAGCCCCCGCCGGTCACCGAGCCCACGCAAAAGCCGTCGACGATCACATCCGCGCTCCCGGACTTGACGACGTAGAAGCGGTCGCCGTCCTCACCCTGGCGCACGATGTCGGACCCCGCGGGCACGCTCAGCTGCACCACCCGCCCGGCCAGCGACTCGAGGGACGCCATGTCGAGCGTCTCCAAGAACGGCACACCGTGGAGCAGGGCGAGGATGTGGGTCCGCTCGCCTGCGGTGTCGTCCAACCGGTGCAGCAGCTTGCGCCCGACGAGAACCACGGCCGGCAGGGGCAGTCCTGCGATGGTGAGGGCCCAGCGAATCCCGAGCAGGGAAGCCAGTATCGGGCCGACGAGAGCCCCGAGGCCCTCGAGGGCCAACTTGGCGGACTCGATGGCACCGGTGACACGGGGGAGCATCGGTGTGTCGAGCAGCCTGTGCAGGAGCGAGAACGTCGCCACGTCGGCGACGGCCATGCCCACGCCCCAGGCGGCGACGAAGAACAGCGCCATGTAGAGCACGGGCACGCCGGCGATGATGACGAGAGGGATCCCGCAGGCGACGAAGGCGAGGATCATGGGGTTGCCGATCCGGCGCCTGCCGATCAGGGCCGCGGACATGGGCACGGCCGCAAGAGCTCCTATGCCGGCTGCGAGCATCAAGAGCCCGACTCCGGCGCTGCCCGCGTGCAACAGCCGCAGGGACGCGATGACGGCGATGGCGATCCACATTCCCCGCACGAAGGTGCGCAGCCCGCTGACCACGAGCAGACCTCCCACGTAGGGATAGCGCACGGCGCCGAGCGTCTCGCGTACGAGGCCGCGGACCCCGCCCGAGCTTCCGGCTTTCGAGACCCGGATCGGTGTGCCAGCGAACTGCCTGGTCGCAAGCGACGCCACGACCATGAGGGCTGCCGCGCCGCCGAATACGGCCGCAGGGCTGACGATCACCAGCAAGAAGCCGCCGGCGATCGCTCCGAGAGCTTGGCTGAGCGTCTTGGCGGTGCTGACGCCCGCCGCGGATGCGGCGAGCTCCCTCGGGGTCCGCGAGAGGACAGGGAGCAGGGCCGACTGGGCCGGTCTGTACGGCGCCGAGATCACTGCGTCCGCAGCGACCAGGACCAGCAACACGACGAGGGACGAACCCGTGGCGGCGAGGACGGCGCTCGCGGCGATGATGACGGCCCGGGCGCCCCCGATGGTCGTGAGCACCCGTCCGCTCGGATGCCGTTCCAGGTACGGGATGTTGAACACGCTGCCGAGCGAGGCGACGAAGAGCCGGAAGCCGACCAGCCCCACGGCCACCGAGCCGTGCAACCTGAAGGCATCGACGGCAAGCGCGGTGACGTAGCCCCACTCCGCCAGCGTCATGGCGGCGAAGGCGCCCACCAACCAGGTGGCGGACCGATTGTCGAGGAGGATGCGGAAAGGCTCGACGAGCCGACCGAGGCCGGCGATGGGCTTGTGAAAGCTCGTCTTCTCGGACACCGTCGTGACCCCGCGGTCGGCTTTTACTTCGGTCAGGGGGCGGCGGTCTCAGGTGCGACGTCGAAGAGATGGTGCACGACGTCGTGGAGCATGTAGCGACCGAGGGTCTCGACCGTGAAATGGGCGCCGTTGCTGCGGACGCCGGGGCGCTGCCAGGCGGCGCCTTCCACGCCGTCGAGATCCGCGGCCAACCTCTCCCCGGCTGCAGTCAGCTCGACCGCAACTACCGCCGGGTCTTGCTCCTCGTAGTGGCTCTCCACGGCCGTGCTGTCCTGGTCCCAGTTCTGGAACAGCGGATTGTCCAAAGTCACCATGAGCTGCAGGCGTTCGTCCATGACTCGCGAAGACGTCGCGCACGTGGCAGGAGTACTCGAGAGGCGACCAGCGGTCCGGGCGCGGGCGTCGACGTAGCCACTCTGGATCCCCGCCCAGGATCCCCGCCCATGCCCGCGTGTCGGCGCGCGTCATCGGCGCGATCTCGGCCCTGGGCACCTCGGAGGCGACGAAGCCGCATTCGGGGCAGCGTCGTTCGAGCACCCACGTCCAGTCCTTCTCGTCGGCGACGATGGCCATGCGGGGAGCTTATTTGGGCGCCGCAGGCCGCCGCGGGCCGGCGGTCGCACAGGAGAGCGACAATTCATCGACAATTCGCCGACAAGGCGCGTGCCGGACACCACCTGTGGCGGCCTCGCCGCTGCAGGCGGCCTGCGCATGGAACACTGTGTCAATGCGAATTTGGATATGTGGCGTCCGCGGGTCCAGTCCAACGCCGGGTCCGGCTTTCGACCGCTACGGCGGCCACACGTCCTGCCTCGCCATTGCCCGCGACGGGCAGCCGCCCAAGCCTGATCGTCGACGCAGGCACGGGCATCCGCCTGGCGAGCGACCTGTTCGGAGGCAGCCCGGGCCTCTTCGAGGGCAAGCCCTACGAGGGGGCGATCGTGCTCGGCCACCTGCACTGGGACCACACCCAGGGCCTCCCCTTCTTCGCCGCCGGCAACAGCCACGGCTCCAAGGTCGACCTCTACGTCGCCCGCCCAGGGCGACACCGAGGCCGTGCTCGAACGGTTCATGTCGCCTCCGCACTTCCCCATCTCCCCGCGGGAGCTGATGGGATCGTGGAGCTTCCATGCCCTCGAGCCGGGGCCGGCGGAGATCGGCGGCTTTTCTGTCCTCGCCCTCGAGATCCCGCACAAGGGCGGACGCGCCTTCGGCTACCGCATCTCGGACGGACGCGCCACCATCGCCTACATGTCCGACCACTGCCCGACGAACCTCGGTCCCGGGCCTGCAGGGCTCGGCGAGTACCACGAGACGGCACTCGCCTTGGCGGACGAGTGCGACGTGCTGTTCCACGACGCCCAGTACACCGATGCGGAGCTCCCCGCCCGTGCGGCCTTCGGTCACGCCTCCACCGGTTACGCGGTGGGGCTGGCGGAAGCCGCCAAGGTACGCCAGCTCATGCTGTACCACCACGACCCGGCGAGGACCGACGACGAGATCGACGCCATCGTGACCGCCTACAAGGCCGCGCCGGTCCTCGTCACCGCGGCCGTGCAGGGAACGGTCCTCGACCTCCCCTAGGGTCGTCCTGGCCGCCGGCCGGCCCGGTCGGTGCCGGGACCTGGCCGCCCGGGGATGCAGTCACCTCGCACGCGGGCTGTCGGTATAGAAGAATGCGGGCTGGGAACTGCGGCGCTGAGCCGCCGAGCGAGGGGGTCAGATGTACAAGAACCTGCTGGTCGGCGCGGATAGTTCGTCGACGGCACTGCGCGCGGTGCATGCGGCCATCGAGCTGGCCGAGACCTTCGGCGCCACGCTTCACATCGTCACCGCCTACAAGCCGGAGACGGTCAAGACACCCGACCTGCCGGAGGAATTTCGCTACACGGCTGACATCCACCCGGCCGACGTGCTCCTGAACGAGCTCAAGGCGATGGCGAAGCAGTCGAGCGTGAAGGTTGAGGTGCACGCCGCGACCGGCGAGCCCGCCGAGGCGATCTGCCGGGTGGCCGCGAGGATCGGCGCCGACCTGATCATCGTCGGCAACAGGGGCATGAGGGGCGCGAAGAGGGTGCTCGGCAGCGTCCCGAACTCGATAGCCCACAAGGCCCCCTGTGCGGTCCTGATCGTCGACACCACCTCGCCCGCTTAGCCTTTTCGTGCCTCGGCGAAGAATTCGCCGACATTTCACCTTCCGTTCACCGGCAGGTCCCTAGTTCCCGGGGAGCTCCGTCTCGAGGCGCAGCCCGCCGGGAGCCCCCGCAGGCACAGCGGGTCTGTGCGGGGCGACGGGGTCGACCCGCCGGTAGGGCTCGCCGAGCGGCGGCCGCGGGTCGGGTCTCACCGCGGTTGGGCCACAGCGCCATGGCCCGTTCGGCTTGGGCGGTGATCGTGAGGGACGGGTTGACCCCGAGGTTGGCCGAGACGGCGGAGCCGTCCACGACGTGAAGGCCGGGATGACCGTAGACGCGGTGGTACGGGTCGATCACGCCCGTGTCGGGCGAGTCGCCGATGACGGCGCCGCCGAGCATATGCGCCGTCATCGGGACGTTGAAGACGTCGTTCCAGCCTCCGGCCGCGAAGCCGCCGATGCGCCTGGCCATGCGGCGCACGACGTCGTGCCCGATCGGTATCCACGTCGGGTTCGGCTCGCCGTGGCCCTGCCGCGAAGTCAGCCGCCGCCCGAAGGGGCCGGGCTTTGTGAAGCACGTGAGCGAGTTGTCCCGCGGTTGCATCACGAGGGCCGCGATGGTCTGCTCGGACCATCTGTGCAAGCTGAGGTTGCGCGCCATCATCAAAGGATGCCGTGCCACCTCGAGCGCCCAGGCCCGGAGCCTCGATCGCCTGTCGCCGTCGGCGAGCGCCGTCGCTAACAGCCCCATGGCGTTGCTGCCCCGGCCGTAGCGCACCGGCTCGATATGGGTCTGCTCGTCGGGGTAGAACGACGAGGTGATGGCGACGCCCCGCGAGAAGTCGACGTTGCGCCGGAACGTGCGCGCCCCGAGGATCGCCTCGGAGTTCGATCGGGTCAGCTCGCCGAGGCGCGGGGAGAGGTTGGCGAGCCTGCCCGAGTCGCCATGGCGTGCAGCAGCTTCTGGGTCCCGAGCGTCCCTGCCGCCAGCACGGCGTCGGTGGCGACGTAGACCCTGCGGCGCTTTCGGAGCCAGGCTCCGGTGCGCTCGGTCGTGACGTCGTAGCGTCCGTCGGGTCGCGGCGAGATCGCCGTGACGGTGGTGAGCGGGTGGACGCCGGCGCCTGCGCGCTCGGCAAGGTAGAGGTAGTTCTTGAGCAAGGTGTTCTTGGCGCCGTGGCGGCAGCCGGTCATGCACTCGCCGCACTCGATGCATCCTCTCCTGACCGGCCCGGCGCCGCCGAAGTACGGGTCGGGCACCTCGACCCCGGGCTCGCCGAAGAAGACTCCCACCGGGGTCGGGGAGAACGTCTCCGCCGACGCCCATCTCCTCGGCGACGGCGAGCATCACCTCGTCGGCCGCCGTCATGGTCGGGTTCGGCACGACTCCGAGCATGCGCTTCGCCTGGTCGTAGAACGGGGCCAGTTCGGCACGCCAGTCGGTGATGTGGCTCCAGCGACGGTCGGTGAAGAACTCCGAGAACGGCTCGTAGAGCGTGTTGGCGTAGACGAGCGAGCCTCCGCCCACGCCGGCTCCGGAGAGGACCATGACGTTTCGCAGCAGTGATATCCGCTGGATCCCGAGCAGCCCCAGGCGCGGGGCCCAGAAGAACGAGCGCAACCGCCAGGACGTCTTCGGGAAGCTCGACTCGTCGAAACGGCGCCCCGACTCGAGCACCACGACGCGATAACCCTTCTCCGTCAACCGCAGGGCGGCCGTGCTCCCCCCGAAGCCGCTGCCGATGACCACGACGTCATAGTCATCGTCGCCCATCCGGCGATGATAGGAGCGCCGCCGCCGGGCGGCGAGCCACGCCACGCGGGCGCCGTCGGCCTGTCGCTGCAGACGCGACGGCGACGCCCGCGTGTCGGCTGAACGTGGCCAGGTGGCCTTGGCGAGGTCGCGCTGGCGTACGAAGTCGACCCTTGCCGGTGCCTCCCCGGGCCAGGTCAGGTTCGCCGCCACCGGTGGCGTCTCGGCTACCACCCTCCCGTTGGCGATCACGTACCACGGCCTCACCTGGCGCCTGACGGCGTCGAACGGGTCCGTCGCAGGGAGCACGATCAGGCTTGCCGGGCGTCCGGCGGCGATGCCGTAAGCATCTCCCAGGCTGAGGGCTTCGGCCGCGCGCCAGGTGACCATGGCGAAGCACTCGGCGATCTCCGCCGGCGAGGTCATCTGGGTGGCGAGGGCGCCGGTGTGTGCCACCTGGAGCGGGTTGGCGGTTCCCATCGGGAACCACGGGTCCATCACGTCGTCGTGACCGAAGGCCACGTTGACACCCGCTCCGAGCATCTCTTTCACCTGGGTCAGGCCCCGCCGCTTCGGGTAGGCGTCGAAACGGCCCTGGAGGTGGAGGTTCACCATCGGGTTGCAGACGAGGTTGATGCCGGCCCGGGACAAGATCCGCTGCAGCTTGTAGCTGTAGGCGGCGTTGTAGCTGCCCATGGCGGTGGTGTGGCTGGCGGTGACCCGGCCCCGCAGCCCCGTGCGCAGCGCGTGCGTCGCGAGCACCTCGGAGAACCGGGACTGCTCGTCGTCGATCTCGTCGCAGTGCACGTCGATGAGCAGCCCCGAGTCCAGCGCCGTCGAGACGGCGATCTCGAGGGAGCGGACGCCGTCGTCGCGGGTGTCCTCGAAATGCGGGATCGCCCCGATGGCGTCGACGCCGCGGCGGGCGGCCTCGGCAAGCAACTTCTCACCATCGGGGAAGGAGACGATGCCCTCCTGGGGGAAAGCCACGAGCTGCAGTCGCACCACTTCGCGCACCTTCTCGCGGACCTCGACCAGCGCGTCGAGGGCCACGAGGGACGGGTCCGTCGTGTCGACGTGACTGCGCACATGCAGCACCCCGTTGGCGACCTGCCACCGCAGCACCTCGTTGACGCGGGTCACGACGTCGTCGTGGGTGAGGGTCGCCTTGCGCTCGGACCAGCAGGCGATGCCCTCCCACAGCGTGCCGCTCTCGTTCCAGCGCGGCTCCCCGGCCGTCAGGCAGGTGTCCATGTGCACGTGCGGCTCGACATACGGTGGGCTGAGCATCGCTCCCCGCACGTCGATCTCTTGGCCGACGTCGCCGACCGGCGTCCCGGCCGGCTCGACCGCGACGAAACGGCCCTCGTCGATGAGCAGGTCGACCAGCCCGTCGGGAGACGAGCCCCGGTCGTGCAGGAGACCGTTGCGGATCACGAGTTGCATCACGCGCCCACTCTCGCGGGCTCGGGCTCGTAGCTGGGAGCATAGAGACGCGACCTGCTCGGACGCCCGATGACGAGGTAGACGATCCCGGCCACCACAGAGCCCACGAGCCAGGTCAGGTCGACATTGCCGAGCGCCTTGGCGCCCGGGCCCATAAGCCAGCCGACCTCGCCGTACTCGAAGCACCATGCCGCCACTGCGCCCGATCACGAAGGCGATGATCGCCGACCAGCGCACATCCGCGATGCGGGCGTGCCCCGGCGGGTCGTACAGCAGGTCGACATCTATCTCCTGGCGCAAGAAGTAGTAGTAGTGGATCAAGGTGATGGTCCCCCACGGGGCGATCCACATCACGAGGCCCGACAACCAGAAGTCCAAGGTGTTGGCGAAGCTCGACTGGTAGACGAGGAACACCGTGAAGGCAAGGGCGATGGCGCCGACCAGCAGGGCGATCTTGCGCCGGTTGAGCTTCCAGTCCAGCGTCTGGGCGCAGAGCGAGCAGCTGTAGATGTTCAAGATGTTGGTCGCGATGGGCCCGTGCAGGACCAGCAGCAGGACGGGGACGGCCAGGATCCCGAAGTTGGCGACGACGAGCTTGCCCGGGTCGCCGGTCGTGACCGTGGCCAGGGTCGCCCCGAAGATGCCGAGCCAGACGACCGGGAGGAACTGACCGAGGACGCTGGCGAAGAAGACCTTCTTGCGGGACAGGTTCCGCGGCAAAAAGCGCGAGTAGTCGGACGCGTAGGCGAACCAGGTGCAGCCCCAGCCGATGCCGATGGCGGTCATGATCGTGCTCTCCGCGGACCAACAGCGCCGCGCCGTGCAGATGGGCGCCGGCGTAGCCCCAGTGCACGTTGTTCTTCGACCAGGCGACGATCGTCATGGCGATGAGCACGCAGAAGGTGACCGGGACCGTGTAGCGCTCGAACTTCGCGATCGCCTTGAACCCGGTCGCGGCGAGCCAGATCTGCAGGCCCATGACCACGACCACGACGACGATCTTCAGCGGGGTGCCGCCGTGGTAGCCGAGCTTGCCGACGAGAGCGAGGACGAGGTCGAGGACGATCCAGGTGTTGACAGCGCACCATCCGGCCGAGATGAGGCCCTGGATGGCCGTCGGCAGGTAGGCGCCCCGGCGCCCGAAGGCGCTCCGCGCCATGACCATCTGGCTGACACCGGTCCGCTGGCCGGAGAGGACGAAGAAGCCGAACACCGCCATGCCGATGACGTTGCCGATGACGAGAACGGCCACGGTCTCGAACAGGCTCAGCCCGAGCTGTATGCCCAGCTCCCCGAGCACCCAGTTGATGGGAGCGATGTTCGCCCCCGCCCAGATCCAGAACTGGTGACCCGCGGTCGAGGTGCGAGCCGAGTCAGGAACTGGCAGGAGAATTGTCTCTACCTGCTCAACGGCGGCGTTGTCGATGACGGGAGTGTCGCTCATCGTCCGGTCTCCGGGACTCCCCGCACGCTCTTGCTCATTCTCATCATCCTTCCTTTCTTCTCAGGCCTTTCTTCTCAGGCCCTTCTTCTCAGGAAAAATTTCACAATGATGTCACGCCACGCGACGGAGAGCCGGCCGCTGGGGCTGAAGGCCGCAGCAGCCGGCTTTGATGCCAGTCAGATCACCGGGCCCGCCTCAATCGCTGTCAGCTCCTGTGTCGTCGCCGGCCGGCGCCCGCGTGACCCAGGTGTCGATCGGCTTTTTGTTGTGAATCGCCCGCCACACGTCCTCGAACCGGACAGGCATGTGCGTGAGGTCCGCGCCGGTGGCGTCATGGATGGCGTTGGCCATGGCCGGCGCGACCGAGATCATCGGGTGCTCGCCGACGCCGCGGGCCCCGAAAGGACCGTCGAGCTGGGGAGTCTCGACGGCGATGCACTCGATCTGCTCGGGGAGGTCCATGGAGGTGAGGATCTTGTTGTCGGTCAGGGACGGGTTGAGCAGGTGGCCCTGATCGTCGTAGAGGTACCCCTCGCACTGGGCCGTGCCCAGTCCTTGGATCATGCCTCCGACGCATTGGCCCCGCAGTGTCCCGGGATTGATCACCTTGCCCACGTCGAAGGCCGAGGCGATCTTGATCACCTTGTACTCCCCCGTCGCGGGGTCGACCTCGGTTATCACCCCGTGGGCGCCGTAGGTCCAGTCCAGCGCCGGCAGGCCCTGGCCCGTCTCTTTGTCCAGGGTCGTGAGACCCTGGGCGGTGTAGCGGCCGAGGCCGATCAAGGGTCCTCCCACGCCGTTGCCGTTGGGGTAGGCGTAGCCGATCGACAGTGAGGCGAAGGTCAGGGACTCCTCCGGGCGCTGCTTGACGAAGATCCTCTCGGCGTCGTGGTCGAGGTCCGCCGGCTGGGCGCGAAGCACCTGCGCGGCGTCGGCGTAGGCGCGCTGCAAGAGGTCGTCACAGGCGGCGAGGACGGCGTTGCCCGTGAGCAGAAGCCCCTTTGAGGCCACCGTCTGCCAGTCGAAGGGATCCTTGTCGGTGTCGCGCTCGACGGCGACCTTGACGCGCCCCATCGGGAAGCGCAGCCGGTCGGCCGCCATCTGGGCGACGACCGTGGCCGTGCCCTGGCCGATCTCGGTCAGGGCGACATTGATGATCACCGACCCGTCCGAGTTCATCTTTATGATGGCGGCGGTCGAGGTGAAGCTCGGCATGGCAGGAGCCTTGTGGAGCGTGGCGATGCCCTTGCCGATCCTCCGGCCCGTGCGGGCCTGGCGCTCTCGTTCCTCAGCGGTGAGAGTGCCGTAGTTGATCGCCTTGGCGGCCGCCTCGAGGCACTTGAGGGGATTGCCCGTGTGCTCGTTTATCCGCTCGCCCGTGATCGTCGTCGAGCCGGGCCGGAGCAGGTTCTTCTTGCGGAACTGGAGAGGATCCATCCCGATCACCTCGGCGACGAGCTCCATGTGCCGCTCGAGACCCCAGAAGAACTCCACATGCCCGAAGCCGCGATAGGCGGTGCCCCAGGGCTTGTTCGTGTAGATCGTGTAGGCGTCCACCCAGGCATTGGGGATGTCATAAGGCCCGGCGGCCGAGTAGGCCGAGGCACGCGTGACGTTGACGGCGTAGTCGGCGTAGGCACCTGCGTCCCAGTACATCGTGAGCTGCTGGGCGGTGATGCGGCCGTCCGAGCGCACTCCCGTCTTGATCCGGTAGGTGAGGGCGCTCCGGCAGGGGAGCAGGCTGAACTCCTCCTCCCGGGTCGCCTGCAGCTTGACCGGCCTCCCGTGGGCCTTGCGCGACAGGCAGGCGAGCAGCGGCTCGAGGTGGATGCCCGCTTTGCCCCCGAAACCTCCTCCGACATGAGGAATGACGACTCTCACCTTGTTGTGGGCAAGCTTGAAGGCGTGGCAGAACAGGTCCCTTACCGTGAAGGGGGACTGGGCGCTCGTCCAGATGGTGACCTCGTCCCCGGCTTTCCACTCGACGATGGCGACGTGGGTCTCGAGCGGGACGTGCTGCACCGACGGGTTGGTGTACTCGCGCTCGACGATCCAGTCCGCCTCGGCGAAGCCGGCTGCGACGTCGCCCTTGCGGATCCGGGTGACGTTGGGGACGTTGGTGCCCGGTTGCGGGGTGAAGGCCGCCTGCACGTACTCGTAGCTGCCGAGGTCGGGATGTACCCGGGGGGCGTCCTCCTCGAGCGCTTCGAGCTGGTCCACCACGGGGGGCAGCACCTCGTACTCGACGTCGATCATCTCCACGGCCCGGCTGGCGATGTCCAGGCTCTCGGCGGCCACGGCGGCGACGGCTTCGCCGAAGTGCCGTACGAAGTCCTTGGCGAGCACGGGCTTGTCCACGACGTACAGCCCGATGCGGTAGTCGAGCTCCTTGCCGGTGAGGACCGCGTGCACCCCGGGGAGGCTCTCAGCTTTTGAGGTGTTCACGGCGACGATCCGCGCCCGGGCATGCGGGCTCTTTTTCACCTGGGCGTACAGCATGCCGGGGAGCACCATGTCGCTCGTGTACACGGCCCCGCCCGTCAGCTTCACGGAGTCGTCGGCCCTTGGCACGTTCTCGCCGATGTGGGTGGCGGCGGAGATGGTGGGCTCAGACATATCTCAGCTCTCCCTTTGTCTCTGTCGTCAGCTGGCCCGAGACGTCGAGCACGGCCTCGATGATCTGCTGGTAGCCGGTGCACCGGCAGAGGTTGCCCTCGATGCCCTCTTTGATCTCGTCGATCGTCGGCTTGGGGTTGCGCCGCAGCAGCTCGCGCACCGACATCACCATTCCCCCTGTGCAATAGCCGCACTGCACGGCGTAGTTGCGGGCGAAGGCGGCCTGGATCTCCGAGAGCTCGCCGTCGACCGCCTCCGCCTCGATCGTCGCGACCGTGGCGCCGTCGGCCTCGACGGCGAGCACCATGCAGGCGTTGACGGCCTCGCCGTTGAGCATCACGGTGCAGGCACCGCACTCGCCGGCCGAGCAACCGTCCTTGGTCCCCGTCAGCTCCAGGTCCTCGCGCAAAAAGCGCAACAGCGTCCAGTGCTCGGCCACCTCGCGCTCGTAGATGTGACCGTTGACCTCAACTGTCATCCACATCACGCCACCTCCTCGAGCAGCCTGCGGACGTAGACCTCGACCATGTACTCCCTGTACTCCTTGCTGCAGCGGAGGTCGTCGATCGGCTTGATCACCTCTCGCACCGCCGCCACCACCGAGTCAGCGGAGTCGTCCTCGTGGAGCCCCTCGACCAACAAAGGCGTCGGGGCGACAGATCCGATCGAGACGCGCAATGCGCCGTCGTTCTTGGTGAGGGCGACCCCTACCAACGACAGGTCGTGGCCCTCGATCCGCTTCAGCTTGCGGTACGAGCCGCGGGCCCCGGCTCTCCCGGGAGGCACGACGATCGCCTCGATGATCTCGTCGCTGCGCAGGGCCGTCCGCTTCACGCCGGTGAAGAAGTCCTTGAGAGGCATCTCGCGCTGGTTCCCCTGCGAGGCGATGACGACATGGGCGCCCAGGCAGAGCAGGCCAGGAGCCATGTCGGCGCCGGGCGAGGCGTGGGCGATGTTGCCCACGACCGTGGCCCTGTTGCGGAGCTGATGGGAAGCAAGTGTCAGCGCGCAGTCGGCGAGCAGCGGGTACCAGTTGCGGACCTTCGCGTCGAACATGACCTCGTTGACAGTCGTGGCGGGCCCGATGACGAGTCCCTCGGACTCGCTCCAGGCGAGGCCCGGCAGGTCCTCGACCTTCTTCAGGTTGATCACCATCTCGGGCTCCACGAGCCCGCTGCGGATGTCGACGAGAAGGTCGGTCCCGCCGGCGAGCACCCTCGCCCCGTCCCCGTGGTCGGCCAAAAGGGCGAGCAGCTCGGCTCGCGAGGTCGGGGCTCGGTACTTGAAGATCTCGTTCATGGGCTCTCTTTCATCGCGAATCGTGTGGTGGCGGCACCGCCCGCCGGGCCAGGGCACGGGTGGCCTCGACGAACACCGACATCGGGGGCACGACCAGGCCGGCACCTACCTGGCCCACACCCGGCTCGCGGCCGGCGATGCCGGTATTGACGGCGGGCAGCACGCCGCTGCGGACGACGAGCGAGGCGTCGATGCCCGTCGGCGTGCCCCGGAATCCCAGTATCGGCACCTTGTAGAAAGGATGCTCGGCGAGGGTGATCTCATACATCTGCAGGGTGTTCTCCAGGGCGTCGGACACCTCGCCTCCGACGAACAGGACGATGGCGGGTGCCGCGGCCATGGCGAAGCCTCCGACACCGGTCGTCTCGGTGATCGTCGAGTCGCCGATGTCCAAGCCGGCGTCGTCGGGGCCGAAGCCCGCCAGGTACAGCCCCTTGACCTGCGGCGCGGGGGCGGTGAACCACTCGTCGCCGGTCCCCGACACCTGGATACCGAAATCGGTGCCGTTGCGCGCCATGGCCACGACCATGGTGGACCCGGGAACGTCGCGGGCGGCGTCGGCGGCGAGCTTGCCGGCAGGCATGGACAGGTTCAAGAAGAAGTGGTCGTTGCCGTTGATGAACCTGAAGGCGGCCACGACGTCCTCGCCCGCCGCGCCGCTCTCGAGGAGGTCCGGCGTGATCTCCCGGAGCAGCAGCGAGGTCGCGGCGCGATTGCGGTTGTGGCACTCGTCGCCCATCTGGAGGGCCTGGGCGATGATGCTGCGCAAGTCGACCGGCCCGCGCCGGCGCAGCGTCTTGCTGAGCAGCGGGCCGAGCACCCGCTCCAGCCAGCGCAGCCGGTCGATCACCTCCGGCGAGTAGGCGCCGTAGCGCAGAACCTTGCCGAGACCTTCGTTCAAGGTGCAGTAGGCGCGCCCTTCCCGTTCGGCGTCCTCGATCACCGACATCGGCATCGAGGCGCTGACGACGCCGGCCATCGGGCCGACGGCCGCCCGCGAGTGGCAGGGGCTGAGCGCGATGCCGCCCTCGGAGGCGATCCGGGCCGCCTCCTCGAAGTTCCCGGCGAGCCCCTCGTAGATCATCGCCCCCGCGAGCGCCCCCCGCACGGGCCCGGAGGCGTCGGCCCACTCGACCGGAGGACCGGCGTGCAGGAACTCACGGGGCCCCAAGCCGAGTGCCTCCCGGGCTGAGACGACGTCCACCCACTGCGGGCTCGCGGTGACGAGCCGCCGCACCGACTCAGCCGAGGCGGCGTGTGTTCTCTGGTCCGTGGCGATCGCCGCCAGATCGGCCTCGGTGCCGGGCACGGGGGGCGCCCACTGCAGCTGGAGCGGTGTCGCCACCTGGGCGATGAGCGCCTCGGCGAACAGCGACGCCCCGGCCGTGACGACCGACGGTGCCTCGTCGAGATTGATCATCGGCCTGCTCCCTCGATCAGGCCCACCGCGGCCCGGGCCGCGGCCGCGTTGGAAAGATGCACGCTCGCGCCGGCCGCCGCGAGCGCCTTGGCGGTCGGGTCGCGACCTTGAGGATCACCGCGCGAGCCGCAGAGCGACACGACGACGGCGAGGTCGCGCCCGGCGCGCCGTGCGGTTTCGCGGGCGTCGGCGATCGCCGGGGCAAGCTCGTAAGCCGGATCGGCGTTGGCGCCGTAGCCGAGCACCACGTCGAGGAGAAGGACCGCGCAGGACGGGTCGGCGGCCTCGGCCGCGATCCGTTGCAGGCGGAGGGTCTGGTCGATCATCGGGTGCGGCCTGCCCGCAGTGAGCCGGTCGTCGCCGAAGTCGATCATGAGATGGTCCTTTGCCAGCAGGTCGGCGCCGAGCGCCCAGGCGGGGTCGAGGGGCGTGTTCGACGCGATCGGCCCGAGACGCGCCGCCGCGATGGCCATCGCCTCGTCACAGAGCGTCCCTCCGGCGAACAAGCCACGGATGAAGCCGGCCCGGGGCTGCCTGTCATAGGGCGCCGCCCATTCCGGGGGCGCGCTCGGGGTCCTTCCGAGAGCGGACAGGATCCGGTCCGTAGCCGCGGTCAGATCGTCCTCGCCCTTCGCGACGAAGGCCACGAGTGACGGCGTGCCGAGTCGGGCGGCCGCCGCCCGCACGCGCTCGGCGACCTCGGGGTCCGGCGGCTTGGACAAGATGACTATGAACTCGGTACCGGGGTGGTCGTCGAGCGCCTGCATCGCCGCCAGCGTCGAGCGCCCTCCGACTGCGGCGGACAGGTCCCTTCCGCCGACGCCCAGCACCGCCGTCACGCCGACGTCGTCGGCATCGAGGAGGCAGGTGACCTGCTGGGCCCCGGTTCCCGAGGCGGCGACGATGCCGACCGGGCCCGGGCGGAGCGCGTTGGCGAACCCGAGTCCGAGGCCGCCCACCACCGCCGTCCCGCAGTCGGGGCCCATGACGAGCACGTCGTGGTCCCTGGCCGCGTCTTTCAGGACGATCTCCTGCTCGACGGACACGTTGTCGGAGAAGAGCATCACCGACACGCCCGCTCGGACTGCGTCCATGGCCTCCACGAAGGCGTGCCGGCCCGGCACCGAGATCAGCGCCAGCGACCCTCCTTGCCTGAGGGCCGAGGCGAGGGTCCTCGGAGGAGGTGTTGCCCCGAAGCCCTGCGTGCCCGCCGCCGTCACCGGCGCCAGCTGCCGCTCGAGCTCCGCCGTCGCGGCCGCGAGCGATCCCTCGTCGGCCCGGAGCGCCACGAGAAGGTCGTTGGGGGAGGCCTGCGCGACTTGAGCCGGGTCGAACCCCAGCCGCTCGTACAGCTCGAGGTTGAGCGGCGTGGCCATGGCAACGATCGCCGCCTCGACGCCACGGCAGGCGGCGACGGCCTGGCTCACCTGCATGAGGATCACCGAGTCGCGATAGACGCCGTGCCTCAGCTCCACACGCACGCTCACTGCCGCCTCCCTGTGGTGGCCGCGAGCTCCGTGCTCGCGTCGGACGGCCCCAGCTCAGCCAGGGCGGCGAGCACGCCGGCGATGCCGGCGCACAGGTCGTGGCCGGAAGTGGCCCCGACGCGGAAGAGCTCGACCGCGGCCGATCTGAGCTGGCTCGCAGGTGACCCGGCCGAGACGACGCTCAGCAGCGTCGCCGCCTGCGGAATGACCTGTCCCTTTCCTGCGGCTCCGAGCAGGGCGGCCGAAAGCGCGGTCGTGCGCGACGAGGCATGTGCTTCGATGGCGGCCCTCACAGTGTCGTCGAGCCGGCCGCCGAGGGCGAGCGTGGCCAATGCCCCGGCCACGACGTCGTCGCCCGCGGGCGTGAGGCCCGGGCCGAGGCCGATCACCCCGAGGGCCTCGTCGATGCTCCCTTCGGCCAGGGCGCCCGCCACGCGGACGGCCTCGGCGAGAGGAAGCCCGAAGGAGGAGCCAGGTTCACCCTCGAGCAGGGCAAGCAGCCCGGACTCACGCCCGAGGAGCCCGCCGGCTCGAAGGTGCGGCCTCGGGTCCCACCAACGTGCCGGCTGCCAGATGTGGTGACGGGTGGCGATGACCCCGTCGCCGATCGCCACCGTGCTCCCGGCTTCGGGCAGCTCGCCCGTGGCGACGCAGACGCCGATGGGAAGGCGGACGGCGCCATTGGCGAGGAGGGCGACCACGGGCGTGGACGAACGGGGCTCCGGCACGCTCAGGTAGGACGCCACCTCGGTGGAGGCGAGAACGGTTGCCAGCTGGCCGCGACCGCTAAGCAGCGCACCGACAGCGGTGCTCGCCCACGCTGGCGAGACCTGCGGCAGTGGCATTCTTCCTCCTGTCCTGAAATCGGACGGTCGGGCCTTTTAGGCCCGACCGTCTTCGTGCCTTGTCCTATCCGAGGTCGACGATCGCGATCACGGGGCCGCCGCCGGCCGGGCCCTGGTGGGCGGCCGACACGGAGACGAAGATGGCGGGGTCCCCGGCCACGGCGGCGGCGACGCCGCCGACGCAGGCCTTGATCTGGCGGTGCCAGTGGACGTCGGAGTCGTCGAGCATGATGTTGCGCTTGCCGCGGACGTGACCGGACGGGTCGGCCTCGCACTTGAGGAAGAGGTTGACGAGCCGCCCCTTCAAGTGGCGCGGGTGCGGGCAGTCGGCGGGAAGGTCGTCCAGGCCGGCGTTGCGGATGGCCTTCCACACCCCGTCGATGTCGAGGGCGTCTTCCATGATCGAGTGGCCGATCCGGTAACGGCCGCCGATGCCGCGGACGTTCCCGGCGAGCACGATCTGAGCCCGGTCCAGCTCCACGCCGGACGAGCACGACGCCACCGAGGAGTAGAGCGAGCGGTCGGTCATGATCTGTTCGTCGGTCGGCATCTCGATCTCGCCCAGCGCGACCGCGATCCCGAGGCCCGAGGTGCCGTTGGACAGGTCCATCGACTCGAGGGTGTCCTCGGTCCACACGGTCCTGCCACGCCGCTTGGCGTCGTTGATCGTGTCGAGAGTCAAAAGAGGCGTCTTGGTCTGGACGTAGTGGACGTCCGCCGGGTCGGTGATGCCGGCGTTCTCCATGGCCCTGAGCACTCCCGCAGCCACCTTCTCGACCATCGCCACATGGCCGATGTCCTCGGGCAGGATCTGGTCGCTCATGGCGACGCCGACCGAGAGGCGGGGCTCGTCGGTGACGGGCGCCTGGCTGGCGGGGATCTTGGCGAAGATCGTCGCGTGAGGGCTCAGGACGCCGTCGGTGCCGCCCGACCACGCGAGCGGGATCTGGCGGACCTCGTCCCAGCCGCGGGTCCCCTTGGCTACGAGGACCTCGCGAAAGGCACGGTCGGCCAAAAGGCGCGTGTAGTCGTTGACGCCTCCGTTGCCCTCGGTCTTTCCGACGACGCCGATCACATCATCGGCCCTGAAGACGCCCTTTTCGATCAGCTCCTCCAGGCCCGAGGCGTCGGTCACCTTGTTGATGAGGACTTTTCTGGCTTCGATGGGCTGCAACATGGTTCCGAAACTCCTTTTTCGTTATAGCTTTGGATGAAGGCCGAGATTCCGGTAACGCTCGTAGCGGGCTGCGAGACGTGCCGCCTTGTCCTGGTGGATCAGGGAGCTCAGCTCGTACTCGAGGGCCGTGCTGAGGCGGGCGAGGAACTCCCGGAGCTCTTCGGCGGCGTCGGGACGCTCGGGCACGATGCGGTCGACGATGCCTGCGACGGCCAGATCGGCCGAGCGGACGCCTTGCGCGCCGGCGAGCTCGGGGGCACGCTCGACGGTCCGGTAGAGGATCTCCGAGGCGCCTTCGGGGGGCAGGGGCGCCACCCAGCCGTGCTGGGCGGCCACGACCCGGTCGGCCGGCAGGAGGGCGAGGGCACCGCCGCCCGCACCTTCTCCGAGCAGCAGGCACACCGTCGGCACCGGCAGCGTCACCATGTCGGCGAGGCACCGGGCGATCTCGCCGGCGAGGCCGCCTTCTTCGGCCTCCCTGGACAGGGCCGCTCCGGGGGTGTCGATGATCGTGAGCAGAGGCAGTCCGATCTCGGCCGCCAGGCTCATTCCCCGGCGCGCCTCGCGCAGGCTGCCCGGGCCGAGCGGGCGGCCTTCGCGCGGGAACAACCTGTCCTGACCGACGACGACGCACGGGGCCGAGCCGAACTTGGCCATCGCCAGGATGAGCCCGCCGCTCCGCTCGCCCTCCTGGGTGCCGGACATGATCGTGACCGAGTGCGAGGCGCACCTCAGGAGCTCCTCGACCCCGGGGCGGTCGGGCCGCCGGGTGCGCTCGATCGACTCCCAGGCCGGCACGTGCGCTATCACCTCGTCGGGAGGGGCGACGGCGGCGGGCACGTCGTCGGGCGCGGTGCACATGACATCGAGCGCCCGGGCCGCGATCTCGCCCAGTTCTTCAGGCGACAGCACGGCGTCGACCAGGCCGAGGCGGTAGAGGTTCTCCGCCACCTGGACCCCTTCTGGGAACTTCGAGCCGTAGAGCGCCTCGTAGACACGGGGGCCGAGGAATCCGATGAGCGCTCCGGGCTGGGCTCCTGTGAGCTGGCCGAGAGAGCCCCAGGAGGCGAACACGCCACCTGTGGTCGGGTGCCGCAGGTAGACGAGGTAAGGAAGCCCGGCGTGGCGGTGCTGCACCAGCGCCTGCACGATCTTGACCATCTGCAAGAAGGCGACCGTGCCCTCTTGCATGCGCGTGCCGCCCGACACCGGCGAGGCCACGAGCGGCAGCCGCTCGGCGGTCGCCCTCTCCACCGCCCGCGTGAGACGCTCCGCGGCTGCCACGCCCAAGGTCCCGCCCAGGAAACCGAACTCGCAGGCGACGACGCAGACACGGCGGCCGTGGATCGTCCCTTCCCCGCTTATGACGGCTTCGTCGAGGCCCGAGGCCTGCCTGGCCTCGGCGAGCTGATCGAGGTACTCCTGTGAGGCGGGAACGGTGACGAGGTCGGTGTCCCAGGTGACGAAGCTGTCCCGGTCGAGGACCTCGGAGAGCAGCTCGTGGGCACCGATGCGGCGTTTGCCCGGCAGGTCGGCCACCCGGGCGTAGCTGCCGCGGATGACCTCTGCGATCTCACGCTCGATGGTGACGTCCGGAGGCGTCGCGTCCTTGAGGGGGCTCCCAGCCGGACCGGCTGTGGACATGACTACACGGTCACGTCTGTCGGGATGATCAGGTGCTCGTTCGCCTTGACGATCTCGGCGGGGACGTCGAACTCCAGGTCGGCCCCTACCATCTGACGGACGTAGTCCTTCACGACCGCGTCCCAGTACTTCTTCGTCACGTAGTAGACGCGGGCCCCGCCCAGCTCGTGCTGGTACTCGGGCCAAGGGTAGGAGGGCTGTGCCATGCCGAGACCCCACCGGTGCCAACCGTTGTAGCTCTCGTATGTCGCCCAGAACTCCTTGCTGCCGAGGATCTCGAAGGCGTAGTAGGCCTTGACGTAGTACATGATGGCGCCGATGCGCCCTCCGCGGGCCAGTGCCATCGTGTGCAGGCTGATGTTGATGTCCTCGTTCATCAGCCGTCCATTGGCAAATCCGACCCACTCACCGTCGATAAGTCCGAGGAGCGTGTAGGGGTCCTTTAGCCGCTTGCGGTACCAGCCGGCGATCTCTGCATGCACACGGGCCCCGACCACGTCGTAGAAGTCGTGATCCACTTCCATCACGCGCTTCATATACCCCATCATGGCCGGCGCTTCGGCGAGAGTCGCCTCGCGGACGTACATTGTCCGGCCGTCTTTGAGCGTGATAGTGGCACCCGGCCAGGGCATGACGTCCATCGGCGGCGCCTGCAGGAGCGGCTCGATCTCTCGCACATTCAGCGTGATCTCATTTTGAGAAACCAGCGTGGGCGGTTCAAGCAACATAGCGTCTCCATCTCTTCATTGAGGCTTACGACCCGGTATTGGACTCGACGACCACTATTTCCGAGTCTCACAAAAACGTTAATGCCCTGTTCACGGGCCAAATAGGGTCTTTCGGCTCTATGTCCGGCCCTTTTGGTCGGGACTTGTTCCGGTTGCATGACAGCTGATCGCCGCCCGTTCGCGGCCGGGTGCGCGAGCCGGGACGGGGAGCTCAGATTGGCCCGGAACACCCCACGGCGGCGCCGTGGTGGCGGTGCTCCGCCTACGGACCCGGGGCCGCCCGCACCGGTCCGGCCCGACCGCCGGGGGAGACCCGGCCGCTACGGCTCCGGGCTCTCGTCAAGGTCGCGGTCGGGCTGCGGCCGCCGTGTCCCTGCTCTCGCGAACGCCGACCAGGTCTGATAGCCGCCGTCGAGGTTGCGAGCCTTGAACCCGAGCTCGTGCAAAAGGGCCGTCGCGGTGTGACCGCGTTGGCCGACCGCGGAGTAGACGACCACCGGTCCGTTGCCGAGCGTCCCGAGGTGATCGCGGAGGGTGTCGATCGGCACGTTGACCGACCCCGGGATCGCGCCGGCGGCGTGCTCCTCCTCCGTGCGCACGTCGACGATGGCCCATCCCGCCTCGACAAGGGCGTCGAGCTCGAGCGGGCTGACGACGTCGCAGTCGCCGCTCAGGATGTTCCCCGCCATGTAGCCGAGGACGTTGACGGGGTCCTTGGCCGATGAGAAGGGTGGAGCGTAGGAAAGCTCGAGGTCCGCGAGCCTGTCGGCCGTGAGACCGCCGGATATGGCGGCGGCGATGACGTCGATCCTCTTGTCGACTCCGTTCCTGCCGACTATCTGTGCTCCGAGAATGGTCCCGTCGTAGGGATCGAAGAGCAGCTTGGCCGCCATGCGGGTGGCGCCGGGATAGTAGGTCGGCGTGGTCGAAGGGGTGCGAGTGGATCGCCCGGAAGGCGCGGCCCGCCGCCGCGAGCCGCCGCTCGTTCCAGCCGACCGTCGCCGCGACGACGTCGAAGACCTTCACGATCGCCGTCCCGAGTGACGCCACCGGGTGCGAGGGACGTCCGGCGATGTGGTCGGCCACACGCCGGCCCTGACGGTTGGCGATGTTCGCGAGCACGATGAGAGAGGTCGCGTGCGAGATGGCGTCCTCCTTCTCGACCGCGTCGCCGACGGCGTAGACGTCCGGGTCCTTCGTCTGGTTGGCTTCGTTGACCGAGATGCCACCGCTCGGCCCGAGCCCGAGGCCCGCCAGCTCGGCGAGCCGGACCTCCGGTCGCACGCCGATGGCCCCGACGACGAGACCTGCGGGCAGCCTCCTCCCGTCGGCCAGGTTGACGGAGCCTTCGTCCACCGACGAGACGGTCGCGCCCGTCTCGACGTGCACACCGTGCGCCACGAGCTCGTCCTGCACGAGAATCGCCAGCTCGGGGTCGAGCGGTGCCAGCACCTGCGGGGTCGCCTCGACGATGGTCACGTCGATGCCTTGACGAACGAGGTTCTCGGCCATCTCGAGACCGATGAACCCCGCCCCGATCACCACCGCGGTCACAGGAGCCACGTCGACGTCCGAGGCGAGCCGGGCCGCGTCCTCCACGGTGCGCAGCGTGCGGACTCGCTCGTAGCCGGGAATCGGGGGCCGTATCGGGGCGGCCCCCATGCTGAGCACGAGCTTGTCGTAGGAGACGTCGCCCTCCTCGCCCGTAACGGTCGAGCGGGTGGTGACCTTGTGGGCGGCGCGGTCGACGGCCACCACCTCCTCATGGACCCTCACGTCGAGGCGGAAGCGGTCGAAGAGCTGCTCGGGCGTCTGCAGCGTCAGCGTGTCCTCTTCCTCGATGAGGCCCCCGACGAAGTAGGGCAGGCCGCAGTTGGCGAACGACACGTGACCGGAGCGCTCGAGAACGATGATGTGGGCGTCGGCGTCCAGGCGACGCAGCCGGGTCGCCGTCGACATCCCGCCGGCGACGCCTCCTACGATCACGACCGTCCCGGCCGACGGCGTGGCTGCTCGGGTCTCAGACATCTTCATCACCTTTCGCCATCCGCCGCTTTAGCCGCGGATGTCCTTGCTCGTCGTCGGGACTCGCTCAGCGGGAGAACCAGGACTTCTTCTTGACCGGCGCTGCCGGCGGCGTCTTCTCTGCCCCGCAGTGGCACCGCTCGGCCGCGGGCACGTCACGGAGAACCTGCTCGACGTGCGCGCCGCATCCCTTCCAGGTCGGCCGGTTGCACTTCCTGCACGTGACTTGTCTGCACATACCCCATAGGGTATCAAGCCGGCAGGCCCCCGCAAAGCCGGTGCCGACCGGGAGGCACCTTGCGGACGCCTCCGGCCAGGCACCTTGCCGACGGTTCCGGCCAACCGATGCTCAGGCCAGCTTCATGAACATCTTCTGCACGACGTCCAGGGGATAGCCGTCGGCCTCGGCCTGCTCCGGGTTCTCCACGCAATAGGCGAGACCTGCCGCGACGAGTCGGAATCCTGCCTGCTCGAGAGCCTTCAGGGCGGCCGACATCTGGGTCACGACGTCGCGGCACTCCCGGCCCTCCTCGAGCATCCGCTCCACGCCCTGGACCTGGCCGGCGACCCGTCGCAGCCGCTTGCGGACGTCGTCGACGACCTCATCGGGAAGTTGCACCTGCGCGCTCCTCTCGTCCTTGGTCTCGGCCCAGATGGCCTCCGCCGCCGAGCTATACCCTAGAGGGTATAAGGAGGGGCGACAGCGACGGCAGTCGCCCGATCCGCGACATCAAGTCGGCAATGACGCGGCCCCGGGAGCTGGTCAGGGTTGTCCGGACGGCGCAGTCTGGTTGCGGTAGGCCCTCACTTCCGCTTCTTCGGCGTCTTCTTCGGCGGGGGCGTGTAGCTGAACTTGCCGACGGGGGTCTTCTTGCTCTTGCCCCCGATGGT
Organism: uncultured Acidimicrobiaceae bacterium; assembly: GCA_963804265.1. GTDB lineage: Bacteria > Actinomycetota > Acidimicrobiia > Acidimicrobiales > Bog-793 > Fen-455. The sequence goes on from CAWDPZ010000039.1 coordinate 36,396, forward strand.
GGACACGTACACCGAGACGCTGCCCGTGCCCGACGGAGCCCACACCGTGATCTTCGATTGGGAGATGACATGCACGTGCGTGGCGCGCCGCGTGCCGAAGAACACCCGCACCTTGCCGAGATAACCGGTCCCTCTGATCGTCACCTTCGTGCCCGAGGTCTCGGGACCCGAGAGTGGGCGGAGCCTGGTGATGTTGGGCACCCCGACGAAGCTGAACTGGTCCGACGGCGTCGAAGGACTCGCCGTGATGTCCTCGACCACCATCTTCAAGCCCTCCGTCCCGGCCTTGGTCGCCGGGAGGGTGCCCGTGCAGAGGGTGTTGGTCTGGCACGAGACCGTGATCCATTTCGTGCCGACCTTCACCATGTCGGACCCCGGGATCGGAAGGAAGCCCGACCCGAAGATGGTGACCTTGGTCGAACGGGTGCTCGGTCCCAGATCGGGTACGACATGGGCGATCTTCGTCTTGGTGAGCTTCGTGCCCGTGACGGCGCAGGTGAGCGCCGCCAGGCCGGGAAGGAAGTTGCCGGGATAGGCCGCCGTCGGGGTGCCGAGGCCGCTCGCCATGTCGTAGCCGGTCGTCGCCGGGTAGAGCCGGCCGGTGTTGACCGTGTCGCCCGCAGGGGCGAAGTAGTTGCTGCCCTTTGTCACGTCGTAGAGGGCGAGGGTGTAATACGGCGTGTTGGCCAGGTAGTAGAGGTTCTCGGCCAGCAGGCCCGTGGCGTCCTCGGGCAGGGCCCCCTTCGGGGCCACGTCCACCGAGTTGTAGCCGGTGCAGAACGGCGAGGCGTCGACCAAGGCGGCGATGGCGGCCCAAAGCGGCGCAGAGGCGCTCGTTCCCCCTTCACCGGGCGTCCACACCGCTTGGCCTCCCGGTGTGTCGGGGGTCCTGTAGATGACGAAGCCGGTCGCCGGGTCGGCGTCTGCCGACACGTCGGGAACTTCGCGGCATGTAGCTGCCCGGGGGACAGCCCGGTCCCTGCAGAGCGGCAGGAGCGGGAACCGAATCGGCGTTCACGAGACCGGGGACCGTCGACTTGCCGGGCGTGCTCGACTGGGCCTGGTACGAGGGCATGCACCACTGCGACGAGACGCCGCCGCCTCCCGCACCACTGGCGTCGTTCCAGGATGTCTCCGCATTGGCGCCGATGGACGTTCCGCCGACCCCGATGACGTAGGGCTGGCTCGCAGGGTCGTCCACGGTCGCAGCAGCAGCATTGGTCGTGCCCGGATCGAGGTAGCAGTCGGCCGAACCAGTGTCGCCCGAGGCGGCGAACACGGTCTGGCCCTGTGCGGCCGCCTCGGCGAAGAGCGCCTGCTCGGAGTTCAGCAGGACCGCTCCGCCGCTCTGGGCAACCGTGTCCGGCTCGCACATCCCCCAGCCGGTGGAGATGATCTGATCGGACTCCCGGGTCACGATGGCCGAGTAGACGTCGAGCAGGTTGGTCCCGGACGGGTTGTTCGCCCCCTGGTACACGTCGACGGTCGCTCGAGGGGCGAACCCGAGGATGTCTTCGATGTCGAGGACCGCTTCGCCCCCACCCGGGCCGGTGCCCGGGCCGCCGTCGACCTCGATGTAGCTGACCGTGGCGCTGGTGCCGTAGCAGCTCTGGTATCCGGCGATGTCGCTCGGCAGGTCCGGCTCGAACTCAGCCACGGCGATGTGGACTCCCTGGCCGAAGTCACCGAGGTCGTAGAGGGGCGTCATGCCGTAGTAGGAGGCCAGCACATCCGCGGTACGGCTTCCGGGCGTCGACTCGGCCGCTTTTATGGCGTCGCTGCACGGCTTCGGCCCGGCCGTCTTCGCCTGCACCGACTTGTCGGTGCGCCCGGGCGCGACGGGGGCGGCGCCCGAGTGCGCAAGCATGCTGTGCGCCTGGACGAGGTTGTTGAGCCCGACGATTCCCTGGACGTCGGCGGACACGGCGGCCGCGATGCTCGGCGGTGACGACGTGGTGAAAACCCTCCGCCCGCCCGCCAGGCGGTAGCCCAGCACTTCGACGTGAAAGGCGCGGTCGACAAGCCCGGCCGAAGCGGTGACCGGGATCATGAGGTGGTTGGAGGTCACCGGACCGGGATCGAGGCCGTCCGAGACCAGCACGGCGTCGACCGCGGCGACCTCGGACAGCGGAGGGCCGAATCGTCGGCCGAATTGCCCGGGGGCGAGGAAGCGACGGAAGTTCGGCGAGCGCCGGTCAGAGAGCGAGGAGATGAACCTCGCCAGCGCGGCGGGATCGGGCGGCTTGAGCGTGACGTCGAGGTGGAGCTTCGTCGACGGTGACGGCGGCCCCAGCGCGATCGAGTGGGGCGGAACCGGCGGCCCGGCGCTCGCCCTCAGCACGGCGAGGCCGGTCGGAAGGGTGGCTTGAGCCCTCGAAGGGGCCGAGAGGACGACCGTGAAGGACAGTGCCAGAGCGCCCGCGAGCGCGGCTGAGGTCCAACGTCTCGTCATGATCCCTCGCTTTCGAAGAGGCATTCGCAACCATAGACGCGCCCGCAGATGCCCCCGGCCGGCCCGGTCCCGGCCTACTTCACGACTACGAGGGTCTCCTTGCCGGAACTCGAGGCGGCGAAATTCGCGTTGCCGCCGTAGGAGGCCACGAGACGGTACGACCCGACGGCGAGCTTGGTCGCCGACAGCCGGCACGATCCCTTGCCCTTTGACAGGGTGATCACGCAGACGGTCTTCGAGGCCCGCTTCACCGTGACCCGCCCGGTCGGGGTCGAGCCGGCGTACTGGGCGGAGACCTTGACCGAGAGCGTCTCGGCCTGCTCGTGGCCGCGGGTCACCTTGCCGGTCGCGAGTCGGAGGGCTGTCTTCGCCGACTCCTTCACGACGGTGAGAAGCGTCGTGCCCGACGTCGAGCCGTCGAGGACCGCGTTGCCTTCATAGCTGGCGGCAAGGCGGAAGACGCCCGCGGGCAGTGCCCTTGCCGGCAATGTGCAAGATGCGTAGCCGGCCTGCAATGTCGCGTCGCAGACTGCGGTTGCGGACGCTTCGATGATGACGCTGCCGGTCGGAGCCAGGACGGCGAATTCCGGCGAGACGAGGACAGAGACCGTCGCGACCTGCTCGTGCCCGTAGGTGACCTTCCCCGTAGACGACGTGAGGGAGGTCGAGGAGGAGGCCGCGGCGATGTCCAGCGTGGCCGGGGCCGAAGTGGAGCTCCCGAAGCTCGCATTGGGTCCGTAGGTCGCGACGACCGGGTACGAGCCGACGACCAGCTCGGTGACCGAGCAGGTCCCGGTTGCAACCCCGCCTGACCCGCTGACCGGGGCCGTGCAGCTGTGGAAGCCGTCGGTCACCTTCACCTGTCCGGTCGGTGTCCTGTTGGCCGCGGCGCTGGTGACCTGTACCCCGATGTTGACCTGCTCACCGACGACGGGTAGTGGCGCAGTTGACGTGGTCGTGATCACGGTCGTCGTCGGGGCGAACAAGAAGGCGTAGTTGTCGGTGTCGACGGCAACGCACAGACCCGGCGAGGCACACGAGAGCGCCGTGATCGTCGCCGCGTGCGAGTCGGCCAGGGCCGGCGAGCTCCAGGTCTTGCCGTCGTATGTCACGGCGTTGCCGGTGATGTCAGCAGCTGCGCAGAAGGTCGACGAGGCGCAGGAGACCGAGGTGAGCTGGCTGGTCCCGTCGACCGACACGGGCGAAGCCCAGGTACCGGTGTAGACGGCGGCGTTGCCCGCGTTGTCCACTGCGACGCAGAAGCTGGACGTGGTGCAGGAGACCGAGGTGAGCTGGTTGTCCCGTCGATCGGCAAGGTCGCCCAGGTACCCGTGTAGAAGACCGCGTTCCCCGCGTCGTCGACCGCGACGCAGAAGCTGGAAGAGGTGCACGACACCGACGTGAGGGCGTGGGAGGAGTCCACGGTTGACCGCGCTCCAGCCGGATCCGTTGAAGGTGATCTCGTTGCCCACGTTGTCGACCGCGACGCAAAAGCTCGGGACGCACGACAAGGAGGTGACCGAGTTCGTGCCCGTGTCGATCGATACGGCGTGCTCCAGGTGGCGCCGTCGTAGCGTCGCCATATTTGAACTGTCGACAGCCACACAGAAGGTGGGCGAAGCACACGAGATGTAGCTGTTGCCGCCGGCGGTGAAACCGGGACCGCCTTGATCGGGCCCCACGTGGTCCCGTCGAAGGTCAAGATGTTGGCGGCGAGGTCCGAGGCGGCGCAGAAGCTCGTGGACGGGCAGGAGACCGAAGGGTGCAGCCGACGGGAGCTCTTCGGGTCCATCGAGGTGGGTGCGCCCCAGGTGGAGTTGTAGACAGCGGCGTTGCCCGTGAAGTCGACAGCCGCGGAGACCCCTTCCGGGTCGCACGAGACCGAGTTCAGGCCCCCGCCGTGGGCGTCGATCGAGCTCGTGCTCCAGGTCCCGCTGCCGGCGGCGTACAAAAGGGCGTTGCCCGAAGCGTCCACTGCCATGCAGGCCGTGTTCGACCAGCACGACACCGACTTGCAGGCTCTGCGTGCCGTCGATCGATTACGACACTCCCCAGCTGTGCGGCCGCGAAGATCACGGCGTTGCCCCGGGCGCTGACGGCGGCGCAAAGCTCTTGGAAAAGCAGGACACCGAGGTGAGCTGGGCCCCGGTGACGCCGGTCTGGACAGCGGCGCTCCAGCTCGTCCCGTTGTAGGTGACGTAGTAACCGGAGCTGTCGACCGCGAGGCAGAACGTGGTGGAAACGCACGAGACCGAGACAACCTGGTGACCCAGGTCGACCGGCTTCGTCAGCTCCGCCCAGGTCCCGCCGTCGTACTCGAAGGCGTTCCCGTAGAGGTCGACGGCCATGCAGAAAGTGTCCGAGGTGCACGAGACCGATTCCAGCGCCTGCTCGCTGTCGATAAGCGTAGGAGTGCTCCAGGCCTTCCCGTCGAAGACGAGAGCGTTGCCGAAATCGTCCACGACGGCGCAGAAGCTGGCCGAGGTGCACGAGATCGTCGGCGTACCGATGCCGGCCGCATCCGGGTCGGCCAAGATGGGGGCACCCCAACTGACACCGTCATATGTCACCACGTTGCCGAATCTGTCGATGGCAGCGCAGAAGCTCGACGTCGGGCAGGAGACCGAGGTCGGGTCCGCCTGCACCGCCTCTGCCACCGTGCCCGTCGACCACGGTGAGGCCGAGACGGCCGATACCCTCGGCGCCAAGACGGCCTGCGCGGTCGGCGTCGAGGCGGTGCTCACGGCCGCCGCCTGGGTGTTCAAGCCCGCCACGCCCAGAACCGCCGCCACCGCCGTGAACAGTGTCGCCACCGGATGTCTCATGTCCTCGCACCCCCAGATCCCGCGGTACCCCGAGGGCTCCGCGAGCGAGAAGTATCGCACGGTCCGCAGGCCACGGCCAGGGACGAGAACGCGAGATCATGTTCGACATGAATGACCGACTGTCCTTGACGGTGGCACCCGAAGTCGAAGAGGCGCTCGCGGACGGGCGCGCCGTCGTGGCTCTCGAGTCGACCATCATCAGCCACGGCTTGCCGCGATCCGCGAAACCTCGAGGTCGCCCTGGAGCTTGAGGCCATGTTGCGCGCTGCCGGCGTTGTTCCGGCCACCGTGGGCGCGCCCGAGGGCAGGCCGACGGTCGGGTTGAGCCCCGCCCAGCTGGAGATCCTCGCCACGGCTGACGACGTGGCCAAGGCAGGCGTGCGAGAACTGCCTCTCGCGGCGGCGGCCCGCCGCAACGCGGCCACCACGGTCGCGTCGACTGCCGCCCTGGCGCGTCTCGCGGGGATTCGCGTGTTCGCCACCGGCGGGATCGGCGGCGTGCACCGCAGGGCGGCCGAGACCTTCGACGAGTCCGCCGACCTGGCGGCGCTGGCCCGTACGGCGATAACAGTCGTCTGTGCCGGGGTGAAGTCGATCCTCGACGTCCCGGCGACCCTGGAGCGGCTCGAGACACTGGGCGTCACCGTCGTCGGCTACCGGACGTTGCGGTTCCCCGGCTTCTACGTCGCCGATTCCGGCAACGACATCGACTGGGCGGTCTGGGAGCCCGAGGAGATAGTCGCCGCCATGCGGGCAGCCGACGGGCTCGGGCTCGGCGCCGCCATCGTGGTCGCCAATCCTGTGCCGCTCGAGCACCAGCTCGACCCGCAGACCCACGACGCCTTGCTCGAAGAGGCGTTGGAGGCGGCGGACAGGCGGGGAGTCCACGGCAAGGCCGTCACTCCCTTCCTGCTCGACCACATCTACTGTGGCATCGGGAGGCGCCAGCCTCGAAGCGAACATCTGGGCCGTGCGCAACAACGTGGCGTTGGCGGCCCGCATCGCCCGGGCCTGGGCCGAGGCGCGCCCATGAGCGACGCCGGTTGTTGTCGTCATCGGCGATGTCATCAACGATTTCATCGTGCGCCCGATCGGACCGATCGCCGTGGGCACCGACACGCCCTCTCGGATCGAGCGGTCACCGGGTGGTTCCGGGGCCAACCAGGCGGCTTGGCTCGCCGCGCTGCAGACGCCGGCACGCTTCGTAGGTCGTGCCGGCTCGCAGGACGCTTCGTACCACAGGGCTGCGCTCGAGCAGCTGGGCGTCGACGTGAGGCTCGCATCGGCCGACGACCAGGCCACGGGCACGATCGTCGTGCTCGTGGCCGCAGACGGCGAACGGTCCATGTTCACCGACCGCGGCGCCAACAGCGCCCTCGGGGAGGCCGACCTGCCCGAGGGCGTACTGGACGGCGCCCGGCTCCTGCACGTCTCCGGCTACCAGCTCTTCGAGCCGGGCTCGAGAGCGGCGGTTCGCCGCCTGTGGGCGGCGCGCGCGACGCCGGTATCGCGACATCGGTCGACCCCGCCTCTGTGGCGGGTCTGCGGGAGGTGGGGCGGGAGCCCTTCCTGGAGTGGACGTCGGGGGCCTTGTTCGCCTTCCCGAACCTTGACGAAGGCCGCCTTCTCAGCGGAGCGGACGAGCCCGGCGAGATCATGTCCTCGTTGCTCGAACGCTATCGGGTGGTGGCGCTGAAGCTCGGACCGTCCGGGGCCATGGTCGCCTCGACGGACGGGCAGAAGGTGGAGGTTGGCCCTCGGGACGGGGTCATCGTGGACTCGACAGGCGCAGGCGACGCCTTTTGTGCCGGCTTTCTCGCCTCCTGGATGCGCGACGGTGACCTCGAGGCCTGCGCTCTCGCTGCGGTCTCCGCCGCGGCCCGGGCCGTCGGTCAGGTCGGGGCGCGCCCGCGGAGCGTGCCGGTCGCCCGGGACGTGCCGCCCAGTTCCGGTTAAGGAGACCAGAAATGCCCGAGGACATTGCTTGCGTGTGCGTCTTCTGCGGTTCGAGCCCGGGAGCTGATCCCGCGTTCGCGGATGCGGCCGAGTCGCTCGGTCGCGAGCTCGCTCGGCGCGGGATCCGCCTTGTGTACGGCGGCGGGCGCGTCGGGCTGATGGGCGTGCTGGCCGACTCGGCCTTGCGGTGCGGAGGAGAGGTGCACGGCGTCATCACGAGGGCGCTCAGGGACAAGGAAGTCGCCCATCTGGGCCTGACGACGCTTCGTATCGTCGCGACCATGCACGAGCGCAAGGCGGCGATGGCCGATGAGGCAGAGGCATTCGTGATGATGCCCGGCGGATTCGGGACTCTGGACGAGTTCTTCGAGGCCCTCACCTGGACCCAGCTCGGCATACACGCCAAACCTTGCGGCATCTTGAACGTCGGAGGCTTCTTCGACCCGCTGCTGGAGCTGTTCGAGGCTGCCACCAGGCAGCGCTTCATCCGGGCCGAACATCGCGACATGGTCGTCGTCGAGGCCGATCCGGTGTCGATGATCGAGCGGCTCGCCGCCTGGGTGCCTGTCACAGCAGGCAAGTGGCTCGACTCCGGCGAGCTTCTCCCTTGATCCTGCGTTCCGGCGAATGGCCTCAGCCCGGCCGGCTTTCACTTCGCCGCGGCTCCGCTGGCGCCCCCGGCCCGGCTGGCGCCCCCGGCTACCGGTTTCCGAGACGGGAGAGCCGGCACCGGAGACCGCGCCGCAACGCAACGGGCACGGCCTCCGGTGCCGCCAGGCTCAGGCAGCCGGGCTCAGGCAGCCGGGCTCAGAAGGCCAGGATCCCTTCGCCTCCGGCGGCGCCCGCCACCGTGACAGAGCCGATGGCGCCGAGCGACCCGTTCGAAGCGATCTGGAACTCGTCGACGATGCCGTCGAGACCGGTCTGCACGTAGAGGAACTCGCCATCGGCCGAGCCGGCGGCGTCCACGGTACCGGGGTCGGTGGAGGTCTGCCCCTCCAAGGTGAGCGTGCCCGCGGCGGTGTCCTGGTACCGGCTCACCGATGCGCTCCCGGCGTTCGAGGCGTAGAAGCTCCCACCCGCGGCGGCTACCCAGCATGTGGCGGCCTGCGCGGATGACACGGCGTCAAGCTCGGTCGCCTGGCCCGACGGGCTGAGCGAGAAGGTCACCAGGGAGCCGATCCCCGTCTCGGCGACGACGAGGTTGCCGGCGGGGTCGAAGGTGACGGCGAAAGGAATGGCGCCGGTCTCGGAGTTGACGTAGGGCGAAGGTGACAGCCGGCCGTCGCCGAAGATACGGAACACGTCGATGTCGTTCCCGTTCGCCTTCGTGGTCACGATCAGCTGCGAGCCGTCAGGCGTGAAAGCCACCTGTCCCGGCGTGTGCGTGAACTGCGGAGTCGCGGTCGGATCGAGGCCGAGGGGCCGGTTCGAGCCGAAGACGGGCAGGACGTAGCCGAATCTGATCCGGTAACCCTGCACGGACCCGCCGTTCTCGGCGTTGAGCACGTACACGAGGTCGCCATGGACGGCGACGCTCACAGGAAAGGCACCGCCCGAGGGGAGGATCTCCTCCAAGGCGAGGCTGTCGTCGTGCACCCGGAACACCGAGACCGTGTTGCTGCCGGCGTTCACCGCGAAGAGCAGGGCGTGCTCGCCCGAGTAGCCGAGTGAGCCCTGCGAGGCGAGGTGGTCGACCACCGAACCGGTCAGCTGGCCGCCGAGGCCCCCGGTGTCGTAGGTGCCGGCCAGGGTCAAGGTCCCGTTGTTCGCCCGCTGATAGGCGACGACCTGGTTGCCTGCCGGATTGTCGGTCTGCACGAAGACAACGTGGCTCGCGCCGTCGTGACCGAAATACCGGTGCTGGGAGGATTGGGCGCCGGCCGCCCCGCTCGCCAGGGCGACGAGTCCGAGCACGAGTGCAGCGCCGGATAGGAACCGGATAGCTCTTTTCACTAAACTTGTCCTTTGGTTGGGGGAAACTGACGTGTGCAGCGACTCAGTCCCCCCAGCCACCCGTGCCGTTACACGGCGCCCCGAAAGCCACGTGGCTCGTGCGGATGCCGGCGTACCGGCGCGCATGGGGCTGTCGAAGGTGCTGGAATACGACCGATGACTGCGAGCCTGGGCGGGGATGAGCGTGCATCGGTCGGGGTCATGACCGAGGGGGACCGACCGCAGCTTCGCCTCGAGGGGGCCTATCTGGACGACGCCGCCGCCGGGTTGCGCGAGGTCCTCCGCCTCGCCCGGGCGCTGGGCCGGATCTCCGAAGAGGCGGTGCTGCTGGATCTCATCAATACGACCGCCTGCGAGAAGCTCGGCTGCAGGATCTGCGCCATCGCGATAAGAGGCGACGACGGGGTCTTTTCGGTACTCGTCGACGACGGGGCTCGGGGCCAAGGAGGTCCGTGCCCTGCCGAGCCGGGTGCTCACTGCGGCAGGTTTCGAGGTCCTCGAGGCTGCTGCCAACCAGATGGGAGCCGTCTGGTGCGTCCCGGCTGGAGATCCGGCGCTTGAGCACCCTGAGGTCGTCCAGGCCATGCTCCCCTCCCGCAGGACGAGCGGGCGGGAGCCCGGCCCGGCCCGTTCGCACCCGCTCGTGCTGGCGCCGTTCTTCGCGGCCGACGGCGCGCCGCTCGGCTTCGTCCACCCCGCCGAGCCCACGCACGACGACTTTCCCAACCAGGCCGAAGCGCTCCTGCTCGAGACCCTCGCCGAGCTCACCGTCGTGGGCCTCGAGATCGTCCAGGCCAGGGTGCTGGAGCACGCGGCGGTCGTGGTGGCCGAGGCGCAGCGCCGCCAGCTCGAGGATCTCCTCGCCGCGAGCGCACAGGTGCGGGGCTACTACTCCCTGGACGAGGTGCTGGCGGAGATCGCGAGGGCAATGACGACGGCGGGCGGCTTCGGCCGCGCGGCCATCTACCTGCTCATGCCCGGGAGAGGTTCTCGAGGTCGGTGCGACCTTCGGCCTCAGCCAGGCCGAGAGCGACCAACTGCGGGCGAGCACGGTGACGCTCACGGAATTCGCTCCGCTCATGCAACCGGAGATGCTTGTGAGCCGGTCGTACCTGTTCGACCACCGCCGGTTCCAGATGCCCCAGGCGCTCAGCGAGAAGATGAACACGCCGGCCCTCGACAGTGACTGGAAGGACGGCCAGTGGCACCCGGAGGACACCTTGACGGTGCAGATCAACGACGTCGACGGCGCGCTGCTGGGTCTCATCTCGGTCGACGAGCCGTTGAACGGGCTGCTTCCGGACCGTGCACACGTGCAGGCGATCGAGTTCTTCGCCGACCAGTGCGCCGTGGCGGTCGCGCACGCCCGCCGCTATGAGCAGGTGAGGGCCGAGGCGCTCTCGGACCCGCTCACCGGCCTCGCGAACCGGAGGGCGCTCGATGCGGCCGTCATAAGAGCGATCGGCCGGGCCCGGCGCGACGCGGCGTTGTGCGCCGTGCTCTTCATCGACATCGACCACTTCAAGGAGATCAACGACGCCCTCGGTCACGCCGTCGGCGATGCGGTCCTGCAGCGCGTCGGGCGCGGTCTTCGGCGACCGCCTGCGGAGGGGAGACCTGCTGGCGCGGTACGGGGGCGAAGAGTTCGTCGCCCTCCTCCCCGACACGGATCTGGAGGCCGCCATGCGTGTGGCGGAGGTCCTCCGCAGGCGCGTGGCGACCCTCGACTTCAAGACCCTCACGGGGGACCTGCCGGTGCGCGTCTCCATCGGGGTCGCGCAGCTCTCGGAGGAGCTGATGGGCTCAGGCTCCCTGGTGTCCGCCGCGGACGCGGCGATGTACGAGGCCAAGCGCCAGGGACGCGACAGGGTCGTCGCCGCGAGCTCGGCGACCGGGACGGGGGCGGAGGCTTAGAGCCCAGCGCCCCCATCTCGGGCCTCTCGCCTGTGTCAGATCGGTCGCCTAGAATCACGGCGTGACCGTCCCGGTCGGGCTCGACGAGCTCCGTGCAGCAGCAGCCAAGTACGACGCCCCGCCCTATCTGCTGACCGTCTCTGACGACGGTCGACCGCATCCGGTCTCGGTCCTTGTCAGCTGGCAGGACGACGAGCTCAAACTTCTCGGCGGGACGCGCTCGCGCGCGAACGCGTACGGCCCGGCCGGATGTCACCTTGCTGTGGCCGGCGAGAGAGGACGGCGGCTTCTGCCTGATCGTCGACGGACGGGCGAGCGTCGAAGGCGAGGAGATGACGATCCGGCCCGTCTCGGCGATCCTGCACCGCTCGCACGCGGCGAGCGAGGACCGCCCCGAGGGCTCCGAGTGCGAGCACATCCTCAGCCCCGAACCGGGCTGAGGCGGCCCGGAGCACCAGCCCGGCCCGGAGGCGGACGGGGCGACTGGGACTGGACGGGGCGACTGGGACTAGACGGGGCGACTGGGACTAGGGCGCCGAGGCGAGCACGTACGCGACGGCGGCGGTGAGGCGTCGCGCCGTGGCGAGGTCGAGCATCTCGTTCGGCCCGTGCGCATTGGAAGATGGCCCGAGGACCCCGGTGACGAGGAACTGAGCCTGCGGGAAACGTCCCAGGAGCTCGGCGAGAAACGGGATCGTCCCGCCCTCGCTCATCGCCCCCGCACGCCTCCCGAAGAAGGCCTCCGAGGCTTCGTCGGTCGCCCGCTCCAGCCACTCGGCCTGCGCAGGCGCGTCGAAGCCGGCTGAGGCATTCGTCACTTCCACCGTCACTTGCGCCCCCTGGGGCGGATCGGCCGAAAGGGCGGAGACGAGCGCTTCCGCGGCCACGCCCGGGTCGACGCTCGGAGGCAGGCGCAGGGCGAGCTTGGCCGCCGTGAACGGGCGCAGCACGTTGCCGCCGTCGTTGAGCGAGGGCACACCGTCCATGCCGACGACGGCCAGCGACGGAGTCCACGCTCGCCGGACCAGCCGGTCGGAGGAGCCTCGGCCGGACAGCTCGAGTGACCCGACGGTCGGGAAATCACCGAGGGCCGCCTCTCCGAGCTCGGCCGTGAGCGCGTCGGCCGCGGCCAGGTACCGTGCCGGGGGCTCGGCGTTGAGCTCGGGGAGGAGGATCTCGCCCGTCGCCTCGTCTTCGATACGCGAGAGCAGCTGGCGCAGGATGCGGAACGACGACGGCACGACGCTGCCCGCGAGCCCGCTGTGGACGCCTTCGGAGAGCACGTCCACGCGAACCGTGGCGATGAGCAGGCCGCGTAGCGACGTGGTGTTCCAGAGCCTGTCGTAGGTGGCGCATCCCGAGTCCAGGCAGACCACGAGACCGGGGCCGGGCGCCCCGATCCGGGCCTCGATCTCCTCGAGGTAAGGGCCGAGATGGACGCTCCCGCTCTCCTCGCTCGACTCGACCAGGACGAGGCACCGGCCGTGCGGCGTCCCGGTCTGGGCGAGCGCCTCGATGGCTCCGAGGGCGGCGAAGATGGCGTAGCCGTCGTCCGCCGTGCCCCTCCCGTAGAGGCGGTCGCCCTCGCGCACGGCGAGGAACGGGTCGAGACCCTCCCTCCAGCTGCCGAGCGGGGGCTGCTTGTCGAAGTGGCCGTACATCAAGGTGACGATCTCGGTCTCGACCCCCGGGGAGGCCGGGACGTCGACGATGATGACCGGGGTCAGGCCGTCGCGCTCGACGATCTCGACGGCACATCCGGGGATGGGACGCGATCGCGCACCAGTCGGCGAGAAGCGCGCGCCGCGCGTCCGATCTCGCCGTGTTGTGCCCAAGCCTGGTCGAAGTCCGGGGAGAGGCACTTGATCCCGACATAGGAAGAGAGGACTTGCAGGATCACTTCCTCCCAGAGCCGGTCGACGTAGCTCGCGAGAGCCCCGGGCCTTTCCAGCGGCGAGTGCACAGAGTTGCTCCTTGCAATTCGGGACTTCACGGGTCGAGAAGTCACGGATATTTCGAAAGCGACCGCGAGGTCCGCCAGGAAGTGGACAATAGGGCAAGAAGTGCTCCATAAGGGCAATTGAGGGCCACTGACATGGGCATTTGGCTCGCGGTAACCTGGCAAAGGACGCGTAACGGGACCGCACCGCGAAAGGTCGTCAGCGTGTCTGCCTCTGACGCAAGGCTACGACGGAACCGTCACGTCGTGACTGGCGTTCGCGGGCCACGCCACGCGGCGACCGGAAGCCGAGAGGCCAACGGCGGATGCTCAAGCCGGCATCTCCTGGCCACACTGAGCCGGACTGAGGTCAGGCCCGGGGCTACGCCGAGCCGACGGTTCCTCTGCAGTCGCCAGAGTCGCCGCTCAGGGCATGAGTGCGACTACCCGTGAGGCATCATAAGGGTCATGGGGGCGACGACGGTTCTCGGAGAGCGAGCTCTACGACGAGCGGCTCGCGGCGCATATCCTGCGAGTCAGCCCGACAACCCTTCACTGGTGGCTGGAGGGCGGCGAGCGAGGTGGTCGACTTTACGAGCCGGTGCTACGCAGCGAGGCGAAGGGCGCCACGACTGTGACGTGGGGAGAGCTCGTTGAAGCGTGGTATCTCCGTGAGTACCGCAAGACGTACCAGGTCCAGCTGTCGCGCCTCCGAGCTTTCATCGGTTACCTCCGCGACGCGATGGGCGTGCCGTATCCGCTGGCGACGGCGCGGCCCTCGGGTCGCTCCTCACAGACGCCTGATGATTGAGGCCCAGAACGCCAGCGAGCTACCACCTAAGTTCTGGGCGGCTTACGAACCTGATACGGGCACGCAGATGCTGACGCACCCCGCCGAGATCTTCCTTGGGCGTGTCGAATTCGACAGCGGTAAGGGCGATGCGGTGCGTGTCTGGCCTGCCGGGCAGAGCGCGCCGGTTGTCATCGACCCGCTCGTCCGCTTCGGCACGCCTACTGTGGCGGGAATCCCAACCGAAGCGCTGGCAGAGCAAGTGCCACGCCGGAGATTCCGTCGAATCAGTTGCGGAAGACTTCAGCCTCAGCCTCGCCGACGTCATCTCAGCGCTCGATTACGAGGGCTTGGACAACACGAAGGCCGCGTAGCGGGCACGGTCGTGCCGATCCGGTATGACATCGACGCAGATCTCCTGGGGCTCGCAAGGCTGCTCGTCAGCGTTCGCGCCGATCTGACGTACCCAGGAGACACCGGCGGCAAAGGGATCGACGGGAGAACCCGCGGTCCCTGCCCGATCTCGACCGACAGCAAGGATGCTGACTGGATACCCGAGGTGGCCAGACGCGGGGTGGATCGTGATCAGCCGAGACCAACATCTGCCGAGTAGGCCTGCCGAGCGAGCGGCGATCCTGGAGGCCGGCGGCCGGCACCTGATCCTCAACTCCAAGCAGGCCCTCAACAAGTGGGGACAACTCGAGATCGTTATGTGCCGTTGGCGTTCGATCGAACCCTTGGTCGAACTCCCCGGTCCTTGGGCATACGTCGTCTCCCGGACAGTGCTCAGCAAGATCATTCTGTGAGTCGGGGACGCGACACGAACGCGGGAGGACGCGAAGCCGGCGACAACGACCGACAACAGCCCACAACGAAATACTCAAGAAGTCCAGGTCAGGAGATGGTTTCAGCAGGTGACACCGGGTCGGTGCTCCGCGGTGGACAATAGGGCCATGGATCACCGTCCGTTGTCGGCCATCGTCCTCGCCGCCGGGGAAGGCACGAGGATGCGGTCCTCGTACCCCAAGCCGCTCCACCGCCTTTGCGGGCGCCCGATGGTGCTCTACGTCGTCGACGCCCTCGCGGAGCTGAACGTCGACCGGGTCGTCGTGGTGGTCGGCACGGGCGCCACCGAGCTCACCAAGACGATCCAGGCCGAGGCACCCCAGGAGCTCTCGATCGAGTTCGTCGAGCAGCCCGAGCGGCACGGCACCGGCGACGCGGTTGCGATCGCCCTGACGGGCTTGTTCGGCTCCTACGGCCCCGAAGACTTCGACGAGGGGGACGTCATCGTGCGTACCGGGGGACATCCCGCTGCTGCGGCGCGCCACGCTGGCGACGCTCGTGGAGGGTCATCGGGCAAATGCCGGCGCGGCCACGCTGCTCACGGCCAGCATGGGGCGAGCTGAGCGCGCTCATGGGCCAGCCGGCCGACTACTCGCGGGTGATCCGGGACAAGGACGGACGCGTGGCGCGCATCGTCGACGTGCCCGAGGCGACCGACAACGAGCGCGCCATCGACGAGGTCGCGACGACCGTGTACTGCTTCAGGCAGGGCGTCCTCGCTCCGGCCCTTCGTCGCCTCTGGCCCGACAATTCGCTCGGCGAGTACTACCTGAGCGACACCGTCGGCGTCCTCCACGATGCCGGCTACGCCGTGAGCACCGTGGCGGCGCCCGACCCCGTCGAGGCTCTCGAGGTCAACGACAGGGCGCAGCTCTCCGACGCCGCGGCACACCTGCGCGCACGTATCAACCGGCGCTGGATGCGCCGGGGCGTGACGATGGCGGACCCGGCGAGCACCTACCTCGACGCCACGGTGCGCCTCGAGGCCGACGTGACGCTTCTTCCCGGCGTGATCCTCGAGGGCCGGACGACGGTGGCCACCGGGGCCGTGCTCGGGCCGTCGGTGCATCTCGCCGACTGCGAGGTCGGCGCCCGGGGCGGTGCTGAGCCACGCCGTCGGATCGCACGCGGTCATCGGCGAGGGATGTGCCGTCGGTCCCTACGTCGTGCTGGAGAAGGGGACCCGGCTCGCGCCCGGCGAGAGGCTCGGGCCGTTCTCCGGACCGGGGGTCGCTCACACGGGCTGAGCGCGGGGTCATCTCCGGCCCTAGGCTCGGGTCCTGCGCGCTTGACGGAACTCGGGTGGCATGCCGTTCGGCGTGCAAAAGGAGGCCAGTAGATGGAGATGACGCCGACACGGCGAATCGAGCTCGTCACGGGCCGTTCCCATCCCGAGCTGGCAGAAGAGATCGCCTCCTGTCTCGGTGTCACCTTGAGCGACACCAACATCCGCAGGTTCGCCGACGGCGAGATCCACTGCCGTTTCGACGCCTCGATGCGGGGCGCCGACATGTTCATCATCCAGACGCACTCGGGGCCTGTGAACGACTCCATCTTCGAGCAGCTCATCATGATCGACGCCGCCAAGCGCGCCTCGGCGCACAGGATCACGGCCGTGTGCCCCTACTACGGGTACTCGCGCCAGGACCGCAAGGCGACCGGCCGCGAGCCCATCACCGCCAAGCTCGTCGCCGATCTGCTGTCGGCGGCCGGCGTCGATCGGGTCGTGAGCGTCGACCTGCATTCGGGCCAGATCCAGGGTTTCTTCGATGTGCCCGTCGACCACCTGACAGCGGCCCCCGTCCTGCTCGACTATCTGCGTGAGTTCGGTGCCGACGACTTCGTCATCATCGCTCCGGACGCCGGCCGCGTGAAGGTGGCCGAGCGCTACAGCCAGCTGCTCGAGACAGATCTCGCCCTCGTCCACAAGCGGCGACCCGAGGGGCAGCTACAACGAGGTCGAGGCGATGGACGTCGTCGGCAACGTCCAGGGCCGGCCCTGCGTGATCATCGACGACATGATCGACACCGCGGGCACGGTCTGCGCCGCCGCCTACAGGCTCATGGAGGCGGGTGCGACCGACGTCTGGGCGATGGCTACGCACGCCCTCTTGTCCGACCCGGCCCTGGACAGGCTCAACCAGAGCCCGATCAGCCGGGTCGTCGTCACGAACACGCTTCCTCTGCCCGTCTACCGGCACATCCCCAAGCTCGAGGTGATCTCGGTGGCCAAGATCATCGCCGACGCCCTCGACGCGGTCTTCAAGGACACCTCGGTCTCGGAGATCTTCGGCGGCCAGAACCTCCTCTGACCCGGACCTGTCCCGACATCCCTCGCCCGGCGCGGCCTGCGGTGGTCGAGGGGAGCGGTTCGGGCCCGCCGAGGTCGAGCGCGCCCGCCCGATCGCCTACACTCGATGTCCTGCAGCGCGAGCGCGTCCAGGCATTGACGCGTCCGCCGCCGCACAGCCCGCCTTTCTTCTCCGCAGGAGCGTCACATGGCCGAGATCACACTCAACGTCGAGTCAGGTCGCCCTCTGGGCACCCGCCCGAGCGGGCGCCTTCGCACGGCGGGGAAGATCCCCGGCGTCGTCTACGGCCACGGCATGGCCCCCATCCCCGTCGCCATCGGTGCCCGCGACCTGCGCGCCGCCCTCACCACCGAGGCCGGCCTGAATGCGCTCTTGAGCCTCAAGATCGGGGACACGACGCACCTTGCGATCGCGAAGACCCTGCAGCGCCACCCGGTACGCCAGACGGTCACCCATGTCGACTTCCAGGTCGTGCGCCGGGACGAGATCGTCACGGCCGACGTCCGCATCGCGCTCGTCGGCGAAGCCGAGGCGGTCTACCGCGCCGACGGGACGGTCGACCAGGAGATGCTGACCCTGCAGATCAAGGCCAGGCCCGGTGACGTCCCGTTGTCATCGAGGTCGACATCTCCTCGCTCGAGATCGGCGACTCGCTTCGCGTCTCGGATCTCGCCCTTCCCGAGGGAGTGGCGACGGAGGTCGATCCCGAGGCTCCGGTCGTCATCGCCCACACGGCACGCGCCCTCGAGCCCGAGCCGGAGGTCGAAGGTGTCGAGGCTGGCGAGCCGGCCGCCGGAGGCGAACAGGCGGCCGCTTCCGACGAGGGCTGAGAGCGGGCAAGCTGTTCCGCCACCGCCGAGCCACCCGCTCCCGCTCTGATGGCGGCGCCGGACAAGGCGACCGACAAAGCGTGCCCGTCGCCGACGTTCTAGCCGTTGGGCTCGGCAACCCGGGAGTTGAGTACGAGGGCACGCGTCACAACGCCGGTGCGGCTGCGGTGCGCCTCGTCGCCGCAGCGTCACTCCGCCCGTCTCCGCGCGGAGAAGGGCACCAGCGCCGAGACGGCCGTGGTTCGCATGGGGGGCAAGGCTCTCGTGCTGGCTGTGCCCCAGACCTACATGAACGAGGGCGGGATCGCCGTCAGGGCCCTCGTTCGCCGCTACCTCGCAGCCGAGGAGGCGGAGGGCTCGGGCGAGGGCGGTCGTGGGCGGGGACCGCTCGTGTTCGCGCCCGCCGCGCTCGTCATCGTCCACGACGAGCTCGACCTCGAGCCGGGAGTCGTCCGGGTCAAGCTCGGGGGCGGCACGGCGGGTCACAACGGTCTCCGGTCGATCCAGTCCCATCTCCGTCATCTCGAGTTCGTCCGCGTCCGCATCGGCGTGGGCAAGCCGCCGAACCCCGCCGCCGGGGCCGACTACGTCCTGCGGCGCGCCTCGCGGGCGGACTCGCGCCCTCATCGCCGAGGCTGTCGAGGTGGCGGCCGACGCCGTCGAGTGCCTCGTCGCCGAAGGCCCGGAGGTGGCCATGAGCAAGTTCAACGCCCGCACGTGAGCCTCCCGGAGCTCAGCTCGCGCCCTCTTGCCGCCCTGCCCGGCCTCTTGGCCGGGGAGGCGGTCATCGCCGACCTGCTCGGCGTGGACGACGCCATCGTGGCCGTGCCCGACTCCGTGCGCTCGGTCGTGCTCGCCGCCCTCGCGGAGCTGAGCTCGTCGCCGTCGGTGCTCGTCGCCACGGCGACGGCGCGAGAGGCCGAGCAGCTCGCCCACGACCTCGGGCCGTTCCTCGGTCCTGACTCGGTCGAGCTCCTGCCGGCCTGGGAGACGCTGCCTTTCGAGCGCGTGTCGCCGGCGACCGAGACCATGGGCCGCCGCCTCCGGACCATGTGGCGCCTGCGCCACGGCTCGGCCGCCGGCCCGGAGACCGCGCCCCGTGTCGTCGTCGCCCCGATCAGGGCGTTGTTGCAGAGGCTGGGCTCGCGGGTCGAAGACACCGAGCCGGTCGTCGTCCGCCGGGGGGCCGAGCTCGACCCGCAGGACCTCGTCGCCCGCCTCGTCAACGCCGGATACCGCCGCGAGTACCAGGTCGAGGCTCGCGGCGAGCTTGCCGTGCGGGGCGGGATCGTGGACGTCTTCGGGTCGACGGCGAGCCACCCGATCCGCATCGACCTGTTCGGGGACGAGGTCGACCGGCTGACGTCGTTCGAGGTGGCGAACCAACGCTCGGTCTCCGATCTCGTGCACGTCGAGCTGTTCGGTTGCCGCGAGATCGTCCTCACAGAAGAGGTGCGCGAGCGCGCCCGGGTCCTTTCGCAGGAGGCACCGTTCGCCGGCGACAACTTCGCCAGGATCGCGGACGGGGAGCTCTTCGACGGCATGGAGTCGTGGCTGCCCTGGCTCAGCTCCTCCGAGCGCCTCTTCACCGATCTGCTCGACGAGCGCTCGCGAGTCGTGCTCGTCGAGCCCCGCCGCCTGCGCGACAGGGCGGCCGAGCTCCTGGACGAGGAAGTGGCCCTGAGCGAGAGCCTGGCGACGACCTGGGGCCTGGCCGAGTCGGACGCCGCAACAGGGATCCCGAGACTCCACCTGGGCTTCGACCGCCTCCTCGAGCATTGTGCCGCCAAGGTCGCCTCGCTGCTCCCGGTCGCCGAGAGCACCCGCACCGTCGCCCTGCAGGCCTCGGGCTGGCCGCCCGTGCTGGGAGACCCGGAGGTGCTCGCGAAGCGTTTTGGCGAGCTCGCCGCATCCGGGCACCGCGTCGTGATCTGCGCGGACGGCAGGGGCAGCGCCGTGCGGATGGCAGCCGTGCTCGACGGCGAAGGCCTGTCGTGCGACCTCCTCCTGGACGAGCCGCACGAGGTCGCCGACGTCGCGCATCCGCCGGCCGGGGGTCCACGTGCTCGTGGCCCCCTTGGACCGGGGCGGGATCATCCCGGGGCGAAGCTCGCCATCGTCGCCGAGCCGGACGTCACCGGGCCGCCGCCGGCCCCACCGCCAGGCACGGCCGAGGCCGAGGGCGACGGAAGGCTTCTTCGACGACCTGGCGCCGGGCGACTACGTCGTCCACAACGTGCACGGCGTGGCCCGCTTCGCCGGCATGGTGACCCGTTCCATGGGCGGCGCGGAGCGCGACTACCTGCAGCTCGAGTACCGCGGTGGGGACAGGCTCTACCTGCCGTCCGAGCAGATCGACGCCCTCACGCCCTACACGGGCGGCGAGTCGCCGACCTTGAACCGGATGGGCGGAGCGGAATGGTCCCGGCAAAAGGCCCGGGTGCGGGCGGCGGTCCGCGAGGTGGCAAAGGAGCTGGTCGAGCTGTACCGGAGGCGCCAGACGACGCCCGGGCACGCCTTCGCGCCCGACACGCCCTGGCAGTCGGAGCTCGAGCAGGCCTTCCCCTACCCCGAGACCCCCGACCAGCTGAAGGCGGTCGAGGACGTGAAGGCCGACATGGAGCGGGCCGTGCCGATGGACCGGCTCGTGTGCGGCGACGTCGGCTTCGGCAAGACCGAGGTCGCGGTGCGGGCCGTCTTCAAGGCGGTGCAGGACGGGTTCCAGGCGGCCATCCTCGTCCGACGACGCTGCTGGCTCAGCAGCACTTCCAGACCTTCTCCGACCGCTATGCGCCCTACCCGGTCCGGGTGGAGGTGCTGTCGCGCTTCCTCACCGCTTCAGAGGCGCGAAAGGTCGTCGACGGTCTCGTCGACGGGTCCGTCGACGTCGTGATCGGCACCCACCGGCTGTTGACCGCCGACGTGAGGTTCCGCAGGCTCGGCCTTCTCGTCGTCGACGAGGAGCAGCGCTTCGGGGTCTCCCACAAGGAGGCGATAAAGCAGCTGACGATCGGTGTGGACGTGCTCACCTTGACGGCGAGCCCGATCCCGCGCACGCTCGAGATGAGCCTGACGGGCATCCGCGACCTGTCCCTCATCACGACGCCCCCGTCCGAGCGCCAGCCGATCCTCACCTACGTGGGCGAGCACGACGAGCGCGCCGTCGCCGAGGCCTTCGGCGCGAGCTCCTGCGCGAGGGCCAGATCTTCTACGTCCACAACCGCGTGCACGACATCGAGCGCGTCGCGGCCGACCTCCGCGCCCTCGTCCCCGACGCCCGTGTCGCCGTCGCCCACGGCCAGATGGACGAAGGGCAGTCTCGAACAGGTCGTGCTCGACTTCTGGGCCGGCGCCTACGACGTCCTCGTCTGCACGACGATCATCGAGTCCGGCATCGACATGCCCTCGGTCAACACCCTCGTCGTCGACCGTGCGGACCGCCTCGGTCTCGGCCAGCTCCACCAGCTGCGAGGCCGGGTCGGGCGGGCGGGCAGGCGCGCCTACGCGTACCTCCTCTTCCCTCCCGACCGGGTGCTCTCCGAGCAGGCCTACGAGCGCCTCCGGACCATCGGCGAGCACACCGAGCTCGGGTCCGGGCTTCAAGATCGCCATGCGCGACCTCGAGATCCGCGGCGCCGGGAACCTGCTCGGCAGGGACCAGTCGGGCCACATCGCGGCCGTCGGCTACGACCTGTACGTCCGGCTCGTCGCCGAGGCCGTCTCGGAGCTGAAGGGCGAACCCGTCCGCGTCCCGGTGGACATCACGGTCGACCTTCCCGTCGACGCCTTCTTGCCCCCCGCCTACGTGGAACGCGAGGACCTGCGCCTCGAGGCCTACCGGAGGCTGGCCGAGGTGCGCGACGCCGCCGCGGTCGAGGACCTGCGCACCGAATGGCTCGACCGCTACGGCCCGCTCCCCGAAGAGGCCGAGGCACTCGTGGCCGTGGGGCGCCTGCGGGCCGAGTGCGTCCGCACAGGCGTGACCGAGGTGACGGCCTCGGTCGCCCGGCCCGGGGCCGGCGGCCCGGGGCGCAGCGGGGAAGCGGTCGCCCGGGTGTCACCGATACGCCTGCGGGCCTCGGCCAGGGTGCGGCTGGGCCGTCTGCATCCGCGGGCGATCGTCAAGGAGGAAGCGGACCAGATCATCGTGCCCCTGGCCGCGGGGAACGATCTCGCCGAACGTCTCGCCGTTCTCCTGCGCGAGCTCGTGCCGCCCGATCCCGCCGAGGGCCCCCCGGTCGATCCCGATGCGGCGGCGGTAGCCGCGGCCGAGGCGGCCGCGGCTGGCTTTGGCACTCGCCGCGCCCCTACCATCTGAGAACCGTGAGACGACTTCCCGCTGTGCTGGCAGGCATCGCCGCGACATCGGTCCTGGTGCTCGGACTGTCGGGGTGCAACGTCCGTTTCTCTCCTTATGCCGCGGTCGTGAACGGCTCGGAGATATCCCAGACCCAGCTGCGTGACGCGCTCTCGGCGATAGCGGCCAACGCCGGCTACAAGTGCGCCATCGAGGCCAGCGGCACCACGCACATCGCCGGAGTCGGGCAGGGCACCTACAACGCCGCCTTCAGCGCCCAGGTGCTCTCGATCCTCATCCAGGACAAGGTCGTCCGCCAGGCGGCCGCCCGCCGCCAGCTCGTCGAGCCGTCCAACCTGCATGCCATCGCCCTCGCCCAGCTCGACACGTCCACGGCGCCGCCGAGCACCTGTCCCGGCTCGGGCGCTTCGATCGTGGCGGCTTTCGCGCCCTCCTACCGGGACGTGATCGTCAAGTTCCAAGAGGACGAGGACGCCCTCGCCGCCTCTTTGGCGGGGGTCAGCCTGACCGCGAGCTCCCTCAGCGCCTACGCCGCCACCCACGAGAACCTCATGTCCCTGGCCTGCGTCTCGGTGATCGAGGTGGCAGCGCAGGCGACCGCCGCCTCCCTGCGCAGCCAGCTGCTGCACGGTGCCAGCTTCGCCGCCGAGGCCAAGGCGCACTCGACCGACAGCACGACCGCCGCCGGCGGAGGTGCCCTCGGGTGCATCCCGGACGCCGAGTTCACCGCGCCGCTCAACGCCGACATCGCCGGCCTCAAGGTCGGTCAGGTGTCGGCCCCGATCGCGTTCAGCACGAGCTGGCTGCTCCTGCTCGTGACCAAGCGGCAGCCCGAGACCTACCTGCAGCAGGCCACGAGCCTCGTCGCCTCCGAGCAGGCGAAGCTCAACGTGCTCTTCCCTCATCTCATCAAGTCCGCCAAGGTCCAGGTCGACCCGCAGTACGGCAAATGGGACACGACCACCAGCCCGGCCAGGGTAAACGCCAATCCCGGGCCCCCGGCCGCGGTCGTTCCCAACCCCGGCGCGAACGGCTAGCGAGCGGCGCTTTCTGGACCGGGTACGCGAGGCCGAGCGCCCTTCATGACCCGGGCCGAACGGGCGCGCCCGAAAGTCATAGCGGTCGGGCTCGGCCCGGCCGGGCCGGAGCACACCACGCCGGCGGCGCTCGAGGTTCTCTCGAGCGCTCCGGTCGCCTACCTGCGCACGGCCAGGCACCCGGCCGCCGCCCCCTTTGTCGGGAGGCCGCAGCGTCGTCGCGCTCGACGACCGCTACGAGAACTGCGCCACCTTCGAGGAGGTCTACAAGTCGATCGCGGCGACCGTCGTGGCCGGGGCGGTCGAGCACGGGACGGCCGCCTACGCCGTCCCCGGTTCTCCTGCGGTGGCCGAGCGGACCGTCGAGCTGCTCCGCGCCGAGGGGTCGGTCGATCTCGAGATCGTGCCCGGCATCTCCTTCTGCGACGTCGCCTGGGCCCGGCTCGGCATCGACCCCGTGGAAGTGGGCGTCCGCCTCGTCGACGCGGAGAGCTTCGCCGTCCAAGCCGCCGGCGACCCGGGACCGCTCCTGGTCGGGCAGTGCTGGTCGAGGGCCGTGCTCTCGGGGGTCAAGCTCTCCTTCGACTCGGACCCCGGGCCGGCGGTACTGCTGCACCATCTCGGGCTGGCCGACGAGCTCGTCGTCGAGGTCCCGTGGTCCGAGATCGACAGAACCCTCGAAGCCGATCACCTGACGTCGCTGTACCTGGCTCACGCGGCGGTGCCCGTCGCCCGTGAGATCACTCGCCTGACCGAGCTCGTGCGCGAGCTGCGTGCCCGCTGTCCTTGGGACCGTGAGCAGACCCACCGTTCCCTCGTGCAGCACCTGCTCGAGGAGACCTACGAGGCGATGGAGGCCATCGAGGCCTTGGGGGAGGATCCCGCAAATGCCTCGCCGGAGCTGGCTGCGCACGTCTCAGAGGAGCTGGGGGACCTGCTCTGCCAGGTGCTCTTCCACGCCACCTTGGCCGAAGAAGAGGGCCTGTTCAACCTCGCCGACGTCGCCCGTGAGGTGCACGACAAGCTCGTCGTCCGGCATCCGCACGTCTTCGGGGACGTGATCGCGACCTCACCCGGCGCCGTGCTGGCCAACTGGGAGCGCAACAAGCAGGCCGAGAAACAGCGCACGCATCTGTTCGAGGGCATCCCCGCCGCCATGCCTGCCTTGGCCAGGGCCGCCAAGGCCGAGCGCAAGCTGGCGAGCTTCGGTCTCGGCTGGGACGAGACCGGGCTGGACGCCGGATCGCTCGTGACGGCTCTCGCAGGACTGTTCAGGCTCTCGGAGTCGGTCGCCCCGTTGGACGAGGATTCCGCCGCCGCTATCGGCGCCCTCTTCCTGGAGGAGACGAGGCTCGTGGCGAGTCGGGGAGGCGACGCCGAGTCGTTCCTGCGACAGGCGGTCGACCGCCTGGGCGCGAGCGTGGCCGAGGTGGAAAGGCAAGCCGCGGACGCCGGCACCGACCTCGGTGCCTTGGACCCGCAGCGGCGTCTCGAGCTGTGGCGCGCCGCCTCGCTCGACGGCACCGACTGAGAAGGCCTCCCGCCCAGGACCGCCCCTGCCCGGTCCGGCCGCCCCGCCGTGCCCGGCCCCCGCGTCCGGCCCGCCCAGGCCGGGGTTCTGGTGGCCTCCCTGGTACGAGCTTGCCGGGTGCCGCTCTTGCCCGAGTCACTTTGCTAACTTGGGTCACACCTTTCACAGGAGAAACAGGCCGTGAGCGCGATAGCGCACCTTTTCGCTCGGGAGGTCCTCGACTCCCGCGGCAATCCCACCGTCGAGGTGACCTGCCATCTCGAATCCGGCGCGTCCGGGTCGGCGATGGTGCCCTCTGGCGCGTCCACGGGCCGTTTCGAGGCCGTCGAGCTGCGCGACGGCGGCGATCGCTACGGCGGAAAGGGCGTGCGCAAGGCCGTGGGACACGTCAACGGCGAGATCGCGGACGCCCTGTTGGGCTTCGAGGCTTACGACCAACGGGCCGTCGACCTCACCCTCATCGATCTCGACGGCACCTCGGACAAGTCCCGCCTCGGGGCGAACGCCGTCATCGGCACCTCCCTCGCGGTCGCCCGCGCGGCCGCTCGTGACGCCGGTGCGCCGCTCTACCGCTACCTGGGAGGAGTCGACGCCCACGTGCTGCCTGTTCCCATGATGAACGTGCTGAACGGAGGCGCTCACTCGGACAACAACGTCGACTTTCAGGAATTCATGATCGTCCCGGTCGGGGCGGCCAGCTTCGCCGAGGGCCTCCAGTGGGGGGCCGAGACCTACCATGCCCTCCACAAGGTGCTCCGCAGCCGGGGGCTCTCGGGATCGGTCGGCGACGAGGGGGGCTTCGCCCCTGACCTTAAGACCAACGAGGACGCCCTCAGGATCCTCGTGGACGCGATTCAGGCGGCCGGACGCGTTCCCGGCGAGGAGGTCTCCATCGCCCTCGACCCTGCCTCGAGCGAGCTGTGGCACGACGGTGCCTATGTCCTCGAGGGCGAAGGCAGGACGCTTTCCTCCGGCGAGCTCGTCGAGTACTGGGCCGGACTGGTCGACCGCCATCCGATCATCTCGGTCGAAGACGGCATGGCGGAGCAGGACTGGGAGGGCTGGGTGGCACATACCGCCGCCATCGGCGACCGGGTCCAGATCGTCGGGGACGACGTCTTCGTCACGAACGCCGAACGTCTCGAAAACGGGATCGAGGCGGGCGTGGCGAATGCCATCTTGGTGAAGGTCAATCAGGTCGGTACGCTGACCGAGACCCTCGCGACCGTGTCGAGGGCCACGCGCGCCTCGTACGCGTGCGTCATCTCGCACCGGTCCGGCGAGACCGAGGACACCTTCGTGGCCGACCTGGCCGTAGCCACGAACTGCGGCCAGATAAAGACCGGCGCCCCGGCGCGCACTGATCGCGTGGCCAAGTACAACCAGCTCTTGCGCATCGAAGAGCAGCTGGGCGGCTCGGCCGAGTACCTCGGCCATCGGGCCTTTGCCAGCAGCGGCGGGGGCGGGTCACGATGATCCACCGCGCGCGGCTCTTCTTCTTCGTGGCCCTCGCGGTCTCGGCGTGCATACTCGTCGCCAACTTCCCTTTCGGCGCCCTGCTGCAGGGCCGCGCGGATGTCAGGGCTGACACTTCCGAGCTCGTGAGGCTGCAGGCGGAGAACCGGCAGCTGTCCTCGCAGGTGCACGCCTTGCACAACCCGACGGTGATCGGCCAGATCGCCCACTCCGAGTACGGTCTGACCAAGCCCGGCGAGCACTCCCTCGTCGTCCTGCCCGGGACCACGAAAGCGGTCCTCGGCGACGCGCAACCCCCTCGCCGACGGCCCGGTCTCGCCGTCGGACCTCCTTCCGAGCGATGCCATCTTGGACCCGGGCGTGCCGGGCGCGGCGCCTGCTCGCGCGCGGGCCCGGTTTCTGGCATCGGGTGCTCGGGAGCCTGGAGTTCTGGCACTCGCTGTTCTGAGTCCGGATCGCCGCCGGCCGCGGGCGGCGGTAGCCTCGCGCCGCGTGGTGGAGGTGATGGGCCGATGAAAGAGGTGATCGCGGACATCGACCGCTGGCAGGCCGCGGGCCGCCGCGTGGCGATCGCGAGGGTGATCGGGGTCGAGGGCTCCGGGCCGCGGGACCCGGGCGCGACGATGGTCGTCAACGAGGACGGCGAGGTCGCCGGCTCGGTGTCCGGGGGTTGCGTCGAGGGCGCCGTCGTGACCGAGGCGCTGGCCGTGCTCGAGGACGGCAAGGCACGGGTGTGCACCTTCGGCTACTCCGACGACGAGGCCTTCGCCGTCGGCCTGACGTGTGGTGGCACGATCCACCTCCTCGTCGAGCCGCTCGACTGGTGACAAGCCGCTCGAGCGGTCACAGGCCGGCCGCCTCCGCCAGGCGGCCGCAGCCGTGAGCGGTGAGCTGTACCGCGAGCTCCGCTCCGCCCTTCTTGCCGGCGAGCCTGTCGTGCTCGCCACCGTCACCTCCGTCGCCGGCGAGGCCGAGGGCCGCACGGCCATAGCGGACAAGCTCGTCGTGTGGCCGGATGGCAGGAGCCTGGGCAGCCTCGGCGACCCGGAGCTGGACCGGATCGCCAGGCGGGACGCCCTCGCCGCCCTCGAGCGCGGCGTGGTGGTGACCCGCCATTACGGCGCGCACGGCGAGGCCCGCCGCGACGACGTCGCAGTCTTCATCGAGGTCTTCGCCCCGGCGGCCCGCCTCGTCATCTTCGGTGCCGTCGATTTCACGAGGGCCCTGGTCGAGGTCGGCAAGGTGCTCGGCTTCCACGTGACGGTCTGCGATGCCCGCCCGGTCTTCGCCACGAAGGCCCGTTTCCGGCTCGCCGACGAGGTCGTCGTCGAGTGGCCCGACCGCTATCTCGATCGGGTGGGTCACGAGCTCGGACCTCGTGACGCTGTCTGTGTGCTCACCCACGACACCAAGTTCGACGTGCCCGCCGTTCTCGAGGCACTGCGGACCCGGGTCGGATATCTCGGTGCCATGGGCTCGCGGCGGACCCATGAGGCACGGTGGGCGCGGCTCGTGGAGGCGGGCGCCGACGAGGCAGAGCTGCACCGGCGCCTCATGAGCCCGATCGGGCTCGACATCGGCGCCCGCACCCCGGAGGAGACGGCCGTGGCGATCTGCGCCGAGATCATCGCCAATCGGTCCGGCCGGTCAGAGGGCGTCGTCGCGCCACTGCGCAGCGGGACCGGCCCCATCCACCGGACCTGATCGATGGGCGGCGCGATGGACGTCCGGAGGATGGCCGCCGAGATGGACGCCGAGCTGCGCGAGCGAGGGATGCCCGAGCGCGCCGAGCACGAGAAGGCCTACCTGAAGAGCGATCTCGAGCACTACGGCACGACGATGCCCGAGATCCGTTTCGTCGTGAAGTCGTTCGAAGCGCGCCTTTCGGGGCTCGGGCACGACGACATCCTTGCCCTTGTCGGGGCGCTCTGGTCGAGCCCCGTGCACGAGCGTCGCATGGCCGCCGTCGAGGTCCTGCAGCTGAATGTCGGCCGTCTTCTGCCCGGAGACATCGGCCGCCTCGAGGGACTGCTCCGAGAAGGGCGGACCTGGGCGTTGGTCGACCCCCTGGCGGCCTCGATCGTCGGGCCCCTCGTCGAGCGGTATCCCGTCCTTGACGCCGCGCTGGACCGGTGGGCGGTCGACGGCGACTTCTGGTTGCGGCGCTCCGCCCTCCTCGCGCTCCTCGGCGCGCTTCGCCGCGGCGAGGGCGACTTCGGCCGGTTCTCGGGCTACGCGGACTCGATGCTCGAGGAGAAGGAGTTCTTCATCCGCAAGGCGATCGGCTGGGTTCTCCGGGAGACGGCAAGGAGACGGCCCGACATGGTCTACGAGTGGCTGCGGCCGAGGGCCGGGCGCGCCTCGGGCGTGACCCTCCGCGAGGCGGTCAAGCCCCTCTCCGAGCTGCAGCGGGCCGCGATCCTCGCGGCCCGCTGACGGCGGAGCCTCCGCAGCGGCAAGGTTCCGTAGCATGCACGAGATGTCCCCGAAGACGCCCCCGCAGGATATGGCGATGGCCCGGCCCGACGACCACGTGATCGTGATGTTCGGCGCGACGGGCGATCTGGCCAAGCGCAAGCTTCTGCCCGGCTTGTTCCGTCTGTCGGTCAATGGCCTGCTCCCCGATCGCTACCGCATCATCGGCTCGGCGCCCGCGGCGTTCTCGGTCTCGGACGACGAGTTCCGCCAACGGGCCCACGAAGCGGTGTCGCAGTTCGGGAACGTCCCACCGACCGGCAAGGCATGGGACCGGTTCGCCGCCTGTTTGAGCTTCGGGTCGGCTGATCCGTCCGACACGAAGCCGCTCGTCTCGGCGGTGCGGCGGGCGGAGTCCGAGATCGGGGGCAGCCCTCGGCACCTCTACCACCTGGCCGTACCGCCGGCGGCGTTCACCTCGGTGGTCGCCATGCTCGGCCAAGCCGGCCTCGCCTCCGGCGCCCGCGTCATCGTGGAGAAGCCCTTCGGCACCGATCTCGCCTCCGCCCGGGCGCTCAATCAGGCCATCCACCTTGTCTTCGACGAGTCCCAGATCTTCCGCATCGACCATTTCCTCGGCAAGGAGTCGGTCGACAACATCCTCGCCTTCCGCTTCGGCAACGGTCTTTTCGAGCCGGTGTGGAACCGCGAGCACATCGCCTATGTCCAGATCGACGTGCCCGAGACCCTCTCGATAGAGGGGCGGGCCGAGTTCTACGAGCAGACCGGGGCGTTCCGGGACATGGTCGTCACGCACCTGTTCCAGGTGCTCGGTTTCGTGGCGATGGAGCCACCGACGTCGATCAACGCGAAGTCCCTGCGGGAGGAGAAGACGAAGGTCTTCGACGCCATGGCCCCGCTGGAGGTGGAACGAGTCGTCCGCGGCCAGTACGAGGGCTATCGGGCCGAGCCCGGCGTCCGCCCGGACTCGGACACCGAGACCTTCGTCGCCCTGCAGGCCCAGGTCGACAACTGGCGCTGGCAGGGGGTGCCCTTCTTCCTGCGCTCGGGCAAGTGCCTGGCCGCGTCCCGCCAGGTGATCACGCTCGGCATCCGCCAGCCGCCCCTGCGCATGTTCCCCGTCCACGCCACCGCCGGCGAGAAACGGCGGGGCAACGAGCTCGTCATCGACTTCGGCGATCCCGGCACGATCACGGGCCAGTTCCTCGTGAAAGAGCCCGGGCCTCAGATGCGCCTGGCGGAGGCGAAGATGGAGTTCCGTTACGAGGACTCCTTCGCGACCGCCTACGAGCTCGAGGGCTACGAGCGCCTGATCCTCGACGCCATGGTCGGCGACCAGTCCCTCTTCATCCCCTCGGACGCGATCGAGCGCCTGTGGGAGATCTCCGCCCCGCTGCTCGAGCACCCCCCGCAGGCCGAGCCCTACGCCAAGGGCTCCTGGGGGCCCGACTCGATCCGGCGCCTCGTCGCGCCCCACCGCTGGCATCTGCCCGAAAGGCGCTGACGGGCGCTCGGCCGGCGCTCCTGGCCACTACGCTCCGAGCAGTGTCCGTAGCCGCCGTGATCCTCGCCGCGGGGGCCGGGACCCGCTTCAACCGGGATGATCCCGGCGCGAGCCCCGGGGCAAAGCTGTTCGCCAAGGCACGCGGCAAGCTGCTCGTCGAATGGGCCATAGCCCCGGCGGTCGAGGCCGAGCTGGACGAGCTGGTGGTCGTCTGCGGTGCGGCGGACCTGAGCGAAGCGGTGCCCGAGGGGGCGACACTGCTGCGCAACGACGACTGGTCCCTCGGCCAGGCGACCTCGTTGCGGGTGGCGCTCGACTGGTGCGCCCGGCAGGGCCATCTGTCCGCGGTGATCGGCCTCGGAGATCTTCCCGGCCTCAGTGCGGAGGCGTGGCGCGCCGTGGCCGCCGCCCGCGGCGGGCCAATGGTCTTCGCCACCTACCACGGCAACCGGGGCCACCCCGTTCGGCTCGACGCCGAGATCTGGTCGCTGCTGCCGATCAGCGGCGACGAGGGCGCAAGGTCGCTCGCCGGCCGGCGCCCCGAGCTCGTTACCGAAGTAGCGTGCGAAGGCATCACGGCCGACATCGATACTCAGGAGGACTTGCGGCGATGGAGCTGAACGACGAATCCGAGGACCGGGCTCCTCGGGACGAAGACGGCGAGCCGGCCAGGACCGCCGCACCTGCTGACGAGGCCGAGATCGAAGCAGCCGTCGAGGCCGAGATCGAGGCCGACGTCGCGTCGTACGATCCAAGGTGGCCGGCGAGGAGGCTGCCGACGAGATCGAGATGGGGGAGGAGGCCGCCGCCGAGGTCGAGACGGGGGAGGAGGCCGCCGCCGGGGAGCCCGTCCTCGCGTGAGTACCCGCGGCCCTACGAGCCGCCGTTGCATCCCATCGCGAAGCGGGAGTCCCTCCTCAAGCGGGCGAGGCCGTACTACCTGACCGCGGCCGGCCTGCTCTTGATCACGCGGATCGTCGTCTACTCCCTCCGGCGCCGCCGGCGGTGAGGCGGGACGACTTCGAGGCTGTCGCAGGGCTGCTCGGAAGGGCGCCCCAAGGCGCTTTCGAGGTCGCCGTCCGAGACGGCGGCGGGGCTCCGGTGGTCATCTTGAACTCACCCCTTCTCGACGACGGCACGCCGATGCCCACGCGCTACTGGCTCGTCGGGCGGACCGAACGCGACCTCGTCAGCCGCCTCGAGTCGATCGGTGGCGTGAAGGCGGCCGAGGCCGCCGTGGACCCGGGGGCGCTCGAGGCCGCACACGCCGAGTACGACGGCGGCCCGTGACGCGGCCATGCCGGCGGACCACCGCGGGCCGCGACCGGCCGGGGGCGTCGGGGGCACCCGCAGGGGAGTCAAGTGCCTCCACGCCCATCTCGCCTGGTATCTCGCGGGTGGTCCTGATCCGGTGGGCAGTTGGACCTGCGAGCAGCTCGGTCTCGACCGGTTCGCCTACAGCCCCGAGGGCCGCGAGCGCCTGGGGCCGTCCATCGTGAGCGCGGCCGGCCCGGTGGCGGCGGTGGACCTGGGACGAACTCGACCCGTCTGCTCGTGGTCGACGCCGACGGGCCGGCCGCTCGACCGCCTCATGCGGATCACCCGCCTCGGCCAGGGCGTCGACCGCACCGGCAGGCTCGCCGAGGAGGCGATACGGAGGACGGTAGGCGTCCTCGCAGAGTTCAAGACGGTGATCGACCACCACGGAGTGACCCGGACACGGGCGACCGCGACCTCGGCCGCCCGCGACGCCGACAACGAGGGCGCGCTGGCGCGGCAGGTCGCCGAGGTGCTCGGCACGGTGCCGGAGGTTCTCGAAGGTGCCGAAGAGGCCCGTCTCACCTACCTGGGGGCGACCTCCGAGCTGGACCCCCGCGACGGCCCTCATCTCGTGATCGACGTCGGAGGCGGCTCGACCGAGCTCGTGGGCGGCGGGACCGGGCGCCTCGGCGCGGTCTCGCTCGAGATGGGCTGTGTCCGCGTCACCGAGAGGTTCATCGAGCACGACCCGCCCCTCGAGGCCGAGCTCGCGGCGGCGAGGGCTTACGTGCGCGGCCTCGTGAAGCGGGCTCTCGAGGAGCATCCTGAGCTCGGGGGCGCGGCGCACCTTGTCGGCGTGGCGGGCACCGTGAGCGCGCTCGTGCGCCTGGAGGCAGGGATCGTCGACTACGACCGGAGCAGGATCCATCACGCCCGGCTGAGCCTGGCGGTGGTCGAGTGCCTGCTCGGCGAGCTCGCCTCGGTGAGCCTGGCTCGGCGCCTGGAGCGACCTGCGCTTGAGTCCGGGAGGGCGGACGTGATCATCGGGGGAGCCTGCGTGCTCGCCGAGGCGATGGTCGTGCTCGGCTTCGGATCGCTGACGGCCTCCGAGTCGGACCTGCTCGACGGCGTCGCTGCCGAGCTCCTCGCAGGCTGAGGTGCGCGAGGCGCGCGGCGCCTTGTCCGAGGCTCAGGCGCTCCTGGCCTGGACGGCGAGGGCGGCCCCCACCTGGTCGGCGATGAAGGCGGCGACGAGCAGGCGATCGGCCGGCACGGGGGCGCCGGGCGTCGGCACCATGACGAAGCGGCCGAAGGTGCTGCCCCGGTAGTCGACGATCAGCTCCACCTCCCGCCCCGGCAGCCCGCTGTGGTGGGCTCCCCAGTGCAGCCCACCGAGGGCGACGGCACCGGAACGCTCGATCCGAGTGGGATGGCGGCCGACATCTGCGTCTCGAAGCGGCACTCCCTCAGCTTGAGCAGCGAACCCAGCTCGGTGATGGCGTGGGCGATGACCGACTGGGCGGGCTCGCCGGCAGCCACCATCTCGGTGAAGTCGTGGATGAGGGCGATGTTGTCGGCTTCCTCGGAGGCCTCGTCGCGATGCCCGCGGCGGCGGGCGCTGATCTCGGTGATGGCCAGGCCCACCACGAGCAGGCTCAGCTCCGTCTCGAGATCCGTGTGGTAGATGATGTTGAAAGTCTCATAGGGCTTCGTCAGGAAGAAGTCGAACCACGCCGCCGACGACAAGGCGGCGAGGAACCCGGCGAAGCGACTGCCGAAAGAGCCGACGGCCACGACCACGAGGACGAGGACGAGCGCCGAGGCGGGCAGGGAGAAGTTGCCGCGGAACGGCACGAGGATGGCCGAGACGGCGACGGGGAGCAACAGGCCGCAAAGGGCCGCGACCCAGCTCTTGTCCAGGCGCGTCCAGCAGGCGCCTCATCCGCGAGCCCCCATCGAGCAGGCCACGGACCAGACGCTAGCGCCGCCGGGAGCTCTTTTCACCCGAGGACAAGTCTCGCCACCTGCTCGGAGAATCCTTCGTGGTCTCCGTGCACCCGCTCCGCCCACTCCCGTCCCTGCGCAGACAGGCTCGCCCGCAGAGACGGGCTGTCGACGACGGCTCTGGCGGCGTCGAAGAGCTCGCGGTAGTCCCGGTACCACAGGCCGCCGTTCGATCCCTCGGCGTGCTCGGCGGCGACGGTGCCCTCGGGCACGACGACCGGCGTGCCGAGGAGGAGCGACTCCAGGGTCTCCCGGCCGACGATCCCCTGCGGGCGCAGGTCGAGGCAGACCTCGGCGTGGAGAGAAGCTTCCACAGGTTCGGCCGGGACGGCCCCACGGGGACCTCGCGTTGCCTCTCGGTGTCCGAGATCCTCCAGCGGTCGTGGGCGACCTCGGCGACGGCGATCGGGCCGAGCGCCTCGCGCACGTAGTCGTGGCCGGGCGAGCGGCGCGCCCCGGGCGTGCCCTCCGGGAAGCCGGTCAGCAGGACGACGAAGCGACCGAATTGGGACATCCCGACCATGACCTGGGCGGCGGCGGGCCGGTTGACGGCGAAGGCGACCTCGAGCTCGGCCACCTCCGGTCGCGCGGACCGCGCCGGGCCCGCGTGGGCCTGGATCCGCTCCACGACGCGGCCGCCTTCGGCACGAGAAAGCACGCCGACGGCGTCGACGGCGGTCACGAGCGGGGCAAACGGGACAAGGTCGCCGACCGGGTCGTCCCCGAAGAGGGGCAGGGACACGATCCTCGCCCCGGGCGTCACCGTCCTCACGAGATCAGGGAGCCACCACGTCTCGGGCCCGGCCAGCAGCACCGCGTCGGGCCGAAGGGAGGCGATCAGTTCTCCGGCGATCTCGGCCCGGCCCCCGTAGAGCTCGGCGAGGCGAGGTCCCGAGATCCCGGGCAGCCGGCTCGGGCTCTTGAGGGCCAGGGCGGCTCGCAGGACGCCGGCGTGTTCGCGCTCGGCCCGGGTCGCGGCGAGCTCGTGGAGGAAAAAGACGCTGTCTCGCCTGGTGGAGGCGGGAGGCGTCGCCCTCGACGAGTCGCGCGAGTCGTCCGAGCTGCGGAGCGACACGACCTCGACGCGGGCGCACGTCGACAGCGCTCCCGCGACGAGCCGGACGACGGCACCCGCCTCGCTCTGCGAGTCTCCCCAACGGGCGGTGACGAGGACGACCCGCCTCACGCGACGACCCGCCTCACCTGACGGCCGGTCTCACACGACGGCCCGCCTCACGCGGCGACCGGTCTCACCGGTCAGGACGCTCCTCGAGGTGAGCGGCGAGGTCGACGAGATCCGAGCGCATCGCCCCGATGGCGCGCATCTGGCTCGCCGCCTGCTCGTCGACGCGACGCGCGACCGTGTCGACGGCGCGCACCGTGACGGCGATGCAGTCCTGGACCTTCACGAGATACGGGTGCAGCGCCGAGAGCACGGCCCGGTAGACGAGCCGCTTCGCCCAGGCCCTGATCCCGTTGCCCGGTGGGGGGGAGAGCACCTGGGCAAGGTCGGAGTTCTCGTGCAGCCAGGTGAGGTGGTCGTTGAGGAGGACCGGGCTGGGCTCCGCGTCCTCGAGCAGGGCGTCGAAGGAGGCCGACGGCACCCACGTCCTCGGTCCGTCGCCCGACGGCGGCCGGGGTGCAGACCTCAGCTCGTCGACGACGCTTCGAGCATCGAGCGGAAGATGTTCCATAGGTCACTCTCCTCCTCGGTGGACAAGCGGCAGTAAGGGTCGAAGCGGGTGAGGTTGCGGTTGTAATAGGGGTCCCCGCTCAGCATCATCTCGCGCCATCTCTCCCGAAAGACAGGGGTCTCGGCGACGTCGTCGGCGTGCCCGCGGCTCTTGGACTCGAAATGGATCAGCTCGGCGAGGGGCGTGTAGACGACCAGCAGTCCCGCCTCGCGCAGTCGCAGGCAGTAGTCGACGTCGTTGAAGGCGACGGGCAGCGCCGTGTCGAAGCCGCCCAGCTGTTCGAAACAGGCTCGACGGGTCATCATGCACGCTCCCGTGACGGCGCTGCAGTTGCGGGCGAGCTCGGCCATGAGCATGTAGCCGGGCTGACCGAAGGGCAGGCCCTGGAGGACGTGGGCCGCCCCCCAGCTCAGTCCGACCACGATGCCGGCGTGCTGGACGGTGAGATCCGGGTAGCGGAGCAGGGCGCCGACGGCGCCGACCTCGTCGCGCGAGGCATGTGCGAGCATGGCCTCCAGCCAGCCCTCCGAACGCGCCTCGATGTCGTTGTTCATGAACAAGAGCACCTCGCCCCTCGCCTTTGTGGCGGCGGCGTTGTTGATCGCCACCCAGTTGAAAGGCTGAGGGTCTTGCAGGACGCGCACCCTGGGGTCCTTTGACAGCTCGGCGAGCAGAACCCCGGTCTCGGGCAGCTCGCTGGCGTTGTCGACCAGCAGGAGCTCGAAGCGGTCGTATCCGGGCGAGCTCACCAGGGATCGATAGCACGCCGCCGTCATCTCGGGCTCGTCCCGGAACGGCACGATGATGCTCACGAGAGGTTCGCCGGACACCGCCCGGCGGAGGTGGAAGCTACCGACATAGAGCGGATGCGGCTCGACCGCCGCTTCGATCCCGCGTCGGGCGACGGCTTCTTCGAGGGCGCGGCGCTCGGCCTCGAAGGCCCACGGCTTCGCGTGCGGGTCGGCAGAGGTGGAGCCCTCGAGCACCCGCCAGTGGTAGAGGATCTCCGGCACGTGGACCACCGCGCGCGCCACCTCGGTGGCGCGCAGCATCAAGTCGTAGTCCTGGCTCCCGTCGAACTCGGGGCGCAGGCCCCCGAGCCGGGTCAAAAGCGAGCGCCGGATGACGAGCATGTGGCAGAAGTAGGCACTGGAGAGCAGGAGGTCGGGCGACCAGTCAGGCTTCAGGCTCGGCACGCAGCGCTCGCCCCTCGCGTCGAGCTTGTCCTCGTCGGAGTAGAGCACGTCGGCATCGGGACTGGCCGCGATCGCGGTCGCCATCTTCGAGAGGGCTTCGGGATGGAGCTCGTCGTCGTGGTCCAAGAACACGACGAAGCTGCCCCGGGCCCGTCCGATCGCCGAGTTCGTGGCAGACGAGATGCCACCGGTCTCGTCCCGGAGCACGAGGTCCACACGCGGGTCGAGGCGGGCGTACGAGCGCAGCTGCTCCTCGAGGGAGCGGTCACGGGAGGCGTCGTCGGCAAGGACGAGCTGGAAGTCGTGGAAGCTCTGCTGCAACACCGAGGCGACGCAGCGCTCGAGAGCCCAACGCGGCGGGCGGAGCACCGGCACCACGACCGTGAACAAAGGGGGTGCCTTGGCGTGCACGCGGGCCCTCGCCACGGGCAGGCCGCCGCTGAGCGGCCGCGCGCAGGACTCGCCGCGCCGTCGCAGCCAGCGGTGGTAGGCGGCGAGGTCCTCCGAGGCGTTCAACGGGTATGGCCGCGGACCAGGCTCGCAGCCGCGGCCCTCCTCGCCGGGGAGGAACGAGGCCAGCTGCCGGGCGGCCCAGTCGAGGCCCCTCCAGACCTGCTCGAGGTCGCGCCGCCCGTCGAGCACGGCGGTCACCCAGGCTGACTCGGGCTCGGGGGTCCCGGGCTCGAAGTGGTCGTGCGGCCCGATGAGCTGTTCGAGAACCACGGTGAGCTGTACCTGGCTCGGGAGCAGGAGCCCTTCGTCCTTGAGGCTCTCGGTCTCGTCCGGGATCTCGAGCATCTCCAGCAGTCGGGAAGCCGACGGTTGTCCCGTGGTCGGAGCCCCGTTGCAGGAGAGGAACCGGCCGACCGCAGAGGCCCAGCCCGAAGGATCGCCGAGGGCGGACAGGCGGCTCGTGACGAACACCGGCAGGCCCCGCAGGCCCGAAATCGTCGTGCGCTGGTACCTCTCCCAGATCGAGAGGGCATGGGTCTGCTCGTAACCGTGCCCGGCCGTGAGGTCCCGCGCCGCCTCGAGGGGGCTGCTTATCACGAGGACCGTGCAGGCAGGCTCGGCGCCGCCCGGCTCCGCCGACGACAGGGCGCAGGTCGAGACCCGTACCGGCACCCCGAAGGCGCACAGCGCCTCTTGCAGGCGAGCGACGTCGCCGGTCGGGGCACCCGTGAGGGCCACCCAGGGACGTGACGACCCGCCTTCGGGTCTCGGGAGGGCGTCGGGCTCAGGCATGGGTTCTCGAAGATCGCCAACGGCCCGATCGCGCAGTCCAGGCGCTCACTGGTCTTCTGAGTTGGGTGAACCAAGTGTACGCGTGGGGCCGGCGGATCTGCGACGATAGAGCCGTGAGCAACCGTGATGAAACGCGGAGCTGACATGGTTGAGCTGCAACGGCTTGTCGGCACGACCGAGGCGACATGGTCGCGTTGAGCACTTCCGGCGTTTCGACGGAGCTGGAGGGCCGCCGCGTGAGGCTGCGCCCCCTGCGCGAGGACGACTACGAAGCCTGGCACGAAGTGCGCACCCGCTGTCGCGACTGGTTGTTGCCCTGGGAGCCACGACCGGCTGGGGCGCCCCACCCGGCCGAGGACCGCGCCACCTTCGTCACGAGATGCTCGATGCGCGAACGCGAGCGGCAGCTCGGCACCGGCTACGGGTTCGGGCTCTTCGCCATGGGCCGTTTCGCCGGCGAGGTGAACATCTCTTCGGTCGCGAGGGGGCCGTTCCAGAACGCCTATGTCGGGTACTGGATCGACCAGGCCCAGGCGGGCCGCGGCTACGTGCCGGAGGCCTGCGTGCTCCTGTTCCGGTTCGCCTTCGAGGAGATCGGTCTCCACCGGATCCAGATCTCGATCATTCCCCGCAACCGCCCCAGCCGCCGGGTCGCGCAGAAGCTCTGGTTACGCGGCGAGGGCATAGCTCTCCGCTACCTCGAGATCGACGGGCGCTGGGAGGACCACGTCCGGTACGCGCTGACCGCCGAGGAATGGCTCGAGCGGCGGGACCGCTACGCCCGCCAGTGGCTGTCGGGCTCCTCGAACCCCTAGTCCGCCACTCCCCGCCGGGCCCGCTCGGTCGCGAAGCGGTCCCGCCGCCTTGCTCCGCACGCTCGCGGAGCCGACCTCTCTAGGGCCGGCCCGCGGACACGAATCCGCCCCAGTACATCGGGTAGTAGGCGACGTTCGTCCCGACCTGTGCCGCCTGGATGATCGTGTCGGTCCCGTAGGGGCCTGAACCGATGTAGATGGCGACATGGGTGATCGGCAGGGGGCCGTCGTTCGGGAAGTGGTAGAAGAGCAGGTCACCGGGCTCTATGTCGAGCAGGTTGACCGGGGTGGACTCCTGGTCCTGGATCGTCGCCCCATGCAGCAGGGACACGCCCGCCGCCTGCCAGGCGACCATGACGAGCCCGGAGCAGTCGACGCCTTGACGGCCCGCACCCCCCCAGACGTAAGGCACCCCCAGGTAGGACTCCGCCGCCGCGACCGCCTGCAGGCCCTGGGGGTTCGTCCCCGCCGGGACGAGAGTGCTCCCGAACCCGGGCTGATCCGGACCGGTCCCGGGGCCGAACGGCCAGGAGCCGCCCCAGGCGCCGCCGCCGCTCCCGCCCCCGCTGCTCCCGCCCCCGCTGCTCCCGCCCCCGCTGTTCCCGCCGGCGCTGTTCGAAGCGGCCTTCTTGGCGGCCTGCGCCGCCGCCTGTGCCCTGGCTCTCGCCGCCCTGGCGGCGGCTGCTCTGGCCTCGGCTCTGGCACGCGCCGCGGCTCTGGCCGCGGCGGCCCGCTCAGCCGCCAGGGCGGCCGCGGCCTTCGCGGCGGCGATCTCCTGCTCACGCTTTATCGTGAGCGTGTACAGCTGGCCCTTGACGTTGGTCAGGGCCGACTCGACGGCCAGTGTCGCCGCCTCGGCGATGCCTCTGGCCTTGTCAGCTGCCAGCTGGGTCCGCGTGGCGGCTGCCGTGGTCCTTGCCTGCCTCGTCCGTTCGCCTGCCAGCTGGACCTGTACGACGTGCAGCTGGTTGACGGCTGCCTTGAGGGAGTGGACGACGATGTCGGAGTAGACCGCTGCGCTCTGCGCGTCGTTGACGCTCGAGGTGAGGACCCCGTCGACCTGAGCGGCGAACCCGTCTCCGGTGACGTAGGCCTCGATGGCCGCGTTCTGCGCCTTGGCCCGCGCCGCCCGCAGCCACTTGCGCGTCGCCTTCAGCTGGCGTTGGACCTTCGCGAGCTTCAATTTGTCCTGTTGCAGGAGGACCGTGTCCATGTCGTAGGCCTCGGCGGCGACCGACACCTTGTTCTGATCGGTCGTGATCCGTTCGGCCAAGGCCTGGGCGCGGGCCTGGAGAGTGCTGATCTCCGAGTTGGTACGGTCTATCGGGCTCGGGGCTGCTCCGGACGGCTCCGTGACCACAAACAGTGAGCCGGTCAAGGCGAGGACCGCGACGACCGCGAGGGCGTTGCGTTGCCTTCCCCTCGTGAGCAACATGACTTAACTTTGGTCACATTAGCAACGGCTGTCAAGGTAGCCCGCACGTGAGCAGGTGTTTTGATGCGAGAAGGCAAGCAAACAGGGTGCCGGAGGTGCTGAACTGATGCCTCACCGCGGCCGTCGAGTGGTCACGGGGACGTAGCCCAACCGGCAGAGGCAGGGCGCTTAAAACGCTCACAGTGAGGGTTCGAGCCCCTCCGTCCCCACGGGTTCAGCACGGTGCGGGTCGGCCTGAACCGGCCCGACCAGGGGCTCCATCCTCCGAGCATCGACCGCGGGCTCGTCGTTAATAGCAATCTCTTAACCAAGGCACAGGAGAAACACAGGGAACTTCCTTACCGTCAGGTACCACCGCTCAAAGGAGTGCCTGAGGTGTTCTCGCTCGGCTATGCCTGGAATGAGCTCCGTCGCCGCTGGGGCCGGACGCTCGTGACCGCTTTCGGACTTGCTGCAGGGGTAGGGCTGGTGATGGGCATCATCGGGGTCTCCCAGGGACTCTCCGACGCCCAGAACCGCGTGCTTTCCCCCCTCGGGTCGGTCGGGACCCAGATCATCGTCACGCGTACCGTCGCCGCGACCACGTCTCAGACGACTACCACGACGACCACGCCCTCGTTCGGGGGCGGGGGCGGCGGAGGTGTCCCGGGCGGTGGCGGCGGTGGCGGCGGAGGTGGCGGAGGCTTCTTCGGCCGTGGCGTCGCCGGTGCCGGGACGACGGCCGACAGCTCGCAGGCGGCCGCGCTCCTCAACAACAACGCCTCGGTGATCACAGACCTTGCCAAGCTCGGCAAGGCGGGCTCCAAGTTCACCCACGACTTCTTCGTTCCGGGCACGCTGCTGACGTTCCCCTCGGTCGCCATCAGCGACGTCGCCAAGGTCCCGGGCGTGACGACGGCCGTGGGAGCCCTGTCTCTCCAGGCGCTGCACGAGAGCGGCACGGTGCCGAAGATCACCGACACCGTCAAGACCGGCGGCCAGACGATCAGCACGACGGTCAAGCCCCCGACTCTCACCGCAGCCCAGAGGGCGACTGAGAGCGCCTGCATCCAAAAGATCATCCAGAAGCAGTTCAACGCCACCGGCGGCACCACCACAGGCACGTTCCCGACAGGCGGCCGCACCGGCTCCGGTGGTGGCACAGGTGGTGGCGCAGGCGGAGGCTTCGGCCGGTTCCTCGGGGGCCTCGGCAACAACTCCGCCATCCAAAAGTGCGAGACACCGGCACAGATCTCCTACCAGCAGAAGGTCCTCGTCCCCGAGCAGACCATCACCCGGGTGCTCAACCCCCCTTCGACCAACACCTCGACCTCGACATACAGCGTCGCCGGTGTCGACCCGACGAACGACACGAGCGGGCTCATCACCAAGGCCCAGCTCACCAAGGGCACCTGGTTCACGGCCAACCCTTCTGACGAGGTGCTCGTCAACGCCGGGTACGCCAACACCAAGGGTCTCAAGGTCGGGGGGACGGTCAAGATCAACTCGACGAGCTACAGGATCGTCGGGCTCGTGAACCCGACCCTCACCGGCGACGTGTCGGACATCTACTTCCCCCTCTCGTTGATGCAGAGCCTGTCCTCCGCGCCGGGTTATGTGAACGAGGTGCTGGTGACGGTTAAGAACGCCTCCGACGTGCCGGCCGTCACCGCCGCCATCAAAAAGGAGCTCCCGGGAGCCACGGTTCTCACCAACAAGCAGCTTGCAGCGGCCACCAGCGGCAGCTTGAACAACGCCCACAAGCTCGCCAACGACCTCGGCGGCGTGCTCGCCATCGTCGTGCTGCTCGCAGCGTTCCTCATCGCCGGCCTGCTCACCTTGTCGAGCGTCGCAAAGCGCGTCCGTGAGATCGGGTCGCTGCGGGCGATCGGCTGGACGCGGGGCGAGGTCGTGAGGCAGGTCATGGCCGAGACCGTGGGCATCGGGCTGATCGGGGGCGTCATAGGGGTGGCGATCGGGGCCGGCCTATGCGCGGTGATAGCCGCGGTCGGGCCAGGTCTATCGGTCACGACCACGAGCCTCCAGGTGGGTGCCTCCTCTCTGAGCGCCCTCGTCCACGGCTCGAACCAGGCCTCGGTCACTGGGATCGTGCACCTGACGGCGCCGATCAAGGGCACGACGATCCTGATCGCCTTCGCCGGGGCACTTGTCGGCGGCCTCATTGCCGGGATCATCGGCGGGTGGCGTGCGGCTCGGCTCGCTCCGGCATCAGCACTGCGGGACCTCGGGTGATGTCCGGCACGCGGGGCGAGGGGACACCGGAAGACGGCATTGGAAAGGACGACGAGAAGATGACCGAGACCGAACCGACGGCTCCCGGGGCGCCGAAGGGCCGGGCGGCTCCCGAAGCGCTCTACGAGCTGTCACGCCTGGAGCGGACGTTCACCAAAGGCGGCGTGGCCGTCAAGGCCGTCCGGGGGGTGAACCTCGTCATCAACCGGGGTGAGATGGTCTCGCTCGAGGGCCCGAGCGGTTCGGGCAAGACCACCTTGCTCCAACTGCTGGGCGCTCTCGACAGCCCGACAGGCGGCACGATCCGCTTCGAGGAACGGGACCTGAGCAACATGAGCGACAAGGAGCTCACCAAGCTGCGTGCCGAGGAGATCGGCTTTGTCTTCCAGCATTTCAACCTGATCCCGACGCTGACCGCGGCGGAGAACGTCGCCATCGCGATGTTCCCCAACCACGTGCACTCGCGCGAGCGCCTCGCGCGGGCGAGGGACCTTTTGGACCAGGTCGGGCTCGGGCCACGCATGGGCCATC
This sequence comes from uncultured Acidimicrobiaceae bacterium, assembly GCA_963804265.1. Taxonomy (GTDB): domain Bacteria; phylum Actinomycetota; class Acidimicrobiia; order Acidimicrobiales; family Bog-793; genus Fen-455. The sequence continues at coordinate 78,930 of CAWDPZ010000039.1, forward strand.
TCCCCTCCCGGCTCTCCGGAGGTGAACAGCGGCGCGTGGCGATCGCGCGGGCGCTCGCCAACCACCCGAGCGTGATCATCGCGGACGAGCCGACGGGCAATCTCGACACCGACACGGCCAAGGAGGTCATGGCGACCCTGAACGCGCTACGGACCAGCGCCGGGGTCACGATCGTGATCGCCACCCACGACGAGGACGTGGCCCGCCTCACCGACCGCAGGATCCGCATGCGCGACGGCTCGATCAGGCAGGACTCCGCCGCTTAGCCGGCCGCCGCTCAGCCGCCCGCCGCCCGCGGTGGCCTCGGGCGGCGGCGCGGAGGGCCAGCTGTCCGGCTCCCGAGGGGCTACGTACACTGCCTTCGTGATCACCGGCAAGGCGCGGCCCGCTCGTCCGAGGACGGCGTGATCAAGGGCGCCGTCCTGCTCGCAGGCGTCGGCTGGGTCGACACCTGCGGGAGGAGCCTCAAAGAGGGCTTCTTCATGTTCTGGGAAACTCTGTGGCCGCTCGTTCTCGGCTTCACGCTCGCCGGGGCGGTGCAGGCCTTCGTGAGCCGGGAGGCGCTGCAGGAAAAGCTGGGCGACCACGGCCCCGCCGCGGTGGCGCGGGCGTCCGGCTACGGGATGGCCTCCTCCTCGTGCTCGTACGCGGCGAGTGCGATGGCGAAGTCCCTCTTCGTCAAAGGCGCCGACTTCGTCGCCGCCGCGGTGTTCATGTTCGCCTCGACCAACCTCGTGATCGAGCTCGGCATCGTGCTCGTCGTGCTGATGGGCTGGCAATTCGCCGTGAGCGAGCTCGTGGGCGGAGTGATCATGATCGTCCTGCTCGCGTGCCTCGGGGGCCTCTGGTTGCGGGGCAGGCTCGTTGTCGAGGCCCGCCGACGTCTCACCGCCGACGCGGGCACGATCCCGGGCACGACCAGCCGCCGCCGCGAGCGCAGCCCTGCAGCGTGCCCCTTGGGGCACGAGGCTGCGCTCCAAGGCAGGCTGGGCCGACGCCGCCACCTACACGATGGCCGACCTCAAGATGCTGCGGCGCGAGCTGCTCGTCGGCTTCACGGTCGCCGGTTTCCTCGCCGTGGCGGTGCCGACCGGGTTCTGGAGCACCGTGTTCATCCACGGCCACGGCTTCGGCACGAGCGTCGAGAACGCCGCCGTCGGGCCGTTCATCGCCCTTGTCAGCTTCGTCTGCTCGATCGGCAACGTGCCCCTGGCCGCCGCGTTGTGGAAGGGGGGGATCGCCTTCGGCGGAGTGGTTTCGTTTCTCTTCGCCGATCTGATCAGCCTTCCCCTCCTCCTCGTCTACCGCCGGTATTACGGGACGAGGCTCACCCTGCGGATGCTGGCGGTCTTCTGGGGCGTCATGTCCTCCGCCGGGCTCGCCACCGAGGTGATCTTCCGGGCGGCGGGGCTCGTTCCGACCAGGCGCCCGGCGCAGGTGGCGCCCGCCCGGTTCTCCTGGGACTACACCACCTACCTGAACATCGCCTTCCTGGTCGTCTTCGCCGTCCTCTACTGGGCCTACCGCAACCGTGACCGCCTGGGCGCGGGCGGCGGTTACGCCCTCGACCCCGTCTGCGGGATGCAGGTCGAGATCGCCAACGCCCCGGCCCTCGTCGAGCAGGGCGGCAAGAGGTTCTACTTCTGTCGGACCACTGCCGGATGCGCTTTGAGGCGGGCCCGGCCCGCTTCGCCCCCGAGGCGCCCGGGACCGCCGACGAAGCCAGCGCTAGACGCCGAGCTCGTCGATGACCTCGGCCCCCGCCAGCCCGCCGAGGAGGGCGCCGGGGAGGAGGATCTTGGAGCGGCGCACTCCGGAACCGATGACGACGACACCGGCCCCGGTCACAGAGGAGTCGACGAGCACGGCCCAGCCGGTCGGAAGGCCGATGGGCGTGATACCGCCGTACTCCATGCCCGTCAGCTCCACAGCTCGTTGCATGGGCAGGAAGGACGCCTTGCGGACGTCCAGCAGGCGCCGGACGAGCCCGTTCACGTCCGCACGGGTCGTGGCGAGGACGACGCAGGCCGCGAAGCGCTCGCTCCCTTCGCGCTTGCCGCCGACGACGACGCAGTTCGCCAGCGAGCCGAGCTCGAGGCCGAACGCCTGCTGGGTGGCGGCCGTGTCGGAAAGGGCCGGGTCGATCTCGACGACACCGACGTCGTCGAGCAGGCCCACGTCCGCCAGGGCCGCCCGGTCGGCGCGGCGAGCAGGTCCGGGCGCTCCGAAGCGGGGACGCTCGAAAGAGCGCCGAGGCTGAAGGTTCCCATGCGTCCATCCTGTCATCGGCCCGCGGTGACCGACCCCGGCCGTCCGGCCGGCGGGCACCTTCCGGGCCCTTCCCGGCGGCGCCGGCGAAACCCCGGCGAGCGTCCGCCTTGCGGCCGGCTACGAGCGGGAAGTGGTGCTTCTGAGGGATGTGGGGCCAGTGTGGCTAGAGTGAGCAAATCACTACTTAGAGTAGTGTTACAAACGCACTAAGTGCTTTAGCTGGGCCCGAAACGTACCGACAAACCTTCCATGCGAGGGAAGTCCGGAGAACCGAGTCAGTCCGCGTCGACGACAGTCCGCGGGCGGTTCGAAGGCTTCCCGAAGGTCTCCGCGAGGGACGGCTCCACCCTGGTACCCCTGACGGCTCCGCACGGCCGTCAGGGCACCAGGGCGCGGGCCGGACTCGTTCTGTCGTCTGCCCCGTAACCCGTAACCACTCGACTCCTGTATTTGAAGGCCCAGCTCACATACCTAGTCGGAGGTTGTCGTAATGCAAGAAGACATGGAAATCCCTACAAGGGGAACTCCACACCCCAGATTGGCTTTTCGCCTCAGGGCCGGTGTCGCAACTGCGGCCGTCCTCGTTGCCTGCCTCGTCACCGCGCCCATCGCCGCGGCCTCGGTTCCGCGAAGCGCGAATGGGCACGCCGCGGCCATCACGGCGGTCGCTCCTCCGCAGTGGCCCCACTGGGGATGCCCGGTCCAGGGCACCGCGCCGAGCGCCCGAGTCGCTCCGACACCGGCGTGGCCCCACTGGGGCTGCCCGCTGAACGGCCTTGCCGGCTCCAAGCCGGCGCCGGCATCGCTTTGGCCGCATTGGGGCGGCCCGGTCCTCGGCGCCCAGGCCTTCTGGCCGCATTGGGGCGGCCCGGTCGACGGCGCCCAGGCCTTCTGGCCCCACTGGGGCGGCCCGGTCCGCTAGTCGTCCTCCGACATGGCGCCGACTGATCCGCCGTCGTTGTCTTCAGGCATGGGCGAAGGGCCGCTCGGCGCGCCGCGGCGACGGTCCGGTGCACCCCTGCCCTGGCCGTCGGTGTCGGCCGGTGCCGACGGTGAGCGCCACGGATCTGTGACCTCGTCGTGGGCACGACCCCTGTCACGCCACAAGAGGAAGCCCGCGAGGCCTGCGCCGACGGCCACGAAGGCGACCGAGGCCACGATGACGGCCACATCGCCACCGGTGTTGTGGGGGAGCAGGACGTACTCGTCGTTGAACCGGAAGGCACCGTAAAGCGTCACCGCCGTCGTCACGACGACCCCGACGGGCCCGCCCCGGCGGGCGATCCGGCGTTCGACCCACAAGGAGATCACATAGACGACGGCGTCCTCGGCCGCCTGGATGATCGGCACGGGACACGCTTTCCGGCCTCGCCGGCGTAGGCCATCCCGTACCAGGCGTGCGTGAGGTTCCCGCCGCCCTGGTACATGAGCTGGGGGCCGAGCAGGCGGCCGACGGTCCAGGCGATCAGGAGGACCGGCGCCACGAGGTCGAGCGCGACCCCGAGGCGTAGCTCCGGGCACCAGCGCCGGGCGCAGATCAGCCCTGTGGGCACGCCTCCGAGCAGCCCTCCGAAGCTCGACAGGCCCCCGTGCCAGATGGCGAGGATGTCGCCCGGGTTCTCCGCGTAGCCCTGGGCGCCCTTCAGGTTCGCGATGACGTGCACGGCGCGGGCGCCGACGACCGAAGCGATGACGATCCAGACGAAGGCGCGGCCGAACCAGGCGTCGGGGTACCCGTGGTCGCGGAGGCGCTTGGCGAAGTATCGGTAGGCGAACCAGAACGTGAGGGCGAGCCCGATGCCGTAGGTGTGGATCTGCAGCGGCCCGAGATGGAAGACGACGGGTATTGGCTTCACGGCTCTCCCATGTCGAACTAAACGGTACCGCCCCGCCCGGTGCCTCTAGGCGACGCCCCGGGCATACCCAGGAGGCGGCGGGCGGCCCTTGACGGCGCTCGGCGCCGGCCCACAGTTCGCCTCAGGTTCGGCCCGCGGCGAGCCGATGATCAGATCCGGGAAGCCGACACATTTGTGCCGCGAGCGAGAGCGAGGCTGCGAGCGGATGGGGGAGCCGAGCAGGCTGCCGATGCGCGGCCGTCCGGAGGACGGTCGCATACCCAGCATCGGCGCGCCCTCGTGGATGATGCGCACCGATGCGGTCGGCCGTTGGCTCGGCACCTTGTTCTGCGGCTGCGGAGTGCTCACCCTCGCCTCCTTGGCGCTCCCCCGCCACTTCGTCGACTCACCGGCTTTTGTCGCCGTCGTCGCCTTCGTGGCCCTGGCAATAGGCACGATGCTGCTGCGGGGCGCGCTCAAGGACGGGCCGCCGTCGTCGTTCATGCTCATGATCGCCGGCGCGAACGTCCTCGTCTCCTTCGGCGCCTATGTGTCGGGCAACCCGTTGAGCGGCGTGGAGCTGTTCTACCTCTGGGTCACGCCCTATGCCTACGTGCTCTTCTCGCCGGTGCAGGCGGCCATGCAGACGGGGATCGTGGCGCTCTGCTGGGGGCTCGTGCTCGTGACGGTCGAACAGCAGCACCCCTCCTCCGGCTCGGCGAACCGCCTCGTCGCGAACTGGGTCTTCACCGTCGTCACCGTCGGCGGGGTGGGGATCCTCGTCCGGTCCTCTCCAGCTCGCTCCGGGACGTCGACCGGCGCTTCCACCGTGCCTTCACGGACTCGGGATCGGGGCCGCCTTCTTGACGACAGACCTCAGATGGCTGGAGGTCAACGGGGCCTTCTGCCGAATCCTCGGCTACCGGAGCGAGGAACTGGTCGGCCGGCCCCTCTCCGAGATCGTGGACGGGGTCCTCAGCGGGGTCCTCCGGCCGTCCCGACGCCGGAGAGGCAGGTGGTCGACGAGGAGCTGAGGTACCGACGCTGCGACGGGTCCACGGTCTGGCTCCTCGTCACCTCGTCCCTCGTCGTTCCCGAGGCCGGCGCCCCGTACGTGTTCGCCCAGTATCGGGATGTTTCCGACAGCCGTCATGTCGAAGAGGAGCTCGGTTACCAGGCGGCGCACGATCCGCTGACGGGTCTGGCCAACCGCGCCCGCCTCATGCAAAAGCTCGAGGCCACGCTGGAGGTGCGGGCGAGAAAAGGCACCGGGGTCGGCGTCGTCCTCCTCGACCTGGACCAGTTCAAGGTCATCAACGACTCTCTCGGGCACCACATCGGCGATCAGGTCCTCACCGCCATGTCGCTCCTGCTGGAGGCCTCCTGCGAGCCAGGCGACACGCTGGCCCGTCTCGGGGGCGACGAGTTCGTCGTATTGTGCGAGGGCCTCTCCGGCGCCTCCGAGGCCCTCGACCGGGCGACCCGGATCTCCCAGGCCCTCTCCCAGACCATCGAGCTCCCGACGGGCCATTACTCGGCGACCGCCAGCATCGGCGTGGCGGTCGCCACCGAGCCCGGCGACGACGGCTACTCGCTTTTGCGCGAGGCCGACGCCGCCATGTACCGGGCCAAGGCCGCCGGTCGGGGCCGGATCGAGCTCTTCAACGTCGCCATGCGCGAGGACGCCGATCGGCGCAACCGCCTGGCGCGGGACCTCAAAGGCGCTATCGCGGACGGCCAGCTGCTCCTCGAGTACCAGCCGACCGTGGAGCTGGAGACGGGCTATCCGATCCTGATGGAGGCGCTCGTCCGCTGGAACCACCCCGAGCGGGGCAGACTATCGCCCTTCCAGTTCGTCCCGATGGCCGACGACGCCGGGTTGTTCGCCGAGCTCGGGGAATGGGTGCTCGAGACCGCTTGCGAGGAGTTCTCCGCCTGGCGCCGGGACGACCCGTCCGCCATGGTGCGCGTCTCGGTGAACGTGTCCCTGGCCCAGCTCGCCATGCCGCGCTTTTCCCAGCGGATCATCGACCTTTTGATCCGGCGCTCGATCTCGCCCTCGCGCCTTTGCCTCGAGGTGGCCGAGAGCCCCCTCTTGGACAACTCCCTCGTGCTCGTGACGCTCGAGACGCTCCGCACCTGGGGTATCGAGATCGTCCTCGACAACTTCGACACGCGGCACTCCTGCCTCGACCATCTCGAGCGTCTCCCCATCGGCATGGTGAAGGCCGACCGCTCCGTGACGGCGCGCCTCGCCGAACGGCCCCGCCAAGAGGCGGTCATCGGGTCGATCCTGGCGATGGCCGATGCCTCGGCCTCAGCTTCGTGGCCGGCGCCGTCGAGACCGAGGCGCAGCTGGAACAGCTGAAGGCTGTCGGCTGCCGACTCGTGCAGGGCAACGCCGTGGCGCCTCCCATGGCGGCCTCGGAGGTACCGAGCTATCTCCGCCGGGTCATGGCTTCTGCCCGCGGCGACCAGACGCGACGCGACCCGACGCGACGCGAGTAGAGAGCAGCGGCGAGTAGAAAGCGGCGCGAGCGGAACTGGCGCGAGCGCGTCCGCCGCCGCGAGCCGGCCCGAACATGCCCCCGGACGCGGAGGGACCCCGGGTAGCCGGTCAGCTTGCGCCTCCGTACTTCCCGGGGTCATCCCCTGGGCGGCTCGCCCTCCAGTCAGACAACCGGGAACCTTGCGGCCCTGCCGGTCACCTGAGCCTTCATGCCCACCCCGAGGGGTAAGCCGTGGGGCGGAGGTCCGTCCACCTCTCCTCTGTCGTTCCAACCGCACACCCTCTGCTCCGGACTCCCCTGCGGGCTTCCCTCGCCTTGGGCGATTGACTGGATCGCTTTCGGTTGATTGGCAGCTTGCTCCCATTTCGGCGAGTCGTCAACGGGTTTTCGCGAAATCCACCACAAGTACACAGGACTTCCGGCTTTTCCCCTTTTCGTCCCCAGATCGGTACCAGGGTCATCCACAGCTGGGGCGAATTCGGGCCTCGGACAGACCCGCGAGGAGAGCCGATCGGAGGTGCCGCGACGGGCAGAATCTGGCGGCCGGGTGCCGCGCGATCCGGGTCTCGTCGCTAAGGTCTCTCGAGCGCACGGCTGGGCCGCCGCATCGAGAGCCTCGCCCTTAAAGCCCACTGAAGGAGGGATCGCCCGAATGTCAGACACCGTCAGCCTGCGGCCACCGAAGCCACTCGTCCTCGCGGATCTCTTCTCGACGAGCCTCGTGCGAGACGCCGCGCTCGTGATCGCCGCGGCCGGCTTCGTCGGAGCGCTTGCCCAGGTCTCGTTCCACATCGCCGGGACTCCCGTGCCGGTGACGGGCCAGACTCTCGGCGTGCTCGTCTCGGGCACCGCGCTCGGCTGGAAGCGCGGGGCGGCTGCCATGACGCTCTACGGCGCCGCCGGAGTCGCGGGGGTGCCGTGGTTCACCGGCCACGCGAGCGGCTATGTCGGAGCGACCTTCGGCTACATCGTGGGCTTTGTTCTGTGCGCCGCCCTCTGCGGCTACCTCGCCGAGCGGGGCGCCGACCGCTCGCTGCGCAAGTCCCTCCCCGCCATGGTGGCCGGCGAGATCGTGCTCTACGGGGTCGGGGTGAGCTGGCTCGCCGTGAGCCTGCACGTCGGCGCCGCCGAGGCGGTCCATCTCGGGCTCAGGCCCTTCCTCCTCGGCGACGCCGTCAAGGCGGCTTTGGCCGCGGCACTGCTGCCCGGCGCCTGGAAGCTTGCCGGCGAGCGCTGAGGCGTCCCCGCCGGGCGGTGGCGGGCAGTCGGGCCGAGGGGCCCCGGCACCTCCGGCGGGCGACGACAGCGGGCCGGGCCGAGGGGCGACGTCGGCAAACGCGGTGGTAGGGTCCGCTCGGCGGTCTGGGCCTGGAGGCGCGATCGATGACGACTGACTGGGACGGACAGGGACTTCCGCCCGCCGCGATGGCCCGGATGGAACGGGGTCGCTCCTCGGCCGTGCGCAGCAGCCTGTTGTCGGTGCCGGGGCACGTCGGCGTCGAGGCGTGCGGCTTCTCCGTCGTCGGCGAGGTGATGGGCTGCATCGTCGAGTCGATCGGCTTCACCGGCTGGGCGGGTTGCGGCTACGGCGGCTACGGGGGCGGCGGACTCTTCGGCGGCTTCGGCGGCGTGACCACGACCGTCACGAGCGGCGGGGCCGGCGGATGGGTCGGGTACGCCCCCTACGTCGAGGCCCTGTACCGCGGCTTCGACACCGCCTTGTACCGCATGCTCCTCGAGTGCCAGTCACTCGGCGGCGACGGCGTGGTGGGCGTGCGCCTGGAGCAGCGCCACCTCGGGCAGGGCAACCGGGAGTTCGTCGCTCTCGGCACCGCGGTGCGGGCGGCGGGCGAGCAACGGCCGGCGCGCCTTTTCTCGACGACCTTGAACGGGCAGGACTTCGCCAAGCTCCTGCACGGTGGCTGGGTGCCGGCCTCGGTCGCCATCGGGATCTCCGTCGCCATCCGCCACGACGACTGGCAGACGAGGACCCAGGCGAGCGCCTGGACCTACAACACCGAGGTCTCGGGCTACACCGAGCTCGTGAACCACGTGCGTGCGGACGCCCGCTCCCAGCTCGCCCGGCGCATCGGGGCCATCGGCGCCGACGGCGCCATCACGCGCACCATGTCGCTCAGCATCCACGAGCAAGAGGTGGGGGAGAACCACCGGGACCACGTCGCGAGTCGCGCCTCATCGGCGATGCCGTGATGCGCTTCCATCCCCAAGGCACCGCCCCGCCGAAGAGTCTCACGATCCTGCCGCTCTCGAACCCGAAAGGGAGTACACGATGACCATCGAATCCAACGAGCTGGGGATCCCCCAAGATGCGATGCGGCGCCTGGCGGAGATGCGTCCGGGCCAGCCGGCGCACTTTTCACCTCCGACCTGAGCGTGAACGAGTTCCTGTTGGTGCGCGAGGCCGGCTTCAGGCCGCTCGGCCTCGTGCTCGGCTCGAGCATCTACCACGTCGGGCTGCAGGTGGGCCGTTGGAGCCAGCC
>CAWDPZ010000040.1:0-15669 GCA_963804265.1 uncultured Acidimicrobiaceae bacterium
ACAAGGCCGTAGTGCCCGAGAGTGTGGCCCGGGGTGTGGCGGGCCGTCAGGCCCCGGGCGATGCGCACCATGTCGCCCTCGAGGGGCTCGAGCCGGCCCGCGGCGGCGAGTGCTTCCATGATCCGGCGGCTACGGCTCTCGGCCTCGGGGCGGCGACGATTGCGCCCAGTCGGCTGCTCCGTAACGACGACAGCGTTCGGGAAGAAGGGACGATCGTCAACGGCGAGCCAGCCGATCGTGATCGATGTGCAGGTGGCTGCACACGACGACGTCGACGTCCTCGGGGGACACGCCCGCGCTGCGCAGCGCCGCCGGCAGCTCTCCGCCCCGCGCCCACCCGACGTCGACGTCACCGAGCCCGGCGTCGACGAGCACGGTCGCCTCCCCGTTGCGGAGGAGGAAGCATCCGACGGGGATGTGCACGCACCCGTCATCGGCGACCATGTCCTGATGGGCCGCGAAGTCGAGCCCGACGTAGAACGACTGCGGCATCTTGCAGACCCCGTCACTGAGCGGCAGGAGCTCGATATCGCCGATTAGCACCGGAGCTCAGATCTTGAACACGCAGCCGTTCCAGTACCGCGACCGGGCGCTTGCGGCCAAGACCCCGCATCTCGATGACGAGCTCGTCGGGTTCCTCGGGCCCTCCGGTGCGCAACCGCACGGACATGTCCCCCCGAGCTCGAACATCCGGTAAGCCGCCTGATCTGTGGGCTCACGGGTGGAGGTGTCGAGGACCGTCAGCGACCCCGAGCAGCACCGGCGACGATGGCGTTGACGTAGAGCACCCCGCCGTGCGACCGGACGTAGGCCCTCACCTCGTCGGAAGTGTTGATCCGCATTCCGCGATCCTAAAGGCCACCGGCCCGGGATGCTCCGGCGGGGACCATGCCGGCTGAGGGCTGCCTGACTACCAAGGCGTCGACTTGCGGCGGGCGGGTGAAGTGAAACGTACACTTCGAGGTGCTCGTGGCGCGGACAAGAGGAGGCCGGCGCCGGGTGGCGATGCTCCCCGAGCTCGAACCGCAGGCTGCATCGCCGGAGCCGAGGTTCGCGACGCTATCCTTCGCCAGGGGTATGGCGCCTGCGAGATCAGCCCACTTGATCAGGCGGGCCCCGCATTAGGAGACCATTGACCCTGCGCCGCAACGACACACCGAAGCCGTCATCCCGCTCCGGCGGACCAGCTGCTGGTGCCGCCGGCGCACGCCGGGCGGTTCCTTCCCGAGCGCGTGACAATAAAGGACGTCGCCAGCACGCCGGCGTGTCGCTCGGGACGGCCTCGAACGTGTTGAACAGGCCCGACCGGGTGGCACCCGACACCTTGGCCCGGGTCCTGGGCGCGATCGACAAGCTCGGCTTCGTCGCAGCTCCGCCGCCCATCAGATGCGCAGCCGCAGCAACAGCCGCTGCTTCGGCGCCGTCGTCCTCGACGCCTCGAACCCGTTCGCGACCGAGACGGTCCGCGGCCTCGAGGACGCCGTGCACGAGCAGGGATCCGCCGTCGTCCTCTGCTCGACGGACGGCTCTCCGGACAGGGAGGGCGTTACCTGCGCTGGCTCGAGGAGCAGAGGGTCCAGGGCATAGTCATCACCCCGGCCACGCGGAGCATCCGCCATCTGGAGGAGCTGCGGGACCGGGGGACGCTCGTGGTGCTCCTCGACCGGCGGAGCAATCAGGGCGAGCTGTGCTCGGTCTCGATCGACCACATGCGGGGCGGGGACTCGGCGCCGCCCTCCTGTTCGATCTCGGGCACCGGCTGATCGCCTTTATCAACGGGCCTCTGCACCTCTCGCAGTGCGCGGAGCGTCGCCGTGGCATGCGCAGGGCGGCGCGGAACGCCGGACTGAACCCTGACAGCAGCATCATCGAGTACACGATCGACCCGATCACCGCCTCCGGCCAGGCGGAGCACCCGTCGACCAGTTCCTCGCGATCGCGGACCGCCCCACGGCCGTCGTCTGCCTGAACGACCAGATCGCCTTCCGGGTGCTTCGGGCGCTGGCCGAGCGCCGGGTGCGGGTGCCGCGCGACGTGAGCGTCGTCGGCTATGACGACGTCGAGTTCGCCGGCATGCTCTCACCTACGCTCACCTCGATCCGCCAGCCCAAGTACGAACTCGGGAAGGCCGCGGCCGAACTGCTGATCGCAGAGACGGTCGACCCGTTGCACCGCCACGGTGACATCCGCTTCGAGCCGGAGCTCATCGAGCGCCAGTCGACGACGGCGCGGGCGAAGCTGAACCGCTACAGCCCACGCGGGGCCTGACCGGACCCCGGAGTCGTGACCGCCCCCGCTCTTGCGCCCCGAAGGGGCTGCCATCCTCGACAGCCACAGCCATGCCTGGCGCCTCTGGCCGTACCCGCCCGCTGTTCCCGACGAGGACGCCCGGGGGACGATCGAGCAGCTCCTGTACGAGATGGACGCGAACGGCGTCGCGCAGGCACTGGTGGTTTGCGCAGCCATAGGGGCCAACTCGGACAACACCGCCTACGTCGCCCAGGCCCGCGAGCGCTATCCCGGCCGTTTGCACGTGGTGGGCGACCTCGACTGCACCTGGAGCAGCACGTACCACCGACCGGGCAGCGCGGACCGCCTGCGCGAGATGGACGACCGCTTCGGGCTCGCCGGGATCACGCACTACCTCGAGACCGACAACGACGGCTGGTTGTTGAGCGACGAGGCAGAGGCGCTGTTCGATGCAGCGGCGCAGCGCCGTCTCCTCGTCAGCCTTGCCGCCGGTCCGGCCTGGCAGGCCGACCTGCGCGTGCTGGCGCGACGTCATCTGGACGTGCCGGTGCTCTGCCATCATCTCGGAGACCTTCGCGTCAAGGACCCGGGCGGGCTTGCCGAGGTCGTCGCCTCCGCCGCCGTCCCCAACATCTACGTGAAGGCCTCCGGGTTCCACTACGCCGCCGAAGCGGGCTGGGACTATCCCTGGCCCGAGGCGCTCGAGGTGCTCCGCCGCATCTTCGACGCCTACGGGGCCGGCCCGGCTCTGCTGGGGCTCGGACTTCCCCGCCTCCAAGCGGTTCTGCACGTTCCGCCAGTCGCTCGAGGCGGTCCGAACGCATTGCAGCTTCCTCACCGAGGAGGACCTTGGCCTCGTGATGGGCGGAACGCTCGGCGGCATCCTCGCCGGTCTTGGGGCGGGCTGACCCGAGCACGGGCGGTCGGCGTCGCGGCCGTCAGCGGGTTCCCACCACCGTCACGGGCTCGTGCCGGACCGGGAAGCCCACCGAGCGGGCTATGAAGCACATCTTCCCGGCGTCTTCGTGCAGGCCCGCGGCGCGCTCGAGCGCCCCCGCGTCGGCGAGGGTGACCTCGGGGCGCAGCAGCACCTCGGTGAACCGGCCACTGCCGTCAGGGTTCTCGTGCATGAGGCCGACCGGCCTGTCGCGATAGGCGGTGACCACTATGCCGCCTGCCGCGGCCAGATGGAGGTACCAGAGCATGTGGCATTGGGAAAGGGACGCCACCAGGAGCTCCTCGGGGTTCCAGCGCCGCGGGTCACCCCGGAAGGCCGGGTCGGACGACCCCGCGATCACAGGCTTGCCGGCGGACGCGATCTCGTTGTCGCGGCCGTAGGCGATGTAGCTGCTCGTGCCCGAGCCCCTGTTGCCGGTCCACTCGAGGCGGACCTCATAGGTGTGCTCGGCGGGCATCGCCACATCGTAGGCAGAGGGCTCCGGCCGGTCCGCCGCCGGCGGCCCGGGCCTCGTCGATCAGGCCGCGAGGTAAGGAATCGTCTGCGGCCCGTCCGGGAGCACGCAGAGGCGGGCGCCCGCCCCGGCCCGGTGTAGCGCCTCCCCGGCAAAAGCGGCGATGTCTCCCGCGGGCGCCAGTCCGACCTTGACCAGCTCGGCATCGGAGATCCCGCTGCAGTGGACGGCGACGTCGGCCTCGCAGAGGATCTTCGCCTGAATCTGGGCCTGCCACTGGTCAGGAACTGTCTCGCTACGGCCCTCGATGTCCCGCAGCATCTCTGCGGGCGAGCCTGCCGAGGCGAGAAGGTCCCGATATGAACCCGGGAAACCGTCTCGGCACTCGGCGGCACAGATTATCCGGCCGCCCCTTGTGACGATCTGTGCCGCGGCCGACATGCCTTTCACCGACTGGTAGAGGTTCTGATCGAGCGGATAGCCCGAGTTGGTGGTGAGGACCACCTCGAACAGAGCCTCGACCGGGACCATGGCGATGTTGCGGCACAACCTCGTCGCCGCCTCGTGCATGGAGGCCAGCTCGCCCCCGAAGGCGGCCACGATGTCCCGCCGCCGGTTCACCACCACGTCGAGGGCGAAGCTGACCCCCGTCGCCATGGCGATGGCCCGTACGTCGGCTTGAACCGGATTGCCGTCGATGACCCCGAAGCGGGCGCGGCGATCGCCGATGCGCTTGGAGTCATGGAGCACGAGCACCGTGTCGAGGCCGGCGAGACCCGGGGCCACCATCTTCGCGCCTCCCGAGAATCCGGCGAAGAAGTGAGGCTCGACCAGCCCGGTCGTGATGCGCACGTCAGCCGCCAGCCATTCGCTGTTGAGCCAGACCGGCACACCCTCGCCGAGCACGCCGACGTAGCGGAGGCCGTCCGGGTTCCGGCAGTCGTGGTTGACAACCCGAACCGTGTCGATGATCTCGGTTCCGAGCATCGATTCGAGCTCAGCGGGCGTGTTCGCCCGGTGAGTGCCGGTCGCCACGAGCACGACGACGTCGGAGGGGTCGACGATCCCGTCGAGTTGCTCCAAGATGGCGCGAAGCACGAGGGCTCTCGGCTGGGGACGGGTGCCGTCGCAGACCGAGATGGCGACGGTCTGGCCTCTATGGACCATCTTGCGCAGGGGCGGCCCCGCGACCGGTCTCGTCAGGGCGTCCGCCAACGCCGCACGGGGATCTGTGACCCCTTTGTATCGGCGCGGCTCGATCACGACCGTGGAGTCCGGCAGGTCTACGTTCAGCACTCCCTCGCCGTAGGGCAGGTCAACTCTCATCGGGTCCGCTCAGCGGGCGGCCGCACCCGCAGCTCGCACTCGCGCCCGGGCCTTCCGGGGACCGCAGCCTTGTAGCAGAAGACGGAACCCGCCAGGGGCTCGTCGCTGCCGGGGGCGCGGCCCGTCGTGATGTAGAGATCCCTCAGGTCCGGACCGCCGAAGGTGCAGCTCGTCACCAGAGCCACCGGCAGCTCGACTCTCGCGTCCAGGACGCCTTCCGGGCTGTAACGGTGCACGGCATGGCCCGAGTAGAGGGCGACCCAGATGTAGTCCTGCTCGTCGACGCAGATGCCGTCGGGCACGCCGCAGGACGCGGGAACGTCCACCACCCGTCTCCTGGCAGTGGCGTCGCCGGTCTCCATCGAGAAGTCGAAGGCGTCGAGACCCCGGGCGAGGCTGTCCACGTAGTACATGGTCTTTCCATCGCCGCTCCAGCCGAGCCCGTTGGAGACGGTCACCGCCTCGACGACCCTGGTCACGCTGCCGTCGAGCTCCAGCCGGTAGAGCGAGCCTGCGCCGGGCTCCTCGGTTGCTGACATCGTCCCTGCCCAGAACCGCCCCCGAGGGTCGCACTTGCCGTCGTTCATGAGGTTTCCCGGCCGGTCGGACTCGACCGCGGCCACCAGTTCGAGATCTCCTCGCTCGTCGAGCACCGCGAAGCCTGAGCGCGTCGCGAGCACGTAGCCCCCCGGTGCCAGCGGAGCGACGGCGCTGAGGTTGTGACCCAGCCGGGTCCTTCTCGGCCTCGCCGCTGCAGGTGACCACCGGTACAGATCCCCGGGAGGGATGTCCACGAAGACGAGCTCGTCGCTACGAGCGTCCCAGACCGGCGACTCGCCGAGCGCGCAGGAGAGCTCGAGAGCCAGCTCCGCGCTCTCCTCAAGTCGAGGCGCGCTCCACGCGGGCGCGCCTTTGCCTGTCGCCGGATCGCCTGTCCGGGTCAAGGGGGAAGGCTCACAGACCGGAGAGATCGCGGACCGCCCGGGCGAGCGCCGAATTGTCGTCGTCGCCGTGGCCCTTCGCGATCAGGCCGTCCTCGAGGGTGGCGGCCAGGGCGGCGACGGGAAGTACCGCCCCGACGCTCCGGGCGAGCTCGAGCGCGATGGCCACGTCCTTGCGATGCAACGCGAGCTTGAAACCGAGCGGGTAGGCGTCGTCGATCATCCGCCCGCTCCTGTTCTGGAGGATCCACGAGCCGGCCGCCCCACCCGCGAGCGCGCCGACGACGCGTTCTGGGTCCAGGCCGGCCTTCATCGCGAGCACCACGCCCTCCGCCACCCCCAGGTAGGTGCCGCAGAGGATGACCTGGTTCACGGCCTTGGCAACCTGTCCCGATCCGAGGGGCCCGATGTGGGTGATCGTGCGTCCCATGGCATGGAGCACGTCGTTCGCCCGCTCGAGGACGACGGGATCGCCGCCGACCATGATGGTGAGCGTCCCGGCCACCGCGCCCTCTGATCCCCCCGAGACAGGTGCGTCGAGCATCGCGACGCCGAGATCCTCGAGGCGCCGCCCGAGCTCGCGGGCGCTTGCCGGGCTGATGGTCGAGCAGTCGATCAGGACAGAACCCGCCGCCAGCCCTTCGGCTAGGCCGTCGGCGCCGAAGACGACCTCGGCCATCTGCGGCGAATCGGTCACACAGGTCACGACCAGCTCGCTGGCGCTTGCCAGCTCCGCGGGCTGGCGGCTTCGGTCGCCCCGAGCGCCTTGAGCTCCTCGGCCCTGCCCGGCGTGCGGTTCCAGACGGTGAGAGGGAACCCGGCCCGCGCCAGGTTCGCGGCCATGGCAGAGCCCATCGTTCCGAGCCCGGCGAAGCCCACCTTCATCTTCGGCGCCGTTGTCGTCAAGAGATTTCTCCTTCCTGCTCGAGCGTGGCCTGCAGTCGCTGCAGCATCGTCCGCAGCTCGGCGACCTCGCCGCGAAGTGACGCGATCTCGTCGGACAACGCTTCGAAGTCTCCGTCGCGCTGTGTTTGAGCGCCACCCGCGCCGCCGGCACTGGTGGGGCGGCCGGGACTGGCGGGGCGGCCGGGACTGGCGGGGCGCCCGGGACCGGCGCGACCGGCAGATCGGTCCGGGCCGGCGGCCTCTCCCTCGCCGGCCCCGGACAGATCGCTCGGCGTCGCGTCCGGGGCGAGCAGCTGCACCCAACGCTCCTCTTTCTGACCGGGGCGGCGGCTCAGCTGCACAACGAGCGGCTCGACGCGGCCGGCCAGCTCCTCCAGTTCGGCGCCGACCGCCCCGAGGCCGTCGAACGCCGTCATCCGCTCCGTTCTGGCCCTTAGCTCCGCGACCGTCTGCGGGCCCCGGAGCAACAGCACGGCGAGCAGCGCGAGGGATCCTTCGCCGATGCTCAGAGCCTCGCCGATCACGTGCCGGTACCGGGTCGCCGAGCGCCCGCTCGACGGGTAGACGAAGCGAACGACACCCGCCTCTTTGAGCGAGGCCAGGGCGCGTTGCACCGATCCCTCCTCGTAGGAGACCACCGGGTCGCGGTTGGACGTCTGGTTGCACGCCAGCACGAGCGAGTTGAGGGTCAGGGGATACTGCTGGGGAGTCGTCAGCTGCTTTTCGATGAGGGAGCCGATGATCCTTCCCTGGTCGAAGCTCAGGCGCACGGGCCGATCATAAGGGTCAAAGGGACCCCGGGCGGAAAGTGCCTGCGCCCCCGTCAAGCTCCGAGAGCGCTCAGGGTCACGATGCCGGCCACCACGATGACGACGCCGATCACCTGGTGGCGGCGCAGTCGGTCGCCGAAGAGAAAGTAGGCGGCGACCGTGGTGATCATGGCGTACTGCGACGCGAGCACCGCCGAGACGGCGAGCTGATGGCGCGCCCCGAAGGAGTAGCTCACCAGCCCCAGGATCTCGCCCAGCGCGGCCGTGAGGACGAGGGGGAACGTCCGCCGGCTTATCCGCAGTCTCCTCCTGGCCAAGAGCGGCGCTGTCAGAAGAGCCGTGCCGAACAGGCGGGCGGGAAGAAGGACCCAGATGATCGGTGCCTGCTGACCGGCTCGTCCGGTGGCATAGAGGGTGACCCCGAACAGGAGCGCCACCGGGACGACGAGGAGCGTCGAGAGCGTCCGCCTGGCGTCCAGGCGGCTGATCATCTCCTTCGGGCTCGACGCGAACCACGCCTGCGGCGCCGAGCCGTCTCCGGCGAGAGGGACGGGATCGAGGTGCGCAGCCGCGAGCACCACGCCGAGGCTGATCGCGACCAAAAGGACGATCGTGCTCGAGGCGAGAGGGGCCCCGAACAGCGATGACAGCACGGCTGCCACCATGCCCTCGGTGGAGGCGATGGCCGTCACGATGCCGGGTGACACATGACGGAGCACGAGGTACTCGAGCCCGAGCCCGACGACGTTGGCGAAGCCGGCAAGACACAGAAGGGCGATGGTTCTCCCGGGCAGGCTCCCGGGATGTCCGACTATCGCGAGGGGGACGATTATCACGCCCAACCCGAGCGACATGACCCAGGCGAGCGCCGAAGCGGCGCCGATCTCCCTGCTCGAGCTCGTCGCACCAAGTACCGCTGCCGACCAGCACACCGCCGCCCCGAGTCCCCCGAAGACGGCGATGAGCACGACGCCGAGGCTACCGGCGGTGCCGGGGCGACCTGAAACTCCCGGAGGTTCTACGGTGGTCAGATGGAAATCAGCCGTTTCGACTTCGAACTGGAAGAGGTGGTCGGCCTGATACCCAGGCTGGCCGGACTGGCGCAGATGATCGAGCTCGAGCCGAGGCTCCATGACGCCGACGAGGGCGATGCCGACGAGGGCGATGACGAGGGCCAGAACCAGGTTCATGCGCGGCGCACCGAGCCGACGTTCCGGATCTCCTGCCAATTGTCGGGAAGCGAGCAGACGATCAGCCGCCTCGCCGATCTGGCGATAGAGACCGGGGTGGAGGCCGTACTGGACTTCGGCAGGTCGGTGAGGTTCCGGCACCTGCGCCCCAGGGAGACCGCGTCACCAGGAGCGGGGAACGGCCCTCAGTGAGCCGGCCGGAGCCGGCCGGCGAGGTGAGGTGGGGCATTCTCGGCGCGGCGCACATCGCGAGGGCGTCGTTCCTTCCGGGCCTTCGCGAGGCAGGAGGCGCTCGGGCGGCCATGGTCGCCAGCCGCGACCGGGCGAGGGCGGAGGACTTCGCCCGCAAGGAGGGCGTCGACAGCGCGGCCGAAGGCTACGAGTCGGTGGTCGACTCGCCTGAGATCGACGCCGTCTACGTCGCCCTGCCCAATGCGCATCATGCCGTCTGGTCCCAGCGGGCGCTCGAGGCCGGCAAGGCGGTCCTGTGCGAGAAGCCTCTCTGTGTCAGCGCGGCCGAGACCGACGCCGTGCTCGGTACCGCCGCCTCCACCGGCTCGTTGCTCTGGGAGTCGTTCGTGTTCGTGTTCCAAGACCAGCACCGCCGGCTTCTCGAGCTGTTGGAGTCCGGGGCCATAGGGCAGGTCCGCGAGCTCGTGGGCCCGTTCCATTTCAACCTGTCCCGGTCGGTGGACATCCGCCTGTCCGCCGAGCTGGCCGGCGGAGCCCTTGCCGACCTCGGTTGCTACCCGGTACGCCTCGCCCAGGAAGTCCTTGCCACCCGCGACCCGGTGCCGGGTGACGTCGCGGGGTTCAGCACGGGAAACGGCGCTGTCGACACCGAGACCGTCGCCATCGTCGACTATGGGGACCAGAGGCTCGTGCTGAGCTGTGGCTTTCGACGCGCCCTCGACACCTTCACGCGGGTGGTGGGCACCGAAGGCCAGATCCACCTGACCAACCCCTACCACCCCACGCCGCAGGACCTCCTCGTGCTTCGGCGGGGCGACGAGGTGACCGTCGAGCAGCCGACGTCCGACGCCTGGTCCTTCACGGCCGCCCTGCGCCACATCCACGCGGTGCTGCGCGACGGCCGGGCGCCGGAGCATCTCGCCTCCGAGTCGTCGCTGCGCTCTGCCCGGACCCTCGAGGCAGTTGTCCAGGGATGCCGCCCGAGCAGCTTGGCGGGCCGGGCCCCGACGAGCGCCTCCGCCTAGCGGAGGGGCTCCATCGGCAAGAGGAGCGGCCCGGCGGAGGGCAGTCCGATGGCCTCGGCCAAGCGCGAGCTCCCGCCCCACTCCCACAGGCCGGAGCCGAAGACGCCCGCCTGCAAGAAGGCGGTCGGGTCGTCACTGTTGCGCGCCGGGCGCAGCCTCTGCAGTGGCGGCACCGAGGGCACGAGCCGCAGCGGGGCGTCCCCCGCAAGGCCGGCCGCGCTCGCGGGCGATCTCCGTGGCACGGCGCAGGCTGCCCAGCTCGTCGACGAGCCCCCGCCCGATGGCGTCCGCCCCCGTCCAGACCCGTCCTCGGGCTACCTCGTGCACCGCTTCGCGGGTCATGTTGCGCCCGGCGGCCACCTTGGCGGTGAAATCGTCGTAGACGAAGTCGAGCCACTCGTTGAGCTTGGCCCACTCGTCCTCGCTGAAGCCCGTCTGGGGCGAGAACATGAGCGCGTGACGCCCCTCGCCGAGGCTCTCGACGTTCACTCCGAATCGCTGGAACAGGCCGGTCGTCTGGAGCTTGCCGCCGAAGACGCCGATCGACCCGGTGAGCGTCGCCGGCTCCGCCACGATGACGTCCGAGGCCATGGACACGAAGTAGCCGCCCGACGCGGCGAGGTCTCCCATTGACGCCACGACCGGTTTGCCGGCCTCGCGTGCCCGGCACACCTCGCGCCAGATCGTGTCCGAGGCGACGTAGGAGCCGCCCGGGCTGTTGACCCGCAGGACTATCGCCCGGATGCGGTCGTCGTTCACGGCCGAGCGGAGGGCGGACGCGACCGTGTCCGATCCCGCGGCCCGCCCGCCCGGGCCCGACTTGGAGCGGCCGGTGCGGATCTGGCCGATCGCCTCCACGAGTCCGACGGCCGGCCGGCGCGTCTGGCGCATCCGGCGGATGTTGTCCCACTTCCGGCGATAGCGCGAGACGTAAAGCAGGCTCGGAGGTTCGGGCCACCGGCGATCGAGGGCGGCTCGGACATCGTCCCGGTAGCCGAGGTGATCGACGAGCCCCGCCGCCAGCGCCTCGGCGGCGGAGATGGGCGCCCGGTCGATCAGCTCGCGGACCTGCTCCTCTGGAATACTGCGAGATCCCGAGACAGCCGAGACCACCTGCTCGAATGCCGACGCCGCCAGGCGGGCGACCGCCTCGCGGTGCGCCTCGCTGAACTCGGTGCGCACGAGTGCGTCCACGGCGTTCTTGTACTCGTGGCGCTGCGAGAAGAGCGGCTCGACATGGGCGCGGTCGAGGGCGCCCCGCACGAAGGTGCCCGCCGCCGCCGCGCCCATGAGGCCGACGCTGCCGGACGGCTGCAGCCAGAGCTCGCCGAAGGACGTCCCCACGACGTAGGCCGCGGTCCCGCGGCCGAGCTCCCCGAAGGTCTCAGCGAAGGCGATCGCCGCCTTTCCCTTGGCCCGAAAGCAGGTGACGGCGTCGGCCAGGTCCTGCGCCTGAGCCAGTGTGATGGAGGTGGAGCCCAGCTTGGCCAGCAGCCCGACCACCTCGGGGTCGTCGCCCGCAGCCGCGAGCCGGCCGATGACGGTCCGCAGCGCGAGACGCCGCCTGTTCATCATCTTCTCGAGGGGATGCGAGCCGGCGTCTTCGACCAGGCCGCCGGTGAGGTCGAGCTCGAGCAGGAGGGTCATGGGCCGGACCCTACATCGAGGAGGTGCCGGCTTGTGAGCGGAAGGCTCAGACCCGGTCGGCGAGGAAAGCAGGCCGGCCGAGCAGGTAGCCCTGTCCGGCCTCGACGCCGAGCGACGAGAGCATTGCGAGCTCCGCCTCGGTCTCGATCCCCTCGGCCAAGCTGATGGCGCCCGCCCTCTGCGAAAGGCTGGCGTAAGCGATGGCGACCGCCTGGCGCAGTTCGTCGTCGGCGATCCCGTGGATCACGGTCGTGTCGATCTTGACGATGTCGGGCCGGATCTCCAAGAGGTGCTGCAGCCCCACGTCGGACGCGCCGGCGTCGTCCAGGGCTATGCGCACCCCGAGCGAGCGCAGATGATCGATCGCCCCCGTGAACCGTTTGTAGTTGTCGACGGTGGCGTTCTCGGTGATCTCGATGACGAGGCGATCGGACCTCACCGCCGAGGCAAGGTCGCCGAAGGCTTTTGAGGCCGCGGTCGCCGGTGACAGGTTCACCGACAAGAAAGCGCCCGGCTCGAGGCGCTCGAGATCCTCCAAGGCGGTCGTCGCCGCCAACAGCTCCAGCGCCTGCTGAAGGCCCAGCTGCATCGCCTGCTCGAACCAGGGACGCGGTGTCGTGACGGCCCATTCGGGGAATCTCGCGAGTGCCTCGTAACCGATTATCTCGAGCGATTTCAGGTCGCAGACCGGTTGAAATGCGATCCGCAGCGTCCGGTCGATCAAAACCTGTTCGACGTCGACCGCCCGCCCGGATTGTTCCTCCACGCTGTGGAGATTACCTGTCAATGTCATACCGCGACGTAATGCCTTCCCTTGCCGGACCTCTTCGCCGTGTACATGGCGTCGTCGGCCTGCTTCATCAGCTGCATCGCCGACTGGCCGAACATGTCCGTGTAGGCGATTCCCACAGAGGCGCCGATCTGGGCGACGCCGTTCGCGAGGAGGAACGGCTCAGCGAGGCAGTCCACGATCCGCTGCGCGACGGTCTCGGCGGCGAGCAGCGACGTTGCCTGCTCCAACAAGACGGCGAATTCGTCGCCACCCAGGCGTGAAGCGGTATCTGTGGCGCGGACGCATTTGTTGAGCCTGACGGCCACTTCGATGAGCACCTCGTCGCCGGCGGCATGACCGAAGTTGTCGTTTATCTTCTTGAATTCGTCGAGATCGATGTACAGGAGAAAGACCAGGCCGCCGGAGCGTTCGGCGCGGTGGAAGGCCCCCTCTAGATGGTCCACGAACAGGGCCCGGTTCGCGAGGCCGGTCAAAGGATCGTGGAACGCCTTTTGCACGAGCTCGTCCTGTGCCCCCGCCAGCATCGCCAGGTCTTCGTGCAGCTTCCCGTTCTGCAGGGCGAACGACAGTTGCTTGGCGAGGGTACCGAGCAGCTGCAGGTCGGTCCGGCGGAAGTCGCCGCTGAACTTGTTGCGGTGTGCCACGACGAGGTAGCCGAGCGGGGCCGCGTTTTCTCCCGCGGGCACGGACACGCCCATGGCGGTGGGCCTGTCGTCGGCCGCGATGTAGCGGGCGAGAGGCGTGTCCCGTCCCAGCCTCTTGGTGACGAGGACGTTGTCGGTGGCGAGCTCCTCGGAGAGCCCCGGCGGGAGGCTCTCGACCGGCGAGGGCGCCATGACCTCAGAAGCCTCACCGGCCACGGTCCTCGTCACGAGCGCAGGGCCGCCCGCAGCGCCGGGCAGCAAGATGAGCTCGACCAGAGCTGCGTGGAACATGGTGCCGATGTGGTTGAGGAAATCCACCGCACCGGTCGTGACGCTCTTGGAGTAGCTGAGGATGCGCGTCGCCGCGAAGAGGTTGTCGATGTCCGCCTGCTGCTTGCGACCGGCGATCTGGGCGCGGTAGGCGGCGACGGTGACGAAGACCGGGATCGGGATGGTGAGGAGCACGACCGGGGCGGCAACGGTCATGACGAGGACGATCATCGTGAACACCGCGTTGGGCAGAGCAATGAGGGCAACCACCGGCGCCGTCGAGGCAAGGCCCTCGGTGACGAGCGTGAAGTCGGCTTCGGACAGGTACATGGCCGCCGAGATCTCGATGTTGGAGATCTCGCTCAACAAGATCACCGTCAGGAGATAGCCGGCCACGCTGCGCAGGGAGAAGATCGCGTCCGGCTGCACCAAGAGACGGAGGGCCACGTAGTAGAGCGGTGTGGCGAGCAGCTGGGCCCCGAAGTTGAAGATCACCTGCACGGGCTGATGGCGTTGCACCGCCTGAACCAGTCCAAGGCTGCAGGCCATGGCGACGGCCGTCACGAACGGGCCCGTGCCCAAGATCGCGAGGATGATGACGGCGTCGTTGAGAGTCAGGATGAGATTGGTCTTGCGGATCGGCAGCTCGACGCTCGCCATCTCGGCGCCGGTCGCGAGGAGGAACACCGCCCACCAGGGGATCGCCACCACGTGGGCCGCGGCGAGAGCAGGGGCGTGGCGCAGCGGCCCGAACACGACCACGATGCCGCCCGCGAGGACAAGAGCGACGTAGAGCCAGAGCCTCACGGGCTGGCCCAGGACACGGCGGTGTTCGACTCTTGTTCTCTCGGGCCCGGTTCGGTTACTCAACAGGACCGCCCTTCTCGCATTTCGAAAGGCCCTCGCATTGGTCCTCGGTCCCAGCTGGCCTGGGACACGGTTCTTCTGCTCACCGTATCGACCGTTACCGGCCACCTCTTGAGCCGAGATTTGCCGCGACCCCCGTCGGCTGCGTGCACACGCGAACCTTGGTGCTGTGACCCGTTGGAGCGCATCCCAGATTCCGGACGAGACCGGCCGCAGCTTTCTCGTCACAGGTGCCAACAGTGGCCTCGGCTTCGAAACTGCCCGCCGCCTGGCCGCACACGGCGGCCGCGTGGTGCTGACGGCGCGCAGTCAGGCCAAAGGGGTGGAGGCGGTGGGCCGGCTCATGGCCGAGATCCCGGGCGCCGTGGTCGAGTGCCGAGTCCTCGACCTGGCCGATCTCGACTCCGTCCGGGGCTTTGCCGCCGCCATCATCGCCGACCGGGTCGGCCTGGACGTGCTCGTCAACAACGCCGGGGTGATGTTCCCGCCGCGACTGCTCACCCGCCAGGGATTCGAGTCCCAGTTCGCGACGAACCACCTCGGCCACTTCGCCCTGACCGGGCTGCTCTTCGACACGATCCGCCACGGCCACGATCCGCGGGTGGTCACCGTCAGCTCGCTCGAGCACAGGGGCGGAGCGATCCACTTCAGCGATCTCACCGGGGCGGTCTCCTACTCGCCTCGAGCCTTCTATCAGCAGTCCAAGTTCGCCAACGTCCTGTTTGCCCTGGAGCTCGACCGGCGGACGCGCAGGGCGGGGATCCCGGTTCGCTCGGTGCTGGCCCATCCCGGTTGGTCGCGCACGAACCTGCAGAACAGCGGCCCGACCGGGGTCATGAAGCAGCTCATGAGGGTCGGCAATGTCCTGTTCGCCCAGGGAGCGGAGCAGGGCGCGCTCGCACAGCTCTACGCGGCCGTAGACCCAGCTGCGGAGAGCGGCCGTTTCTACGGGCCGGACGGTCTCGGCGGGCTGGACGCGGCTACCCGAAGGAGGTCCAGCCGGTGCCCTCGGCCAAGAACGGGGAGACGGCGCGCCACCTCTGGGAGCTGTCCGAGGAGCTGACAGGCGTCAGCTTCGGGTTCTGAGCTCTCCGGTCAGCCGTTCACGGCCGACATGTCCGGGTAGCGGTCCCCGGCGGTCACCCCGGGAGGGAAGGCATCCTCCAGGCGGCCCCATGTCGGCGGGCGTGAGCACGATGCCGTCGGCGGCGGCGTTCTGTTCCAAATAGGCGCGGCGCTTGGTCCCGGGGATCGGGACGACGTCGTCGCCCCGGGCCAGCACCCAGGCGAGAGCGACCTCGGTGGGCGAGACGCCCTTTTCCGCCGCGATCTCCCGCACGAGTTCAACCAGCAGCAGGTTCTTGGCGAAGTTCTCGCCTGAAAAACGCGGGTTGTGGCGCCGGAAGTCGTCGGCGGCGAGGTCGTCGAGGCTCTTG
>CAWDPZ010000041.1:0-33660 GCA_963804265.1 uncultured Acidimicrobiaceae bacterium
ATCAGGCCCCCGTGGTAGAAAGGGTCGACCGAAGGCGACCATTGAGGCTTTGGCGATGACCGTCTTGTCGAGGTCGAAGAAGGCCGCTTCGAGCGGGCCGTACGTGGTCGGGAGAATAGGTCCGCAGTGTTCGCCCCGGCCGGCTGCTCCGGCTTTTTCGCCTGTTGGCTCCTGATCGGTTCCTTCAGCGCAGGCACCTCATCTGAGCTGTGGCGATGGCGGCCCCGGTTGCGACTGCGGCGGCGCTTGGCCGTCGGTACGGAATCACCCGTGGCCTCCTCGGCGGAACCTGGTCGCCCGTGTCACCGGGTTCGCCCGTCTCGCCGGGGTGACTTTCGCCAGGTTCGCCCTGTGCCGTCTGCTCCGGGTCCGGCTCCGGCTCGGCCGCCAGGCGCCCGGGCCCGGCGTTCCCCTCAGGGCTTCGGGGTCCCCGGGTCGTCCCTTGTCCGGAGTGTCGCTCACGTGCCCTGGAGGAGAACGGATCTGATCTCGTCGTCAGCGCACTGCGCCTCGACGAGCAGCACGACCTCGTCTCCCACGTCCAAGGGCGAGTCCGACCGCGGCACGACCACGTGGCCCTCCCTCACGAGCGCCACGACTGCAGCCCCCCGGGGAAGCACGACCGCGCCGAACTCGGTCCCGATGACGGGCGAGTCCGCGTCCAACGTCACCTCCATGAGGCGGGTGTGACCGCCGTCGAACTGCAGCAGGCGGACGAGCATCCCGACCGAGACCGCCTCCTCGACGAGGGCGGCCAGCAGCTGGGGCGTCGAGACGGCCACATCGACGCCCCACATCTCGTTGAAGAGCCAGTGGTTCTTCGGGTGGTTCACCCTCGCCAGCACACGGGGGACCGCGAACTCCTGCTTGGCGAGCTGCGAGATCACGAGGTTGTCCTCGTCGTCGCCGGTCGTGGCCACCACGACGTCCATCTCGTCGAATTGGCGGCCTTGAGCGAGCTCACCTCGCACGCGTCCGCCGTGACGTAGCGGACACCCTCGATGGGCGGCAACACGGCTACAAGATCCTCGTTCGAGTCCAGCAGCTGCACCTCGTGCCCGTTCTCCGCCAGGTCCTCGGCGAGAAACCGGCCCACCTTGCCGGCGCCTGCGATCGCCACTTTCATCAGCGGTCCCCTCCGTGGTTGGGTCCTCGGACGATCGAGACCCCGGGGAAGAGCGCCTCGAGCTTTTCCTCGATGCCGTAGGTGACGATGAGGCTGAGCACGTCCCCCTCCTGGGCGATCAGTTCCTCGACATCGAGCGCGGGCACGCCTGTCCGCGTCACGGCGACGATGCGGATCCCATCGCCGTGCAGGGCCTCCGTCGGCAACCGGTGACCCGCCCATTCCTTCGGCAAGGGCTGCTCGACCAGATGGAGGCGACCGGTCGAGTTCGACCACAAGGTTATGCAGCGCTCGGGGAGGATCCGGCGCAACACGTGGTCGATCGTCCACGCGACGGTTGGCACCGTCGGGATGCCGAGCCGCTGGAAGATCTCCACCCGGCGGGGTCGTAGATGCGGGCGACGACGTTGGGGATCTCGTAGGTCTCGCGACCGACCCGGGCGCAGATGATGTTGGAGTTGTCACCGCTCGTGACAGCAGCCAGAGCCGTCGCCTCCCCGGCCCCGGCCTCTTCGAGGTGGTCCCGGTCGAATCCGTAACCGACCACTCTCTTGCCGGGCCAGTCCGCGGGGAGACGCCGGAACGAACGGGCCGACTTGTCGATGATGGCGACCGAGTGGCCGGCTTCGACCAGCTCGACGGCGAGTCCGGAGCCGACCCTCCCGCACCCGATGACAACTACGTGCATACGACTATCGAACACTCTTGCACCCGCCGGCACAACTCAGGCCCCGTGTCGAGGGGCCGGTCCACCGGTGCTCTGACGCCGCCCACGGTTGCCTCGCCATAGCTTCGGGGCAGACAAACTACTGTGGTAGGTCGTGCCTCTTGGACCCACCGATGATCTTGGTGTGTCCCCTGCCGGAGATGTGCCTTCGCCGCTGGCAGGAGGGGAAGCGACCGACGGTGCTGGTCCTGACCCGCTAGCGGGCCCCGGTGAGACAGCGGCGGACGGCGCATTCCGCCTGAGGGACCCCAGCGACGTCGTAATCCTCCCGGAATCGCTCTCCTATCGCCTGAAGAAGGCGTTGTTGGGCCCGCCGCTTGTGACCGAGCGGCTTTCGGTGGAACGCCTGAGCAAGCCGATGGCGCTCGGCGTCCTCTCCCCGGACTGCATCTCATCCACCGCTTATGGATCAGAGGAGATCCTCTTCGTGCTCGTCCGGGCCGTCGGCGTGGCCGCCTTCAGCCTCCTTCTCCCCCTCACCTTGGCCATCATCGTCGTCTTGTTGTTCGTGACGCTCTCTTACCGAGAGGTCGTCATGGTCTACACCCGCGCCGGGGGCTCTTATGTGGTGGCGAGGGAGAACTTCGGCGTCAAGGTGGCCCAGATCGCGGCTGTCGCCTTGATCATCGACTACATCGTGACCGTCGCCGTGCAGGTGGCGGCGGGAACCCTTGCGGTCTCGTCCGCCTTCCCGGCGATCGCTCATTGGGACCTGTACATCTCGATGGTCGTCGTGGCACTGATGTGTTATGGAAACCTGCGGGGGATACGCGAAGCCGGTCGTGTCTTCTCCCTTCCCACCTACCTTTTCGTCACGACCACCGGGTTGCTGGTCATCGTCGGCCTGATCCGCGCCGCCCTCGGCCAGCTGCACACCCACTCGATCCACATACAGGGAGCGGTGCCTGCCGGCACGCCCGGGAACGGTCTGTTGTACGGAGCCTCCATCATCATCGTCCTGCGGGCCTTTGCGAACGGCGGGTCGTCGTTGACGGGTCTCGAGGCGATCTCGAACGGAGTTTCCAACTTCCGCCCGCCCGAGGGTCCGAACGCACGCCGAGTACTCGTCATCATGGCGATAATCCTGGGCTCGCTCGTGAGCGGGGTGTCCCTGCTCGCCCACATCACCCACGCCGTCCCGTTCGAGTCGGGCAGCCCGACGGTGCTCTCACAGGAGGCCAAGTACGTCTTCGGCTACCCCGCGTGGTATGGGAGGGTCGGCTTCTACCTCGTGCAGGCCGCGACAATGCTGATCTTATGGACAGGCGGCAATACGAGCTTCAATGGGTTCCCGAACCTCGCCAGCTTCGTCGCCGAGGACTCCTTCTTGCCTCGCCAGCTCACCCGCCGCGGCCACCGTCTCGTGTTCTCCAACGGCATCATCATCCTCGCCATCGCCGCCGAGGCGCTCCTTTACGTCACCGACGCCAAGTTGAACATCCTGGTAGGAGTGTACGCGGTCGGGGTTTTCACCGGTTTCACGATGGCCGGTTTCGGAATGGCCAAGCACCACATCCGCCTTCGCGAAAGAGGCTGGAAGCACAAGCTCTTGATCAACGGCTTTGCCGGGTTCCTGTCTTTGAGCGTCGTTTTGATCTTCGTCATCGTGAAGTTCCGGGAAGGCGTCTGGATAGTCGTCGTGCTCTTCGTCGTCCTCGTGCCCACCTTGATCCGGTTCCACAAGCAGTACGAGGAGGAACGCAAGGAGCTCGAGGAGAACGTCGGCCACGCGGCCGTGGCGCCGATTCTTCGTCGCCACGTCGTCCTGGTCTTCGTGGAGAGGCTCGACCTGTCCGCTGCCCGCGCCCTGCAGTACGCCCGCACGCTCAACCCGGACGAGCTGAGGGCCGTCCACTTCGTGCTCGACAGCGCGCACGCCAACGAGCTCGAGAACCAGTGGGCGGAGCTGGGCCTGACGCGCTTTCCTCTCGACCTGGTCGAATGCCCGGACCGCCGCCTCACGAGGGCTGCGATGGAGCTCATCGCCGAGGTCGCGGCCGACGGGCAGACCGAGGTCAGCGTCCTGTTGCCGCACCGTGTGTTCGAGGGGGTCTGGCAGCGCGTCCTGCACGACCACACGGCGGACCACATCGCCGCCTTCGTCGACCAGCTGCCGAACGTCAACGCCACCATCGTCCCCTTCCAGCTGGGCAAGCGCCGCAAGCAGCTCGTGCCGTGGAAGGCGGGCGGAGCGCAGGGCTCGCACGCCCTGCACGACGCCGAGTTCGGCACGATCGAGTCGAGCAAGGCGGCGCGGGCCGCCGGGGCCAAGACGGCGGCCGAGCGGATGGCGGGGCTCCAGAGCCCCTCTTCCACCGGGCTCTCGGCGGGGGCGGTCCCGATAGGCAACCTGCGCGCCCGCCAGCCCGCCCGGGTCGCGGGGCGTATCAAGACCGTGCGGGTGCAGCCCCGGGCCGGTGTCTCCTCGCTCGAGTGCACCATCGGGGACGGGACCGGCCAGCTGCTGCTCGTCTTCCAGGGGCGGCGGCGGGTGGCGGGCATCGAGCCCGGGGCACGCGTGGTGGTGGAGGGCATGGTCGCGGCCCGGGGAAGGAACCTTGTCATGGTGAACCCGCTCTACTGGATCATGTCCACGGCCGGGCCGGCGGAGGCGCCGCCGGTCAAAGGCTACGGACATCCGCCCAGCGGGCCCGGGCACGTGTAACCTCCCGTCCGGGAAAAGGTCGCAGTCCAGCTCGGGGGCCTGACGGGTCGTCAAGGAACCTGAGGGGGCGAGTCGTCCCGCCGGCAATTGCTTGTCCGGCAGCAATCGTGACAGTTTGTTTGTGCCGGTCGCCTACCGTAACGTGCGACCGATCTGACCAAAGGAGTTAGCAGTGCCCCATCTCCTCGCGGCTGACGGCGGCTATCAGGCCTTCGTGCTGGGCGGTGCCGAGCGAGGCTGGCTCGTGTTCGCCCTCGCAACCGGCCTCGTGGCGATCGCGACCGCTCTCTATTTGATGCGCGGAGTGCTGGCGGCCGACACCGGCACAGACACGATGCGCGAGATCGCCGGCGCGATCCAAGAAGGCGCCGAAGCCTTCCTGCGCCGCCAGTTCAAGACCATCGCCATCATCGTCGTCCCCCTGTTCGTGCTCGTGTTTTTCACCGCCACCAAGGTCGTCAGGCCCGACGGGGTGGTCGCGCTCAGCTTCGTCCAGTCGGGCTTCGCCCGTGCCGTCGCTTTCCTGTGCGGTGCGCTGTTCTCAGGCATGACGGGCTTCATCGGGATGAGCCTCTCGGTCAGGGGCAACGTGCGCACGGCGGCGGCGGCCCGGGAGGGCAAGCTTCCACCGGCACTCAAGGTGGCGTTCCGTACAGGGGGCATCACCGGGCTGCTGTGCGTCGGCCTCGGCCTCATCGGTGCGACGGCGATCGTGTTCATCTTCCAGAACAGCGCCACGGCCGTGCTGGTCGGCTTCGGGTTCGGTGCGTCCCTGATCGCCCTGTTCATGCGTGTCGGCGGCGGTATCTTCACCAAGGCGGCCGACGTCGGCGCCGACCTCGTCGGCAAGGTCGAGGCCGGGATACCCGAGGACGACCCCCGCAACGCCGCCACCATCGCCGACAACGTCGGCGACAACGTCGGCGACTGCGCCGGCATGGCGGCCGACCTGTTCGAGTCGTACGAGATCACGATCATCGCCTCTTTGATCCTCGGCTACTCCGCCTTCCAGTCGCTCCATCTGCCCCCCGCGCGCGGCCTGCTCTTCCCGCTCATCGTGGCGGGCATCGGCATCCTCACCTCGGCCTTCGGGATCCTGATCGTGCGCGCCCGGCCGAACGACAAGTCGGCCATGGCCCCGATCAACAGGGGTTTCCGGGCCGGGGCGGTCCTCACCCTCATAGGGGCGTTCTTCGTCGCCCAGTTCTACGTGCACGACCTGAAGGTCTTCTGGGCCATCCTCATCGGCGTCGCCCTCGCCAACGTGGCGAGCCTCATCACCGAGCACTTCACCTCGACCGAGAAGAGCCCGGTGCGCGAGATCGCCGATGCGACCCGGACCGGTCCGGCGACGACCGTGCTCGCCGGGCTCTCCATCGGCCTCGAGTCGAGCGTGTGGGCGATCATCGCCATCGTCGTCGCCATCGCGAGCGCCGTCGCGCTCGGCGGCGGCAAGCTGACCGTGTCGCTCTATCTGGTGGCCCTGGTCGGCATAGGCATGCTCTCGACGACAGGGATGATCATCTCGGAGGACTCCTTCGGGCCGGTCTCGGACAACGCGGCCGGGATCGCCGAGATGTCGGGTGAGTTCACCGGCGAGGCCGAGCGTGTCATGGTGAGCCTCGACGCCGTGGGCAACACCACCAAGGCGATCACAAAGGGTGTGGCGATCGGCTCTGCGGTCATCGCGGCGGTGGCGCTGTTCTCCTCGTTCATCGAGACAATCGGCAACCAGCTGCCACAGCTCAAGCACGTCACGGGCGACGCCTTGTTCCACAACCCGCTCACCCAGATCAACGTGGCCGTCCCCACGACCTTCATCGGCCTGCTCATCGGGGGGTCGATCGCCTTTCTGTTCTCGTCGCTGGCGATCCGAGCCGTCGGCCGCTCGGCCGGCACGGTCGTCGAGGAGGTGCGGCGGCAGTTCCGCGAGCATCCCGGGATAATGGACTTCACCGAGAAGCCCGAGTACGGCAACGTCATCTCGATCTGCACCGCGGCCTCCCAGCGCGAGCTCGCCACCCCGGCCCTGTTAGCGGTCCTCTCGCCGGTCATAGTCGGGTTCGGGATCAACTACATCGCCCTCGGCGCCTTTTTGACCGGCACGATCCTCACCGGCCAGCTCATGGCGAACTTCCTCTCCAACTCCGGCGGGGCGTGGGACAACGCCAAGAAGTACATCGAGGACGGCAACCTGGGCGGGAAGGGGTCCGAGGCACACAAGGCCGCCGTCATCGGCGACACCGTCGGCGATCCCTTCAAGGACACCGCCGGCCCGGCGCTGAACCCGCTCATCAAGGTGATGAACCTCGTGTCGCTGCTCATCTTGCCGGCGGTGATCACGCTCCGGCACAACGACGCGGCCCGTTTCGGCGTCGCGGGGGTCGCCCTTTTGATCCTCCTCGCCGCGATCACGTTCTCCAAGCGCTCGACTGGCACACTTGACCCCGAGCCGGCAGGCGTGGTTGCCGCGCTCCTCAACAGCGGGCCGGCATCATCGGCAGACCTTGGCACCGGCGATGCCGCCGTTGGGTCCTAACTCCAAACTCTTTGCGGCCGGCGTCATCTTGACCGGTCGCCCTCATCGGGACGAGCGCACATGCCCAAGCCACTAGTGATCGTCGAGTCGCCGGCGAAGGCCAAGACCATTGCCGGCTATCTCGGCGGTGACTACGTCGTCGAGTCGTCCATCGGCCACATCCGCGATCTGCCGAGGTCGGCCGCCGACGTACCGGCGGCCTTCAAGGCCGAGCCCTGGGCCCGGCTCGGGGTGGACGTGGACAACGACTTCAAGCCTCTCTACGTCGTCTCGCGCGAAAAGCGCGAACAGGTGGCAAAGCTGCGCCGCCTCGTCGCCGCCGCGAGCGAGGTCTACCTCGCAACAGACGAGGACCGCGAGGGGGAGTCGATCGCCTGGCACCTGGCCGAGGTGCTCTCGCCCCGGGTGCCCGTCATGCGCATGGTCTTCCACGAGATCACCCCCGCCGCCATCGCCTCGGCCATCGAGCATCCCCGTGAGCTCGACCGGCGCCTTGTGGACGCACAGGAGGCGAGGCGCATCCTTGATCGCCTCTACGGCTACGAGGTCTCTCCCGTGCTCTGGCGCAAGGTCGCAAAGGGGCTCTCCGCCGGTCGGGTGCAAAGCGTCGCCACCCGGATCGTCGTGGAACGCGAGCGCGAGCGCATGCGCTTCCGCTCGGCCAGCTGGTGCAGCGTCGAGGGGAGCTTCTCCGCCGAGGCCCAGCCGTTCGCCGCGCCGCCTGGTCGAGGTCGGCGGCCGCCGCGTCGCGACCGGTGAGGACTTCTCGTCCACAGGCACGCTCGCCGCTGCCGGCGAGGTGATCCTCCTCGACGCTCCGGCAGCCACAGGACTTGTCGCAGCTCTGGACGACGCCGAGTTCAAGGTGGCCAGCGTCGAGGAGCGCCCCTACCGGCGATCTCCGGCGGCTCCGTTCATCACCTCGACGCTCCAACAGGAGGCCGCCCGCAAGCTGCGCTTCTCGGCCCAGCGGACGATGCAGGTCGCCCAGCACCTGTACGAGCGCGGCTACATCACCTACATGCGCACCGACTCGACGACGCTGTCGGACACCGCCGTCAGAGCCGCACGCGACCAGGCCCGCACGCTCTTCGGGGACCATTCGGTCCCGCGCTCGCCCCGCGCGTACCGCAGCAGGGTCAAGAACGCCCAGGAAGCCCACGAGGCGATCCGGCCCGCCGGCGACAGCTTCCGCACCCCGGCTCAACTGGGCGGCGAGCTGCGGGGCGAGGAGCGCAGGCTCTACGAGCTCGTGTGGCAAAGGACGCTCGCCTCTCAGATGAACGACGCCACCGGGACGAGCGCGCGGCGCGCGCATCGAGGCGGCGACGCTTCTCGACTCGAGTGTGGCCCCCGCCGGGACCGCGGCGGCCTTCGTGGCGACGGGAACGGTCATCACCGATCCTGGCTTCTTGGCCGTCTACCGCGAGGACGAGGACGACAACGACGACAGCCGAGCGGACAGGCGCGACGACCAGGACGTTCGCCTGCCGCGCCTGGCCGTCGGCCAGGGCGTCACCTGCGAGGGACTCGAGGTCGAGGACCACGCCACCAAGCCACCGGCCCGCTACACCGAGGCATCCCTGGTCCGGCGCCTGGAGGAGCTCGGAGTCGGCCGGCCGTCCACCTACGCCAGCATCATCGGGACCATCCAGGACCGCGGCTACGTCTGGAAGAAGGGGACCGCGCTCGTCCCCTCGTTCACGGCTTTCGCAGTAGTCGGCCTGCTGGAGGACTACTTCGCCAACCTGGTCGACTACGGGTTCAC
Organism: uncultured Acidimicrobiaceae bacterium; assembly: GCA_963804265.1. GTDB lineage: Bacteria > Actinomycetota > Acidimicrobiia > Acidimicrobiales > Bog-793 > Fen-455. Next base: position 8,826 of record CAWDPZ010000041.1, read on the forward strand.
GGCCTCGATGGAGAACGACCTCGACGAGATCGCCTCCGGCGGCGAGGAGCAGGTGCCCTGGCTCGAGCGCTTCTACTTCGGCGAGAACCCGCCGGGTGAGCTGCGCCCGAAGAGGGCGCCGGGTCGCTCCCTGGCGGTGGACGGGACGCACGGCTTGAAGGAGGCCGTCTCGCTGCACCTCGGCGAGATCGACGCCCGCGAGGTGAACTCGATCTCGCTCGGCACCGACTCCGATGGGCGCGAGGTGGTCGTCCGGGTCGGTCGCTACGGCCCCTACCTGCAACGCGGCGAGGACCGGGCCGCGGTTCCGGAGGACCTCGCCCCGGACGAGGTCACCTTGGACAAGGCGGCGGAGCTGCTCGAGCACCCCTCCTCGGACCGGGTGCTCGGCGAGGACACGGCGACCGGCAAGACGGTCATCGTGCGCGCCGGGCGATTCGGGCCCTATGTCCAGCTCGGAGAGGCGAACGAGGCGACGGACAAGCCACGGACGGCCTCCTTGCTGAAGAACATGACCCTGGAGACGGTGACGCTCGAGGAGGCGCTACGGCTCCTTCTCCTCCCGAGGACCGTCGGTGCCGATCCTGAGACGGGCGAGGAGATAGTCGCGGCCAACGGCCGGTTCGGCCCGTTCTTGAAGAAAGGTTCGGACACCCGCAGCCTCGAGAGCGAGGACCAGCTGTTCACGGTCACGATCGCAGAAGCGCTCAGCCTGTTCTCCGAGCCCAAGAAGCGCCGCTACGGCGCGACCGCAGCGCCCCTGCGTGAGCTCGGCACCGGACCCTGAGTCCGGTGGGCCGATCGTGCTTCGTTCCGGCCGTTTCGGGCCCTATGTCACCGACGGGACCACGAACGCCTCCCTGCGCCGCGGCGACGATCCCGAGACGCTCACCTCAGAGCGCGCCGCCGAGCTGATCGCGGATCGCCGTGCGGCCGGACCGTCCAAGCGGGCGGGGGGCCGCCGGCCGGCCAGCGCCCGCAAGTCCCCCGGTGCCAAGAAGGCCGCCGCCCGAAAGCCGGCCGCGAAGAAGGCAACCGCCCGCAAGTCGCCTGCCGCAAAGAAGGCCGCGGCCAAGAAGTCCTCCGGTGCGAAAAAGGCGGGAGCGCGCAAGGCGACCGGCGCCCGCGCCTCGGCGACGGCAACGAAGGCTGCCGGGCGCAGAGCCCCGGGAGCAGCGCTCCGCACAGCCGGTTCGGACCCCGGCTCTCAGCCTGACGACTTCTAGAGGCTCGCCCTGATCCGGGGCCGTGTGCGAAGCTCTACGGCTGGCTCCCGGGACGAGGAAGGCTCGCCCGACGACTGGAGGAGGTTCGGATGGCCAAGAAGCTCGTGGCCGAACTCGTCGGCACTTTCATCCTCGTCTTCTTCGCCGTGGGGAGCGCCGTCGGCGGCTACAACGTCATCGGTCCAGCCGGTGTCGCCTTCGCCTTCGGCTTCGCGCTGCTTGTCCTCGTCTACGCCATCGGCCCGGTGTCTGGTTGTCATGTCAACCCCGCTGTCACGCTCGGAGCGCTCATCGCCCGGCGCATCCCGCCGATGGAGGCGGTCGGTTACTGGGCCGCGCAGTTCGTCGGCGGCATCGCCGGGGGCGCCTTGCTGAAGTTGTTGACCTCGAGCTTCGGCAAGGTGGTCGACCAGACGGGGGGACTCGGCACCGATTCCTACGGCAAGCACATAAGCGAAGGGGGCGCGTTCGTCCTCGAGATCGTGCTCACGTTCCTTCTCGTGTTCGTCGTGCTGATGGCCACCGAGAAGGCCGCCGCCGCCGGCTTCGCCGGGCTCGCCATCGGCCTGTCGCTGACCGTGATCCACCTCGTGGGCATTCCCCTCGACGGCACGTCGGTGAACCCGGCACGGGCGCTCGGACCCGCGTTGTTCGAGGGAGGCGCGCCGCTCGGACAGGTGTGGCTGTTCATCCTCGCTCCGTTGGTTGGAGGAGCGCTGGCAGCGGGGTTGAACCTGCTGCTGCGCAGCGAGTCCAAGCCGCTCGAGCCGGAGCTGAAGGCCGAGGCCTGAGCAGCACGACATTGCCCGAGCAGTACGACATTGCCCGGGCAGAAGGGCATTCTTTGCCGCTTGCAACGGCGACCGGGACAGAGGCCTGCATCCGGTCCCGGTGCTCGACGGCTCGCTAGCGTTCGGGCATGCCCGACTTCGTCGTCCACTACCGCCACCTGATCCACCCCCGCACCAAGGATGTGCTCGACGGCGTAGCCAAGCCCACGAAGGTCAACGACCACCGCTTCAAGGGCAAGACCGGCTTCGCCGCCTTCAACGCCAAGGTCGGCCTCCTGATCACCCTGGCCGTCGGCACGATGATCTGCGCCTACATCTTCGCCATCGTCGCCCTCATCAGCCTGCCGTCGGCCATAAAGAGCCACAACCTGACGATCATCATCGCCTGGATCAGCTCGAACTTCCTGCAGTTGGTGCTCCTGCCGATCATCATCGTCGGCCAGAACATCCAGGCCGCCGCGAGCGACAAGCGGGCCGAGGACACCTACAAGGACGCCGAGGCCGTTCTCCACGAGGCGGTCGAGATCCAAAAGCACCTCGCGATCCAGGACGAGGCGATAAGCGAGATCGTGAACGCGCTGAGAGGCACCTACCCCGCTTGAGCCGCCGCTGACCGATCCGCCGCTGACCGATCCGCCGCTGACCGATCCGTGGCACCCGCCGCGAGGCTCTATCGTTCCAGCCGTGGCCAAAGGGGGGTTCCTGCTCGCGATCGAGGGTGGTGAGGGCGCCGGCAAGTCCACCCAGGCCACGCGTCTCGCCGCGGAGATCGGGGCCGAGCTGAGCCGGGAACCGGGCGGGAGCCCGGTGGCCGAGCGCATCCGGGCGCTGCTCTTGGACCCTTCGCTCGGCAGACCGGCACCGAGAGCCGAGCTCCACCTGATGCTGGCCGCCCGTGCCGAGCATCTGAGCGTCCTGATCGAGCCCACGCTGGCGGCGGGGAACCATGTCGTGGTGGACCGCTTCTCGGGCTCGACCCTTGCCTATCAGGGCTACGGGCGGGGGCTGCCCATCGCCGAGGTCCGCGAGGCGTGCGACCTCGCCGCAGACGGAAGATGGCCGGACCTTTCGGTGCTCCTGGATCTTCCGCCCGAGGTCGCCCAGTCCCGCCGCACCGCCCAGCGGGCGCATCTGCCAGGGCTCAGGCCGGACAGGATCGAAGCCGAGGACCGTGAGTTCCACCGGAGAGTCGTGGAAGGCTTCCGCCAGATCGCAGCCGACGACCCCGGGCACTGGGTCGTCATCGACGGCTCCCGCTCCGCCGACGAGGTCGCCACCGAGATCCTCGGGGCGGTTCTGGCCCGTATCGGCGGCGTGAGCGGCCCATGAGCCTCGTCGAGGGATCGATCCGGGCGCCTGTCCTCGACCGCGTGAAGGGGCAACCGGATGCCCTGCGGGTCCTCCGGGGGTCACTCGCCTCGCCTGTCCACGCCTATCTCTTCGTCGGCCCTCCGGGCACCGGCCGCCGGGAGGCGTCGATCGCCTTCGCCGCCGCCCTCATGTGCCCCGATGGTGGTTGCGGGGAGTGCGCCTCGTGCCGAGAGGCGCTGGCCGGTCGCCATCCCGACCTGGTCGTGACCGAACGGGTCGGCGCCTCGATCTCGGTCGAACAGGCGCGCCAGGTTGTCCGGACGGCTCTGCGCACTCCGAGGGCCGCCCGGTACCAGGTCCTCGTTCTCGTCGACTTCGACATCGTCGACGAGGCCGCTCCTGTACTGCTGAAGACGATCGAGGAGCCGCCGGACAGCACCGTCATCATCATCACCGGGGAGACGGTCCCGCGTCCGTTCGTCACGATCGCAAGCAGGTGCGTGCGCGTGCCCTTCCGACCGCTCGACGCCCAGTCGATCGTCGACGTGCTGGTGGCCGAGGGGATCGAGACCGCCACAGCCGCCGCCGTCGCCGAGGCAGCCGCCGGTCGCCTGGATCGCGCCAGGCTGCTGGTGAGGGACCCCGGGTTCATCGAGCGCCTGCACCGGTGGCGGACCGTGCCGAGCCGTCTGGACGGCAGCGGAGCACGGATCGCCGAGCTCGCGGACCAACTGCTCGCCTCGGCCAGCGAGCCCCTCGAGGTGGTGCGGGCACGGCAGGCAGAAGAGCTCGAGGCGTTGAAGGAGGAGGCCGACCGCCGGGGCGACAAGAGCGTCCCGGGCCGCGACGCCATCGAAGCCCGGCACAAGCGGGAGCTGCGGCGGGTGCGCACCGACGAGCTGCGGGCCGGTCTCGACGCCCTGCTGTCGGTCTACCGGGAGCGGCTCGTGGCTCCCGACATCTCCCCTCCGCGCCTCAGGACGACTCTTGCCGCCATGGCGGCGATAGACGAGGCGGGGACACGCCTCAGCCGCAACGTCAACGAGACCATGCTCCTGCAGTGGCTGCTCTTGCGCCTCGATACCTGATGAGGCAGTAGCGATGCAACAAGATCGTCCGGTGCCTCAGGCCCGGCGGCGAACCTCGTAGCGCCTCTCCGCGAGCACCGGGAGGGCCTCGCGCACCGAGCGCAACCGCTCGGCGCTGATCTCGGCGGTCGCAACTGCGATCTCGTCCCCGAGACTGGCGAGCTCGAGGCCCATCGGGTCGAGCACGAGGCTGTGCCCGCAGTAGGTCGGCGGGGTTTGCGCAGCCGCCATCAGGTAGGTGGTGTTCTCGATCGCCCGCGCCCGGCACAAGGTCGTCCAGTGCTCGAGCTTGAACGGACCCGAGACCCAGGCCGCGGGCACGGCGAACGCGGTGGCGCCCTTGTCCACGAGCGCCCTGAATATCTCTGGGAAACGAAGGTCGTAGCAGGTGACCACACCCACCGAGAAGTCTCCCATCGGCAGGACCAGGAGCTCGTGGCCGTCCATGTCGCCCGCCACGAGGGAGTCCGACTCCTTTACGCCGAGCGCGTCGTAGAGGTGGAGCTTGCGGTACCGGCCGAGCAAGCCGCCGCTGCCGACGGCTACGACGGTGTTGTGCACCCTTTGCGACTCGGGCACCTTCTCGAACATGCCTGCGATGACAGTGACGCCGAGCTGGGCGGCTGTGCTCGCGAGCGCACTGACGAACGGTCCGTCCAGATCCTCGGCCGCCATGGCGAGCTCGGGACGGGGCCGGTCGAAGGGGTACATGGAGGCCTCGGGCAGCACGACCAGCTCGGCTCCGGCCTGGGCGGCTGATCTCAACAGCTCGACTGCCTGCCTGCGATTTGCCCCCACGTCGGCTCCGGAGGCGAACTGGGCGACGGCAACCTTCACGGGGAGACATTGCCATGCCCGGCCGCGACTGTGCGGGCGCGGGTCCGCGCAAGGTTCACGAGCCCGGCCCGGGGCTCGGCGCGGTGCCCCGGCGCAGAGTCGTCAGCTCTTGTCCTCGATCTCCCAGGCGTGGTCGAGGACGTGCCAGGCGATCCTCCGCGCCGCATACCGTGGTGGCCAGCCCTTCTCGGTGAGAGGCCGGCCGTCGGAGGCGGTGCCGAGCACCTCGATGAGCGCCGCGCGGACCTCGGCCAGGTCATGGCAGAGACGGATCCCGAGCTTGCGGGCGTAGGAGGTCTCGGCCTCGGCCACGTGGAGGCCGATCTGGTCGCGGTCACGACCTCCCCCGCGGGGCCCCTTGCGCAGCTCGGCCGGAGCCCGGGCGGTGACGCCGTCGAAGTACTCCCAGCATCCCGCCACGAGGGCAGCGAGGCGCTTGGCCTGAGTCGCATCGAGGGCCCGGTGGTCGTCCGCGGCGACCATGCCCGGAGCGCCGAAGTCCGTCGTTGCGCTGCCGGGGAGGCGTTCGGTGACCTCGAACCCCTCCGATGCACCGGAGGGGAGTGGGAGGCCTGCCAGCGCAGTCACCGGGACATAGCGGCGCCCGTACTCGCCCAGCGCCTCGAGCGCCCCGGCTTCGGATGGGCCCGAGCGGCACCATCCCGGCCACTCCAGGGCCGAGGCAAAGACCCGCTTCACGCCCAGCTCGAGACAGACCAGCGTGTCCACCACGCGAGTCAACCACGCCGGACGGGTCCGAGATGCTGGCAACCCGACGGCGAGAGCCGCGCTCGGAGGCGGGCCGACCCGCTCAGAGCTCGGGCAGCCACAGTAGGGTCACCCGACATGCCCGAGAGCGCGCAGGTGGTGGCCAGAGCACGGGAAACGGCCGAGAAGGTGCTGTTCCCCGGGGCGCTCCAGACCGACCGAAGCCGCGTCCTGCCCGTCGAACGGCTCGACGCGCTCGCGGACGCGGGTCTCTACGGGCTCTTCGGACCGGCGAGCGCGGGTGGTCTGGAGGCAGATCCGGTCGTCGGGGCCGAGGTGACCGAGATCCTCGCCGGCGCCTGCCTCACGACGGCGTTTGTCTGGATGCAGCACCACAGCGCCGTGTTGACCGTCGCACGTGCCGGCTCCGAGGCGTTGCGGCGCGAGTGGCTCGCGCCGCTTTGCCGGGGCGAGCGCCGCGCCGGTGTGGCCTTCGCGGGCCTGCGACGTCCCGGGCCGCCCGTCCTGACGGCGCGTCGATCCGAAGGTCGTTGGATCCTGAACGGGAGCGCGCCATGGGTGACGGGATGGGGCCGCGTCGACGTCGTCCATGTGGCCGCGCGGGACCTCGACGGGAACGTCGTGTGGCTGCTGGTGGACGCAGCGGCGGCTCCCGGCCTCGAGGTGGAGCGCCTCGAGCTCTCAGCCGTGAACGCGAGCGCCACGGTCGGTGTCCGCTTCGAGGACCACGAGGTCGGGCCGGACCGGGTCACGCTCATCGAGCCGATGGAGACCTGGCAGGCCCGCGACGCCGCCGGGCTCGCCGGCAACGGGTCGTTCCCGCTCGGGCTCGCCCGCCGGTGCGCCTCGCTCATCGGCTCTGACATGTTCGACGGGGAGATCGCCCTTTGCCGCTGGCTGCTTCGCGAGGCGACGTCCGAGACGGTCGTCGAGGGCGCGTTGCCGGTCGGCCGAGCTCGCCGTCCGAGCCGCCGCGGCCCTCGTGGCAGCAGGCGGGGGACGATCGGTGCTCGTGGAGGAACACGCCCAGAGGCTGGCCCGTGAGGCCATGTTCCTCCTGGTTTTCGGCCAGACACCCTCGATCAGGGCCGCGCAGCTGCGACGGGAGCGGGAGGCGTCCGAGCGGATCGTGCGGGCTCTCGAGCGCGACGAGCCGCGCCCAGATCCATGACGTTTTGTCGACGGACGAAGACGGCAAAGGTGGTGGGGGCACCGGCGGCGTTGCCGCTCGCCAGCGCCCCCTCCACCGCGGTACCCGGCGTTTGACCCCCCGGTGGCGCCGGATACGGCCTTCGCCCATGTCGTCCAAGTGAAGTGTCGATACCGTATTCGCAGATGGAGGCGCCGTCAACCGGTTTCAAGCGCGAACGCCTGCAAAGGCGTGAGGAGTGCCCGTCGGACCCGGCCGGCAGTACGCTCGAACCGGTACCGTGCGGAATACCGGGAGCAGGGGAAACCCCTTCGTGAGGGACAGGTGGGCTGACATGCGTAAGACCGTTGTCGTTGTGGCGCTTGTTGTGATGGGACTCGGGCTGGCGGCGCGGGGCTCAGGCGCGGCGCCGGCGGCGTCCACAGCCGGGGCGTCTCGGGCCTTATCCGCCCGGGTGGCTGCGGGCGTCTGCTCGTACGCGTCGATTCAGCGTCACCTGTACAAAAAAGGCGTCCTGACGGTCGCCACCGACAGCCCTGCCTACTCGCCCTGGTTCGAGAACAACACGCCTTCGAACGGCCAGGGTTACGAGAGCGCCGTCGCCTACGCGGTGGCCAGGCAGCTCGGCTTCTCGCGCTCGCAGGTCCACTGGACCGTCGAGCCGTTCGGTTCCTCCTACGCGCCAGGTCCGAAGCGCTTCGACTTCGACGTCAACGAGATCTCCTACACGACACCGCGCGCCCAGGCGGTGACGTTCAGCATCAGCTACTACGCCGTGCAACAGGCGCTCGTCGCCCTCAAGAAGAGCCCGATAGTCAAGCACCACACGCCGGCGGAACTGCGCACGTACGTATACGGGGACTCCATCGGCTCGACGAGCCTGGCCTTCATCTACAACTACCTGCGGCCGACACAGCAGCCTCAGGTCTTCAACACCTTGAACGACGTGAAGTCGTCGCTCCAGGAGAACCGGATCCAGGCGCTCGTGGCCGACACCCCGACCGCGCAGTACATCAGCTCCTCGGAGATCCCCAACAGCGTCCTCGTGGGCCAGTTCCCGAGCACAGGGGAGCACTACGGGCTGCTGTTCGCCAAGAACGACCCGCTCGTCGGCTGTGTGAACGTGGCCCTGCAGCGGCTCACCGACGACAAGACGCTCGCCAAGCTGCAGCGGCAGTGGCTCGGCGTCTACACCTCCGTCCCGACGATCAAGCCTTAGCCGTAGCCACCGGGGCGAGCCGGTGCCTGTAGGGGCTAGCCGCGAGGGGGCCTACCTCGACGAGCAGACCATGATCGCCGCCGGGGCGCCGCCTCCAGGAGCCTTCGCGGGCAGCGACAGGCGGTCGCGCATGTTCGCAGGTCGACGCGCCGCCGCGGTCTCCACCGCGAGCACGGTCGTGTTCATCGGCGCGGTCGTGGCGCTCTTTGTGTTCGCGCCCGGGGCCGCGGCCGTGCGGCACACCTTCTTCAACCCCCAGCAGATGAAAGAGGCGTTCCTCGGCGACCCGAAGCTCGGGCTCTTCTCCGTCGGCAAGGGCCTGATTCTGAACATCGAGATGTTCCTCATCGCCGAGGTGCTGATCCTCTTTTGCGCCCTCGTCATCGCCGTCCTGCGACAGTTGCGCAATCCGGTGCTCTTCCCGTTCCGCATGCTGGCCGTCATCTACACGGACGTCTTCAGGGGAGTGCCCCTCATCATCGTGATCTACGCCATAGGTTTCGGCGCTCCGGCCCTTTATCTGCACGGCATCTCCACCCAGTCGGACTTCGTCTACGGGATCGCCGCCCTCGTGCTCTCCTACTCGGCCTACGTGGCCGAGGTGTACAGGGCCGGCATCAACTCCGTGCACCAGAGCCAGGTGGCAGCGGCGCGGTCGCTCGGATTGTCGCAGTGGAAGTCGTTGCGGTTCGTGGTGCTCCCCCAGGCGATCCGCACCGTGATCCCACCGTTGCTGAACGACTTCATAAGCCTGCAGAAAGACACCGCCCTCGTCTCCACCCTCGGCGCGGTCATAGAGGCCAACCGGGCGGCGCAGATCGACAGCTCGACGCTGTTCGTGTACTCGTCCTATACGGTCGCCGCGCTCTTGTTCCTCTGTCTCACCATTCCCCTCGCCCGCTTCACCGACCACCTCATCAGCCGCGATCACAACCGCCGCATGGCGGGTGCAGCCGTCCGATGAACGGTCCAGGTGGTCCGCCCGGCCCCGGCGGGACCGCCGCTGCCGTCGCTGGTGACTCGAGCATCCCGAACGACGAGGCGATCCGTCTCGAAGGCGTGCACAAGCGTTTCGGTCCCCTCGAGGTGCTGCGGGGCATCGACCTCGCGGTGGCGCCGCACGAGGTCATCTGCCTCATCGGCAGCTCCGGGTCGGGCAAGTCGACGCTGCTGCGCTGCGTGAACCTGCTCGAGCCCGTCGACCACGGGCGGATCGTGCTCTGGGGACAAGACGTCACATCGCGCGGGGTCGACGAGAACGCCGTACGCAGGCACATCGGCATCGTCTTCCAGTCCTTCAACCTGTTCCCGCACATGACAGTGCTCGACAACATCACCCTCGGGCCCATCCGCGTTCTCGGGATCTCGCGCAAGGAGGCCGAGGAGGCGGGCAGGTCCCTGTTGGCCCGTTTCGGGCTCTCGGCCAAGAAGGACGATTACCCCGACCGCCTTTCCGGTGGCCAGCAACAGCGGGTGGCGATCGTCCGGGCCCTGGCGATGCAACCGGGGATCATGCTGCTCGACGAGGTGACGAGTGCTCTCGACCCCGAGCTCGTCTCCGAGGTGCTGGGCGTCATCCGCGAGCTGGCGGCTGCCGGCATGACCATGCTGATCGCCACCCACGAAATGGGTTTCGCCAAGGACATCGCAGACCGGGTCTGCTTCCTCGACGAGGGGGTGATCCTCGAGCAAGGACCGCCGAAGCAGCTGTTCACCGCCCCGGCCGAGGCCCGCACCCAGCAGTTCCTCCGGCGGATCACAGACGCCGGCCGGCTCTGAGGCGGCCCGGCGCCCACTCGAGGTGCCCGGCGCAGTCGTCGTCTCCGCGAGGCGCCCCACGAGCGCGCCCGCTCAGGAGAAGAGCGGCTCCAGGGCGAGGATGGCCTCCAGGGCCTCGGGTGGGATCGGGTGCGAGAAGAGCGACCCCTGCCCGAAGCGGCATTGCTCCTTCTGCAGGGTTGCAAGCTGCCATCCCTGCTCGATCCCCTCGGCGAAGGTGTCGATGCCGAGCCGCCGGCAGGTGTTCACGAGCTTGTGGACACAGCCGATCGCCTCGGCCGAGTCGGACATCGCCGCCACCAACGACCGGTCGAACTTGAGGGCGCCGATCGGCAAGCGGTCGAGCTCCGACGGTGACGCGGTGAGGCCGCAACCGTCGAGCGCGACGAGCACGCCCAGGTTCTGGAGCTCGCGCATTCGCGGCAACAGGCGGTCCGCCGCGCCCGACAAGCTCGCCTCGGCGACGTCGATGACCAACGACGCCGGATCGAGCGCCGTCGAGGAGAGCAGGTTCTGGAGCTGAGCGACGAAGCTCTCCGATTCGAGCTCGCGGCTCGAGACGTTGACCGCCATGATCAGGTCGTGGCCGAGCCGGTGCCAGGCGACGGCCTGGCGGCAGGCCTGCTTTAGCACCCACGACCCGACGGAGAGGATCATGCCCGAGTCCTCGAGGACAGGCAGGAAGTACTCCGGGTCGACCACGCCGCGGACAGGGTGGCGCCAGCGCAGGAACGCCTCCACTCCCCATACGCCGACGCTGTCCAGCTCGAATATCGGTTCGTAGACCAGGAAGAACTGGTTCTCCTGGAGGGCCTCGCGCAGGTCGGTCTCGAGCTCGAGACGTTCCATGGCGGCGGTCCTCATGGCCGACTCGAAGCGGACGTGGCAGTTCCGCCCCTGGATCTTCGCCTGGCAGAGCGCGATGGCGGCGTCGCGCAGGAGGTCGTCCGGCTCGTCGCCCTCGTTGGTCGCGATGCCGATGCTGGCGGTGACCGACAGGGGTATGTCGTCGAACCCCTCGACACGGAACGGCTCTTTCAGGGAGTCGAGCAGCCTCTCGGCGAGAAGCTCGGGACCACCGGAAAGCGACAGTCCATCAGCCAGTATGGCGAACTCGTCGCCGCCCGGGCGCCCTATGGTGTCGCAGGCCCGCAGCACGCCCGTCAGCCGGGCGGCGACCGCTTTCAAGAGCTCGTCCCCGGCTTCTTGCCCGAGACTCTCGTTGACCGACCTGAAGTCGTCGAGGTCGACGAGGAGCGCGGCGATGAGCTGATGGTCCCGTTGGCACCGCAGCAGGATCTGCTGCAGGCGGTCGCGAAGCAGCGTGCGGTCAGGTAGGCAGGTGAGGGCGTCATGGCCCAGTCGGTGGCCCTCCGCAGCCCGGGAGAGGCCCCAGGTCTGTCCGATGTCCTTGCGCGGGGGAAGGTCGAGGATCACCCCGTCGATCCACAGAGGCACCCCCTCCGGGCTCGTGACCTTGCGGCCCTGCTCTGCGACGGCCCTGTAGCTGCCCGTCGCGTCCACGAGCCGGTACTCGATCGAGAATGATCCCCTGCTGCGGAGACCGTCGCGGATCTCCTCAGTCACGCGTCGGCGGTCCTCGACGCACACGAGTGACGAGAGCGGCCGCATGTCCTGCCCGGTGAAGTCCGTCGCCGGATAGCCGGTCAGCGCCTCGATGTAGTCGCTCATGAAGAGCATCGCCCAGGGCTCGTGAAGCTCGCGCCGGTAAAGGGCGCCCGGGATGTTGAGGACGAGGGACCGGAATTGCGCCTCTCCCCTGTTCTCCGCCACCGCGGCCGCAGCCGTCGGGTCATGCCTCGCACGGATAGTCATCAAGGGGAATTGTCGACGTCAACTGCGAGAACTTAAACCAAAGCAGCGGAATTCCGCGAAAAATGTGGGTTCTCAGTCGGAGCTGATGAGCGATCCTGCCGGCCAGCGCCCGATGCCGCCGTTCTCGAGGAGAAAGCTCGTGAGGTCGCGGTCGGCGTGCTCGGCCCGCCAGGCGAGCATCGACTGGGCATACCCGAGGACGCGAGCGGGATCGTTGACCTCCGTTCGCCACGTCGGGTCGGCGGCGAGGTCGTAGCACCGCCACGAGCCGTCGCCGAATTGGACATAGGCGGCTTCGTCGAATCGGCGCACGACGAGATTGTCCCGCTCGAGGTGCCTGTCCCACGGCCAGTCGAAGGCACCACCGGGAAGCCCCAGGTAGCGCCAGTCGAATTCCCAGCTCGCGGCGGTACGCCACCAGGGCGGGCGACGCCCTTCGAGGAAGGGCGTGAGGGGCAGTCCGTCGCACTGGGCGGGCACGCCGATGCCGAGGGCTTCGCAGATCGTCGGGAAGAAGTCGATGTTCTCGGTGAAGCTGTCGACGACTGTTCCCCGCCGGCCGGCAGGCCCCGGGGCCCGCACGATGCCGGGCACGCGGTAGCTCTGTTCGAAGTAGCCGAGCTTCTCCTTCAGCCCGTGGTCCCCGAGCTGCTCTCCGTGGTCCGACGTCAAGAGGATGAAGGTGTCCTCCCACTGGCCGAGCCTCTCGAGCGCGTCCCAGATCCGGCCTAGCTGGGCGTCCACGTCCCCGATCATCCCGTAGTACTGGGCCCGCATGTTCCGGACCGCCCGCTCGTCGGTCGGCGCCGCTGCCCCCGGCAGACGAAGGGCCGCCTCGTGAAAGGGATGGCGCCGCGGCCCGGCAGGGATCGGCATGTCGACCTCGTCGGGGTCGAAGGCGCGGGCCCAGCGCCCGGCGGCGGCGTAGGGAGGATGCGGCCTCAGGTAGCTCAGGTGGGCAAACCATGGCCGGTCCTGCCGCTCGAGCCAGTCGAGGTAGCGATCGGTCGTGAAGGCGGACAGGCCGACGTCCTCGGGCCTGTCGGGCTCGGTCGCCAGGGCGTCGAGGGGCCGGGAGGGAAGGTCGTAGCCGAGTCCTTCGAGCCACGCGAGCCAGGGGACGTTGTCGCCGGTGAGGTCGAGCTCGACGCTGAAGCCGGGCAGGACGCCCTCGTAGCTGGACAGCCGCGGGTCATCAGCCGACCGGACCGTCCGCGGATCGACGCCTTGGTCGGTGTACCCGAAAAGCGTGGGGTCGAGTCCCGCGAGCCGACCGGCGCGGGCGAGGTTGTCGAAGCCGTCGTCAAGGGGAGTGCCGTTGGCCACGACCCGGTTGTTCATCTGGTAGGTGCCGGTGTACAGGCAGGCCCGTCCGGGCGAGCAGGGCGCAGCTTGGCTGTAGTGGCGCGCGAGCAGGACCCCGGAGCTGGCGAGCCGGTCCAGGTTCGGGGTTCGGGCCACGGGGTGGCCTGCGATGGAGAGGCACTCTCCCCGGAACTGATCCAACGTCACCAACAGCAGGTTCACCCGACCTCCAGGCTCAAGTGCGCAAATTCCAGATACGGCAGGAACCGGAGCGTACCGCCCGGGGTGTGAGAAGAGGCACTTATCCGGTCAAAAGACGGTCATCGGGCAAGGCGGGCCATTACCCTGTTGAGAGCGGTCGGTGGTCGCCTCCTCGTAACCGGGCGGTAACCGAGATTCTCAAGCGTTGTCAGCCCACTGACGATAAGAACACCAGTCGCAGTTTGAGGGGAGAAGGGATGACGAAGAAGGGGGCCTTGGCGGGCAGTCCGCGCAGGGTTGTCAAGAGGCCGGCTGAGCCGGCCGCGAATCTCCCCACGGCGGAGCCCCCTGTCGCCGCCAAGCCCGCGCCGCGAAAGCGCGCTCCGCGGCAGAAGATCGGTGGCCGGGCAGCCGCCCGTTCCACCGCTGCGGCTCCGCCCGAGCCGGGCGTCGAGGGCACGCCCGGGCCCGCGGGGCTACTTGAGGCGGGCACCGTCGAAGAGTCCCCGGCCCTGCCCGAGGTGCTGGCGCCGGTCGAGTCCTTCGAGGACATCGTCACCGAGTCCTTCGCGGACATATCGTTCGAAAGCCTCGTCGATCCCGCGGAGGAGGCAAGGCTCGCCGCGGCGCGCCACCGTCTCGAGCAGCTGCCCGCGGACGGTTCGATCCGCGTGGCTTTCCAGCCGATAGTCGATCTGGCCACGAAGAAGGTCATCGGCTACGAGGCACTGGCCCGGTTCCCCGGTGACGCGAGCATCTCGACGCGGAGGTGGTTCGCCGAGGCGGCCGAGGTCGGTCTCCTGAGGGAGATCGAGATGACCGCCATACGGGCCGCGCTGGCCCAGCTCGAGAAGCTCCCGTCCGACGCCTTCATCTCCGTCAACGTGTCGCCGGTCACCGCCGCCTCCGACGAGCTGCGCGAGGTCCTGGAGGAGGTCGACGGGACGCGGGTGGTCCTCGAGATCAGCGAGAACGCCGCCGCCGAAGGCTACGACGAGGTGAGCGACGCCGTCGGTGCCCTGCGTTCGAACGGGGTGAGGATCGCCCTCGACGACACCGGTTCGGGGACCGTGAGCTTCTCGAGCCTTTTCGACGTGCACGCCGACATAATCAAGATCGACATCGACGTGACCCGGGGGATCGACACCGACCCCATGAAAGAAGCCATGGCCTCGGCGCTCAAATCGCTCGCCGACCGCTTGGGGGCGATGAGCCTGGCGGAGGGCATCGAGACCGAACAGGAGCTGGAGCTCCTGCGAGACGTCGGCATTCAGGCTGGTCAGGGATATCTTTTCGGTAGACCTGAGATGGTCTCCGACTAGCCTGCGAGCCCGGTCGGGACTGGGAACGACTTTCCGGACGCGTAGCGGCGCAGTGGCGCCGGCTGATCAAAGGCGGGGCGTACTGCGCCGGAGCAAACCCAGGGCGGGCGGACCGGTTACGAGCCGGCGCACTCGACGGGGCCCGGATAGCCAGGGGTCTTGTGCGGGCTCGAGTAGTGCGGCAAGGTCACCGGGACGGTGAAGGTGTCCGTGGTCTCGCGGCCGAGCCATCCCGCGTACCTGACCGTCACGACAACGTTCGCCCCGTCTGTCGTGGCGTCAGGCCAAATGCTGGGAGGGCCCACCGCTGACCAGTGGTGCGCTCAGGTCGTCGTTCAGCTCTTGAAGGGCGTCGTCCCAGGCGGCGACGGCGACGCACAAGGTCATCGATTGGCTGCGGAAGATGTCGGGGACGTAGTAGCCCTCCGTCCCCATGTACGTGAGGGGGGCGTCGGCGACAGCCCTTTGCATCCCGTCCGATATCGCCCGCTCGACACGTTGCTGCACGCTGCCGTGGGTGCTGGCGTCGATGGCGTTATCGGCAAACCAACCAGCCAGGACAAGAGCCACGATCGCCACGGTGCCGACGAGCCACCCCCGCGTGCGCCCTCGTCGACCGACAGGGGCGGTCAGCTCTGCGAGCGTTGGTGGCAGTCCTGCCATTGCATGCCTCCTGCTTGCCGCGAGGCAGTCTATGGGAGTGCACGCCACCCGGCTCTCGAGGTGGATGCGAGGCGATGAGCGGCTCGTTCTGGCCCGCAGGTGAAACACCTCGGCGCACAGCGCTAACGTTCACCCACCTGAAATAGAATCTTGATCGGCACCATCCGGACAGGGAGCGAGAAGAAGGCCGGTGGACCGCAGCGACTGGAGCGGGTCAGAAGCGACCGGGAGCCCGTGGGCTCCCGGGGCATCGACGTCGCGCGCCGCGTCGCCGGCCTCCGCTTCCGGGCTTGTCGACCCCCCCCTCGCCGGCGGAGGTCCCGACGCCCGGTTCACGATCTCGGTCCTGGCTGAGAAGACGGGCACGCCCGTGCCGACGATCCACCACTACCGGCACCTCGGCCTTTTGCCCGAGGTCACCGAGCTCGCTTCGAACCGGTTCCTCTACGACGTGCGTCACGTCGAGGCGCTCAATCTCATCCGGCTGCTGCGCGAGCAGAGAAGCCTGCCGCTCGAGACGATCCGCGAGATGCTGCCCGAGCTGCTCGCCTTTGACCGTGAGGGCGATTTCTCGCAGGAGAACTGGGACGACGTCATTGCCGCCTATCTGGAGCGGTCGGGCCCCGCCGTGGTCTCGGCCCGACTCGTCGCCGCCGCCCGGGACGCCTTCGCCCGTCACGGCTACGCGGGCGTGAACGTCGCCGACATCTGCAGCGCCGCCGACGTCGCCAAGGGGACCTTCTACCGGTACTTCGACTCGAAAGAGGCCATCTTCCTCGCCGCGGCCAGGTCCACCGTCGAGGCCGTCGGCGAGCAGCTGGACGAGCTGCCGGCGCCCATGAGCGAGCACCAGGCGGTCGAGAGGCTGAAGCTGCTGTTGGGTCCGCTTGCGCCGTTGCTGCTGGAGGTGGCGACAGGGGAGCTGCGCCACCAACCGAATCTGGTGGGCGTCGTGGGCGTCATCTCCGCCGGCCTCGCGGGCCGCGTCGGTGCCGAGGCTGCGGACCCGGGGCAAGGCGGCCCGGCCGGCGGCGCGCCGGGTCGTGGACGCGGCGCTGGTCGGGCTGTTGCGGCCGACGCTCGAGTCGGCCGCCTCCTCCCAGTCGCCCTCCCCCTGATTTCTCGCCGCGGCTCATGGCCCTGCCCCGCTCGGGCGGGGCCGCGAGAGACCCGCAGGTGGCGGCGCCCTTTGGCCGTGCCGGCGCCCGTTGCAGCCGGAGCGGGGCGAAGGTCCGGGGCCGGTGCAACGGTCCTATCCCTTGACGGGGGACGCTGCGCACGTATAACAAAGGTGGACTGGTAGTCATCGGCGCTACGCGAAGGACTAGACCGATGGTGTCTGTTGGATCAGGCCAATCCCTCGAAGGCGGGTTCCACTTGCCGGATCGACTCGCTGCGAAGGCGCCGTGCCTCCCCCTCGGAGGCCGGTTGGACGCGCCCGAAGTGCTGGCCGCCAAGTCGAGAAACGAGAACTTCCCCGTCGCCTCCCGCTTCCTGCCCCCGGACGTTCGCGGGGCCTTGATGGCGATCTACGGTTTCGCCCGCCTCACCGACGACCTCGGCGACGAAGCCGAAGGCGACCGCCTGGGGATGCTGGACTGGCTGGAGGCTGACCTGGAGCGGGCGGCCGCCGGCGATGCCACGAGTCCCGTGATGCAAAAGCTCACCCCTGTGATCAGGGACTTCGAGCTCACCCTCGATCCGTTCCGTGCCCTCATCGAGGCGAACCGCATGGACCAGCGTGTCGCCCGATATCAGGGCTTCTCCGACCTGGTCGACTACTGCATGCTGTCGGCGGCGCCGGTGGGCCGGCTCGTGCTCTCCGTCTTCAAGGTGTCGACCCCCGAGCGCGTCGCTCTCTCCGACAACGTCTGCATCGGTCTGCAGCTCGTCGAACATCTCCAGGACATAGGTGAGGACGCGGGACGAGGACGCGTGTACATGCCGGCGGCGGACATGGCGCGTCGGGGTGCAGCGAGGCCGACCTGATGGCCGCGTCGGCCCCACGGCCCTGCGGGAGCTGGTGGCGATGGAGGTGGAGCGGGCGCGCGGGCTCTTGCGCGCCGGGACGCCGTTGGCCGCGTCGCTCGGGCCCCGGCCCCGGGCCGCCGTCGCCGGCTTCACCGCCGGGGGCCAGGCCGCGCTCGACTCCATCGAGCGGGCGGGCTACGACGTGCTCGGTACTCGTTGCCGGCCTCGGCGACTCCGCTTTGCCGCCCGTGCCCTGTCGGGCTTCGTCGCGGCGAGCCTGAAGCGAGGCAGCTCTTGAACACCGAGATCGCCTACGACTTCTGTGAGTCGGTGACCCGGCGAGAAGCGAAGAACTTCGCATACGGCATCAGGCTTTTGAAAAGGCCGGAGCGCCGCGCCCTCTCGGCGGTGTACGCGCTCGCCCGCCGCATCGACGAC
This sequence comes from uncultured Acidimicrobiaceae bacterium, assembly GCA_963804265.1. Taxonomy (GTDB): domain Bacteria; phylum Actinomycetota; class Acidimicrobiia; order Acidimicrobiales; family Bog-793; genus Fen-455. Next base: position 26,692 of record CAWDPZ010000041.1, read on the forward strand.
GTCGGGGACGGATCGGCCGCGCCCGAGGAGAAGCTTGCCGGGCTGCAGACGATCCGCAAGGAGATCGACCCGATCGACCCGCAGACAGAAGACGCGGTGCTCGTCGCCGTGGCGGATGCCGCCGGGCGCTACGGCTTGCCGATGTCGTGTTTCGGCGAGATCATCGACGGCTGCGAGATGGACGTGAACGGGACGTCATACGAGACGATCGACGATCTCGTCGGCTACTGCCGCCGGGTGGCGGGCTCGGTGGGAAGGCTCTCGTTGGCCGTGTTCGGCTCGCAGCAAGCTGAGCAGGCAGCGCCCCTCGCGGACGCGCTCGGGGTCGCCCTGCAGCTCACGAACATCCTGCGTGACATCGTCGAGGACCGGTCCCGCGGACGGGTCTATCTGCCCAGCAGGGATGCCGAGTCGGTCGGTTGTGCGCCCGATCTGAGCGGTCCCCCGGCCGAGATCGCCCGCCTCGTCGCCCTCGAGTGCCGTCGCGCCGAGGCATGGTTCGACGAGGGCCTGCAGCTCCTGGGCCTGCTCGACAGCCGGGGCCGGGCCTGCGTGTCGGCCATGGCCGGTATCTATCGCCGTTTGCTGGCGCGCGATCGAGCGCGAGCCGATGGCTGTCACTCAGGGCCGCGTGTCCCTGCCCACCTGGGAAAAGGTCCTGGTCGCGAGCAGCAGCCTCGCCGGACGGCGACCATGAGCCCGGTTCGCATCGGCGTCGTCGGCGGCGGGCTCGCCGGGATGGCCGCGGCCCTGGCGGCTGCGGACGGCGGAGCCGAGGTCCTCCTCTTCGAGCGGCGCCCCGTTCTCGGCGGGCTCACGTCCTCGATCCGGCGCAACGGGCTCTCGTTCGACAACGGACAGCACGTGTTCCTGCGCTGCTGCACGGCGTACCGGGGGTTCATAGACCGCATCGGCGCCGCCGACCAGGTCTTCTTGCAACCCAGGCTCGACGTCCCCGTCCTCGCGCCGGATGGGTCGCGGGCATCGATCAAGCGGGTCAACCTGCCGGCCCCGTTGCATCTCGCGGGGTCGCTCGCCCGCTACCGCCATCTCTCGGTCCGTGAGCGCATCGGTCTCGGGCGCCCGGCGCTTGCGCTCAGCCGGCTCGATCCCGACGACGCCGCCCTCGACGGCGTCTCGTTCGGCGACTGGCTGGCCCGCCACGGCCAGGGCGACCGGGCTGTGGAGCGCCTGTGGAACCTGATCGCACTCCCGACGCTCAACGTGCCGGCCGCCGAGGCTTCGCTGGCCCTCGCGACCAAGGTGTTCCGGGTCGGGCTCCTCGACCACCGCGACGCCGGTGACATCGGCTGGTCGAGGGTGCCCCTCGCCGAGCTCCACGGCTCCACCCCGGCTCGGGCGCTCGAGGCCTCGGGCGTGGAGACTGTCCTCGGCACCGCCGTCGGTGCGATCGGTCGTTCCGGCTCGGGCGGCTTCACGGTCAGCTCCGGTGCGCGCAGCGACGTCGTCGACGCCGTCATCGTCGCCACGCCCCTTCGCGTGGCGGCCGCGCACTCGGCGCCTTCGACCGGGAGGCTGATCTGGAGCGGCTGGGGACCTCTCCCATCGTCAACGTCCATCTCGTCCTCGACCGCAAGGTGACCGATCTGCCTCTCGCCGCCTGCGTCGACTCGCCGGTGCAGTTCGTCTTCGACCGCACCGCCTCGAGCGGCGTCGGGTCGGGCCAGTGCCTGGCCATCTCCCTCTCGGCCGCGGACGCCTACATCAGCCTCGGCTCGAGCGAGCTCGCGGCCACGTTCCTGGAGGCGGTGCGCCGGCTCTTCCCGCCCGCCCGCAACGCTCAGCTCCTGGACGCCGTCGTGACGCGTGAGCGGGCGGCGACGTTCCGCGCCGCTCCGGGGACGTGGGCTTTGCGCCCGCAGACCAGCACCGCGACGCCTGGGGATGTACCTCGCAGGCGCCTGGTGCGATACCGGCTGGCCCGCGACGATGGAAGGCGCCGTCCGCGCCGGCGAGCAGGCCGCCTCGCAGGCGTTGTCCCTCTTCGCGGGCACCCGCTCGGACGGCCCCCGCCAGCTGGAAGGAGCAGGGGCGTGACCGTTGTCTCCTCCCCGGCAACGCGCGAGAGCGCTCTTTTGGCCGCCGAAGCGTTGTCCCGGGCCAAAGCCATGGTGGCCCCGGCGCTCGAGGCGGCTGTGCTCCGGCTCTGTCCTGAGCTGCGACCAGCGGTCAGCGAACATCTGGCAGGCGGCGGGAAATTCGTGCGCCGGCCTCGTCTTCGTCTCGGCCGCAGCCGCCGGCGCAGACGAGTCCGCCGGGCTCGCCGGCGCGGTTGCCATCGAGCTCGTCCACAATTTCTCGCTCGTGCACGACGACATCATCGATCGCGACCTCGAGCGCAGGCACAGGCCGACGGTATGGGCCACCCACGGGGTCGGGCACGCCATCATCGCCGGCGACGCCCTCTCGACGCTTGCCTTCCAGCTCCTCTTGGAGGAGCCCACCTCCGAGCGGGTCCTGGCGGCCGTGCAGCTCGCCGAGGCGACGCAGGCGATGATCGCCGGTCAGGCCCAGGACATGGCGTCCGAGCTCAAGGACTCCCTGCCGGTGGACGAGTGCCTGCAGATGGAGGCCGGGAAGACCGGGGCCCTGCTCTCGTGTGCTTCGGCCATGGGTGCGATCCTCGCCGGCGCGGACACAGAGACAGTGGACGCCCTCGCGGACTACGGCCGCCATCTCGGGATCGCGTTCCAGGCCATCGACGACGTCCTCGGGATATGGGGCGAGCCGAGCGTGACGGGCAAGCCGGTCGGCAACGACCTTCGCCAGCACAAAAAGACCCTGCCGATCGCCCTCGCTCTTGCCCGCGGGGACGACCTTCCCGCGGGCCTCGCCCGCCTCCTCGAACGTGACCTCACCGAGGGCGAGGTGGCGAAGGCGACCCGGCTCCTCGAACAGTGCGGAGCACGCGACGAGACCATGGCGATCGGCGAGGCGCAGCTGGCCGCCGCCCTCGGCTCTCTCGAGCGGGTGCCCCTCGAGCTGAGGCCCCGGTCCGAGCTCGTGGCCATCGCCCGGTACGTGACCGAGCGCGACCGATGAGCCCCCTCGGGAGCCACGGGGCCGACACGAGCGGTGCCTCCGGAGCCCGTTCGCGCCTGCAGGTCCCACCGACGATGCGAGGTGGGTGCCTCAAGCGGGGCGTCGAGGCCCTCGTCGCCATGCAGGACGCGAAGGGCTGGTGGAAGGGCGAGCTCGAGACCAACGTCAGCATGGACGCCGAGGACCTCCTTTTGCGCGAGTTCCTCGGCATACGGTACGCCCGAGCTGACCGAGTCCGCCGGCACGCTGGATCCGTTCGTGCCAGCGCGGGACGGCACCTGGGCGAACTTCTACGGCGGTCCCGCCCGAGCTCTCGACCACCGTCGAGGCCTACGTCGCCTTGCGCCTCGCGGGGACGCGCCGAGGCCGACGGACATGAAGCGGCACCGCCGAGTTCGTCGTGGGCGCCGGAGGCGTCGAGCGGACCAGGGTCTTCACCCGGCTCTGGCTGGCGCTCGTCGGCCTCTGGTCCTGGGACGAGCTGCCGGTGCTGCCCGCCGGAGCTGATGTTCCTGCCGAAGTTCGTCCCGCTCAACATCTACGACTTCGGGTGCTGGGCGCGCCAGACCGTGGTCGCCTGACAGTCGTGGGCGCGCACCGACCTTCGCACGAGATCGGATTCGGCATCGACGAGCTCAAGGCCGGTACCCCGCGGCCGCCGCGGTGCGCCGCTCAGCACCTGGGCGGGTCGTTTCGAGATGCTCGACCGCGCCCTCAAGGTCTACGAGCGCCGACCGGTCCAGGTGGGCTCCGCCAGGCCGCTTTACGGCGGGCCGAGCGTTGGATAATCCAGCGGCAGGAGGCGGACGGCTCCTGGGGCGGCATCCAACCTCCCTGGGTCTACTCCCTCATCGCCCTGCGCCTGCAGGGCTACGCCCTCGACCATCCCGACATGCGGGCGGGGCTCGCGGGGCTCGACGGCTTCACGATCAACGACGAGCGCGGCCGCAGGCTCGAGGCGTGCCAGTCCCCGGTGTGGGACACCGCCCTCGCCGTCACCGCTCTGGCCGACGCCGGGCTCGAACCGGGCGAGCCCGCGCTGCGCGCAGCGGCGCGTGATTTCCTGGACGAGGAGATCTCGGTCCCGGGTGACTGGCAGGTACGGCGTCCGGGCCTCGCGCCGGGAGGCTGGGCCTTCGAATTCGCCAACGACAACTACCCCGACATCGACGACACCGCCGAGGTCGTACTCGCCCTCGGCCGGGCAGGCGAGGAGGCCAGCGCGCCGTCAGCGGGCGGTCGAGTGGACCCAGGGGATGCAGTCCCGGGAGGGCGGCTGGGCCGCCTTCGACGCCGACAACAGCAGGACGTTTGCCTCTAGCTGCCGTTCTGCGATTTCGGCGAGGTCACCGATCCGCCTTCGGCCGATGTCACCGCCCATGTCATCGAGATGCTGGCTACGCCGAGAAGCCATCCCGGCCGGCGCCTGCGCCAGGCGTGGAATGGCTGGGCTCGAGCCAGGAGGACGACGGCTCGTGGTTCGGGCGGTGGGGGGTCAACTACATCTACGGGAAGGCGCGGCCGTCCCGGCCCTGATTGCCGCCGGTGTAGGTCCCGACGATCCCCGCATCCGGCGGGGCCGTGAAGTGGGTCGAGGACCACCAGAACCCGGACGGCGGCTGGGGTGAGGACCTCAGGTCGTACGTGGACCGAGGCCTGGCGAGGCCGAGGCGAGTCCACTCCTTCCCAGACCGCCTGGGCCCTTATCACCCTCCTGGCCGCCGGGGGCAGGACCAGGTCATCGACGCTCAGGGGGGTGCACTGGCTGCGTCGACAACCAGCGACGCCGGGGGGACCTGGGACGAGCCCTACTTCACCGGGAACCGGCTTCCCGTGGGACTTCTCGATCAACTACCACCTCTACCGGGTGGTATGGCCGATGATGGCGCTGGGACGCTTCGTCAAAGGGGGAGTCCGACCCCTGACCTTCCAGTGCCGTCGTCTTCGCCCCTCTGCGTCTGGAGGCCCGTTCGCTTTCCGGCGCGCCCCGGCCTCTTACGGGTGTGCCGGGACCGGGCAGGGGCCAGCCCACGCCGCGGCGGCGGCGTCTCGAGATGGCAGAAGCCGATGGCGACGCAATGTCGAACGGCGCCGCCTTCATCTCTGCGGGGCGTGGTCGGTTGCCGGGGTGGCGGGCGGGCTGGTCACCGCGTCATCTGGTTCCAGGGAAACCGTGGTGGTAGCCGACCGGGTCCCCTCGAGCGAGCGGACGGATCCGAGCAGGCTCGTCCTGCCCTCGGCCCCCTCTCTATGCGACCGAGCTCGCTTGTGCCCGTGGGGCTCTCGAGGCGGCGTGGGACCGGTGGACCACCACCAGGCGCCCGTCGCCAGGGGCCCGGGGAGAGAGCTGACCTGGCGGATCGTGGGGCCGGCGGTGGGACTGCGAGACGGCCTGACCTGCTCAGGCAGTTCCCCGGGTCCTACGCCGCCGTGGTGCGGGTCGTTGGTTCTGACACCCCGGATGGGGAGCTTCGAAGCCTCTCCACAGCTCCCGGGCGGGTGGAAGGCCCGGCTGCGCTCGCTGACCGCGGCCGCTCCCGTCCTCGAGGAATGGGCCGAGACCCTGGCCGGGGCGCACCTCGCCCTGCTCGCCGGACCCTCGCTCTTTCTGCGCCGGAGTCGACCGTGCATCGTGACCGTTGAGCGGAGCCTTGGAGATGTTCCCGGTTCGCCCGTCTATGTCCGCGCCAGATAGTCCACAACCGCCATGTGGTGGGACGATCTGCAAGACAAAAGGAGCCGTCTTCGTCACGGAACTGGACGAGGTGCCCGACGGGTTGACCGTTGTGTTCTCAGCCCATGGGGTGGCTCTGGAGGTGCGCCAGGAGGCCACCGCCAAGCAGCAATCTTCGCCGTCGTGGAGCGAGCCGCCCGCTGGTGGCCAAGGTCCACAGACGAGCTGCACCGCTTCACCGACCGGGGCTACCAGGTGGTCCTCTATCGGGCACGCCGGGCACGAGAACCGAAGGAACGCTGGGCGAGTCCGACTGATCGTTCACCTCTTGGTCGAGACGGCCCTACGACGTCGGCCGGCTCTTGTTCGATCCGCGATCCGGACAAGGTCGCCTACATCACCCAGACCACCCTGGCACCGAGGTGACGTTGCCGGTATTGTAATCTCCATTTGTCCGAACGATTTCCGGCCCTGGTCGGTCCCGCACGGGACGAGATCTGTTACGCCACCCAGAACCGCCAGGACGCGGTGACGGCCAGGCCGTCCGACTGCGACCTGATCCTTGTCGTGGGCTCGCAACTCTCCAACGCCACTCGCCTGGTCGAGGTCGCCGGGCCGGACCGGTCGCCCGGTCCATCTGATCGATGACGAGCACCGGCCTGAGCGTTCAGTCTGGCTCGGCGGAAGGCCCGCCGGGATAGGAATCACCGCCGCGGCACCCCCCCCCCCACATCTGGTCGAACGGGGTCCTTGACCATCGGGGCCCTGGGGCCCCTGGAAGTGGAGGATCGGGGTGTCGTTTGTCGGGAGAATTTGTTAGCTTTTCCCTGCCCTTGGAGGTCAGATAGTGGGGAGTCCCAATCCGCCAGAGCCTGGGAAGCTCGGCCGTACCTGACCGGCCTACGTCAGAAGTTGGCCAAAGCGGGACAAGTTCCCCCTCATCGTCGAGCTGGAACCGCTGTTCGCCTGCAACCTGGCGTGCAATGGCTGCGGCAAGATCCAGTATCCGACCCAGATCCTACGCAAGCGGTTGAGCGTCGAGCAGGCCGTCGCCGCCATCGAGGAGAGCGGCGCTCCGATGGTCTCGATCGCCGGCGGCGAGCCTCTGCTGCACCCCGAGATCGACAAGATGGACCCAGGCCCTGCTCGACCGTTATGGTTGGTACGTCTACCTCTGCACCAACGCCGTGCTGCTGCGGAGGCGTCTCGACAAGTTCACGCCGTCGCACTAC
>CAWDPZ010000042.1:0-42916 GCA_963804265.1 uncultured Acidimicrobiaceae bacterium
CTGGCAGCCCCAACGGGATTCGAACCCGTGTCTCCACCTTGAGAGGGTGGTGTCCTAGGCCTCTAGACGATGGGGCCGTGCGTTACTCGAGGTAGCAACGAACACCTCGCGTAGCTCCGGTTGACACGACGGCCAGCGGAGCGTGTTCATGTTAGTCCTCGCTCGCCGTCTCGATGCCTGTCGGCTCGGACGCGTCCGGGGGCGGCCGCGGCCGGTCGCGGCAGGTCAACCGACCTGAACAGCCTTGAAGGTCGCCCGAGCACGTCTGCGAGAGCCGCCGGCGCCGGAGGCAGACTGTCACGATGGATCGTGCAACGACACTGGATGCTCTCGACTTGGAGTCCAGCCGATTCCTGGTGGCGGTCTCCAGCGGAGCGGCCTCGCTCCCGGTTCCGACCTGCCCGGACTGGGATATGTCACAGCTGGTGAACCATCTTGGCTACATCTACTCCCGGACGGCCCTCATCGTCTCGGATCGGAGAGCCGCGCCTCCCGACCGCAGTGAGCTTCCGGTCCCTACGGAGGACAACGAGCGCATCGGTCGGTTCGCCGAGCAGCGGACGGCCGTGCTCGCGGCTTTGGAGGCAACCCCCGACGACGCCCTGGTGTGGAACTTCGCCGCGGGCGGGCCGGCCCCGGCGAGCTTCTGGCCGCGCCGCATGGCCCAAGAGACGCTCATCCACCGCGTCGACGCCGAACTGGCCCAGAGCCTCACGCCGGCTCTGGGCGATCCTGAGGTCGCAGCGGACAACATCGCGGAGTTCTTCGAGCTCTTCTTCCCGCGGTTCGAGGCCCGGCTGCTCGAGAGCGGACCGGCCGGGTCCCTCCACCTGCATGCGACCGACGTCCCCCAAGCCGAGTGGACCATCGAGCTCCGGCCCGGAGGATCGGTGATCACCCGCGAGCACACGAGGGGTGACGCCTCCGTCCGGGGCAGCGCCTTCGACCTCGCCTGCTGGGCCTGGCGCCGCCTCCCGACGGAGAGGCTCGAGATCTTCGGCGATCCGCAGATCGCAATCCGGTTCCACGAGGCGGCTCGACTCTGACAACTGGCCGGCGCTCTCGTCGGTTCGCGAAACGAGCGGCCTCACGGCCGCTCGAACGCTCGGGGGAGAGGACTCGAACCCCTAATTACAGGGCCAGAACCTGCCGTGTTGCCGTTTACACCACCCCCGAATGGGCGTCGTCATCGTAACAGGCGCGACCCGGCAGGCCGCCAGGTGAAGACCTCAGCGTCAGGGCCGCCGAGCGCCGAAAATCCCGCTGAGCAGGCCAGGACCGCGTCGCGGAGCTCCTAGGACCGGGCCTCCTCGAGCCGCGCGATCGCACTATCGATCCGCTCCAGCGTCCGGTCGCGGCCGAGCGCCTCGAGCGACTCGAAGAGGGGGAGCCCGATGCTGCGACCGAGCGCCGCAACCCGGATCGGCGCCTGCACCTTGCCCAGCTTGCGCCCTCTCGCCTCGCCCAGCTCTGTTATCTGAGCTCTGAGCGACTCGGCCCCGAAGTCGCAGCCCGCCAGGCGCTCCCGGGCCTCGACCAGGATCGACCCCCCCTCGGGATCCTTGACGATCGCCTTCTCGAACGCCGCGTCCTCAACAGCGAGCTCGCGTGCGAACAGGAACTCGACAAGGCTCGCGGCCTCCGCAAAAGTGGTCGCCCGCTCCTGTACGAGCGGAGCGAGCCCGGTGAACTCCGGCGAGGCGAAATCCACCACGACGGGCGTGACGGAGTCCTCTCTCGCCCATCGCCGGCAGCGGTCGACGAACTCGTCCAGCGGCAAGGCACGCAGGTAGACGCCGTTGAAGTGCAGGAGCTTCTGCTGGTCGAAGAAGGCCGGCGAGTGGTTGACGTTGGCAAGGTCGAACTCTGACACGAGCTCGGTGAGGGTGAAGAACTCACGCCCGTCCCCGGGGCTCCATCCGAGCAGAGCGAGGTAGTTGACCATCGCCTCGGGCAGGAAGCCCTGCGCCCGGTAGTCCTCGATGGCGACACGGTCGCGTCGCTTCGAGATCTTCTGGCGCTTCTCGTTCACGAGCACCGGCAGGTGGGCATAGGCAGGAAGCGGCAGCTCGCCGGTGCCGAGGGCCTCCCAGATGAGAACCGCCTTGGGGGTCGTCGGAAGGTGCTCTTCTGCCCGGATGACGTGGCTGATGCGCATCTCCCGGTCGTCGACGACGCCCGCGAGGACAAAGAGCGGGTCCCCGTTGGACTTCGCCACGACGAAGTCCTCGATGGTCGAATTCGCAAAACGGACCTCCCCCCGCACCAGGTCCTCGACCACGGTCACGCCCTCAGGCGGGACCTTGAAGCGCAGGGCACGCCCGAGGCCGCGATCCAAGCCCCTGTCGCGGCAGAATCCGTCGTAGCCCGGGGTCGCGTTGGCCTTCGTCCGCTCGAGCACCAACTCCCGCGTGCAGTCGCAGGCGTACAGATGGCCGTTCTCCCAGAGGTCGTCGAGCGCCTCCTGGTAGTGCGCTTTCCTCTCAGACTGGCGGTAGGGGCCCTCGTCCCAGTCGATCCCGAGCCAGGCCAGGGCCGAGCCGATCCCGGCGACCCACTCCTCCTTGTTGCGCTCCGAGTCGGTGTCCTCGATCCGCAGGATGAACACCCCGTCACGGCGGCACGCGAAGCACCAGTTGTAGAGAGCGGTCCGGGCGCCGCCGACATGGAAGTAGCCGGTTGGGGAAGGGGCGATGCGGACGCGGACCGGGCGGGTCCTGTCCTTGGTGGCGTCCGTGTCGCTCGGCATCAGCCGAGGCTATCTGTCGCGGGTACCACGTAATCAGTCCTCGACGAGTGAGATCGCCTGCGTCGGGCAGGAGGCGACGGCCTGCCGGAGCTTGTCGCGGAGCTCCTCGGGCGGGTTCTCGTTCAGCACGTAGAGGAAGTTGTCGTCCCGCACCTCGAACACCTCGGGCGAGATGCCCATGCAGACAGCGTTGGACTCGCACCGGTCATAGTCGACGACCACGCGGATCACGACCTCCTCATGTTCGGGCCACATCCTGCCAGCGGCCGAAGACGGCGGCCAGGGCGCCCATGATCTCACCCACGGTCGCGTAGGCCCGGACCGCCTCGCCGACGGACTCCATGAGGTTGCGGGTCGGGTCGCGAGCGTCCTCGCGGACCTTTGCCAACGCGACCTCGACGGCGTCGGCCGAACGCGAATGGCGGACTTCCCCGAGCCTTTTCAGCTGCATGTCCTCGACCTCCTGGCCGACGCGAAGAGTTGGCGGCGGGTCCTCTTCGTTCCCTTCCGTGTAGGCGTTGACGCCTACGACGATGCGCCGGCCCGAGCTGACCTTGCACTCGAAGTCGTAGGCGGCCTGCGCGATCTCGTCCTGGAAGTAGCCGCGGTCGATGCCGAGGTAGACACCTTCGAGGATCGAGCCCCCACCCAGCTCGTCGAGGTAGGAGAAGACCGCTTCTGCCTGGCGCTCCATCTCGTCGGTGAGCTCCTCGACGAACCACGACCCCCCCAGGGGATCGGCGACATTGGCCACGCCGGTCTCGTGCGCGATCACCTGCTGAGTGCGCAGGGCGATGCGGGCCGCCCGCTCGGTCGGCAGGGCGAGCACCTCGTCCATGGAATTGGTGTGCAGGCTCTGGGTGCCGCCGAGCACTCCGGCGAGCGCCTCGAGCGCGGTCCGGACGATGTTGACCTCGGGCTGCTGGGCGGTGAGCGAGACGCCTGCGGTCTGGGTGTGGAACCGCAGCTGGGCGGTGCGCGGGGACTGTGCCCCGTAGCGTCCTGTCATCCAGCGTGCCCAGACGCGGCGCGCCGCCCGGTACTTGGCGATCTCCTCGAAAAAGTCGATGTGAGCGTTGAAGAAGAAGCTCAGCCCGGGCGCGAACTCGTCGACCTTCTGGCCCGCCGCCATCGCGGCCTCGACGTAGGCGAAGCCGTTGGCGAGAGTGAAGGCGAGCTCCTGGGCCGCGGTCGAGCCGGCTTCCCGGATGTGGTACCCGGAGACGGATATCGGGTGGAACCGGGGCAGTTCCGACGAGCAGTAGCGCACCATGTCGGTGACGATCCGCATCGAGGGACGCGGAGGGAAGACGTACTCCTTCTGCGCCTGGTACTCCTTCAAGATGTCGTTCTGGATCGTCCCGCCGAGCTCACGGGCCGTGACGCCGGCCTCGGCGGCTGCCGTCACGTACATCGCGAGCAGCACGGCAGCCGGGGAGTTGATCGTCATGGAAGTCGTCACGCCGGCCAGATCGATGCCGTGGAAGAGGTCGTTCACGTCGGCGAGAGTGTCCACGGCCACCCCGCAACGGCCCACTTCGCCTTCGGCCAGGGGGTCGTCGGAGTCACGCCCCATCAAGGTCGGCAGGTCGAAGGCAACCGACAGGCCGTCCCCGCCCGAGCGGAGGAGCTCCTTGAAGCGCATGTTCGTGTCGACGGCGGTGCCGAAGCCGGCGAACATGCGCATCGTCCAGAGCTTGGAGCGGTACATCGACGCGTACGGCCCGCGGGTGTAGGGATAAAGGCCCGGGAGCGGTGACCCGGGAGGCCCGTAGACCGGCTCGAGCGCCAGGCCCGACATCGTCCTGAATTCGACCGTCGCGAAGTGGCGCAGATCCGTAGAGCTCCCGCCAGTCGGCCGCCTCGTCACTGTCCCCCACCGGGGACCAGTCTACGGCGAGCCCCTTGCCACCGTCGGGGCTAAGAGGGCTCTGGAGGCCCGGACTGCTGCTCGAACCAGCGGCGAAGGCCGGCGGCGTTCGAGTGAACGCCCCCGAGCGTCTCTGCCGCACGGCGCTGTTCGGGCTCGAGCCCCCCGGTGTCCTGGCCGAAACGCCGCTCGAGCGCCTCGGCGATGTCCGTGCCCGCCCGCCACGCCCGCTCAGCCTCTTCGGCCCAGGCCCTGAGGGTCGCCTCCGCCTCTCCAAGCAGCTCTTCGGGCTCGACGGGCACGAGGCCGTAGTGAGCGAGCGCTATGCCGGTGGGGCGCTCGTCGGCGAACTTCCGCAACGAGGTCAGGGCCGCGTCGAGGTCGAAGTCGGGGGGAGGAGTCGCCGGGCGGAGCACGCCGCCGTCCGGGAGGCGGACGCCGACGGCGTCGCCGGCAAAGAGCAGTCCGCTCCCGGAGTCGACGAGCCCGAGATGGTGCTTCGCGTGGCCCGGGGAGTCGACCGCCCGCAAGCTCCTGCCGCCCCCGAGGTCGATCTCCTCGTGGTGCCCGAGGACGTGCACCCTTTCGGAGGGGGTGGGGTCCAGGCGACCGAAGAGCGAGTCGAGGAGCGGGCCGTAGACCATCGCCGCAGAGCGCACGAGACGGCTCGGGTCGACCAGGTGCCGGGCACCTTTCTCGTGCACGTACACCTTCGCCTCCGGAAAGGCGCGTGCGACGTCGCCGACACCGCCCGCGTGGTCGAGGTGGATGTGGGTCACGACCACGCCTGCGAGGTCCCGCTCGCCGACGCCAAGCTCGGCGAGTGCTGCGAGCAGGACTTCGATCGAGCTCTGACTGCCCGTCTCGACCAGGACGGGACGAGGCCCTTCGATGAGGTAGCCGGCCGTGACCCGCTGCCAGCCCCCGAGCAAGGTGTCGATCTCGACGACTCCGGGAGCGAGCTGGGAAGTTGGCATGAGAGAGGGCGTTGCGTCCGGACCGGCCGCACGCGCGGCCGATTTTAGACGCGCGCCGCGAAGGTGCTAGACCGATCCTTCATGCGATTGGGAATACCGAGCGAGACCACGCCCGGCGAGCGCCGGGTTGCGCTCGTTCCGAGCGTCGTCCCCAGATTCACCGCCGTAGGCGCGCGAGGTCGCGATGCAAGCCGGCGCCGGCGCAGCCGCGCTGTTCGCCGACGAGGCCTACGCGGCCGCCGGCGTCACGCTGGTGGACGGGCCGACATTGTTCGCCACCTCAGGCGTCATCTGCAAGGTGCAGCCTTTGTCGCTGGAGGAGGTGGGACTGCTCAGCGAAGGCTCTGCTGTTGTGAGCTACCTGCAGCCGGCCGCCGACCTCGACCTGGTGCGGGCCCTCGTGTCCCACCGGATATCGGCCTTCAGCTTGGACCTGCTCCCCCGGATCACACGGGCGCAGAGCATGGACGTGCTCTCGTCCCAGGCCCTCGTCACCGGCTACCGGGCCGTCCTTCTCGCGGCAGAGCAGCTGCCGAAGTTCTTCCCGCTCTACATGACGGCCGCGGGCACGGTTCCGCCCGCCAAGGTGCTCGTCCTCGGCGCCGGGGTGGCCGGCCTGCAGGCGATCGCGACGGCACGCCGCCTCGGCGCCACCGTTCGTGCCTATGACGTCCGGTCGGCCGCCAAAGCAGACGTCAAGAGCCTGGGTGCCGCTTTTGTCGAGCTCGACCTCGAGACCCAGGAGGGCGAGGGCGGCTACGCCCGGGAGCAGTCCGAGGACTTCCTCCGCCGCCAGCGCGAGCTGATCGGCAAAGAGGTCGCCGCAGCCGACGTCGTCATCACGACTGCAGCCATCCCCGGCCGCAAGGCCCCGGTGCTCGTCACCGAACAGATGATGCGCGAGATGGCGCTCGGGAGCGTGATCGTCGACCTTGCCGCCGAGACCGGCGGTAACTGCGAGCTGAGCCGCCCGGGCGAGAGCGTCGAGGTGGGCGGGGTCACGTCTGATCGGGGTGAAGAACCTCGCCAGTTCGATGCCTCTGCACGCGAGCTTCCTCTACTCCCGCAACATCGCCGAGTTCCTGCCGCTCATCGTCAAAGACGGTGAGTTCGCGCCGGACTTCGAGGACGAGATCGTCACCGGCACATGCATCACCCATGCGGGCGAGGTCCGCCACGCCCGGACGCGCGAGCTTCTCGAAGGAGGGACGCAATGAACGGCGGGGACATCCTCTCGCTCATCACCGTGTTCGTGCTGGCCGCGTTCGTCGGCTTCGAGGTGATCGCCAAGGTGCCGAGCACGCTGCACACGCCGTTGATGTCCGGCACCAACGCCATCCACGGCGTCGTGCTGGTCGGCGCAATGCTCGTCCTCGGCACGGCGAGCGGCACGGGCCAGACGGTCCTCGGGTTCGTCGCTGTGATCCTCGCCACCTTGAACGTGGTCGGCGGCTTCGTCGTGACCGACCGCATGCTCGAGATGTTCAAGGTCCGCAAGCCGGCGAAGGAGCCGGCTGAGCTCGCCGCCACATCGAGCTCCGGCGCGGCTGGCCGCCGGCACCGAAGGAGGCGTGAAGTGAGCCTCGGAACCGGCATCCGCCTCACAGACCTGATCGCCGCCATCTGCTTCATCCTTGCGCTGAAGGGACTCACCTCACCTAAGACCGCCCGCTACGGCAACCTCCTCGGTGCCGGCGGCATGGCCGTCGCCGTGGGCATCACCTTCGCCACCAACGGGCTCACCCACTTCCTGCTCATCGCCGGGGCGATGGTGATCGGGGCGGTCATCGCCGTCCCCGCGGCGCGCCTCGTCAAGATGACCGCCATGCCCCAGATGGTGGCGGCGTTCAACGGCGTCGGCGGTGGCGCGGCGGCCCTGATCGCGCTTGCCACGTTCCTCCGGGCCCCGGCGGGCTCCCTCGCCGTCTACCAGGTCGTCGAGGTCCTCTTCGGTGTCGTCGTCGGCTGCGTCTCGTTCTCGGGCAGCTGCATGGCCTTCGCCAAGCTCCAAGAGCTCATGACCGGCCGCCCGGTCACCTACCCGGGACAACAGCTCCTGAACGGCATCGTCGCCGTCGCCGTGCTCGGGCTCTCGGTGGCTGTCTGCGTGAGCACGGCCAACTGGCTCATCACGATCATCCTCGTCCTCGCCCTCGCCTTCGGCGTCGCCTTCGTGCTGCCCATCGGCGGCGCGGACGTGCCCGTGCTGATCTCCCTGCTGAACTCGTTCACAGGGCTCGCGGTCGCGGCGAGCGGCTTCGTGCTCCACTCGGTGGTGCTCGTCGTCGCCGGCACGCTCGTCGGAGCATCGGGAACGCTGCTCACCCAGATGATGAGCCGGGCAATGGGCCGGTCGCTCCCGAACATCTTGTTCAGCGCCTTCGGCGCGGTGATCACGGCCACGGGCGGGGCCGAGGGCGACACGACCCGCACCGTCAAGTCGGCCAGCGCGGAGGACGTCGCCATCCTGCTCGCCTACGCCAACAAGGTGATCGTCGTCCCCGGTTACGGTCTCGCCGTCGCCCAGGCCCAGCACACGATCCGCGAGCTCGCCGACCTGCTCGAGTCGCGCGGCGTCGAGGTCATCTACGCCATCCACCCCGTCGCCGGCCGGATGCCGGGCCACATGAACGTCCTCCTCGCGGAGGCCAACGTGCCCTACGAGCAGCTGAAGGAAATGGACGAGGCCAACCCCGAGTTCGCCTCGGCCGACGTGGCCCTGGTCGTGGGCGCGAACGACGTCGTCAACCCGGCTGCCAAGAACGACCCGGCCAGCCCCATCTACGGGATGCCGATCATGGAGGTCGACCAGGCCCGCAACGTCATCTTCATGAAGCGCTCGATGCGGCCCGGCTTTGCCGGCATCGACAACGAGCTCCTCTTCGGCCCGAAGACGACCCTTTTGTTCGGCGACGCCAAGGACTCGCTCACAAAGGTCGTCGCCGCCGTTAAGGCGCTCTGAGCCCACCCGGCCGGCGGGCGGCATGGCGAGGGACGCTGGTCGCGACGACAAGGCGGGTCCGGGGCCGTCCACCGACGGCGCGGCCGAATCGCTCGTGCGGGCGGCGCGTGGCCAAGGTGTCACCGATCAACGTGTGCTCGAGGCAGTGGGCGCAGTGCGACGAGCCGCCTTCGTGCCGGTGGCTTCGAGAGACGAGGCCCGCTACGACTACGCCCTTCCCATAGGGCGCGCCCAGACGACCTCGCAGCCTTCTCTCATCGCCCTCATGATCGAGGCTCTCGGCCTCGAAGGCAACGAGACGGTCCTCGAGGTCGGCACCGGACACGGCTACGAGACCGCCCTGCTCGCCCGGCTCGCGCGCCGCGTCCTCAGCGTCGAGCGCATCGCCGAGCTGGCCGAGGTGGCCCGGTCCAACCTCGCCGCCGCGGGCGTGGCGAACGCCCAGGTGGTGATCGGCGACGGCACGCTCGGGCTCCCGGACTTCGCGCCCTACGACGCCGTCGTGGTCGCGGCGGCCTTCCACGATGTCCCTGCTCCGCTCGGGGCCCAGCTGGCGAGCGGAGGCAGGCTCGTCATGCCCGTGGGCAACGGAGGCGGCGACCTCGTCAAGGTCTTCGAGAAGCGGGGCGGCGAGCTCGTGGAGCTGCGGGTGCTCTGCAGAGCCCGTTTCGTGCCCCTGCTCGGCGAGAACGGCTTCAGGTCTCCCCTCTAGCGGCGGCTATCTATCCGGTCGGAGGTCGTCCGCCACACGGGCGAAGACGAGCAGCCCCTGGTTGGTCGGCCTTGTCGAGAGCACGACGATCTCGACGTCGGTCTTGCCGACAAGTGCCTCGGCGTCGTTGACGACCACCATGTCGCCGGCGGGCAGGAAGCCGATCGCCTGCTGGGGCTGGCGTCCGGCCCGGACGAGGTCGACCCTCAGGTGCTCACCCGGAACGTGGTCCGGCGAGAGGTCCATGGCGAGGCGGCGCAGGTCGAGCACACGCCCGCCCGCTTCCTCACGCCGGCGCGTCAGCTCCGCAGAGCAGGTGACGACCCTGGCGTTGAGCCGGTCGGCGAGAACGACCAGCTTGTCCTCGATCGAAGTTGCCCCCACGACGTCCCCCTGCACGAAGGTGACCTTCACGCCGAGGCCCTTCAGCTCGTCGATCGCCTCGAGGCCGCGCCGAGCCCTGCGGGAGGACACGGGATCGGGCCCGTCGGCGAGGGTGGCGATCTCGTCGGCCACCGGTTCAGGGATGAGCAGCTCAGGACCGAACACGCCGAGGCGGCCCATGACGAGGAACGACCTGTCCATGAGGGCCGAGGTGTCGACGAGGTCGCCCCCTTCGTCGAGATCCTGGCGCATCGGTGCCAGCCGCCTCGTGACCCCGAGCGCGTCGGCGAGCTGCCGGCCCTTGGTCATGCCGAGCTTGAGCCCGAGTGTTCCGAGCACCCAGGCGACAGCGGCTGCGATCAGGTAGTCGAAGCTCTGCTTGACGAAGACGAACAAGGGGATGCAGATGACCACGCCGAGCAGGAAATTGATGCTGCCGAGCAGCACCCCCGCCAAGAGCTCGGGCACGGGGGACGTCGCGCAGCGAGCGGGTCGCCCTGCCCATGCCGCCATTCATCAACCGGCCGATGACACCGCCGAGCACGTACCCGATCCCGACTCCGACACCGGCCGCCAAGGAGCGGCTCCCCGCTGTCGCGTGGCTCCTGACCGCGAGGCCGACGAGCGCGCCGCAGATCGCGACGAACAAACGGAAGACCTCGACGAAAACCATCCCGATCAGCGTAGGAGCATTCACGGTGTCTCAGCACGTTGCGGTCGGGCCGACCAGCGGGAGCCGGTGCCAGCCAGGGCCTGGCGGCAACTACGCTCGGCCCGTCATGGTCTCAACGCGGCGCCTGGACGTCGCCCGGCGAGCTCTCGGGGTGTCCGCGGTCGTCCTCTTGGCGCTCGGCTCGGCGGCCTGCTCGGGCTCGGGCACCGGCCCCACCACGACCCAGGCGCCCAGCCCGGCGGAGCGCCTCATCCCGAAAGAGCAGGTGGCGGTCGCCAGAGCCGAGGCGGCCGTGGCTGTCGGCCTGCCGACGGCGCCGGGCCGACCTGCGCCGACGCTCGGAGCCGGAGCGTTCCCCCGGCCGCTGCCCGCGCACCAGGTGGTGGGCTTCCTGCCCTATTGGGATCTCGGGTTCACTCCTGACATGGCGGACCTCACCACTCTCGCCTACTGGTCCGTGTCCCTCGCCGACGGCGGCGTCGATCTCCCACGCCGGTCAGGGGTGGTCCTCCCTCACGAGCCCCACTCTCGGCTTCGAGATGAGCCAGGCTCACGCCGCCGGCGTCGGAGTCCTTTTGACGGTCTTCTCCCAGAAGGCATCGGTGATCGACTCGATCGCGCGCAACTCCGCGGCCTCCGGCAGACGCCTCGCCCTGCAGGTGGCGGCCGTGCTCGCCGCCCGGGACTTCGACGGCGTCGATCTCGACATCGAGGGCAGCAGCACACCCGATCGCGGGGGTTTCGTGCGCTTCGTGGCGTCGTTCTCGAAGACCCTGCGGTCGATCAACCCCCGCTGGTCGATCATGCTTGACACCTACCCGACGTCGGCTTTCGACCCCCTCGGCTTTTTCGACGTCAAGGCGATAATGCGCTATGTCGACGAGCTGTTCGTGATGGCCTACGAGATGCAGGTCCCCGGGACCGCCTCGCCCACGGCGCCGCTCACGAATTCCTCCTTGAACGACGCCATGACGCTCGCCGAGTACGCCTCGGTCGTCCCCGCCCGCCGGATCGTGCTCGGCATTCCCCTCTACGGATACGACTTCCCGACCGCCAACAGGCACGACGGTGCCGAGGTGACGGGAACACCGGTCGCGGTCACCTACTCCCAGATCGTCGCGGCGGGCCACCGTCCGACCTGGGATCCGATCACCGAGACGGCTCTCACGGTGTTCCGGAGAAACGGCAAGTGGCACCAGACCTGGTTCGACGACCCGGTCTCGATCGCCCTCAAGTCTGCGCTCGCGGCTCAGTTCGGCTGTGCGGGTGTCGGTGTCTGGGAGCTGGGCATGTCGGGCAACGACGCCTCGATCAACGCCGCCCTGCTCGGGGGCAGCGCAGCGGTGAAGCTCCCGCTCGCAGCCGGCTGAGGTGTCCCGGCACGGCCGGCAAGCCGGGAGACGAGGTCTTGAGGCTCAGCTCTCCCCGGCCTCGGCCGACATGGCGGCGATGCGGCGTACGAGACGGGACTTGCGGCGTGATGCCTGGTTGGCGTGGATGACGCCCTTGGCGGCCGCCTTGTCGATGCGCTTGACCGCTTCGCGCAGGCGTTCGGCCGAGTCCTCGGCGCCGGTCTCGGCGGCAACGAGCGCGTTCTTCGTGCGCGTCTTCAGCTCGGAGCGCACGGCCTTGTTGGAGAGGCGACGTCGCTCGTTCTGACGGTTCCGCTTGATCTGACTCTTGATATTGGCCATTCGTCCCTCGACGCGTACGGACTGAGGCCGAAGCCCCTGAGGTCAACGAGACTACCAGCAACCCGCTACGGCCGGCACGCCGTGGGCGAGATGGCACGATGGATGTCGTGGTCTCCCCCAAAGCCATTCGCAATTTCTCCATCATCAGCCACGTCGACCACGGGAAGTCGACGCTGTCGGACCGGATCCTCGAGCTCACAAAGGCGGTCGACCCGCGCGACATGCGGGCTCAGTACCTCGACTCCATGGACCTCGAGCGCGAGCGCGGCATCACGATCAAGGCGCAGAACGTGCGCGTCCACTGGCGAGACAGCGTGCTCCAGCTGATCGACACCCCCGGCCACGTGGACTTCGGCTACGAGGTCTCGCGCAGCCTGGCAGCCTGCGAGGGCGTCGTGCTCCTCGTCGACGCCTCCCAGGGCATCGAGGCCCAGACGCTCGCCAACTGCTACCTCGCCCTCGAGCACGACCTCGAGATCGTCGCCGCCCTCAACAAGATCGACCTGCCCGCGGCGGACCCCGATCGCTACGCCGAGGAGATCGAGCGGGTCCTCGGCCTTCCGGGCGACCAGATCCTGCGCATCTCGGCCAAGACCGGAGCCGGCGTCCCCGAGCTGCTCGACGAGGTGGTGCGGCGGATCCCGGCACCCAACGGCGATCCCGGGGACCGCCTGCGCGCGCTGTTTGTTCGACTCCTACTACGACCAGTACCGGGGGGTCGTGAGCGCGGTACGGGTCTTCGACGGCACGATGCGCTCGGGAGCGCGGCTGCGCTTTTTGCAGACCGGAGCCACTCACGAAGCAGAAGAGGTGGGCATCCGCACCCCCGTCCCGGTGCCCGTCGACGAGCTCGGCCCGGGCGAGGTCGGCTACCTCATCGCCGGCATCAAAGACGTGGGTGAGGCGCGGGTGGGCGAGACGGTCACCGAAGCCGCGCGCCCGGCCTCCAAGCCCGTGGAGGGCTACCTGAACCCCAAGCCGATGGTCTTCTGCGGCATCTACCCGATCGACGGCGACGAGTTCCCCGACCTGCGCGACGCCCTCGAGAAGCTCAAGCTGAACGACGCCAGCGTGACCTACGAGCCCGAGACGAGCGCCGCGCTCGGCTTCGGGTTCCGCTGCGGGTTCCTCGGCTTGCTGCACATGGACATCGTCCGCGAGCGGCTCGAACGCGAGTTCAACCTGTCCCTCATCGCCACGGCGCCGTCGGTGGAGTACCTCGCCCATCTCACCAACGGCCAGACGATGACGGTCGACAACCCCTCCGACATGCCCGAGCCGCAGTTCATCGACCACATCGACGAGCCCATGTTGAAGCTCACGATCATCACCCCGGCCGAGTACACGGGGACGATCATGGACCTCTGCCAGACGCGCCGGGGCCGGATGATGGAGATGGACTACCTCTCGCCCGAGCGGGTGGAGCTCATCTACGAGCTCCCGCTCGCGGAGGTCGTGCTCGACTTCTTCGACGTCATGAAGAGCCGGACCAAGGGCTACGCCAGCCTCGACTACGAGCCGGCCGGCCTCCAGACCGACAACCTCGTCAAGGTCGACGTCCTCCTCGCCGGCCAGCACGTCGACGCCTTCTCGACGATCGTGCACCGCTCGAAGGCCGACGACTACGGGCGCAAGATGACGGCGAAGTTGCGCGAGCTCATTCCCCGCCAGCTGTTCGACGTGCCCATCCAGGCCGCCATCGGCGGCCGCATCGTCGCCCGCGAGACGGTCAAGGCCAAGCGCAAGGACGTGCTCGCCAAGTGCTACGGCGGCGACATCACGCGCAAGCGCAAGCTCTTGGAGAAGCAGAAGGAGGGCAAGAAACGGATGAAGTCGATCGGGCGGGTCGAGATCCCCCAGGAAGCCTTCATAAGCGCCCTGACCCTCGAGGAGTGATGCTCGGCTCGGGCGCCCCCGCCGCGCAGCAACCGGGGCCACCGAATCGAACGGGCCCGAACCCACGCCGTTGCCGCCGCTCGCAGGGCTCCCAAGTAGAATCTCCGCAAGGAGCCTCTGAAATGCCCACGCGAAACGACAACGAGCAATTGGACGAGCGCAAGGCGGCCATCCTCAAGTCCGTCGTCACCGGCTACGTCGAGACGGCCCAGCCCGTCGGCTCGTCGCAGGTGGCCCGCGACCCTGTGATCGAGGTCTCGCCGGCCACGGTCCGCGCCGACATGGCCGCGCTCGAGCGCGACGGCTACCTGACGCATCCGCACACGAGCGCCGGGCGCATCCCGACCGACAAGGGCTACCGCTTCTTCGTCGACCATCTCGGCAGCCCGCATCCTCTGGCGCAGGCCGAGCACGAGAAGGTGCAGGTCTTCTTCTCGAAGGCTCACGGAGAACTGGAGCGGGTGCTGCAGGACACCTCGCGCCTGCTCGCTCAGCTGACGGACTGTGCCGCCGTCGTCGTGAGCCCCGCCCACGAGGCCCTCGTCGTCCGCTCGGCCGTGATCGCGAGGCTCTCGCTGCACACCGCCATGGTCGTCGCCGTCCTCTCGAACGGCGTCGTCGAAAAGCGCACCATCGGCCTTGGCGACGACGTCCCCGACGCCGTGATCGCCTCGGCGAGCATCGCCTTGCAGCAGCGCCTTTCGGGCAGCTCGCTCTGGCTCGTTCCGCCGGAGATGCCGACGCGGCGACGCGGCTGTTGACGACCTCGTGCGGGTCTGCGTGGACGCCCTCGAAGACGACAGGTACGCCGGGAGCACCGACCAGGTGTTCGTGGGCGGGGCGTCGTTCATGGCCGAGCGCTTCGACGCCATCGAGCAGGTGCGGGCCGTCCTCGGCATCCTCGAGCAGTCCTACGTCGTGGTCACTCTGCTGCGGGACGTGCTCGCCCAGGGCGAGTCGGTCTCCATCGGCTCGGAGCACTCGGCCATCGCGTCCCTGGCGGAGTGCTCGCTCGTCGTCGCGCCGTACGAGTCCGAAGGCGTGGCGCTCGGGACCATCGGCGTGCTCGGACCGACGCGGATGGACTACGAGCACGCCCTCGCCGCGGTCGCGGTCGTCGGCCAACGGCTCTCGCGCGAGCTGCGCGGGGGATAGCCGTGTCGATGACCCAGGACTTCTACGAGCTGTTGGGCGTCCCGCGCTCAGCCTCGGAGGACGAGCTCAAGAAGGCCTACCGGAGGCTGGCCCGCGAGCTGCATCCCGACACCAGGCCCGGGGACGCCGAAGCTGAGGCACGCTTCAAACAGGTCACGGTTGCTTACGAGACGCTGCGCGACCCTGAGCGGCGCCGCCGCTACGACATGTTCGGTCCCGATGCCGTAAGGGGCACGGGCGCCGGCGGCGGGGACCCGTTCGGCTTCTCAGGCGGCCTCGGGGACCTGTTCGACGTCTTCTTCAACCAGGGCTTCTCGGCCAACGGGCCCCGCGGCGCGCGGCGCCAGGGCGCCGACGCCGAGATCGTGCTCCAGATCGGGCTCGCGGAGGCGGTCTTCGGCACCCGCCGCGAGGTCAACCTCAAGGCTCACGTCGACGTGCGCCACCTGCGCGGGCAGCGGCGCCCGGGAGGGCACAAGTCCGACCACCTGCCCGGAGTGCCGCGGTTCGGGTCAGATCCAGCGCGTCCGCCAGTCGATCCTCGGCCAGATGATGACCGCGACCCCTTGCGGGCGCTGCGGTGGGCTGGGCAAGGTCGTCGCCTCTCCCTGTCCCGAATGCCGCGGCGAGGGTCGCCGCCTGGAGGACCGGTCGCTGACTGTCGAGATACCGGCCGGCGTGGACGACGGCGCCACGCTGCGCATCACCGGGGCCGGGGCGGCAGCTCTGCGGGGCGGGGTCCCGGGCGATCTCTACGTCCACCTCCGCGTCGAGCCGGACAGCCGATTCGAGCGCTCGGGCACCGATCTCGTCACCACCCTCCACCTCTCTGTCGCCCAGGCCGCTCTCGGCACCGAGGTCGAGCTGGACACTCTCGACGGGCCCTTCCTCCTGTCGGTCCCGGCGGGCGTGCAGACCGGTCGCGTCCTCAAGGTCGCCGGCCACGGCGTCCCGCGCCTGCGAGGCGGCAGGAGGGGGGACCTGCTCGTGAGCGTCTTCGTCGACACCCCTGTGAAGCTGTCGAAGGAGGAGGACGAGCTCTTGCGCAAGCTGGCCGCTCTCCGGGGCGAGCAGGTGCAGCCGCCCGACCCGGGGCTCTTCTCGAGGCTCCGCTCCGCTTTCGGCTG
This sequence comes from uncultured Acidimicrobiaceae bacterium, assembly GCA_963804265.1. GTDB lineage: Bacteria > Actinomycetota > Acidimicrobiia > Acidimicrobiales > Bog-793 > Fen-455. The sequence goes on from CAWDPZ010000042.1 coordinate 16,200, forward strand.
AGCGTGGTCTGCGCGCCCCGACCCCGAGCTCCGCAGCGGCCGCGGCGCTGGTGTTCGTCGAGGATCTCGACTCCCCGGAGCTGGGCGCCGACGACGCCCACCACCTGGGCGAGGTCCTCCGCCTGAAAGCGGGCGAGGTCGTCGTTGCCTCCGACGGGGCGGGATCCTGGAGAGCCTGCGCCTTCGCTGCGCCCGGTGCCATGTCGCGTGGTCGAGCATCCGCACGCCATGGGGCGGCGAACCGCTTCGGTCTCGAGGCCGCCGGCGTGATCCGCCACGCGGAAAGGCTGCTCCCTGAAGTGGAGGTCGGCTTCTCCTGGGCCAAGGCGGAGCGGACCGAGTGGGCCGTGGCCAAGCTCGTCGAGCTCGGCGTCGACGTGCTGACACCTCTCGTGGCCGATCGCACGGTGGTGCGACCGGAACGGGAGGCCGCGTACCGGCGCGAGGAGCGTCTGCGCAGGATCGTCCGTGAGGCGGCGATGCAGTCGAGGCGCCCCCTGCTGGCCCGCATCGGCCCCACACAGACGCGTGGAGGACGTGATGGGCCGCTCCCCCGCTCCGCGCCTTGCGCTCGCCGAGCCCGGCGGCGGCGACCTGTCGCTCGCCACCCCTGTCGTCCTGGTCGGTCCCGAGGGTGGATGGTCGCCTCGCGAGCTGGGGCTGGTCGAGGACAAGGTGTCCCTCGGTGACGGCGTGCTGCGGGTCGAGACGGCCGCGCTCGTTGCCGGCACGCTCCTCACGACTCTTCGCGGGACCGCTTCCGCGGCACTCGCCCAGGACCCGCGGGCGCCCCGCGGCCGAGCGTCCTTGCAGGATGCTGCCCTCAGGAGCAACACTTGAGCCGTGGGTCCTGCCCTGTGAGTACAGGTGGGGCCCGGCGTCCTGGCACAGCCGAAGCGGTGAGCTCCTTCGGATGGGCGGGCCGGGCGCAAGTAGCGCGGTGACACCGAGCGGAGAGTGACCTGAATGACCCCAAGCCAAACTTCCGAGGGCGAGGACCCCGAATACGCTGTCGCGGTCGGTGCTCGCCTGCGCGCTGTGAGGCGCCAGAAGAGACTTTCCCTCCAGGCGGTCGAGAAAGCCTCGAGACTGGAGTTCAAAGCCTCGGTGCTCGGCGCCTACGAGCGAGGGGAGAGGACCATCTCCGTGCCGCGCCTGCAGCGGCTGGCAACGCTTTACCGCGTGCCCGTGGACCAGCTGCTCCCGCCCGACGGGAGCGAGCCGCCCCGGCCGCGGGCCGGCCAGGCGTTCCACAGCGCCAACACCAGCAACGGCGGGCGGGCCGAGCCCGAGGGCAAGCCCTTCAAGGTCGTCGTCGACCTCCTACGCCTCTCGGAGGTGCAGGGGCCCGAGCGCGAGCTGCTTCGCCGCTTCCTCGCCTCGGTGCAGGTGCAGCGCCAGGACTTCAACGGCGAGGTGCTCACGATCCGCTCCGAGGACCTGCGCGTGATGGCCTCCATGCTGGGCCAGAGCCTGGCGAACCTTCTCAAGCGCCTGGAGGAGCTCGGCGTCCTGCGTGGCTGAGACGCCCGCCACGCCGAGACCGGGCTCGGTACCGGGCTCGGGGTGTACGTGCACGTGCCGTTCTGCGCCCGGCGCTGCGACTACTGCGCCTTTGCCACCTGGACCGGTCTCGATCATCTTGGGTCGGCCTACGTCGACGCCTGCCTGAGCCAGCTCCGCCGCGCCTATGAGGAGGGCCTCGGCCCGGCGGCCACCGTCTTCTTCGGCGGGGGGACTCCGTCGCGGCTTCCCGCCGGGGAGCTCAGCCGGCTGCTCGAGGCCATCGAGCCGGACCGAACGGGCGGAGATCACCGTCGAGTGCAACCCGGAGGACGTCACGGTCGGCCTCCTGCGCGCCTATGCCGCCGCCGGGGTGAACCGCATCTCGCTCGGGGTCCAGTCGCTCGCCCCGCACGTCCTCGCCGGCCTCGGCCGCCGGCACAGCCCCGAGGCGGTCCCGCGTGCCGTGGCGGCGATCGGGGAGGTCGGCTTCGCTTCTTTCAGCGTCGATCTCATCTATGGCGCGACATGCGAGACAGACGAGGACTGGGCGGCCACCTTGGGGGGGGTGCTCGGCCTCGAGCCCCGCGCCGCCGCACGTGAGCGCCTACGCCCTCCACGCGGAGCCCGGCACCCCGCTCTGGCGCGACCCGGAGCGCCACCCCGACGACGACGTCCAGGCACGCCGCTACGAGATGGCCGACGAGGTCTTCGAGCGCGGCGGGGCTCGGCTGGTACGAGATCTCCAACTGGGCGCGGCCCGGTCACGAGTGCCGGCACAACCAGAACTACTGGCGCCAGGGGGATTACCTCGGCGTCGGCTGCGCCGCGCACAGCCACCTCGGAGGACGGCGTTACTGGAACATCCGCACTCCGGAGCGCTACATGGCGGCCGTCTCCTCGGGCGGCTCGGCGACGGCCGGCGAGGAGCGTCTCGAGCCCGACCAGAAGGCGCTCGAAGCCCTCGAGCTCTCGATCCGCACCCGCGAGGGCGTGCACGCCGCGGCCCTGCCGGACGAGGAGGCACTGGTCGACCTCGTGACGCGCGAGGCCGGGCGGGCCGTGCTGACGGTCCGCGGGCGCCTGCTCGCGAACGAGGTCGCCTGCCGCCTCCGCCTGCCCGTGCGGACGGGCGGGACAACCGGCGGCTAGAGCCCGGTCGCTACCATCTGCCGTGGCCGACTGCCTCTTCTGCGCCATCGCGGCCGGCGAGCTGCCTTCGACCGAGGTGCTGTCGACCGCTCTCGTCTACGCCTTCCAAGACCTGCACCCGGTCGCGCCCACCCACGTCCTTGTGATCCCCCGAGAGCACATCGTCGATGCCGCCGACATCGGTGCCGGTCACGGTGAGGTCCTCGTCGAGATGTTCGAGGTCGCCCGACGCGTCGCCGAGTCTGCCGGCTTGTCCGAGCGCGGGCTCGCGCCTCGTGCTGAACATCGGGCCGGACTCGGGCAACAGCGTCGCCCACCTGCACCTGCACGTCCTCGGCGGGAGACACCTCGCCTGGCCGCCCGGCTGAGACGGACGACGCTTTCTTGGTGAGCGCCTCTTCGAGACCGTCGGACCTGCGCCCCAAGGGCGGCGACGGAGAACTGGCCGGCCGACGCCAACCTGCCTGGTACCCTTCTCGCGAGAGCCAAGTGTCGTCCACCCAGGTCAAGATCCTCGTCCCCGGAAACCACCTCATGGTGGGCCTGCTGGGCCAACGTGACGAGTTGCTGCGCATCGTCGAGGCGGCCTTCGACGACACCCGCATCCACGTCCGCGGCAACGAGATCACAGTCGTCGGGCCCGAGGCCGAGCGCGTGGGCCACCTCTTCGAGGAGCTCGTCTCACTGGTGGAGCAGGGCCACTGGCTCGACCCGACCAACGTGGGCCACACGATCGAGATGGTGAAGGACGACGTCCGCCCCTCGGAGGTACTGAACGCCGAGGCGGGCCGGTCGGCGAGAGGCCGCAAGGTGCACCCGAAGACCGCCGGGCAGAAGCGGTACGTCGACGCCATCGCCGCCAACACGATCACCTTCGGGATCGGCCCTGCCGGCACGGGCAAGTCCTACCTCGCGGTCGCGCTCGCAGTGCAGGCCCTCCAGGCCAAGGAGGTGGCCCGCATCATCTTGACGAGGCCCGCGGTCGAGGCCGGGGAGAGGCTCGGTTTCTTGCCGGGCGATCTCATGGCAAAGGTCGATCCGTACCTCCGGCCCCTCTACGACGCCCTTTACGACATGCTCGAGCCCGAGGGCACCCAGCGATTGCTCGAGCGGGGGACGATCGAGGTTGCCCCCCTCGCTTTCATGCGCGGCCGCACGCTCAACGGCAGCTTCGTGATCCTCGACGAGGCCCAGAACACGACCCCGGAACAGATGAAGATGTTCCTCACGAGGATCGGCTTCGGCACCAAGCTCGTCGTCACCGGCGACGTCACCCAGATCGACATCCCGGGCGGCCGCTCGGGGCTGCTCGACCTCGAGGAGCTGCTCGGCGAGATCGAGGGGATCGCCTTCGTCAGGCTCGGTCAATCCGACGTCGTGCGACACCGGATCGTGCGCGAGATCGTCTCCGCCTACGAGCGCTCGGCGGAGGCCCGGAACATCGGTTCCGGCACCGGCTCGTCCGGCAGATCCGGCGCCCAGGTCCCGGCGGCTCCGAACCAGGAGTCCGGGAACGGGGTCCACGCCCCCGTGCCGCCTCTCTCCGACCGGACTGCCCCGGCACGGCCGCCGCGGTGAGCGCCCAGGTCTTCGCTGCCGACGAGCAGTCTGACCGACCTGTAGATCTCGCACGCTGGGTGGCGCTGGCCGAACGGGTACTGGGCGACCGGGGGATCGGCGAGGGGGCCGAGCTCTCGGTGATGTTCGTCGACGAGACCTCCATCGCCGGGCTGAACGAGCGGTTCCTCGGCCGCAAGGGACCGACCGATGTGCTCTCCTTCCCCATCGAGGACGAGCTCATTGGCCCGGGCCATGTCCCCGACCAGGAGGCGAGCGGTCCGGGGCGAGGACCGATCGAGCTCGAGGAAGTGCCCCTTTTGATCGGCGACGTCGTCATCTGCCCCGAGGTCGCCTGGCGCCAGGCCCCCGAGCACGCCGGCAATTACGACGACGAGCTCGCGCTCTTGTTGGTGCACGGGATCTTGCACCTGCTCGGCATGGACCACGAGGACGCAAGCGAAGCGGCGACGATGGAGGCACTGGAACAGCAGCTCCTCGACGCCCACCACCGCAGGGCAGCCACCGGTCAATGATCGCCGTAACGCTCCTCGCCGGTGGCCACCTCGCCGGTAGCCACGTCGCCAGCACGCACGGCTTCAGCGGCGCCGACGGCGCCCTCCTCGCGACGGTGTTCGTGCTGATAGCGGGCTCGGCCGTCCTCTCCCTGGCCGAGACCGGTCTCACTCGCACCTCGCGCGCCCGCGCCAAGTCCCTGGAGGACGACCGTCAAAGGGGCGCCCGGTCGCTTCGCCGCCTGGTCGAGGACCCGGAGGCCTTCCTGGCCCCCATCCTGCTCCTCGTCCTTTTGTGCCAGCTCGTCGCCGCCACGCTGGTCGGCGTCATCGCGGCACAGGTCTTCGGCCCGATCGGCGTCGCCGTCGCCACGGTGTTCGAGGTCGTGGTCATATTCGTCTTCTCGGAGGCCGTGCCGAAACAGTGGGCCGTGCGCCACTCGGACCGCGCCGCCCTCCTCGCCGGCGCCCCTTGTCACCACCCTCGTCCGTTTCCCGCCCACCCGTGTCGTGTCGAGCGCCCTCATCGGGCTCGCCCGCCTCATCACCCCGGGCGGGCGGGGCCGGAGGATCGAGCCCGACGTCACCGAATCCGAGCTTCTCGCTTTCGCCGACGTCGCGGCGCTGGACGAGGCCATCGAGAGCGACGAGAGGGTCCTCATCCACTCGATCATCGAGTTCGGGGACACGATCGTGAGGGAGGTCATGGTGCCGCGTCCCGACGTTGTCGCGGTCGAGGAGTCCCTCGAGACCGGCGCCGTGCTCGAACGGGCGATAGAGGCCGGCTACAGCCGCATCCCGGTCTTCAACCAGAGCCTCGACGACGTCGTCGGCATCGCCTTCACAAAGGACCTCATCCGCGCCGCCCGGAGCGGCAAGGAGCACAACCCGGTGAGCGAGATATGCCGGCCTGCGAACTACGTCCCGGAGACCAAGCGCGTCGCCCCGCTCATGCGCGAGATGCAGGCGCGGCCAGTTCCACCTCGCCGTCGTCATCGACGAGTACGGAGGCACCGCCGGCGTGGTCACGCTCGAGGACCTGATCGAAGAGCTCGTCGGCGAGATCGTCGACGAGTTCGACGTCGACGAGCCGTTGATCGTGCCCCTCGGAGGCGGCCAGTTCCGCGTGTCGAGCAAGATGGCCGTCGACGAGGTGAACGAGATCCTCGGCGCGCGAGCTGCCCACGGGCGACTGGGACACGATCGGCGGCCTCGTCCTGGCCGTCAGCGGGCACGTCCCCTCCGAGGGAGAGTCGATCGAGGTGGACGGGCACCTGCTCGTGGCCGAGAAGGTGCAGGGCAGGCGTGTCGGCAACGTGCGGATCCTCCGGCTCGACGGTCCTCCGCTGCACGCCGGCCCGCGGAATCCCGACGAGGAATGGCTGGCCGAGCGGGCCCAGCGTGCCGCCGAGCGAGATGCCCGGCAGGACCGCTCTGACAACGGCGACGCACAAGCACGCGTCGACGGCGAGAGCCACCGGTGACCGAGGCCTCCGAGGCGGTCTTCCGCTCAGGGTTCGTCGCCCTGGTAGGCCGCCCCAACGTGGGCAAATCGACCCTGCTGAACCAGATCCTCGGGCGCAAGGTCGCCATCACCTCCTCCACCCCCAACACCACGCGGACCCGCATCCGTGGCGTGCTCGACCGCGCCGACGGACAGATCGTCTTCACGGACACGCCGGGCCTGCACAGGCCGCGCACGGCCCTCGGGAACCGTCTCAACGAGACGGCCGCGTCGACCTTCGAGGACGTCGACTGCTGCGTCCTGCTGCTGGAAGCCGACGCCGCGATAGGGCCGGGCGACCGCTACATCGCCGAGCGGCTGCGGCCGGACACGGTGATCGCGCTCAACAAGATCGACCGGGCCGACAGCGCCGAGGTGCTCCGGCACCTTGCCTTCGCCGCCGCCGAGCTCGGTCTCACGGAGGCCGAGTACTTCCCGCTCTCGGCCAAGACCGGAGAGGGGGTGCCTGCGCTCGTCGAGCACCTGGCTGCGCGGATGCCCGAAGGCCCCCGCTACTTCCCGGCAGGCATGGTGAGCGACGTCCCAGAGGCGTTCTTCGTCGCGGAGCTCGTAAGGGAACAGCTGCTGCGCCATGCCGAAGAGGAGCTCCCCCATTCGATCGCCTGCCGGGTCACCGAATGGGAATGGCCCAGGATCCGCTGCGAGATCCTCGTCGAGCGCGAGTCGCAAAAAGGCATCGTCATCGGAAAGCGCGGCCGCGTGCTCAAGGCCGCGGGCACCGCCGTGCGCCAACAGCTCGAGCCCGGTGCCTACCTCGAGCTGTTCGTCAAGGTCGAAAAGGGCTGGCAGCGCCATCCCGAGATGATCGAGCGCCTCGGCTACTGAGCTCCGCGGCTGCACGAAGGCCCCGGCGCCTCCCGGGCCGGCGGAGGGCGCCCGCCGGCGCTGTGCTCAATTCGCTAGCGCTGGGCTCGCTAGCGCTGGGCCCCTGTGAACAGCACTGCCGCCTGCTCCCCGACCTGGATGAGGCCCCCGCGGCTGAGCTGGAGGAGTCCCGCCAGACCTGATGAGCCCGTCGGGTCCACCTTTATGCCGGTTGCCTCGACTCCGAGCGCGTTGGCCTCGGCTATCTCATCCTCGCTCACGACGAGCGCCTGCCCGCCGGTGCCGAGCATCGCCTCTACGAGCGCCACCCAGTCGTAGGTCTCGTCGTCGAGGATCCCGTGCGCCAGGCTGTGAGGCACCGTCTCCCACGGCCACATGAACTCGGAGCGGTGCCCGGCGGCGTAGCGCACGGCCGCGCCGACCTCCTCCGGCCCGGGCGACGCGGGCAGACGCTCGGCCACCTTGTGAAGGGCGCGTGCGAGCGGCCAGGCACCGGCCGTCTGAACAGTGTGGACACGGGGCATGCCGGCCAGCACGCCGAAGGCCACCGACTCGGAGAGGCCCTGCGCCACCGCGCTCCCGAGGGCGCCACCGCCGACTTGGACCACGACGTGGTCGAGACGTGCCTTGCCTGCCAGCGCGGCGGCGATCTCGTAGCCGAGGGTCGCGCCACCTTCGATCGCGAGGCCGTTCTCGTTGCCCTGGCAGGTAAAGGCGAGCGCGCCTTCGGCGATCGCCGCCTGCAGGCGGTGATAGGTCGGGTCGCCGGCCACGCCCTGTGTCCGGGGACAAACGGTGATCTCTGCTCCGAGCGCCCGCAGCCGGTCGACCACGACGGCCTCGGCGTCGGTCGGGACGAACACGAGGAGGCGCCGGCGGCCGGCGGCGGCGACAACAGCCGCCGCCAGGGCGGCGTTGCCACAGCTGGCGATAGCGAGAGGCGGCGGGCTGCCCTCGGTCATGCCGAGGCGGTCGACGACCTCCAGATGGACAAGGAGGCCGAACAGGTGGCGGGCCTTGTGCGAGCCCGAGACGTTGCCCGTCTCGTCCTTCACCCGGACGGGACCTGTCCCGAGGCGGCTCGACAGGTCGGGGGCAGCCTCGAAGGGCGTCACCACGAATCCGTGCCCGTCGACCTTGGCCACCTGGTCGTCGAGGTCGCGCACCAGGCCCACATAGGCGTCGTCGGTCATACCGTGAGCCGTGGCGAGGTGATAGGAGTGGAACAGGTGCCTAAAGCGGACGAACGGGTTCGGCTCGGGGTCGCCGAGGGGGAACTCGAGTTTGCTCACGTCGAGCTCGCGGCGCAGGACGTGGTCACCACCGTCCCCGGCGCGGGGGCAGCGGAACGGGTACGGCTCGGAGGCGTCGACGACGGTGCCGCAACCGCCGCACACCATCGTGCTGAGCAGCTCGCGTCCCGGGCTGGGTTCCTGGTGTTGCCGGTGCTGCTCGGTGGGGGTCTCCATAATCTGGAGGAAGTCTAGGCCCCTGCCCCCAAACGGCCCCAAAGCGGCCGCCGGTCTGCGCCGGGCCCCGGGTTCAGGACACCGCGACGGTCCCGGTGGCCTCGGCGTGAATCCCGCGGAGGAAGGCCACCGCTTCTGCCCTGTCCCTGGTCCGTCGCATAGGCGGCAGAGCCTTGACGAGAGCCGGGCCGTAGGAGGCGGTCGCGAGACGGGGTCGAGCACGGCCACGACGCCCCTGTCGGTGGCCGTTCTGATCAAGCGGCCCGCACCTTGGGCGAGCAAAGTGGCCGCGCGGGGAAGATCGACGACCTGGAACCCGGCGCGGCCGGCCGCCTCCCGCCTGGCGCCCATCAAAGGGTCGTCCGGCCGCGGAAACGGGATCCGGTCTATGACGACGAGGCTGAGCGCCGGTCCCGGCACGTCGACGCCCTGCCAAAAGCTCATCGTCGCGAACAGGCATGCCGCCGACTGTGAGCTGAGGGCTTCGAGGAGCACGGCTTTCGGGAGCTCGCCTTGCACGAGGACGGGCCAGGGGAGCCTGGCGTCGAGAGCCTCGGCGGCAAGGCTCATCGCCCGCCGACTCGTGAACAGGGCAAGGGTGCGACCACCGGCCGCGAGGACGAGCGCCTCGATCTCGTCGTGGATGGCGGCCTCGGCCTCGGGGCGGCGGCGATCGGGAAGGGAGGTGGCGCAGTACAAGAGCCCGTTCTCCTTGTAGGCGAACGGGCTGCCGACGTCGAGCTCGCGCGTGGACCCGCTCGGCACGCCCACGCGGGCCGCAAGCCCGCACGGCAGTGTCGCGCTCGTCATGATGACGGGAATCTGCGAGAAGACCTGGGCGGCCATGGTCTGGCTCACATCGAGCGGCGCCGAGTGCATCGCAGGGCGCGAACCTCCGCTCACCCAGACCACCTCGTCGCCACCGGCCGAGAGGCAGGAGGTGAGCTCCTCACGGCAGCGGTCGACCCCGAGGAGCGCCCGCAGGCAGCGCTGCGCGGCCTCGCCGCCGCTTTGGCCTTGCCCGGCGCCGCCCAGTCCTCCTCCGGCCCCGGCGCCGCCGAGTGTCTCGCTGGCGCGGCGCAGCTCGGTACCGAGGCGGTCGAGCCGCTCGAGCACGGTTGTGACCTGTTCGCCCATCTCGCGACCCAGTCCAGGAGGCAGGCGTTGATCCTCCCTTTCGCCAAGGCGCTCCTCGAAATCGGCGGCAGCGGCGAGGACGGACTCGACGGCCCGGGCCGGGGCGGTGTCCTCGCCTCGCTGGGCGCGGCGGCCCGCCGCGACGAGCGCGGCGCGGGCGGCCGAGGCGAGGGCGCGAAGTCGCCCCGGGCTCACGTCCACCCCGAGGGACGCCGCCAGAACGTCCTCCAGCTCATGGGCCTCGTCGATGACGAGGGCATCGTGTTCCGGCAGCACCTCCCCGCCGAGTCTCAGGTCGGCACCGAGAAGGTGGAGGTTGACGACGATGATGTCGGCGGCGGCCGCCCGCGCCCGCGCCGCCTCGGCGAAGCACTCGCCGCCGGACGGGCAACGGCGCGGCCCGGGGCACTCGTCGGCGGTGACGCTCAGGCTCGACCAGGCCGCGCCCGACGGCTCGAAGCCGAGCTCGGCCCGGTCCCCGCTCACGGTCGACTCAGCCCACTCGGCAAGGCTCCGCACCTCTTCGCCCACGCGCCGGGCCGCCACGGCCCGGGCGGAGCCGCTCTCGCTCCGGGCGCCCCGCGGCCCGACCGGCCCGGAGCCGGTGGCCTCCGGCCCGAGGCCCTCGATGCTCTCGTCGTCAGCCGCATCCGAGTCGAAGGGCGCGTCCATGCGCTGCTGTTCCCCGAGGCGCTCGAGCTCGACGAGCCGTTGGCGGCACAGGTAGTTCGACCGCCCCTTGAGCACGGCCCACTTGACGGGACGGCCGAGACCTTTCGCCACGAGAGGCAGGTCCTTGTTGGCCAATTGGTCCTGCAGAGCCTTGGTGGCCGTGGCGATCACGACTCGCTTCGCCGAGGCGACGGCGGGCACGAGATAGGCGAGGGACTTGCCGGTGCCCGTGCCGGCACCCACGGCGACGTTGCCCCCCGAGGCGAGCGCCCTCGCCACCGCCTCGGCCATCTCGAGCTGCCCGGTACGAACCTCACCCGAGGGGAGGGTCGCGACGACCTTTCTCAGCAGGTCGGCGATGCCCGGTTCGGTCACTGTGGCGACGCTACCGGAAGCCAGCGCGCCCGAGGGGTGCCGACAAGGCGGACCCACGGCGCCGGCGCCCGAGGGGGGCGTGGCCGCTCAGGACGAGCCCGACCGACCGGGAGTGGTGCCGACGGCACCGGCGACCGGCTCGGTCTGACGCCGCAGGGCCTCGAGGGCACAGAGCACCTCGGCACGGGGACCGCACACCGCAAGGCGCTCGAGGTTGCGAAGGTGCGAGACCGAGCCCACCTTCCGCCCGGTTAGGTCGTGAATCCCGATCTGCGCGCCCACATAGCGCTTCGAGTCGAACTCGAGCAGCTCGACGTGGCCGCGAGCGGCGCACATCTCGACCAGCTCGTCGCGGCCGAGCCAGGACTCGTCGTTGCAGGACACGACGACGACTGTCGCCTCGATGTTGCTGACGATCTCGCCCAGGGCCGCCGCCATCGTAAGGCGCGAATTGAACTCGCTGCGGGTGGCGGGGCTCCTCGAGTCGGCGCGCTTGCAGGCGATCCCGTAGTGGTCCGGGGCATCCCACCTGATCAGAGTCTCCCAGACGTGATAGTTGGTGAAGTAGCGGTGCTGGTTGTAGGGCGGGTCGAGGTAGGCGAAGTCGACCGGTCCGATCGATGCGATGGCGTGCCTGGCATCGGCGCGAATCGCCCGACCCGGTCCGGCGAGCAGGTCCGGGACCCTCAACAGCAGGGGATTCCAGGCGCGCGGAGCCCACTTCTTCAGGTAGGCCATCTGCAGCCCGGTCGTCGAGTCGACACGGTCGGCCGCCTCGAGCAGGCTCGTGAGCAGGACCGGGTACAGGCGCTGCGTCCGGTACCGCTCCTCGATCGCGTCCCGGATCGCGTCCGACACGGGCGCCGTTCTCGGGCCGCAGGTAGCGCGACCGCTCGCAGAAGACCTCCGTGAAATAGCCGCTCCGGCCCGGCAGCGCGTTCAGCTCCGCGATCACCTCCGCCAGCTCGGCGTGGTCCAGCGAGGCGGCGTCGGTGCCTATGTAGCACTGGGCCAGCACCTCTGAGTAGGTGGCGGTGTCGACCGCGGTCACGAAGGCCCCACGTCGCTTCAGCTCCTGGGCGACACGGGTCGTACCCGTGAACAGGTCGGCCGCTGTCGTGGCGCCGCAGCCCGAGGCGAGGGCGGCGATTGCTTGGACGAGGCGCCGTTTCGAGCCGAGGTACTTGATCACAGGGTGCAAGATGCCTGGGCCGTCGCCATCGCTCCAAGGTACCTCCGCGGTCCGAGGTGACCGCGACAGCCGCTCGGTAGTGTTCGGTCGTGCTTCACCTCTCCAGTGCCAGCCGCGCCGGGCCTCTGGCGGCGGCACTGGCCGAGATCCTGGCCGATCCGCCCGAGGACCCGATGACACCGGAATGGGTCGCCGTGCCGACCATGGCGATGCGCCGGTGGCTGGCTCTCGAGCTCGCGCAGGTCCCTCGGCAGCTCCGGGCCTGGAGCCGCCGACGGGGTCGCGGCGAACATCCGGCTGGGCTTTCCAGGAACGCTCCGCCAGGTCGTCCTCGAGGCGGGCAGCGCCGGCGAGTTCGACCCCTGGCAGATCGAGTACCTGGTCTGGGCAGTGCTGGACGTGCTCCGCTCCCACGGCGCCGACGAGCGTCTCGGCCCGCTCACGGAGCTGCCGCAAGGGGCCACCTGGTTCAGTCGGGCGCGGCGCCTCGCCGACATGTTCGACCGGTACTCGGTTCGCCGGCCCGAGCTCGTGCTGCACTGGGCGGCCGGCCGCGACGTGGACGGCACCGGCAGGCCCCTCGCGGACCACGACAGGTGGCAGCCCCACCTCTGGCGCCTGGTCCGCGACCGCATCGCGGCTCCGAGCCCGCCCGAGCGCCTGCCCGGCCTGCTCGAGGACGTCCGCTCCGGGGCCCTTTCGCTGGAGCTGCCCGCCCGTCTGTGCATCTTCGGCGTCACGACGATTCCGAGCGGTGCGCCCTTCCTCGAGCTGCTCGAGGCCGTCGCCGCTCGTCACGAGTTGCACATGTTGCTGCTCGACCCCTCCCCCGACACGTCCGCGCGGGTGCGGCAGGCGGTGCTGGAAAGGCCGGCGCCTCCGACGCACCTGCGGGCCGACGACCTGTCTGACGCCGAGGTGCGCACGGTTCACCACCCGCTGCTGCGATCCTGGGGACGTCCCTATCGCGAGCGCACGGTGCTGCTGACGGCGGCCGAGTCTCGGGGAATCCCGGCGGCGACTCAGGTCGGCGGGCCTGCGGACAGCGACCGCGGGACGGCCGGGACACTGCTCGCCCGGCTCCAGCAGGATCTGCGAGCTGGTCGTGCGCCCCGCGGGCGACTTCGTGCTCGGGCCTGACGACCGCTCGATCCAGGTGCACTCCTGCCACGGGCAGGCCCGCCAGGTCCAGGTGCTTCGTGATGCCATCTTGCACCTCCTCGCGGAAGACCCGAGCCTGCGGGAGGACGACATCGCCGTGCTCTCGCCGGCGATCGACCAGTTCGCGCCTTTGGTGCAGGCGGGCTTCGGGGCCTCCGTCGAGGGCGGGGACCCCCCAGACGACGGCACGCCCCGGCTCTCGTACCGCATCACCGACCGCTCCCTTCGCGAGTCGTACCCGGCGCTGGCGGCACTCGACGCGTTGCTCGCGCTCGTCTCGGGCCGGTTCAGCCTCTCCGAAGTCATGGAGTTCGTTTCTCTGCCCGTCGTCACCAGACGCTTCAACCTCGACGACGACGGGCTGCGGACGATCGCCGCCTGGGTCAGCGAGGGCAACGTGCGCTGGGGGCTGAACGGCCCGCAGCGCACGCCGTGGGGCCTCCCGGCGGAGTTCGCCGCCAACACGTGGCGGCACGCCCTCGACCGCATCCTCATGGGTGTCGCCGTGAGCGACGACGAGGTCGGCCTCGCGCCGGGAGGGATCGCGCCGCTGGCGGTCGAGAGCGGCGACATCGCCGTCGCCGGACGTCTCGCCGACCTTGTCGGCGGCCTGGAGGCGCTGGCCGATGACTTCAAGCGCGACAGGTCTGCCGCCGCCTGGTGCGAAGCCCTCCGGCATGCGATCGACCGGTTCTTCGCCGTCGAAGAGGCCCAGCAATGGCAGCTCGACAAGCTCAGGCGCCTCGTGGCGGAGATCGACGGAGCAGGCGAACGTCGGCGGCAGCCCCGCAACGGTCGCGCTGTCACTCCGCGACGTCCGGCGCCTGCTCGCCGATCGGCTGCAGGGCTCGCCGCCGCGCTCGGAGTTCTTCCGCGGCGGGATCACCGTGAGTTCGCTGACGCCGCTGCGCTGGCTGCCCTTCCGCGTGATCTGCCTGCTCGGTCTCGACGAGGTCGGCACGAGCGGCGCGGGCGGCGTCGACGGTGACGATCTCGCGGCCGTCGCGCCGCTCGTCGGTGACCACGACCCGCGCTCGGAGGTCCGCCAAGCGCTCCTCGAAGCCCTTCTCGCGGCCACCGACCACCTCGTGGTCACCCGGACAGGCCACAACGTCCGCACAAATCTCGAGGTGCCGGCCGCGACCGTGCTCGCCGAGCTGCGCGACACGATCAGGGCGACGCTCTCGCCTCTCGACCAGTCCGAGTACCGGGGCCGGATCGAGACGGTCCACCCGTGTCAACCTTTCGACGACCGCTGCTTTCTCCCCGGCGAGCTGAACATGCCCGGGCCATGGAGCTTCGACAGTGCGGCCTTCGACGGCGCGGTTGCCCGGCGCAGGCGAACTGCCGAGGACCGACCGTTCCTGGAAGGCGTCCTGCCGCCGGCTCCGGACATCGGATCGGTGATCAGCCTCACCGAGCTGAAGAAGTTCTTCAATCACCCGATCAAAGCCTTCCTCAGGCAGAGACTGCAGCTCCACCTCCTCGGCGAGGACCGCGAGCCGTCCGACGATCTGGCCACCTCGCTCGACGGCCTGGAGCACTGGGGGGTGGAGGACAGGCTGCTTGCAGCCCGCTTCGCCGGGCATACCACCGCAGAGTGGGAACGCCACGAGCGGGCCATCGGAACTCTGCCCCCCGGCGCGCTCGGCGATTCGGTGCTGAAGGGAATCGAGGAGTCGATCGACGCGGTGCTCGCCGCCGCAGACGCGCTGAACGTCGATCCGACCCGCGATGACCGACTTCTCGTCGACGCCGAGCTCCGCGACGGCACGCCGCGTCGTGGAGACGATCGTCGGTCGCTGCGCGGATCTGTCCCCGGGGCCGGCACTGCTCACCTGCAGCAGGGTCTCGCCGAAGCGCCGGATTGCCGCCTGCCTCGACCTCGTGTCCCTGGTGGCGACGGACCCCGTCACCAACTGGCGAAGCGTTGTCGTGGGCAAGGCCGAGAAAGGCGCCGGGATCGCCACCCTCGAGCTCGTCGGCCGCGGTGGGACGCCCGCCGCTCGGCGTCTCCTGGCCACCGAGGCGCTCGAGGTGGCGGTGGACTGCTACCGCCGCGGGATGCGAGAGCCGATCCCCCTGTTCTCGTCATTCTCGTACAAGCTCCACAATCGCACGGCGGGCCAGGGCGACTGGCAACCCTACGAAGGGCACGGCGATGGTGACGACGAGGCGAACAGGCTCGCGCTGAGGAGAGCTCACGCTCGCCGAGCTTCACGCACTTCGAGCCCGCGACGAAGACCCGCCCGGCCCTGCCGGAGAGCGGGCGTTGCGATTCGCCGACTACCTGTGGGCTGCGATCGACGCCGGCACCGAGGAGACGGGGTGAGCTCTCACGGCTTCTTCGATATCTGCGGCAGCTTGCCCCGCGGCCGTGTCGCGATCGAGGCGAGCGCCGGAACCGGAAAGACCTACACGCTCGCAGGGCTCGTGCTGCGATACGTGGCCGAGGAGGACGTCCGGGTCGACAGGCTGCTCATCGTCACCTTCACGCGGGCCGCCGCGGCCGAGCTGCGCGACCGCGTGCGCTCCCGGCTCATCGAAGCGGTGGACGCGCTGCGCGCCGGGGTCGCCCCGAAGACGACGAACTCCTCGCCTTCGTGGCCCAGACCGACCCCGAGGGGCGCCTCGGGCGCCTGGAGCGGGCGGTCGTCGACTTCGACTCGGCCACGATCACGACGATCCACGGATTTGCCCAGCAGTTCCTCTCCACCTTGGGCTCGGCGGCCTCGGGCGACCTCGACGCCACCCTCCTCGACGACACCGCCGAGCTCCTCCAGGCCGTCTGCGCCGACGTCCTCGCGGCAGAGTCCCTCGCCCACTCTGAGATCGTCACGCCGCTGCCGACTTTGAAGGACCTCTCCGACATGGCCACCAAGGTGCTCGGCAATCCGGGGATCCGCTCCTTCCCGACGCCGACGACGCCGAGGTGGTCCCTGCCGTGGCCCGGCTTCGCCGCCTCGTCGACCGCGCCGTGGAGGAGGTCCACCGCCGGCGTCGCGCAGCGGGCACGGTCTCGTTCGACGACCTGTTGACCGAGCTCCGGGACGCCCTCTACAAGAGCCCGGCTGCGGCAGCTGCTCTGCGCCGGCGGTTCCAGGTCGTCCTGATCGACGAGTTCCAGGACACCGACCCGGTGCAATGGGCCATCTTCTCCGAGCTGTTCGGGCTCCCGGGCGACGACTCGACGCTCGTGATGGTCGCCGACCCCAAGCAGGCGATATTTGCTTTCAGGGGGCGAACGTCCATACCTACCTGGAGGCCGCGCACAAAGCCGGGACGCAACGCTCGACGCTCGGGGTCAACTGGCGCTCCAACGGCGCCCTTCTCGGCGCGCTCGAGCAGGCCTTCAAGGGAGCGACCTTCGGAGACCAGAAGATCGAGTTCGTACCCGTAGCGCCGACCTCCGGGCACCGCGACCTTCGCCTCGAGACCGAGGACGGCGCCGTGCTGCCCGCCTTGTGGCTACGCCTGGCTCTCGGAGACGACCTGCCCCGCACCAACAGGGGCCGAGTAGTCACCCAGGATGCCGTGGAGGCGATCGCCGACGACCTTGCCGAGAAGGTCCGGGATCTCTTGGACACAGCCTGGCTCCCTGCCGCGGACGACGGGAGGCCGAGACGTCGCATCCGCCCGAGCGACATTGCGGTTCTCGTCCTCACCCATAGGGATGCCGAGACGATGCAGGCGGCGCTGAGGCAACGGGACATCCCTGCGGTGGCGATTCGCTCCGACAGCGTCCTCAACTCTCCGGCCGCCAAACATTGGCGGTGGCTGCTCACGGCCATCGCGCGGCCCAACGACCCGACGAGGGCCCGCACGGCAGCTTTGTCCTGGTTCTTCGGATGGTCGGTGGAAAGGCTGGCCGCCGCCGAAGACGAGGAGTTGAGCCGGGTACAAAGCCAGCTTGCCGCCTGGTCGGACACGCTCGCGAACAAGGGCGCCGTCGAGTTCTGCTCGCGGGTGTGGTCCGAGAGCGCCGTGACCGCCCGGGTGCTCGGCACCGCCGACGGCGACCGCAACATCACCGACCTCGACCACATCGCCGGCCTGGTCCAGGCGGCCTCCAGCGAAAGGCGGCCGACGCCCGACGGGCTGCTGGCCGTTCTGCAACAGCCCGCACCGGCGCCCACCGACGATCCGGAGAACGACGTCACTGCGCGCCAGGTCGAGTCCGAGGCCGACGCGGTACGGCTCATGACCATCTTCGTCGCCAAAGGCCTGGAGTTCCCGGTCGTGTGCGTCCCGACCCTTTGGCGTGGGCCCTCCCAGTTTCGCCGGGAGGTCATGTACCAGGACCCGGTGACCGGGCTTCGCACCTTCGACATCGCGAACAACGCCGGGTGGCCGACCGCCTCCGAAGCCAGGCGGCGCAAGGCCCTCGCCAACCGCGAGGTCCTGGGCGAGAACCTCCGTCTCCTCTATGTGGCGCTCACGCGTGCCGAGCACGGCACGCTCTTGTGGTGGAGCCGGACGGAGGGATCCGACATGACGGGGCTGGCCCACGTGCTCTTCGCCAGGCAGCGGGGCGACATAGACGCCGACCTGTTCTCCGAGTACCGGGCGCTGCTGCCCGACGACGCCGATGCGCGCGGCTTCCTGGAGGAGGCCTTCGCCGCGGTCCGGAGACGCCGTGGCGGTGAGCCTGACAATTCCGAGACACCGCCGGACAGAGCCCTGGAAAGGCTGGGCCGGCCGCCGCTAGAGCCGCGGATGATCTCGAGCTGGCGGTCATGGGCCGCCCTCCCGACCGGAGCAGGCGGAGGTGGTCGTTCAGCGCTATCAGCCGCCAGGCGGCCGACGATGAGCTCGACCCGGGGGACGAGACTCTCGGAGATGCGGGGGCGGCCGACGAGAACGCCGACTCGACCGAACCGGCGGCCATCGTCCAGGACATCGACGACGGGACCGGGTCGGATCTGCCCCTCGGAGAGGTGCCGGGCGGGACCCAGTTCGGCACGCTCGTCCACGAAGTGCTCGAGCGCGTCGACTTCGCGGCGGCCGATCTCGACGACGAGCTGCGTGCCCGCGTGGAGGACAGGTTGCGCTGGAACCCTTGGCCTGTGACCGCAGAGACGCTCGTAGCAGGTCTCCGCGCCACCATCGAGACCCCGCTCGGGCCGCTCTTTGACGGCAGGCGCCTCAGGGACCTGGCGAACGGCGAGCGACTCGGTGAGCTGAACTTCGAGCTCCGTCTCGGCGAGAACGGGCGGGCCGCGACCGACCGCGACATCGGAGTCCTCGTCCTCGGCCACCTCGGGGAGGACGACCCGCTGCGGCCCTGGGCACAGCGCCTCGCGTCCGGGCTGTTCAACGTCGAGCTCGCCGGGCATCTCACCGGCTCGATCGACCTGGTGGCGCGCGTGCGCGGGGACGAGGGCGGGGCCTCGCAGAGGGACGACCGCTTCGTCGTCATCGACTACAAGACGAACGTGCTCGGCGCGCTCGGCTCTCTTCCGCAGGCGGCTGACTACCGTCCGAGCCTCCTGCCGGCCGCGATGGCTGAGCACCACTACCCGTTACAGGCATTGCTCTACGAGGTGGCGCTGCACCGCTACCTGCGCTGGCGCGTCCGCGGTTACGAGCCCGCCCGACACCTCGGCGGCGTCGCCTACCTGTTCGTGCGGGGCATGGCCGGCGAGGCCACGCCCGTGGTGGACGGGAGCCCCTACGGGGTGTTCGGTTGGAGAGTTCCGCCCGCGCTCGTGAGCTCGCTCAGCAACCTGCTCGACGGCGCCGAGCCGGTGCCGTGAGCGGGGCCGTCCCGCTCTCGGGCGACGACCTGGCGCTTGTATTGCCCTTTGTGCAAGCAGGGGTTCTCGACGCCGCCGACGTCCACGTCGCGAGCCTCATAGCCCGGACCGTGCCCCGCGTGGAGCCCGAGGTGCTGCTCGCGTCCGCCCTCGCCGCCCGGGCCGTCCGCCTCGGACATGTCTGCGTCGTGCTCGCCGGCCTCGCCCGGTCGGTCGTGGTCGAGGAGACGGACGCCGCGAGCGACCGGCCCACTCGGATGGCCCGACCCTCCGCGGTGGGGACGCCTCCTCTCCCAGAGCCCGGCCGTCCGCAGTCCGGCCGACCCCGAGGGGGACGTCGTGCTGCCCCTCGTCTGGGACGGGGCCCGCCTCTACCTCGAGCGCTACTGGCGCTTCGAAGAGCCGCGTCGCCCACGATCTGCTCCGCCGGGCGGCGGACGCCTCGAGCCCGGCGGACCCCAACGAGCTCGGGGCGATCCTGCGACGGCTCTTCGACGCGAACGCCGGGACCGGGCCGGGCGAGGTCGAGCCGAGACAGCTCGAGGCCGCCATGGCCGCTTTCAGCAGCCGGATCACGGTCATCGCCGGGGGTCCCGGCACGGGCAAGACGCTCACAGTCTCCCGTCTTCTGGGCGCCGCCTACGAGCTTGCCCGCGATCAGCGGCGACAGCTGAGCGTCGCCCTCGCAGCCCCGACGGGCAAGGCCGCAGCCCGCATGGAGGCGGAGGTGCAGAGATCGGCCGTCCTGGGCGAGTTCGCGGAGATCTCGGAGTCGATGAGACGACCCGGCCCGGACGCTCCACCGCCTGCTCGGGATCGGCACGACCGGGCGCCCCCGCTTCGACCGCTTCAACCGGCTGCCCCACGACCTCGTGATCGTGGACGAGACGTCGATGGTCTCGCTGCCGCTCATGGCCCGGCTGCTCGACGCCGTCCGTGCCGATGCCGGGCTCGTGCTCGTGGGCGACCCCTTCCAGCTCGCGAGCGTGGAGGCGGGAGCCGTGCTCGGCGAGATCGTCGGGCCGGTGGCGACCGGGCCGGCGGCCGGCCCCCTCGCAGGCAGGGTCGTGCTGCTCGAGCACAGTCATCGCTTCGACCACGGCTCGGAGATCGCGGGCCTGGCCGACGCGGTCCGCAAGGGCGACGAGGAGGGGGCCATGAGGATCCTGCGCAGCCCC
This sequence comes from uncultured Acidimicrobiaceae bacterium, assembly GCA_963804265.1. GTDB lineage: Bacteria > Actinomycetota > Acidimicrobiia > Acidimicrobiales > Bog-793 > Fen-455. Next base: position 36,217 of record CAWDPZ010000042.1, read on the forward strand.
CGCTCGGGCGAGCTGGTCTTTGTCGAGGTTAAAGAGGGCGACGAGGAGAGACTCGCCGCGCTGCGGGAGGAAGCGGCCGACAACGCCGTCGGCGTCATCCGGGCTGCGCAGGCCGGGGACGCCCAGGCCGGCCTCGCACTTGCCTCGGAGCTCAAAGTCCTGTGCGCCACACGATTCGGACCTCTCGGGGTCTCCGGTTGGACGAGCGGCATCGAGGCCCTCGCGAAGCGAAGGCTCCCCAATGCAGGCGTGGGCGGCCGTCGTTACGTCGGCCGGCCGGTCATCGTCACCCGCAACGACTATCTCAACAACGTGTTCAACGGTGACGTCGGGCTCGTCGTCGCGAGCGAGCGGGGGCCGTCGTGGGTTTTGCGGACGCGAGCGGGGGCGTCCGCACACGTTCCCTGTCTCAGCTCGGCGCCATCGACACGTGGTGGGCCACGACGATCCACAAGAGCCAGGGATCGGAGTTCGAGCGGGTGATCGTCTCGCTCCCCCCTGCGCCCTCGCCGATCCTCACCCGTGAGCTGCTCTACACGGCGGTCACCCGTGCCAAGAAGCAAGTGACCCTGGTGGCCTCGGAGGAAGCGCTGCGGGCGGCCGTCACGCACCCGGTGGCGAGGGCCTCGGGCCTGCTCTCGAAGCTCTGGCCCGGGGTGAACGACCTCGGCGCAGACGAGTCCGCACAGCGACGCCCGCGCCCGATGAGGACCGAGCAGCTGAGCTTCGACGTCTGATCAGTCGGCGAGCTCCGAGCCCGGCGCGCCACGCTTTGAACCGGTCACCTCTCGGAGCTGCCCACGTTCGATCACCCAGATCTTGAGCAGCTTGTCGAGCCGGGGCTCCACCGCCTCGCGCACGACATGCATCCCGAGCCGCTCGGCCAGCCGCAGTGACGGAGCGTTGGCCGGCTCCACGACGGCGACGACGCGCTCGGCCCCGAGCTCGGCGAACCCGACCTCAAGGCTGGCGGCCGCCGCCTCTGTCGCGTAGCCCTTCCCCCAGCACCCGGGGTGCAGGCGCCATCCGATCTCGACCTCTCCGGCTATCTCGGTGAACCAGTTCGCCAGCCTCAATCCGGTGAAGCCGATCAGTTCGCCCGTCTCGCGCAGCTCGAGGGCGTACATGTCGTAACCGTCGCGCTCCCACCCCCGAGGAACCGGTCCAGCCACTCCTCCGTCTCGCTTCGCGAGAGACCCCTTCCGAAGGGGAACTCCCAGACCTCGGGCAGCGCGAACAGCTCCGACAGCGCGTCCAGGTCAGCGGGCGTCCACCTGCGGAGCAACAGCCGGTCGGTGACCAGCTTCTCGGGCATCCTCGGCGCGACCACCGGGGGAGCATACGGCGACACCTCGGGCCCGCCGCTGCAATACTCGGCTCGTGACTGCGCCTGCATCGGTCGGACTCGGCGGCCCGCTCCGCATCGGGGACGTCGTCGCTATCGCGAGGGGCGCATCCCCGACGCTGAGCGAGGAGGTGCTCACCCGCGTGGATGCCTCGCGCGAGGTGGTTCTCGCGGCTCTCGAGGCGGGGGCGGTCGTCTACGGCGTGACGACCGGGTTCGGCAGCCTGGCGGACGTGCATCTCACGCCGGAGCACTCCACGGCCCTCCAGCACGGGCTGCTGCGGTCGCACGCGGTTGCGGTCGGCAACGAGCTTCCCGCGGAGGTGGTGCGGGCCATGCTCGTCCTGCGGGCGCACGTCCTCGCGCTCGGCCATTCGGGAGTCCGACGCGACGTGGTGCAGCGGTTCGTCGAGATGCTCCGCCGGGACATCCTCCCCGTCGTCCCCGAACAAGGCTCGCTCGGCGCCTCGGGAGACCTCGCACCGCTTGCCCACCTGGCTCTGCCGGTCATAGGAGAGGGAGATGTGGTCTTCGGCGGAGAGCGGATGCCGGCTATCGCAGCGCTCCGGCGGTGCGGTCTCGAGCCGCTCGTGCTGGAGGCCAAGGAGGGGCTCGCCCTCATAAACGGCACGCAGGGCATGACCGCCATCGGCGTCCTGGCCGCTTGGAGGGCGGCCCAGCTCGCCAAGGTCGCGGACATCTCGGCTGCCTTGACCATCGAGGCGATCTTCGGGACGGACCGGGCCTTCGACCCCCGGGTCGTCGGGCTGCGCCCGCACCCGGGGCAGCTGGCCTCGGCGCGGAACCTCATGCGCCTCCTCGCCGGCAGCGAGATCCTCTCGTCACACCGCCAGAGCGACCACATCGTCCAGGACGCCTATTCGATCCGCTGTGCCCCCCAGGTCCACGGTGCTTTTCGTGACGTGGTCCGCCACACCACAGAGACCCTCGAGATCGAGCTCGCCTCGGTCTCCGACAACCCGGTCGTACTGCCCGAGACGGGGGAGATCCTCTCGGGGGGGAACTTCCACGGACAACCTGTCGCTCTTGCCTGCGACTCGCTGGCGGCGGCGACCGTGGGGCTCGCCTCGATCTCCGAGCGGAGGCTGTACCGGCTGTTGGACCCCAAGACCTCGAACGGCCTCCCCCCCTTCCTCGTCGGCGAGGCCGGGGTCAACTCGGGCTTCATGGTTTGCCAGTACACCGCGGCCTCGCTCGTCTCGGAGATGAAGAGCCTGGCCCACCCGGCCGCCGTCGACTCGATCACGTCCTCGGCCGGGCAGGAGGACCACGTCTCGATGGGCATGATCTCGGCCCGCCACGCCCGCGAGTGCCTCCGCGACGCCGAGGCCGCCATCGCCATGGAGGTGCTGGCGGCGGCCCAGGCCTGCGAGCTTCGCGCCCCGCGGCTGGCCGGCCCCGCTACCCAGGCCGCCATCGCCTCGTTGCGCAAGCTCGTGCCCACCCTCGTCCACGACCGGGCGCTCAAGCCGGATGTCGACGCCACGATCGCCCTCGTCGGCTCGGGCGAGCTCGTCGAGGCGGTGGAGGCAGAGATCGGGCCGTTGGAGTAGACCGGGGACGCGACCGGCGCCGTCGCGGTCCGGACCGCCGGAGCAGCTTTCAGGCGCCCTGGACCGAGCGGCGGCATGAACCAGGAGTAACTTCGGCGGGATGGCAGTAGCGAACCTCGATCCGGCCCGGATCCCCAAGCACGTAGCTTGCGTGATGGACGGCAACGGGCGCTGGGCACGCCAACGCGGGCTGCCGCGCACCGAAGGCCACGCCGCCGGTGAAGAGGCGATGTTCGACACCGTCGAAGGAGCCCTGGACCTCGGCCTCGGCTGGCTCACGATGTTCGCCTTCTCGACCGAGAACTGGCGGCGCCCGCCGGACGAGGTGCGGTATCTCATGCATTTCAACGAGGGGATCCTCACCCGCCACCGCGACGACCTCAACTCGAAAGGGGTGCGCATCCGCTTCGCCGGCCGGCGCGACTGGCGAGTCCCGCGCCGGCTCATACGCCACATGGACGAGTCCATGGACCTGACGGCGTCGAACCGCCGGCTGACCCTCACGATCTGCTTCAACTACGGGGGCCGGGCGGAGATCGTCGACGCCGTGCGCCAGCTCGTCGCCGACGGCGTCCCGGCCGACAAGATCGACGAGAAGGCGCTGCGCTCGCGGCTGTACTGGCCGGACATGCCCGATCCGGACGTCGTGATCCGCACCTCGGGCGAGTTCCGCATCTCGAACTTCCTGCTCTGGGAGCAGCCGTACTCCGAGCTCGTCTTCACCGACGTCTGTGGCCGGACTTCCGCCGCGAGAACCTCTTCGACGCCGTCGGCGAGTACCAGCGCCGTGACCGCCGCTACGGAGGCGTCAACCGGTGAGCGACCAGTCGCGCGAACCGTTCCGGATCCGCGACCACATCGGCGTCATCTCCGGCCTGTTGCTCGCCTTCCTGGCGTTCTTGTTGGTCCTCGTCCTTGCCGTCAAGGGCTACGAGCCGGCGATCACGCTCCTGGTCGTGCTGGTCGCCTTCTTCGGCCTGATCGCCCTCGGGACGCGGATGAGGGGCTAGGCCGGAGGTGGCCACCTACAGCGATGAAGGCGTCGTGCTGCGCACCATGCGGCTCGGCGAGGCCGACCGGATCGTGACTTTCGCCACGCCCGAGCACGGCAAGGTCCGGGCGGTTGCCAAGGGGATCCGCAAGCCCAAGAGCCGGCTGAGCGGCCGTCTCGAGCCCCTGACCCACGTGAGCATGATGTGCTGGCGGGGTCGGGAGCTCGACATCGTGAACCAGGTCGAAGCCATCGAGCACTTCAAGGCGATCCGGGGGGACCTCGACCGGGTCCCGATCGCCATGACCATGCTCGAGGTCGTCGACCACGTCGCGCTCGAACGCCAGCCCATGGCGGAGCTGTTCCGCATGCTCGTGGGGGCGCTCAAGACCTTGGAGGAGCACCCCTCGCCCGTGCTGTTGGCGGCGTTCTTGTGGAAGCTGCTCGCCCTGGAGGGAGTCGGGGCCTCGCTCGAGCAGTGCGCCAGGTGCGGCTCCGAGGTGGAGCTGGTGGCTTTCGACGCAGGTGAGGGCGGCTTCTTGTGCCGCTCCTGCCGCCGCGGTCAAGCCGTCGGCGCCGACACGGTGAGCCTCATAAGGCAGATCCTCAGCGGGGGCCTTCGCGCCGCGCTCGACCAGCCCGCGAGCCGGGCGGCCGCCGAGGCCGAGCGCCTGGCCATGGTCGGCGACCGAGTACCACCTGGACCGTCGCGTGCGCTCGGCGCACAGGGGCGCCGAGATCTCCACCGCCGGGATGCGGGCGGCCGTGCCCGACAGGATCGAGCCTGAGCGACCTGAGCCGGATGCCGACCCCGCCCGAGGCGGCGGCCCGCTCGCCTCCAATCGAGCCCGAACCGGCCAGTCGGACCCGAGGAGGCCGAGTCGCGACCCGAGGAGGCGAGTCGTGACCCGAAGAGCCGGTCGCACCCGAAGAGCCAGTCGATACCCGAAGCAGCCAGGTCGAGACCCGAACCGGCCCGGGTTCGCCTGCAAGTAACCTGCGGCCATGGCGACCTCCCCTGAACCAGCGCCCGCGGGCGAAGTCGGGTTGTTCGACGCCGTCGTCAATCTCTGCAAGCGAAGGGGCTTCGTGTTCCCCTCGGCCGAGATCTACGGCGGCATACGTTCCACCTACGACTACGGGCCGCTCGGAGCCCTCATGCTGCGCAACATCCGCGAGGCGTGGTGGAGGGCGATGATCCAAGAGCGCGACGACGTCGTGCCGATCGACGCCGCCATCCTCACCAATCCGAAGGTCTGGGAGGCCTCGGGCCACCTCGCCACGTTCACCGATCCCCTCGTCGACTGCCGCAATTGCAAGGAGCGGTGGCGGGCCGACCAGATCGAGGACACCTGCCCGAAGTGCGGCTCCAAGGACCTGACCGACGCCCGGCCGTTCAACTTGATGTTCAAGACCTTCGTCGGGCCGGTCGAGGACGAGTCGGCGGTCGCCTACCTACGGCCGGAGACGGCCCAGGGCATGTTCGTCAACTTCGTCAACGTCGCCACGACCACCCGCCGCAAGCCACCTTTCGGGATCGCCCAGCTCGGCCGGGCATTCAGGAACGAGATCACCCCGGGCAACTTCGTCTTCCGCACCCGGGAGTTCGAGATGATGGAGCTCGAGTTCTTCGTCCCTCCCGCGGACAGCCCGCGCTGGCAGCAGTACTGGTGCGAGGAACGTCTCTCCTGGTACGTCCGCTACGGCATCGCCCCCGAGAAGCTGCGCCTGCGCCCGCACGACAAGGAGGAGCTGTCGCACTACTCCTCGGGCACGACCGATGTCGAGTTCCAGTTCCCCTGGGGCTGGGGCGAGCTCGAAGGGATCGCCAACAGGACCGACTTCGACCTGCGCGCCCACCAGGAGCGGTCCGGCACCTCTCTCGAGTACTTCGACCAGGCCACCGGGGAGCGCTACGTGCCGCACGTCGTCGAGCCGGCGGCGGGCGCGACACGGACGATGATGGCGTTCTTGCTGGCGGCTTACGACGAGGACGAGATCGGCGGCGAGCGCCGTGCCGTGCTTCGCCTGCACCCCCGGATCGCGCCCTATCAGGTGGCGGTGCTGCCCCTCTCCAAGAAGGAGACCCTCACTCCCCTCGCCCGGGACGTCCTCCACCGGCTGCAGCGCCGTCTCATGTGCGAGTACGACGAGACCCAGTCGATCGGCCGCCGCTACCGGCGGCAGGACGAGATCGGCACGCCCTATTGCGTGACGGTCGACTTCGACAGCCTCGAGGACCAACAGGTGACAGTGCGCGAGCGCGACACGACCGAACAGGCGAGGATCCCGATCGAAGAACTGGTCGGCTACCTGCTCGCTCGCCTCGACGCCTGAGAGGCCACGGGCGGTCGCCCTCGAGGCCCGTCACGGCTACGGCGCGATGCGCCGTTTTGAGGCAGCACCCCTGTCGCGTTTAGGCTGACTTCTACCGACAATTCCAGGAGGCCTTCATGGGCTACGTATTCGACTTCGACCATGAGCACCCGCGTGCGCCTATGGAGCTGAAGGATCTTCTCGGCGGAAAGGGCGCAAACCTGGCCGAGATGACCTCCGTGCTCGGCTTGCCGGTTCCGCACGGGTTCACGATCTCGACCGACGCCTGCCGCGCCGTACATGGGCGCCGGGTGGCCCGAGTCCCTCGACGCCGAGATCGCCGAGCACCTGTCGAAGCTGGAAGACCGCATGGGGCGGCGCCTCGGCGACGCTGATGACCCCCTGCTCGTCTCGGTCCGTTCCGGGGCGAAGTTCTCCATGCCGGGCATGATGGACACCGTCTTGAACCTCGGA
>CAWDPZ010000043.1:0-6597 GCA_963804265.1 uncultured Acidimicrobiaceae bacterium
AGCGCGAGGCCGGTGGCGGCGTTCGCCGCGGCGATGGAGGCGACGCTGCGGGCGCGCCCGGACGAGGTCCAGCGGAGGTCGCCGAAAGGCAACGCGAGCGACCCGGAGGGAGTCGGAAAGCCGCCGATGACCCCCGACCCCTCGAGCCCGGCCGCGTCGGCTATCGCCTGGAAGTCGGTTGGAACCGCCTGCACGGGCGTGACACGGGCGGGGCCGGGGACCGTCGTGAGCACCGTGGCGACGGTCACTCCCGCGACAAGGACCGCGGACGCGGCGAGCACGGCCGTCGAGGGCACAGGAACACCCACGAGGCGCCAGCTTCTGCGGGCGTGAAAGCGCCGCAGGGCATGCGTGCGGGCCGAGGAGGCGGCGGGCTGGCTTTGCAGGCGGCTCCAGGCGAGGTCGACGTCAGGCACGGGCTGCGGTCGCGAGACGAGGGCGGCGACGGCCGCAGCGTCCCGGACCACCAGCTCACCGCGTCGGCGGCAGCGGCCGCAGCGCGAGACGTGCTCAGCGGCGCCGTCGGCGACGGCCAAGGGCTCGTCGACCAACCGCCTGAGGGTGCCGTCAGGGACGTGTCGCACGTTCCATCTCCTTACGAAGTGCCGCCTCTGCGCGACGCAGCATCGTTCCGACCTGGCCGATCCGTACGCCCATGGCTTCGGAGACCTCCGCGTAGCGAGCCCGCTGTGGCGGAGCACGAGAACCGTCGACGCCCGCAGCGGGAGGCGGCCGAGGGCGTCCCGCACCTCGTCGCGCGAGCCGCGCAAGGACGAGCTCCTCCGGCCCTGCCGGGTCGACCGTTGCGCCCGCCCGCAGCTGACGGCTCTCACGCCGGCGCGACCCGCGCACGGCGTTGAGGCCGGCGTGGACCGCCGCCACTTTGACCGACGCCGCGGCGTGACCATCTCCACCGGGGTCGGGGAATCGCTTCTGCGCGGCGATGAAGACGTCCTGAGCGACGTCCTGGGCAGCGTGACTGTCGCCTACGACGCCGTGGGCGATGCGGACCACGCCGGGATAGTGGGCGCGGAAGAAGCTCTCGAACCCAGATGATGACGCCGGTGACTTCGCGGGTTCGTGCTGGATCAAGGCTTTGGCTTCCACTGTCTTCGAAGCACCGCGCGGGCCCGAATTGTGACAGCGGTGCCGCGGGTGGCGGAATCACCCTGCGGCACTGCTGCAAAAGGTCGTCCGTGCAGGCTTCGGGCCGCCTGGCTTGCAACCCCGCCTGAACGCCCGCCGCTTCTCAGGCGTCCCTGGTCATCATCCGCCACGCCCCGAGCGCCGTCCATCCGACCAGCCAGGCGAGGACGACGCAGACGGCAATGGCGGTCGACTCCGGCACGAGCTGCGACACCCCCGTGCCCCGGCTGTTGCCCCCGAACGCGAGCGGCAGCCCTCCCGGTTCGAGATGGGCCATGGCGAGGCCCACCACCCCCCGCTGGAGGTTGATCACGTGCGGGATGACCGACGTCGAGAGGATCGGCGTCAAGATCAGCTCGAGGACGATCATCAGGACGACCGGAACAGTCCGTTGACCCATGAGCGAGGCCAGACCGAGGCCGACGACGAAGCCGATGAGCGCCTCCAACTCGATCCACAGGCCGCTGTCGATCATGAGCGGGACCGACGGGGCCAAAAAGGTCGCCGCGTAGCCCGGGTAGTCGCGGGCGGCGTTCTCGATGGCGGCCGCCTTGATCACCGCCGCGGAGGGCTGACCGGAGCCACCCGAGGACGGGCCGCCGCCACGGATGACCGGTCCGCCGTTGGAGCTGCCGTTTGGACAGGCGAGGTTCCCCGGGACCGGTCCGGGAAGATCGCAGAGGACGTAGACGGGGTGCTCCCCCGCCCACGCCAGGAATGCCGTGCGCGACAAGCCGGCCGGCACCGCCGCCCCCTCGTAGTAGAGCTTGGTCGGAGCCGCGGCGACGCACACCGTGCACACGATCGTGAAACCGATCGCCACCAAGGGCACGACGATGGCGAGCCCGGCGGGGATCCTCGCCAGGTACAGCGCCAGACGGGAGCGGCCCGTGACGACGAGATGCCGGAACATCCCCTCGGTCAGGTCCACCGATCCGGCAGTGCAGCCGAGCGTGGCGGCGACGATGAACCCGAAGACGTACATCACGCCGGCGACCAGGTTGGTGAAGATGTCGTAGCCGCCTGCCGGTGCGTAGGACCTGGGCGCCACGGCATGAGCGATGAGGCGGACAGTGAGGAAGATCGTGGGGATGCCGATGTTCACGAGGATGAGGGCGATCATGAGACCGCGGCGCTTGCGCAGCTCCATGAACCTCGTGGCGATCATGCCGCCGGTAGGCATCCACGACCCGCGATGGTCATGCTGGGTGGAGGGCGCCGGGGGAGATGGAGCCGGCGCCGGTGCTGCCAGGTTCGGAATCGATGTCACTCGGATGCCCCCAGTCGGCTCGTGACCTGCAAGAACCACGACTCGAGCGACGCCTGCACCTGCTGGAGCCTGTAGACGGCGATCCCGCCTTCCACGAGAACACGGTTGATCTCGGCGATGACGTCGCGCTCGGTGCCCGCCGGCAGTGTGATCCCGAGCCCCTGGTCCCCGGTCTCGATGTGGGCGCCGAGGTTCGTGCGCTCGAGGAGACCACGGGCTCGATCAGGCTCGGAGCACTCCACCTGCAGCCCGAGCGACGCTCCCGCGAGCAGCTCGGAGATAGGTCCCTGGCGGATGATCTGGCCCCGGTCGACAATGGCGACGGCGTCGCAGGTCCGCTCGACCTCGTCGAGGAGGTGCGACGACAGCACCACCGTCCGTCCCTCGGCGACGAGGGAGAGGATCATGTCGCGGATCTCGTACATGCCGGCGGGGTCGAGCCCGTTCATCGGCTCGTCCAAGATGAGCAGCTGAGGATCCCCGAGCAGGCAGGCGGCCACGCCGAGACGCTGGCGCATGCCCATGGAGTACTTCGACACCTTGTCGTCGGCGCGATGAGAGAGGCCGACCCGTTCGAGCGAGGGCCCGATTCGGTCCCGCGCCGCGTGCTCGCGCGCCGCGGCGAGAATGCGGAGGTTCTCGCCGGCCGGTCAGATGCCCGTGGAACCGGGGCTCGTCGACGATGGCTCCGACTCGCGCCAGCGCCGCATCGCGCCGCTTCGGGACCGGGTATCCGAGCAGGGACATCGTGCCCGCGTCGGCGTGCGTCAGACCGAGCAGTACCCGGATCAGCGTCGTCTTGCCGGCGCCGTTAGGTCCGAGGTAGCCGAAAGCACATCCCCTCGGCACGAGGAGCTCGACGTCGTTCACTGCGACGTTCTGCCCGAATCGCTTCGTCAGACCGTGCGTCTCCACGGCCCACTGGGTCGGGGCCGCCTGCTTGTCCGAGGGGTCGAGAAGGGCCGTGGTGCTCATCGGGCGCCGCCCCCGGCGCGGGCCGGGACCTGGAGCTCTCGCAGCTTCGTCAAAGACAATCTCTCTCCTTGGGTCCTCGGGAAGGTGTTCGGGACACGACGCGCCCACTCGGCCGTCCGTGTCCCCCCGGTCGTTGTCCGACGCTTCAAGCGTGCGCCGATTCAGGCTCGACCACAATCAGGGGAAACCCTGAGCGAACCCCGAGACGAAGGCAACCCTAGATGAGTTGTCGCTTCGACAAGCGCCGCAGCTCGTCGTCGAGCCAGGCCTCAAGGAGGGCCTCCGCCTCCTCCGCGGCGGCCGGATGCCACGACCGAGATCCACTCGTCGTTCAAGAGCGCGCTCCAGTCGGCGCCCTCTGTCGAGCAGCCCGCATCCTTGAGCGCCCGCCTCGCGCCGGCCAGCAACGCCGCCACGGCCGCGAACTCGGGGCCGACGAGCTCACCGACGCGCTCCCGGAGCCAGGTGGCGAGGTAGGGACTCGTGCCTGCGGTCGAGACGGCGATGCTGACCGGTCCGCGGCGGAGCACCGAGGGCAGCAAGAAGCGGCACGCCTCGGGGTTGTCGGCCGCGTTCACCAGCACGCCCGCGCTCTCGGCGTCCTCGAACACGGCCCGATCGACCTCCGGCACCCCGGTCGCGGTCACGACGAGCCTGTAGTGCGCGGCGTCGCCTGCCTCGTAGGGGCGGCGGACCAACCTGACCCCGAGCTGCTCGACCTCGGCACAGACCTCCGGTGCGATCACCGTCACGAGGGCTCCGCTCTCGAGAAGCGAAGCCGCCTTGCGCGTCGCGACACGACCGGCCCCCACGACGAGACAGGCCAGGCCCTCCAACCGGAGCGCCACGAGGAAGAGGGGAGCCGGCTCCCTCACGGGGCCGATCTGCGATCGAGGTGGCGCCCGGAACGAATCTCTGAAAATATGATCAACATTGTCAGGTATAGTACCCGTACGACCTGGGGGGGTGCAGTGGAGTTCATTCGTCCGACCCGCAAAGGCGGGGAGCTGAACCAGGTCGAGCGGTGGAAGCTGGAACGCCACCCCTTCGAGGTGGCCGCGGCGGTCCGGGACCGTTACGCCGTGGAAGGGCCCCAGGCGATCGCGGGCGTGCCGGGCGAGATGGAGCGCCTGAAATGGGTGGGCCTCTACCCCCAGCGCCAAGGCGGCGACGCCTTCATGCTGCGGGTGAAGGTGCCCGGAGGTCGCATCGAGCGCGGCCCAGGCACGCCGTTTGGGCGAGGTGGTGGACGCCTTCGCCCACGGGCCTGACAACCCTGTCTGGGGCGACCGGTACTGCGACCTCACCACACGCCAGGACGTACAGCTTCATTGGGTCCGTATCGGCGACGTCCCGCGGATCTGGGCTCTGCTCGAAGAGGTCGGGATAACGACCGTGCAGGCGTGCGGGGACTCGGCTCGCAACGTGCTCGGCTGCCCGGTCGCGGGCGTGGATGCTGACGAGGTCTTCGACGCGTCGCCGCTCGCCCGTCAGATCTCGGATTTCTTCACCGGCAACCGCGAGTACGCGCAACCTGCCACGCAAGTTCAAGCTCAGCGTCACGGGCTGTCGCGAGGACTGTGCCCAGGCGGAGATAAACGACGTCGGCCTGTGGCCCGCGAAGCTCGAGGACGGCACGGTGGGCCTCAATCTGCTCGTCGGCGGGGGCCTGTCCGACGGTCCCCGCATGGCGAGCGACATCGACGTCTTCGTCACCCCCGACGAGGTCGTCGAGCTCGCGCGTGGGCGATCGCGCAGGTCTTCGGCGAGCTGGGCAACCGCGAGAACCGGGGGACGGCGCGGATGCGCTATCTCGTGCAGGAGCTCGGCCCGGAGGGCTTCCGCGCCCGAGCTCGCGCGCCGGGCCGCCTTCGCGCTCCGGCCCGCCGGCGAACAGCTCACGGTGCGCTACCGGGGTGACCACGTAGGGGTGCATCCGCAAAAGCAGCCGGGACTGTCCTATCTCGGATGCTCCGTCACCGTCGGGCGTCTCGCCGGCACCGACCTCGTGGAGGCGGCCCGTCTCGCCGATGTCTACGGCGACGGAGAGATCCGCCTTGCGACCGACCAGAACCTGGTCCTGACCGGGATTCCCGACGAGAGGGTCGAAGAGCTGCTGCAGGAGGACTTTGTCCGGCGCCACTCCCCCTTTCCGGCTCCGTTCGAGCGCGGAGTCGTCGCCTGCACAGGGAGCGAGTTCTGCCGTTTCGCGGTGGTTGAGACGAAGGTCCGGGCCGTGCAATGGGCGAGGGAGATGGACAGGCGGTACGCGACCCGCATCGCCGCTCTCGAGGGCACGCGGGCAGGCGCCGACTCGATCGTGAGAATGCACTTCTCCGGCTGTCCCGCCTCGTGCGCCCAGCCCCAGGTGGCTGACATCGGCTTTCGCGGGGAGACGGCCCATGTCGGCGACGAGATCGTCGAGGCTGTCGACATCGGGCTCGGCGGCAGCCTCGGAGCGGACGCGGCCTTCGGCGACTGGGTGGAGGGGGCGATGCCTGTCGGCCAGGTCGTCGACTCGCTCGGCCGGGTCGTGGAGCGCTTCCTCGCCGAGCGCAGTACTGACGAACGGTTCCACGAGTGGGCGAGGCGCTCGCCCGCAGCGGCGCTGCGCTCGACGCTTCGCGGCGCCACAGAACACCACGCCGGCCGCGGCACGAACGGGCACGACCCGGGGGAGGAACGTCAGTGACGATCTCACTGCCACTATCGGGCTCACCGGCAGGACCGGAAGCACCGGCGGGACCGGGGACGATCCGGGCCCGCACGGGCAAGGCGAAGCTCCCGTCTGCATTCCGCTTGCGGACCGAGATGAACGGGATCTCCGAGGCTCCTGGAAAGGTCTGGTTCTGGGAGCTCGCCGCCTCGGTCATCGACGCCCACCGTTGCGTGCAGTGCGGAGCCTGCATCGCCGCCTGTCCCACGGACTCGATCGGCATCAGCAACGAAGACCTCCCCGAGCTCGTGAAGATGTGCACCGGGTGCTCGCTCTGCTGGGACTTCTGCCCCCGGGGTGGCATGCGCTACGAGTCGACCTGGCTGCGTCACGACGAGACCCCACCCGAAAACGGCGGGCCGCAGCCCACGGCGGCACCGGACGGCTCCGAAGTCGTGCCGACTGGCCCGAATGACTGGCGGATCACCGGAGCCGACCCGGCGCCCGATCTGGGCGTCGTGCTCGAGAAGCTCGCCGCCCGGGTGCGGCG
>CAWDPZ010000044.1:0-105106 GCA_963804265.1 uncultured Acidimicrobiaceae bacterium
GTGAGTCCGGTCACGGTCACTGTCGGACCGCTGATGAGGACGGCGCCGTTGACGGGGGCCGAGTAGTCTCGCTACCCCGTCGTGCCCTCGTAGGCGTTGTAGCCCGTGATCGGGGCTCCATTGCCCGGAGGTGCGGCCCAGGTGCGCACGGCCAACTTGTCGCTCGGGACGACCGTCAGGGTCGTCGCGGCGGAGGGACCGTCGGATTGGGGGTCACGGCGTTCGAGGCGTTCGAGGCGAGGCCGTTGCCGACTGGGGCTGGTCAGCGACGACCGTGAAGGTGTACACGTCAGCGTCCGTGAGACCAGATCAGCGTGCAGGTCAAAGGCCCCGTCGTCCAGAGCGCAGGTCTCTCCGCCTCGGGTGGAAGCTGTCGTGTCGGCCGCCGTGACCGTGTAGCGGATAATCTCGAGCTGCCCACGCTGGGAGCGTTCCAGGTGACGCTTCGCCGAGGCGTAGGCCGCCAGTAGCCGCGACGCTCGTCGGCATCCCGGGCACGGTGAGGGTGGCGTTCGGAATCGCCCAGGCCTCGTTGGAAGCGCCGGAAGATCCGACGCCGTTCACAGCCTTGACGGTGAAGTAGTAGGTGGTCGTATTGGTGAGAGCGGTCACGGTCGTGGTCGTGCCGCTGACGAGGGTCGAGCCGTTGATCGGCGCGGGTCGTTCTCGTGGCCCGCACTCGTTCCCTCGTAGACGTTGTAGCCCGTGACGCCCGACCCACCGTTGCTGGCGGGAGCGGTCCAGGAAAGGACGGTCGTGCCGTTGCCCGGGGTGGCGACGAGCCCCGTCGGGGCAGCGGCCACGGTCGCGGCCGGGACGATCGAATTCGAGGGGCCGGAGGCGATGCCGGTGCCGAGCGAGTTCGTCGCGGTGACGGTGAACGAGTAGGTGTCACCGTCGGTGAGACCGATCATCGTGCAGGAGAGCGCTCCGACGGTCCAGGTGCAGCTCTGCCCGCCGCGGCTCGCGAGGGTCAAGTCCGAGGTCGTCACCGTGTAACGGGTGATGTTGGACCCGCCCTGGCTTGTAGGCGCCGCCCAGGTGACCGTTGCCGACTCGTATCCGGCGGCCACGGCCACGTTCTTCGGAGGTCCCGGCACGGTGGCGGCGGGGACGGCCCAAGCCTCATTCGGAGGCGGGGGAAGGCCCGACGGCGTTGACTGCCTTCACCGTGTAGTAGTAGGTCTTGGCGTTCGCGAGCCCGGTCACGGTCGCGGTCGTGGCGGTGATCAGCGTCTTGCCGTTGACCGGCGTCGAGTAGTTCTCTCCTCCCGAGCTCGTGCCCTGGTAGAGGTTGTAGCCGGTGATCGGCGACCCGCCGTCCACGGGCGCGGTCCAGCTGAGGGCGATCGTCGCATTTCCAGGGGTTGCAACAAGCCCCGCCGGCGCGAGTGGCGCCGTGGCTGTGGCGGCAAGCGAGGCAGAAGCCCCGAGTGCGGATCCGGTAAGAAGCGCTACGACGCTCACAAGAGCGATCAGAAGTTTCTGTCTCACTGTCTTCTCCTCTATGCGAAATCATTACGATTTCGTTGTGGCTATCTTACGTCGGAGAGTGCCCAAAGGGAAGGTTTCTAACCAAGCCCAGCGTGTGGGCAGTTTCCTGGGGCGCTCAGGAGTCGGTCCGGCTCGAAATCGCGAAGGACTGCACCCCGTGAGCCTGCACCGAGAAGGTCCCCGAGAGCAGTCCTTGCATGAGGTCGAGGTCGCCGGTGCCAGTCACATAGCCGAGCACAGCCAGCGCTCCCGGCGCCGATCCCACGGCGACCGCGATCTGAGCTACGCCGCTCGCCTCGCGTACCCAGCTCGCGGGCGTGAGAGTTTCCGCGGCGTAGAAGGTGTTGCCCGACAGGTATCCGACGAGGGGCTCGGCGGAGGGCCCGATCACCGCCATCGAGATGGCGCTCACTGAGCCTGCCTCCCTGGTCCAAGCAGCTCCCGGTGAGGCTTGCCTCGCCGAAGAAGGTCCCGTTGGTGGAGACATAGCCCAGCAGTCCGGTCGATGCAGAGGTCCCCTCTGCGAGGGCGATGGAGCGGACTCCAGTTGGCTGAGCGACGGTCCACGAGCCGCCGGCTACGCCTGCCTTCTCGAGGAAGGCTCCGCTCCTGGCCTGGACGAACCCGATCAGCGGGGGAGCTGCGCCGCCTCCGGCCGCGAGGGCGATAGAGGACGCCCCGCTCGCCTCCAGGGTGAACCTGCCCGTCAGCGAGCCCTCTTCGGCATAGAAGTTGCCGGCCGTGTCCAGGTAGGCCAGCACGGGTATTCGCGAAGCGGTCGGGCGATCGCGATCAACGCGGCGTTCTGGGCGGCCAGCGCCCAGCTGCCCGACGAGCCCCGCCGCACCATGAAATTGCCGTTCTGGGCGACATAGCCGTAGATGGCGTCGCCATTCGTGCCGGTTGGCCCGGTGTCGCCTGCGACCACGATGGGTCCCGCTCCCGTCGTGGGCAATTGGTAGGCGTTGCCCGGAGCGGCGACCCGGGCCTCAAAGCCCGCCGCGCCGGAGAATCCGACGACCGGTCGCTGGAAGCTCCAAGCGGGATTGTGGAGCCAGCCGCTCACACCGTCGCCGACGACCCAGCTGCTTACTGGGTAGGTCGCCCAGCCGTTGTTGCCTGTGCCGCCATTCTGCTGGATGATCGTGATCGTCCCGTTGCCGAGGGCATCGACGGCATTGGCGGTCACGACTCCGGTGTGGCCGAAGACGTCGGTCTGGGTGCGGGCGACCGATATCACGTCGCCCGGCTGGGGGACGGCTCCTAGGGTGCCGTTCTTGATGACGACCAGCTTGAGGCCCGTTCGGGTTGAACTTGGCCTTGTAGTCGCCGAAGTTGTAGTCGCCGACGACGTTCCATCCGTTGGCGGGGTAGGGGTTGACCCCCCAGGCCAGGTACATCCAGCGCATGGACAGCTCCACGCATTCCCATTCGAACTCGCCCCAGGCGCCGGGGAAGAAGGCGACCGCGTGGTCGCTTCCGCCTTGGGTCGGACCGGGGCCGCAGGCCACGAGACCGTGCCACGAGGCGCCGAGAGGGTGCGAGCCGGGGTAGTTCGTCGGATCGCAGAGCCCACCTTTCCACCACGACGGGCGTGCCGACGCTCCGTCTGTCGGTGACGTGGGCGGGCCGCACGAGGAGGAGCGCAACGGTCGGCTCCTTCGGGCTGTCGACGGCCGCCGGGCGCAACGGCCCGAGCAGCCCGAGGACCATGAGCAGAGCCATGGACATGGCTGTGAGGGGCGGGATCCACCCACCCGATGCCTCGCGCGCCTGTCCGAGCCCGCCTGTGGCCAACGTTCCCTCGCTCCCGCATGGTCCTCAGGTGCAACTTCTCTGTGTTGACTATCGGCACCGGGGGGGCGACATTTAGGGACAGCAGCCCCGGCGGCGGACCTCGGGGGGCCGACGGAAGTGCAGCTGACCGGGCAGCCCCGGCCGTAGCGACCGGATCTAGCGGACAGGAGGGTCGTCGGCGGACCGCTGCCAGTGTCTCGAGCGCTCGAGCGCCGCCCGCCAGGCGGCGTGCTCAGCGTCCGCCCGGTTGCGCCTCGGGGAAGGTTCGAAGACCTCGGCAGCGGCCGTGAGGGCGCGGAGCTCGTCGAGAGTGCTCCAGATGCCTTCCGCGAGACCGGCGAGCATGGCGGCGCCCAGCGCTGTGACCTCGGTCGTACGAGGGCGGGCGACCGGCACGCCGCATTGATCCGCCTGGCTCTGCAACAGCAGGTCCATGGCGGCGGCCCCGCCGTCGGCACGAAGCTGGATCAAGGGCTGGTCCGCCGCGCGGACCATGGCGTCGAGGACGTCGCGGCACTGGAAGGCGATCGCCTCGACCGCGGCCCCGCGAAGTGCGCCCGGCCTGTTCCTTTCGAGATGCCGACGACAGTGCCGCGCGCCTCTGCGTCCCACCAGGGACTGCCCAATCCCGTGAAGGCCGGCACGAGGTACAGGCCGGCGTTGTCGGGGATCTCGGAGGCGAGCGGCCCGGCTTGTGCCGCAGCGTCGATGAGCCCGAGGCCGTCGCGCAGCCACTGGATCGTGGCGCCCGCGGAGAAGATCGAGCCCTCGAGCGCGTAGCTGAAGCCGTCCGTGGCGCGGCGCGACCTCCCCGAGATCCCAGGCGACCGTGGTCAAGAGGCCCTCGGTCGGCTGGGGTCGATCGGTTCCGAGGTTCATGAGCACGAAGCTGCCCGTGCCGTAGGTGACCTTGGTGTCCCCGGGCTCGTAGCAGCCGTGCCCGAAGAGCGCCGCCTGCTGGTCGCCGGCGATGGCGCTCACCGGCACGCCCCTGAACCTGCCGCCGGCCACCTCGGCTGCCACGGTCCCGTACCTGCAGGCGGATGGGCGGACCTCGCCGAGCGCCCCGAGGGGCACGCGCAGGATCTCGCACAGCTCGGCCGACCAGGACCGCCGCCCGATGTCGTAGCAGAGCGTCCGGCTGGCGTTGGAAGGGTCGGTGACGTGCTTGCCCTGCCCGGCTCCTCCGGTCAGGTTCCAGCAGATCCAGTCGTCGACCGTGCCGAGGGCGAGGGAGCCACTGACCTCGACGCCGCCGGTCTCCAGCATCCAGGACCATTTCGTGCCGGAGAAGTAGGGGTCGAGAACGAGCCCGGTGAGCTCGCGGACGAGCGGGAGATGGCCGGCCTCGGTGAGCTCCCTGCAGCGCGACGCGGTCCGCCGGTCCTGCCAGACGATCGCCCTGTGACAGGGCCGGCCCGTCGAGCGGTCCCAGGCGACCGCCGTCTCGCGCTGGTTGGCGATGCCGATCGCGGCCGTGGCGTGCCCGCGTACCTCGAGCTTGTCGTACAGCTCGCTGAGGGTTGCTTCGACGAGGGCCCAGATCTGGGCGGCGTCGTGCTCGACCAGGCCGGGCGCAGGAAAGTGCTGTGGCAACTCCCGGTAAGAGGTGTCGACGACGCGGCAATGCTCGTCGACAGCCAGTGCCCGCACTCCTGAGGTGCCGGCATCGATCGCCACCACGACAGCCATGTCGGGCACGGTAGTCGCGCCTCCGGCCGCTTCGCGGGCCCTGGTGATTGCAAAAGCAAGCAAGCGAGAATCTTCGCGAGCGGCCCCTGAACAGGGAAGACGAGCGCCTCCCTCCATTGACATAGAGGTAACTACGGTGCTGTAATTACCTCCTATCTGGTGGCCGGATTAGACGGCACCACAACATATTGTGGTAGAGGGTTTCCGCGCCTGCGTGGTGACGGATCGCATCTGGCGGCTGAGCTCCGCCAAGAAGGGAACCAGTTCAATGGCCGTTGCAGGAGAGCGCCTCGGAATCGGCATCAAGCGGCACTTCACCACGGAGGGTCGTCATCCCTATGACGAGGTCGTCTGGGAGCACCGGGATTCGCGGATCTCCGACTACCGCACAGGTGCGGTCGCCTTCGAGCAGTTGGGCGTCGAGGTCCCGTCGACCTGGAGCCTCAACGCGACGAACATCCTCGCCCAGAAGTACTTCCGCGGCACCGTCGGCGTGCCGGGACGCGAGTCCTCCCTGCGACAGGTCGTGGACCGGGTCGTGGACACGATCACCGCCTGGGGAGCCAAGGACGGCTACTTCGTCGACGCGGCCGAGGCAGCCACCTTCAGCGACGAGCTCAAGCACCTCATCGTGATGCAGAAGGCCGCCTTCAACTCTCCGGTCTGGTTCAACATCGGCGTGGCGGGGGTGCCGCAGCAGGCGGCCGCCTGCCAGCCGTACGACGCGCTCGTGTCCACGCCTGAGGGCCTCGTCCCGATCGGGCGCCTCGTCGAGGAGGGAGCGGTCGGGGAGAAGGTGTTCGACGCCAACGGGCTGACCCGGATCGAGGCGGTCAAGGCGAACGGCCGCAAGCATGTGCTGCGCGTGACGACCAAGTCGGGTCACAAGCTCGAGGTCACCGGTGATCACCTGGTCTGGCGGGCCGGTGGACCGGACTCCGGCCGGTTTGTACCCGCGGCGGAGCTCAAGGTGGGAGACGAGCTGAGCTGGTATGACACCGAGTCCGGGAGCTCGCAGGCACTGGAGATCGGCTCCATCGAGGACGTCGGCGAGATGGACGTGTTCGACATCCAGACCGAGAGCGGCGAGTACCTGAGCTCCGGGCTGCGTGTGCACAACTGCTTCATCCTCGGCGTCGAGGACTCGATGGCCTCGATCCTCAACTGGTACGTCGAGGAGGGAACGATCTTCAAGGGCGGCTCCGGGGCCGGGGTCAACCTCTCCAACATCCGCTCTTCTCGGGAGCTTCTCAACGGCGGCGGCACGGCGTCGGGCCCGGTGAGCTTCATGCGCGGGGCGGACGCCTCCGCCGGGACCATCAAGTCCGGAGGCAAGACACGTCGGGCGGCGAAGATGGTGATCCTGGACGCCGATCACCCGGACATCAAAGAGTTCGTCTGGTGCAAGGCACGCGAGGAGCGCAAGGCGCGCGTGCTGGCGCAAGCCGGCTTCGACATGGACCTCGACGGGAGAGACAGCCAGTCGGTCCAGTACCAGAACGCCAACAACTCGGTCCGGGTGACGGACGAGTTCATGCAGGCCGTCCTCGAAGGCGGCGACTGGGACCTCGTGGGACGCACGTCCGACCAGGTCGTCGAAACCGTCAAGGCGCGGGACCTGTTCCGCCAGATCGCGGAAGCCGCCTGGGAGTGCGCCGATCCAGGGCTGCAGTTCGACACGACCATCAACAAGTGGCACACCGCGCCCAACACCGGGCGGATCTCTGCGAGCAACCCGTGCTCTGAATACGTCCACCTCGACAACAGCAGTTGCAACCTCGCGAGCCTCAACCTCATGAGGTTCCTCAACGACGACGACACCTTCGACGTCGAAGGGTTCGAGGCCGCGGTGGCGGTCGTGTTCACCGCGCAGGAGATCCTCATCGGCAATGCCGACTACCCGACTGACAAGATCGGTGACACCACGCGCAAGTTCCGCCAGCTCGGCCTCGGCTACGCCAACCTCGGGGCCATGCTGATGGCCCTCGGCGTCCCCTACGACTCGGACGAGGGGCGCGCCATAGCAGCGTCGATCACCGCTCTCATGACAGGTGCGGCCTATGTCACCTCGGCTCAGACCGCAGCGAGGATGGGGCCGTTCGCGGGATTCCACGAGAACTCGCGCCCGATGCTCGACGTGCTGAGGATGCACCGGCGCGAAGTGGCCAAGATCGACGAGGAGAAGGTGCCGACCGAGCTTCTCGGCGCGGCGCAGGAGGCCTGGGACACCGCCGTCGAGCTGGCCGAGTCACATGGCGTGCGCAACTCACAGGCGACAGTGCTGGCACCGACGGGGACGATCTCGTTCCTCATGGACTGCGACACGACGGGGATCGAGCCCGACCTCGGCCTGGTGAAGACCAAGAAGCTCGTCGGCGGCGGGACGATGTCGATCGTCAACCAGACCGTTCCCCGCGCCCTTAAGCGGCTCGGCTACAGCGCCGACGGAGGTGGAGGAGATCGTCGCCTACATCGACGAGCACAAGACCATCGTCGGCGCCCCGACTCTGCGGCCGGGCGATCTTCCGGTCTTCGCCTGTTCGATGGGCGACAACACGATCCACTACCTCGGTCACGTGAAGATGATGGCGGCGGCCCAGCCCTTCATCTCGGGTGCCATCTCGAAGACGGTGAACCTCCCCGAGGACGTAACGGTCGAAGACATCGAGGAGCTGCACATCGACGCCTGGAGGATGGGCCTGAAAGCGGTCGCCATCTACCGCGACAACTGCAAGGTCGCCCAGCCGCTCGCCACCACCAAGCAGGCATCGGCCGGAGACGAGGCAAGCATGATCGAAGGCGACACGAAGTCCGACTCGCACGCCCGGGAGGCGGCGCTGCTCGAGCGCATCTCCGAGCTCGAGGGCGCCCTTCAGGAAAGGCACGTCGTGGCGCCCGCGACGACGACTCGCACCCGGCTGCCCCGCAAGCGCCGCTCCAACACGTTCGCCTTCCGCGTCGCCGACTGCGAGGGCTACGTGACCGTCGGCGAGTACGAGGACGGCCGGCCCGGCGAGGTCTTCATGAAGGTCTCCAAGCAGGGCTCGACCCTGTCCGGGGTCATGGACGCCTTCTCGAT
The DNA here is from genome assembly GCA_963804265.1 of uncultured Acidimicrobiaceae bacterium. Taxonomy (GTDB): domain Bacteria; phylum Actinomycetota; class Acidimicrobiia; order Acidimicrobiales; family Bog-793; genus Fen-455. The sequence continues at coordinate 8,063 of CAWDPZ010000044.1, forward strand.
CGCCGTCAGCCTCGGACTTCAGCACGGGGTCCCGCTGTCGACGTTCGTGCGCAAGTACACGAATATCCGTTTCGAGCCCGCAGGGATCACTGACGATCCTGAGCTGCGCCTGGCCTCGAGCCTCGTCGACTACATCTTCCGGCGCCTTGCGCTCGACTACCTGAGCTTTGACGAGCGCCTCGAGCTCGGGGTGCTCTCGACAGGGGAGCGGACCCAACCGACGCTGCCCGGGCTCGAGGACGTGGACGACGGGCAGGCGGCCAAGACGGACCGGGAGCGCTTCGGTGCCGGGGGCGACGCCACCTCGGCCCGCCATCGAGGCGACGCGGAGGCAATGCGTCCCTCGGGACAGATGGAGACCAGGGACGCTCCCTTCTGCTACGCCTGCGGCAACGTCATGCAGCGTGCCGGGTCGTGCTATGCCTGCCCGAGCTGCGGCGCCACGAGCGGCTGCTCGTAGCCGAGGCTCACAGGCCCGGCGTCAACCGGCTTCCTCGTCGCCGGTGATGATGGCGGCAGCCTGAGCGAGGTTCGTGGCATGACGATCAGGAGAAGCGGAGCCGGAACGTTTGTGCGCCGAGGCTGACTGTTCGATGAGGACGGTCCGGCATCGCGCGGCGCGGCCCGCCTCCACGTCTCGGTCGGTGTCACCGACCATCCACGACCCCACGAGATCCAGGTCCAGTTCCCCGGCGGCGGCGAGCAGCATCCCGGGCGCGGGTTTCCTGCAGGTGCAGACCTGCGTCAGGCCCGGGACGGTCCCGTCCGGGTGGTGCAGGCAAAGGCGCCAGTCGTCGAAGACCACTCCATCGTCGGCCAGGAGGGACACGACCCGAGCGTGCACCGAGACGAGCTCGGCCACCGTGAGGACACCTTTCGCGGCCGCCGGCTGATTGGTCACCCCGACGAGGACGTACCCGGCTTGACGAAGCCGCCTCGTTGCTTCGCTCACGCCGGGCAGGAGTCTGACATCTTCCGGGCGAAGTGGTGATTCCGACCTTCCCGAGCGCGGGTCGAAGACGAGCTCGTTCACGACACCGTCGCGGTCGAGGAACACGGCGGACCGCTTTGCACCTGGCTCATTCGCATATGACTCGCGCACGTGCGGGCCTACGCCGAGCTTCGGAGTCGTAGCCGCAGACCGCCCACGGACCTCACGCCGGATCGGGCGGGCTCGGGTCCGCCGACCGTCGCCGCAGGACCACCAGCTCGCGCACACCGAATTTGAGCTTGACCGACTTGGCGATCAGCCATTGCTCCAAGCCGGTGGACAGGCGGCCGAGAGCCGAGTCTTTCGTACCTGCGATGTCGGCGGAGACCTGTGAGTGAAGGGCCGCACCGACGAGATGGTCTCGCAGAAGGCGGTTCTTCTTCTTCACCGCCCAAAAGGCCGGGTAGACAATCGATCCGAGATAGATGTCGTCCACGACGTCGAAGCCGGCGGCCCGGGCCTTGGAGGCCAGTTCGTGCCTCCCGTACCGGCGCTGATGATGGAGGAAACGGTCGTAGTAGTCATAGAGCCTCTTTCCGGCCGGGACGACGATCACGAGCCACGCCCCGGGCTTGAGCACCTCGTGCATCTGGCACAGCGCCTCGAGATCGTCAGGGACGTGCTCGAGCAGGTTGGCGCTGACGATTGCGTCGGCGATCTGAGGGGCGAGAGGAATCCGTTGCGCGTCCGCCTGCACCAGCAGGACCCCCGGGAGGCTGGCGCGTGCTGTCCGAAGCCCGGAGTGGATGAAGTCCAAGCCGCAGAGCCGGGCCCGGGGGAACTCTGCGAGCAGGTCTTCGAGCAGGTAGCCCGTCGAACAGCCGACGTCGACGATGAGGGGCTCTTCGCCGCGGGGCGAAAGCCGGCTCACCATGGCCGAGCGCGTCCAGACATCGAGGAAGTGGGTCCTGCTGCTCTCCTGGTGGAGCTGCTCGAGATCCTCGGACCAGGGCGCGGCCGGCCCCGGTCCTCCCGGAGCGGTCACGCCGGCACCCTGCTCGCCAGGCGGCGCGTCATCTGGGCGCGGCCGCTCGCGAGAGGGCGGTCTCCCCGGTCGCGCCGATCTGGAAGTGGTCGGATCCCACGGTTCACCTGCTCGGGGCGGCCGGGAACGCAGAGGCGGAGCTGGCGGGCTGCCCACGCTGACCGCGCTCTCGCCGAGATCCGTGCGGGCGCCCAATTCGAGCTCACGACCGATACCGCGCCTCGAGATAGGCGGCGGTCTCGGCGAGGGCCTCGGGCGTGCCGATCTCGTGAAACCGCTCCGATGCCTCGTAGCCGGCCAACTCGCGCCGGTACGCCAGGTCGCGGTAGAGGCTCGACAGGTCACGCTCGATCGACGGCGCACCTGCGAAAACTGCTGCGCTGAGCCCGCCGAGCCCGTAGTCGATCCAGGTCATCTCGGCGGACGGGCCGAACTTGTCGTAGGCAAGCACCCGCGTCCCGTCGAAAGCGGCGTTCGAGCGACCCCATCTGTTCTCGTTGTGGAGGACGGTCATCATCGCCGGGAGTCCGCTCGCGAGCCACTTGTGCTGCACGTCCAGGTAGTCGATCGGCAGGTAGGTATCGCCGTAGAGCACCAGGAAGCGCTCGTCGAGGAGCGGGAGGGCGTGCTCGATGGCGGGCAGGGTGCCTGTCATCGCAGGAGGGTCGTAGCTGTAGGAGATCCCAAGGCCGAAGCGGCTCGCGCCGACGGCCCTTTCGATGAGCTCGCCCAGGTAGCCCACGCAGAGGACGACGCGAGTTGCCCCGTTGTCAGCCAGCAACCTCAGCTGGTGAAAGAGGAACGGCTCCCCGGCGACCTCGAGGAGGGGCTTGGGGATTGTCCGCGTCATCTCGCCAAGGCGCGTCCCGAGCCCACCGGCGAGCACGCAGACGGGCAGGAGGCTGCCTTGGGTCCCGGCCTCACTCAGCGGAATCTTCCTTCTCCCAGCCGTAGCGCGACTCCAAGATGTATTTCGGACGGCGTCTGACCTCGTCGTAGATGCGCCCGATGTACTCGCCCATGACGCCGAGGGACAGCAGCTGTATTCCACTGAAGAACGCCACCAGGATCACGATCGTCGCGTTCCCGATGGGGAAGCGCGCTCCGGCCAGTTTCGCGGAGAAATAGGCCAAGGCGAGGAGGAGAGATAAGAACGCGAATACGAACCCGATGACAGAGATCACCTGGAGCGGATATCGGGAAAAGCCCACGATGCCATTGAGCCCGATGCGGAGAGAGCCTGTGAACCGGTTGTACTTGCCGCTGCCGCTCACCCGCGCGTCGCGGTCGTAGGGGACGGCTGTCTGGGGGAAGCCGACGAAGCCGACGAGACCGCGGAGAAATCCGTGGCCCTCCTGCAGCGAGACGACATTGTCGACCACGCGACGCGACATGAGCCGGAAGTCACCTGTGTTGGGGGGAATGTCGACCTCGGAGATGCGCCTGATCAGCCGGTAGCCGAGCGCGGCCACAAGTCTCTTCGGGAGCGTCTCACCCTCGCGATGGCGACGCTGGGCGTAGACGACGTCGAAGCCCTCCCGCCACTTGGAGATCAGCTGGGGGATGAGCTCGGGGGGGTCCTGCAGGTCGCAGTCGATGACGACGACGGCGTCGCCCGACGACGCCTCGAGGCCGGCGAGCGTGGCCATCGGCTGGCCGAAGCGCCGGGCGAAGCGGAGCATCTTCACCCGGTCATCGGTGTCGGCGATGTCCCGGATGAGCTGTTCGGTACCGTCAGTCGACGGATCGACGCTGAAGATGAGCTCCCAGTCGAGCCCCGTCGAGTCGAGGATTCGCGAGACCCGCTCGTACACGAGCTGGATGTTGCCCTCTTCGTTGTAGGCGGGTATCACGAGACTGAGCGTCTCGCGTGCTGCGTCCTCGTTGCTCATGATCCGACCCCCACGGCCGGGATGAAGAACTGGTCGTCGATCCGGCGCAAGGTCGCCAGGTCGTTCTCGGTGCGGAGCCGCTCTTGGAAGGCTTCCTCGCGCCAGGGGTCCCAACGGGCGCTTATGAGCTTGCCGGTGATGCCCCGTGACTCGTCGGACACGAGAAACCCCACGAGCTCGGCGGCGAGCTCCGGCGAGTCGCCGCCGCCTGCTGTCACGGCGTTGCGGGTCTTTTGGAAATAGGCCTCACCGACCAGCTGCGGGCCGGCGGCGAGCGTCTCGTCGTGCATGGAGGTGACGACGAATCCTGGAGCGACGCTGTTGGCGCGGACGGCGTCGGAGGCGAGCTCGGCCGCGAGGTTCTCCGTCAGGCGGACGACGGCGGCCTTCGAGGCCGCATAGGCGTCAAAGCGCGGCATCGGTGCCGTCGCGCCCCCGCCTGAGAAGGTGACGATCGATCCCCGGGCCGCACGGAGCCCTTCGAGCCCGGCGAGCACGGCGAGCAGGGTCCCGCACACATTGACGTCCAGCGTCCGGCGGAAGGCCTCGATGTCCCATGTCCCGACAGGGCCGATGGGACCCAGTGCCGCCGCGGCGGTGACGACGCCGTCGAGCACCCCGTCCGGGACGATGGCCGTGCCTGACCGGTCCCAGCTCCGGGCGTCGGTGACGTCGATGGGCAAGATGGTGTGCGGGCCGCCCTGCAGTCGGGCGGCGACATCTTCGAGGCGGCCCTTGTCGCGCGCCGCGAGCACGAGGCGGGCGCCTTTGCCGGCGAGGGCACGGGCGACGACGGCTCCGATGCCCCGGCTCGCACCTGTGACCAGGATCCGTTTGCCGACGATCGGGGGCTGCTCAGTGGTGGCGGTCACCTCTGGGCGCTCTCGACGCAGGTCCATGCGTAGCGGGCCGAGGCAAGGTCACCGAGCAGCGGTCGCCCGTCGCGGGTGGAGACCGCACCTGAGAAATGCCGCCATTCGCCTTCCCAGGAGCTGTCACGATCCGGGTAGCGCACCTCTTCCACGTCGGGCGGTCCGAGCTCCGGGCGCATCTTGTATATCCGCAGCTGCTGGGGGCCGTAGGAGCGGGCCAGCCCGTCGACGGCGAGCTTGGCATCGCGACAGGCGATCTCGAGCGAGAAGGTGTTCTTCCACTCCGTCCAGCTGACGTGCAAGAGGGCGAAGGGCTCGGTACTTGCGACTCCTCCGTGCGCGCCGAGCACGAGGACGGCGTTGTCGTCGACCGGCGCGTCCCAGAACTGGGTCCGCAGCAGGGAACTGTGCACCGGCAGCTCCCCCAGCAGCCAGTGGGACAGGTCGAGCAGGTGCATGCCCTGGTCGACGATCTCGCCACCGCCCGATCGGCTCGGGTCCGCGCGCCATTCGCCCTCGTAGCCGAGACGGCCACCATGTCCGTAGCGACCGCGCAGGTAGAACACATCGCCGTAGATGCCCGACCGCGCCTCGGTGACGGCCCGGGCGATGCCCGGGTGGAACCTGTGGTTGAAGCCGACCTTGACCAGGCGGCCGCTGCGCTCCGCGCTCTTGGCGACGCGGTCGACATCGGCGACTCCGATGCCGGCGGGCTTCTCGACGAGGACGTGCGCCCCGGCGGCCAACGCGGCGCAGGCCGTCTCCGCCAGCTCAGAGTGGATGGTGGCGACGATGACCACGTCGAGATCCTGGGCCAACAGCTCCTCGAGGGAGGCACAGGCTTGTCCGCCGTGCTCGGTCGCCAACGAGCCCGCCCGCTCGGCGACGATGTCGTAGCAGGCGACGAGCCGGTCGGAGCCGAGCGCCTCGGCGCGCTTTCGCCCGATGAGACCGCATCCGACTATGCCGACGCGAAGGCCGCCTGCGCCTGCAGGGCTCACGAGGCCTCGCTCGCGAAGGCGCCGCCGTACTCGAAGTCGAAGCTCAGCTCCTCGGCGTTCGCCTCCGACATGGCTTGTCGCGTGTCCTCGGGGTGCAACGAGTACACGAGCAGGAACCCTCCGCCACCGGCACCGACGAGCTTTCCGCCCACGCCGCCGCTCGAACGCGCGATCGAGTAGAGACGATCGATCCGCTCGTTTGCCATGCCCGGCGAGCGCTGGCGCTTGTTCTCCCAGTGCTCGTGCATCAACTCGGCGTACGAGACGAGGTCGCCCTTTTCGAGAAGCTCACGGCTGAGATAGCCCATCTCCTTGGTCCGGTGCAGATTGGCCAGCATGGTGGGGTCGCCCGCAGCCGACCTGTGGACCTGGTCGGACAGCACGGCGGAGGCTGAGCGGGACTCCCCGGTGTAGAACAGCAAGAGACGTTCCCGCAGCTCGCGAAGCGTCTCGGGCCCGAGCTCGAGCGGCTCCACCTCGACGCTGCCGTCGGGGTTGAAGGTGTAGGCGCAGATCCCACCGTGGGCGGCGACGTACTGGTCCTGCTTGCCGACGGGCTCACTGAGAACGTCGATCTCGATGTGGCACGCAGCCTCGGCGAGCGCCCCGGCGTCACCGAGGTGTGCCGCGCCTGGGCGAGCGCCTTCAGCAGGCAGACCGTGTAGGCGCCCGACGAGCCCATCCCGGTGCCCGCCGGGACGTCGGCGACCGAGGCGATCTCGAGGGGACTGCCGTGCCAGTGGCGCAGCAGCGTCTCGCGAAGGATCGGGTGGCGGATCTCGGCGATCGTGTCGACTTCCTCGCTGACGGAGTACTTCATGCGGTAGCGGCGCTGGAACACGGCGTGCACGAACATGTACACGTACTTGTCGATCGCTCCCGCGACGAGGAAACCCCCGTGCTCGCTGTAGTACGAGGGCAGATCGGTCCCACCGCCCCCGAGTGAGATGCGCAGAGGTGCGCGACCGAGCACGACGCTCATAAAACGCCGGCCCCGGTGCCCGCCCCGTGCTCGACGTCTTGGAGCACGGCGTCCTGGTTCTCGTCCAGCCAGGTCAGGGTCCGCTCGATCGCTTCGGGAATCGTGAGCGTGGGCGTCCACCCGAGAGCCCTCAGCCGTGAGGTGTCGAGGCGGATGAGCGGGCTGTCGCCGACCCAGCCGCGGGCGCCTCCGGTGTGCACGACGGCAGGCGAGCATCCCATATGTTCGGTGATGATCGCCACGGAATCGTCGACTATGACCGTCTCGTCCGTGGCGAGGTTGTACACAAATGCACCGGCGGCCCGCTCGTGTTCGGCCGCCAAGAGCACAATCGCGGCGATGCAGTCCTGCACATAGAGGTAGGACTTCTCCTGTCGTCCGTCGCCGAGGACCACAAGTCGGGAGGGGTCGCGACGAAGGGCTCGGTAGAAGTCGTACACGTGACCGTGCGTGTAGCGCTCGCCGAGGATCGACACGAACCGGCATATGACAGCCGTGAAGTCATAACCGACCGCGTAAGCGGCTATGAGGCCCTCGCAGGCGAGCTTGGAGGCGCCGTAGAGGGATGTCTGCAGGGGGAAGGGAGCGTCTTCGGGTGTCGGGAACACGCGAGGCTCGCCGTAGACCGATCCCGTCGACGAGAAGGCGATCCGGTGGACCCCGGTGGCTCGCATGGCCTCGAGGACGCGAGAGGTGGCGACGGTGTTCTGCTCGAGATCGCGGGTGGGGTGGTCGAGCCCACGCCGGACGTCCGCGTTGGCCTGGAGGTGGAACACCCAGTCACACCCGTCGAAGGCTTTCTCCAACATGGCCTGGTCGAGCACATCAGCCTCGACGAGCGTGGCGTTCTCGAGCGACAACAGCCCGTCGATGAACTCCCGGCGTCCGGTGCTGAAGTTGTCCACGACAACGACGTGCACGCCCTGAGCGGCGAGTCGATCAGCGAGATTGCTGCCGATGAAGCCGGCGCCCCCAGTTATGCATGCTCGCTTCACTCGTCATTCCTGAGGTCGGTTGGCATGGCTCCTGAGAACGGTTGACGGGAATCGCTCGACCTTGCGAAATCGTAACAGGGCTCGTGGCGCCGGCGACTGTCCGCCAGCGGGAGCCGATGCCAGTCGACCAGCTCGCTCAGAGGACGAAACCGGCCCGCTGCGCGTCGTCGTAGAACATCCGGACGGTGGCGAGGGAGAAGTCCTCGAGGTCGCGTCCGAGGCCGGCCAGCTTCTTGAGCAGGTCGTGGGTCACCGTGATTATGTGACAGCCGATCGCGTCCGCCTGGCAGATGTTGAGGATCTCACGTGGGCTCGCCCAGAGCAGCTCTTCTGCGGGAAACGGTGCCAGCAGCTCGAGGGCCGCCCTCATCAGAGGTACCGGGTCGCGGCCGGTGTCGGCGACGCGGCCGGCGAAGACCGAGACGACAGCCCCGCGGCTCGGCTCGAGGGCCACGGCGACAGTCTCGACCTGGTGCAGCGACAAGATGGCGGTCACATTCAGACGAAGCCCCTCCTCCGACAGGGAGCGGATCAAAGAGGCGCAGCTCACTCCCGCGGTGGTCGTCACCGGGATCTTGACGTACACGTTTTCGCCCCAGCCGGCGATCAGGCGCGCCTGGCGGGCCATGTCGGCGGGCTCGTCCGAGAAGACCTCGAAGGAGATCGGGAGGTCGGTGATCTGTTCGAGCGCCTTGCGGGCGAAGCCCTCGTAGTCGGAGATGCCCGACTGGCGCATCAGCGTGGGATTGGTCGTGAACCCCGAGATCGCCGGATCGCGGGCCAGCTCGAGCATTCCTTCGAGATCCGCACCGTCCGCAAAGATCTTGATCGACAGGTCCGTCATGTCCAGCACCTTTCTTCCTTCCGCTTATTTTCGCCGGCTGCGTGCGTGGATGCCCCTGTCTGTACCTTGGCCGGGCCGAGCCGGCTCGAGAGGACCTCAGCGGACAGACTCCCATTTCGTCGTGGAGCGAGCGAGCACCGGGTGACTCACGAGCAGATGCCAGATGACGGCGCAGAGCCCTTCGGTGTGTGGTGTCACCCGCTCGGTGAACAGCGGTGGGACCACGACACAGGCGTCTGCAACCTGGGCGGTGTAACCGCCGCTACGACCGACGATTCCGAAGACAGCGCTGCCCGAGTCCTTGGCGAGCTCCAGTGCCCGCACCAGGTTGGCCGAGACCCCCCGCTCGAGGTCGCCGCCGCCGACGGAGAACACCAGCACCCCATCGCGGGCGCCCAGTCTCGAGCCGCGGAGCCACTCGGAGAACGAGGTGTCCCAGCCCTCGTCGTTGATACGCGCAGTCAGCTCCGACACGTTGTCGGTCGGCGCGTACGCCTCGAAGGCGCAGATCTTGCGGAAGTCGTTGACGGCATGGGAGGCGTGGCCGGCCGAGCCGCCGACGCCGAGAATGAAAAGCCGCCCTCCTCGTTCGCGGACCTCGGCCAATCCCCGGGCGCAAGCCTCCACCGCCGCGGTGTCGATCGCCTGGATGACGCTAACGGACTCCTCAAGGAAGCTCTGGCTGAATGTCATCTCCATCTCGGTCTCCGCTTCGCACGGTCGCTCGTCGTCATCTCACGCCCCCGGTCCCGCTCCCGATCGCGGTCGCCTGCAGCTCAAGATTGCCGCCCCTTTGTACGCTGGGGCCAACCCGCGTCATCTGCACTTTCCGTTACCGGCCGTCATGGCGACGATCCGTATGGCGACAAGCGGAAGGTTGATGTCCGCGACCCTCGCCGCGCCGCTCACGGTGGTGGGGATGCAGGCCTGGAGATTGAGGCCCGATCGAGTGAAGACGATGCCCTTCTCGGGCGGTACGACCGTGGCGAAGGTCGGCAGGAGGAACGTCGCCGTCACGTGCCCAGGAGCTCTGCCCCCACCAGCCACGACGAGCTGGAGCGGACCGATCACCCAAGCCAGGCCGGCCGGATCCTGGGCCGGCATGAGGGAAACGGCGACGCCGTAGTCGAGTGACACGTCCGGCCCGGGCGGCCGCCGTTCCAGGGCGACGCCGGGTGCACCGGCGACGACCTCGCGCCTCGTGGCGATGCCGGGCACACGCGTGAGCACGTAGGAGTAGTTCGAGGTGTAGATCGGCGGGGCGAGCGGAGAGGTTCCGAGATAGGCGAGCCCCTCGCGGTCGTCAACGTCAGCGGCCATCGACAGATGCGCCCCCGTCTCCTCGTTCGCCATCTCGTACACGAAGGCCTCTTCCGCGGGTGCCTTCGGCCCCTCCCCGAACCCCTCCAGGAGGACGGTCGACCCGTTGTGCGGCGCCGCCGCGAGCACGGAGCGGACAGAGGTCGTCAAGAAGTACGACTGCGTCGAGAACTGGTCGTAGCTGCGCCAGGCGCTGAGGCCGGCAAGGACGGCGAAGAGGCCTCCGGCTCCAAAGCCGAGCCAGCGGTAGACGCGTCTCGCATTGACAAAGGTGAGGCCCAGGCCCAGAGCGACCAGATAGACAACCGCGGGGGTGACGGGCAGAAGGCTTCGATCTTCGCAGTACCCGCAGGCATTGTGGACCACCTGGTAGCCACCGATGCCGCCTGCCACAGGCACAAGTGCCAGCACGAGCCAGGCGACGCGGAAGCGCCGGAGGGCCGGAACCGCGAACAGGGCAACGAGCACCGGCACGAACACCGCCGGCCAGAAGTCGCCGAACAGTCCCTGGCTCGAGAACGCGAAGCTGTAGAGACCCCGCGTCTGAAGGACCCAGCCGAAGATCGACAAGGCCGTGAAGTGCAGCTGGGGGAAATTCGGCTCCACGAACCCACCATGAAGGAGCGACTTCCAGTAGGCGAAGTCACGGCGGTAGGCAACTACGTTCAAGAGCACGGCGAGGCCGCCGACTCCGAGCAGGCTGACCGCGAACCAGACCGCCTCCCGCAGCCCCGCCCGCCTGGTCTTGACGAAGTGCTCGCAGGCGAGGAACAAGAGCGCGACGGCCAGAGCGGCGCCGAAGGTTATGACGAAGGTGGGGTACAGGGAGAAGAGTCCCTCGAACATCAGCGCCACGACGAACAGGCCGCCCGGCCGACGACGCGGGAGCTCGGTGTAGGCGACCACCAACAAAGGTACGAGCAGGGCGAGACCGGCGACGGCCGCCTCGCTGCCGTCGAAGAAGAGCTGCATGAAGAACGAGCCCCCGAAGAGGACCCCTCCCAGGCAGGCCGCCCAGTAGGCGCGCCGCAGCGTGTGCCGGATGGCGCCGTACATGGCGAGTGCACCGGCGAGGAGGACCGCGATCAGGAAGTTCGACTGCGTGTCGGTCGAGTGCAGGCCGACGAGGGGATTGATCGCAGCCGACAGCGGGACGTAGTCGACCTCCTGAATGCCTTCCGCATAGCCGTGGAAAAAGCGGGTGACGAGGTTCGTTGCCGGGGCGCCGGACCCGGCCGCTTCCCGCAGCGACTCGATCTCGAGGGCGTCCGTCTCGGCGATGTACCCGGTCGAGTCGTAGACGCTGAAGGCGACAGGCCCGGTGCTGTGATTGACGCCGAGGGCGATGGTCATCGGCATCGCCACCGCGACGCACACCAAGGCGATCTGCATCCATGACCTGAGCGGCTGAGATGCCGACCGGTCCCGGCTCCTGGCGGCATGTCGACCCGAGGGGCGGCGGAGGTATCCGACAAAGGCCGCGAGGGCGAGGGAACAGGCACAGGCCGCCGGGACGACCCACTTGACCGACCGCCCGGGCCAGAACCACTCCAGGGTGGTGAAGAGCCCTGTTCCGGCCGCGAGTCCCAGCACCGGTGCCAACGAGCCTCGCACGAAGGGATCGAAGCGCTCGCTCAGCAACATGGCCGGGGCCGATCCGAGAGCCGTGAGGATGCTGAGCATCAAAAGCTCGCGCGAGATCACCTGCAGCCAGATCGCCATGGGCTCTCAGGAGCCTTCCGTCGTGCCGGCAGTGAAGGCGGACGGCGCGGGACCGTCTATGACCGGAGCCGGTTCACCGCTCATCGGTTGCGGCCGCGGGCGGGCTTGCGCGCCCGCCTCCGGCTGGATGCGATCTCCGCCAGCCTTGCCGCGCCGGCGGCCCCCGCGGCGGTGGAGCTGTACCTGGTGCGCACGGTCTCGGCACCGGCCGCCCCGATCCGCTCTCGAAGGTCTTGGCTCTCGTAGAGCAGCCGCATCCAACGAGCGGCGTGAACGACGTTGGGCTCGGCCCAGAGCTGGTCAGGCTCGTACACGAACTCCATCCCGGGGTTGAAGCCGAACTCGGAGTCGGAGACAGGCGTGAGCCCGTAGCCGACGAGGCAGCTGTTCTGGTGGGTCATGAAGTCCATGTTCCCCGAGTATGCGGTGGCGATCGCCGGCAGGCCGGCCAGCATGGCCTCGGCTATTCCCAGGCCGAACCCTTCCGACCGGTGAAGCGAGACGTAGACGTCAGAACTGGCGATCAGAGAGGCCATCTCGAGGCGGGACAACTCCATGTCGAGCAGAATCCCGTCCACCTCGTGCATCTCTTGTCTCAAGCGCTCGCCGGCGGCCGGCGGGCACCGCGACAAGTTGATCGTCTTCATGACCAAGCGCACAGGTCCGGAACGCTCCTCGGGAGTGAAGGCCCTGTGGAAGGCCCTGATGACCGCCCACGGGTTCTTGCGGGCGAGAGTCGAGAAGGCGTCGAAGTGGAAGAAGAAGAGGCAAGACTCGTCCGGGAAGCTCCAGCTGCGCTCGAGCCGCCGGCGCCGAAGGTGGCGCACTGACGACACATGGCATGACCTTCACAGGCTTGTCGGTGTGGCCCAGGAACGCCTCTTTGGTGAAGTTGCTCCCGACCCATATCTCGTCGACGCGCGCGATCTGGTCGACGAACGCCGTCGCTATCGAGGGCAGCTCCCAGAACCAGTATCCGATCACGTAGTTCTTGTTGCCCCGGGGCCGCAGCTCGTCGTCGCTCATCACATGGAGCTCGTTGACGTTCAGGTAGCAGATGTCGATGTCGTGCTGGCGGCCGCTCGGCAGGTCGCGCAGCCAGTCCGGAGCGCGGCCGCGGATCGCGTGGGACGAAGTAGTCGTCCACCCCGTTGGCGGAGACGGCGATCCCGGCCTCGATCAGGGCACCAGCGACCGCCGCGCCGCCTCGGCGAGGCCGGTCGTCGCCTCCCAGTCGGCGATGACGTTCACGCCTGGGACGTCGGTGCGGGTCGGGCGGTGGCTACCTCTTCGAGAGGCGGCTGCCGCCCGGATGGCCTGCGACTCCTCGATGGCCTCGAGGTACCGGACGGCGGCGGCGCTGATCGTCGCCTCAGCCTTGGCGAAGGCTCTCGCGGCTGCTCCGCCGCTACGCACGAGCTCTGGATCCTCCATGATCCGGCGCATCAGGGCTTCGAGCTGGAGCGGCTCTTCGGAGGGCTCGGTGGAGACTCTCCAACAGAAAGCCGGATCGAGGTCCCGGTACTGAGGCACGTCGCTGACTATCACGGGCTTGCCTGCCCCGAGCGCGCGCATGAGCACAGCGCTGACCTCGCCCGCGGTCGGCCACCTGAGGCAGATCGCCACGTCACAGTTGGCGATCTCCGCCTCGAGGGCCCGAAGAGGCAGGTCGGTCAGCACCCGGACGGCGTCGCCGATCTTCGAGGAGCGGATGATCGCCTGCACGTCGCGCTCGACTCCGGGGTTGTCCGGACGCCCGGCGATCACGAGGCGGGCACGCCCGGGAAAGGACTCGTGCACCCGGGCGAAGGCTTTCAGCGCCACGCGTACCCGCTTGTGCCGCTCGAGACTGCCGAAGATTCCGAAGACGATCTGACCGGCCGGCCGGCTGCCTGCGCGGGCGGGGGACTCGAGGTTCCTCACTGGCTGGTTCACGTGACGGATGGCCGCCCCCGGGTACCGCTGCGCGAGTTGGTCTCGCAACGAGCGCGCTGTGCACGATCGTCAGCAAGCTGGCCTCGATGAGGCGGCGAGCCAAGGGGACGCGGAGCCGATCGGGCTCTTGCCTCCCGTCGACGACGACCGTGGGCAGATGATCTGAGATCTCCGGGTCTTCGAGCCGAGCCTCCTCCATCAGCACCGGGCTGTCCATGCTCCCGCAGGCGCCGGCATAGAAGTCGAGCAGGGCGACGTCGTGGAGAACGAGAAGTCCGGGCGTCGTGCATCGCCCTCGTGTGCATGTAACCGTGGAACCAGGGGTGATTGCCCATCTGGTAGATGTCAAGGTCGTCGCAGTCCGACTCGTCCCGCCACGTAAGCGGACGCCCCTGCAACGAGTACCCCCGAAGGCGCCCGCGACGAGGCCGACCACATCGTCGCGGACGACGGCCACGAGCTCAACCTGCCGGGCCAGCTCTTGCAGGAGATCGAAGCTGTAGTCGGAGATCCCGCTCTTTTGGGGGGGCAACGGACTCCACCACGCGACGGACAATGCTCGGGACACCTAGAGCCGGCGTCCGATCACCGCGTAGTCCTGAGGCCCGAAGAGACGGCTGTTCATCAAGTTCACGAGCGGAGAGACGTCGGAGGACCATGGCGCGGTCTCCGCCGGCGCCGGGAGCTGCGCGGCACTGATCGGATGCAGGAAGCGAGTCTCGACCTGCGCGAAACCCCTGGCCTCGACGAGGAAGCTCAAGAGCCCTGGCGGCAACGGTCGCACGTGGCCCGGATCGAGGTAGAAGTTCGAGGACCCGACGATGAGGTTCTCCGGGTTCGGAGTCTCGAGAATCAGCACCCCTCCCGGTTGCAAGCGCGCGCACGGACAGGTCGATGAGCTGGATCAGGCTGTTGACGGGCACGTGCTCCACGAGATGGAAGGCCGTTATGGCTGACAGGGACCGTTCCGGCACCTCTGCGAGATGCTCACAGGCGTCTCCCAGCACGACCTTGAGCCCGCGGGCTAGGCACTGGTCGACGAATTCCTGGCTCAGGTCGACCCCGTAGGCGTCGACGCCCGCCTCTTTGAGCACCTCGAGCCACTCGCCACGCCCGGACCCGAGGTCGGCCACCGGCCCGTGCAGGTCCAGCGCGAGGACGTCAGGCAGGTATGCCTTCACGAACTCGAGACACCGACACGCGGAAGACGTCTTCGAAGTCGGGGTAGATGGAGCTCATGGCGTCCGGGAGGGCTTCGACCTCCTGCGCGGACATCGGCTCGGGCAGCGACCGCCGCACCTTGTCCAACAGACGCGTCCACCGTGCCCTGACGCCGGCGTGTCTCGGCCGCGGCCGCCTCGAGCCTCATGTGAATGTCGGCAATTTGCGATCCGACAGCGGCTTCCAGCCTCCCGGTCACCTCGCCTATCTGCTTATTGACCTCGCCCAGTTGCAGACTGGCCTCGGCCCGGACCGCTGCCAGCTGCTTGTGGACCTCGCCGAAGTGCAGGCTCATCTCGACCAGGTCGGTCCGCAGTCCGCCGACACCTTCGTGGAGCCGGGAGAACGCCTGCCGCTGCATGAGGTCGACGTGGATCTTGAGCGCCATCTGTTCCTGGTCGAGCAGCTCGCGACCGTCTTCGATCGCCGCCCACATCTTGTGGACGGCTTCCCACAGGTCCTCTCCCAAGCTTTCGATCTGGTCGGTCTGAGCTGCGACGGCAGCCCATAGCTCCGCGGCGAGGGCGTCAACGCGGTCCGTCTGAGCCCCGATCGCCGCCCACAGGTCCGAGCTCTGCGCCTGGAGGCGGTCGCTCTGAGCGGCGACCGCAGACCACAGCTCGGCGTTCTGTGCGTCGACCTGCTTTGTCTGAGCCGAGACCGCCGCCCACAGCTCGGCGTTCTGGGCGTCGACCCGCCCGCTCTGAGCGGCGATCGCCGCCCACATCTCGCCGTTTTGTTGGTCCAGGTGCGCTGTCTGAGCGGCGATCGCCGCCCACAGGTCTCGGCCGAGGGTGCGAAACTCCACGCCCATGGCGTCCGCATTGGCTTCGTGTGCGTCGAGGCGCCCGACCAGCCCGGCTTCGCCGAGCACGTCTTTGCTCAGCGTGTCCAGCACCTCGGTGTTGTAAGCGACCTGGTGGTGCAGGAAGAACCAGCTCAGCTTGGATACCAGGCGCTTCAAGGAGCGCTGCCGCACCCCCCTCGGCACCGGGAGTCCCAGCTGCGCGTGGCTCCCGGCTTCGTTGAGGGTCATGATGGGATCACGCGAGCGCACTCTAGTTGCCAGCCGCCGTCAGCCGGGGTACCGGCGCGCAGGTCGGGCCCTTACTGCTCGTAGCCCTCGACTATCTCGGGAGGGCGCGTACTCGTCACCGAAGCGTCCTGGTGGAACTCCCGGCGTGCCCGCCGTTGGCGCAGCAGGTCCCAGGCCTGGTCCAGGGCGATCTGGACCTCACGGAGGCGCTGCTCCTGCTCAGGGGTGGCACGCGTCCCGATGTGCCCCTCCTCGAGCTCGCGTTCTTCGGCAACGAGCTTCGCGATCCGAGAGTGCAGCTCCTGGTCGTCCATTCAGTACCTCCTTTCTCCTTGCCGGTGAGGATGCCGAGAATGAATCGCCGAGCTTCAGTCGAGAACGCGAACGCACAAGATGGGCGGCAGGTAAGAGGTGACGAGGCGCCAGGAGTCACCACCGTCCTGGGACGCGAACACGTGCCCGGACTTGGAGCCGAACACGAGCGGGTGCGGCGGGTCCGAGGCGATGTCGAAGGCGTCGCGCAGCACCGTCAAGAAGGCGTTCGTGCCGGGCAGACCGTCCGACAGCGCCTCCCAGGCGTGGCCGCCGTCTGCGGTCCTGTACACGCGACAGCGCCCCTGCGGCGTGCAGCGGAAAGCGTCGGACTCGAGCGGCAGCAAGTAGGCGGTGCCGGCATCGGCGGGGTGGGCAACCACGGTGAAGCCGAAATCTGCCGGCAGACCAGTGGGATCACCCGCGTGGCCGACGGGCTCCCAGCGCTCGCAGGCGTCGTCGGTCCGGTAGATGCCCGCGCGGGTCTGGGCCCATAGAACGTCGGGATTGACGGCATCCACGGCGATCTTGTGCACGCACGGGCCTGCCTCTGGCGTGGCCTCGGCTGCTGAGGGTGACCCGAGACCGAGGTTGCAGGCCGTCCAGCTCTTTCCCCCGTCATCGGACTTGTGGACGCCGGCGCCGGAGATGGCGACAACGATCCGATCGGCCCGCTCCGGATGGGTGACGATGCTGTGGAGGGCCAGCCCGCAGCGACCCGGGTTCCAGCTGGGCCGCTCAGGGTGCTCCTGGAAGCCGACAAGAGGCTCGAAGGTCTCCCCGCCGTCCTCGGAGCGCAGAAGCGTCGCCGAATCGGCGCCGGCCCAGATCGCGCCCGCCGCCGCGGGCCGTCTGTCGACGTGGAGCTGCCAGATGGCGGCCGGATTCGCCCCCCGCTCCGGGGACTCGAGGCTGACGGAGGTCGGCTGGCTCCAGCTCACGCCCCCGTCATCGCTCGCGCGCACGGCCGGGCCGGTCTCGGCTCCGGTGGAGGCGACCACGAAACGGTCACCTGACTGCGCAAAGGCCCCGACGGATTCGCCGGCCAAAAAGGGCCCGTCGACGGTACCGTCGCTCACGAAGAAGAGCCCTTTTGTCGTGCCGATCGCCACGGCGAGGTGGTCGACGGCTCTTGCCCGGGGCTTTGAAGAGGTCACGAAAGTCACGGGCAAAGTATGTACCCGCCGGACTGGTTCCGCGGCGGATAATCGCTGCCGTGGTCCGCGACGCCTTAAGTTGGGGAGATGGACTCCTGCGTCGAAGGGATCGTTGTGGAGGGCGACCGGCGCGGTCGCAAGCTCGGCTTCCCGACGGCGAACGTGAGGATCGGGCCCGGAACCGCTCTCGCCGACGGCGTCTACGCGGGCGTCGTCGAGCTCGCGGACGGGTCGCGTCACCTCGGGGCAGTCTCGGTGGGACGCCGTCCCCAGTACTACGACGCCGGGGAGCGGCTGCTCGAGGCGCACCTGCTCGACTTCGACGGTGACATCTACGGCGAGAAGATCCGCGTCGAGATCGGCACCCTCGTGCGCGGCCAGCTGGTCTTCGAGTCCGAGGACCAGCTCGTGCGGCAGATCGCGAGCGACGTCGAGGCGATCCGAAGCCTCGACGTGAAGAGCTGAGAGGAGAGCCCGAGCCGATGGACCATGACGCCGGCGTGCCGGCCGACGACGCGGTCGGCAAGATGGGACGGGTCTCAGTGCCGATCTCCGAGGGCGTCCCGGGGGAGGTGATCATCCAGATCCGCGGGGGGTCTGAGGCCTACACGGCGTACACTGACGGCGACGAGCCGCTCGCGGTGAACAGTCGTGTCGTCGTCGTGGAGCAGCTCTCGTCGCGGACGCTGCTGGTGACCAGTTGCTGATCCGCCAAGAGAAAGAGGGCGGATGTTCTTCTACAAGATCCCCTCGCCGAACGAGGCGATGGTGGTTTCCGGGTCCAGGCGAGGCAGCGACGGCGGGCAGTTCCGCATAGTCACCGGCAAAGGCGCGTTCGTCCTGCCCTGGAAGAACAAGGCGCGTCGGCTTTCCCTCGATCTGAGAGAAGCCCTCATCTCGGAGACCTGTGTCACAAAGCTCCGTATCCCTCTCACCGTCGAGGCGGTAGCCGTCTTCAAGGTCGGCGACGACAACGCCTCGATCGCCAACGCGGCCCGTCGCTTCCTCGACCAGCAGCAGGGGATGGAACGGCTCACCGCTCAGGTGCTGGCCGGGCATCTCCGCTCGATCGTCGGAGGTCTCACGGTCGAGGAGATCATCGGCGACCGCAACCGTGTCGCCCAGGAGGTCAAGGCGGCTTCGACCGACGAGATGGAAAAGCTCGGGCTCGTGATCGACGCCTTCCAGATCCAAGAGATCAAGGACTCCACCGGCTACATCGAGAACCTGGCGGCGCCGCACGCCGCTGCCGTGGCCCGTGACGCGCGCATCGCGGCTGCCCAGGCCGATCAGGCGGCCACCGAAAAAGAGCAGGAGGCGAACGCCTTGAAGGCCGGCTTCGTGCGCGAGGCCGAGATCAAGCAGGCCGGCTACCGCGCCGAGATCGAGCAGGCTCAGGCCGCAGCCAGTCAGGCCGGCCCGCTCGCCCAGGCCAAGGCGAGCCAGCAGGTGACCGAGGAGCAGACGCGCCTCGCCGCCCTGCAGGCGCAAAAGCGCGAGAAGGACCTCATCGCAGAGGTCGAGAAGCCCGCGGACGCCGACGCCTACCGCACGATCCGCCTCGCTGAGGCGGATCGGGACGCCATCAAGGCGAGGGCCGAGGCGCTGGCCGGCGGCAACCAGGGCCTCATCGCCGCCAACAGGATCGTCGAGCAGCTTCCGTCTCTTGTCGAGGCCGCGGCAAAAGGCCTCGCCGGGGCCAACATCGTCCTCGTCAACGGCACCGACGGAGTGACGGATCTGCTGACGAACCTCGTCACACAGGGGTACTCCATCTACGAAGCGGTGGTGAAGGGCGGCGTGCCCCAGATCGCGGCCAAGCCGGCAGATCTGACGAGCGGGAACGGCTCGGCTCCAGCGCCCGCAGGCGATCAGAAACCCGCCGAGACATAGATGTTCGAACGGTTCACCGACCGGGCGCGCCGGGTGCTGGTTCTCGCCCAAGAGGAGGCCCGGCTGCTGAACCACGGTTTCATCGGGACCGAGCACATACTCCTGGGCCTCATCCACGAGGGTGACGGGCTTGCCGCCGAGGCGCTCGAGTCGTTGGACATCTCGCTCGAGGCCGTCCGCGAGGCGGTTGAGGAGAGGATCGGACCCGCGGGAACAGCTCCGACCGGGTCCCCCCCTTTCACCCCCCGGGCGAAGAAGGTTCTCGAACTGTCGCTTCGCGAGGCGCTCCAGATGGGCCACCACTACATCGGCACCGAGCACATGCTGCTCGCCATCGTCCGCGAAGGAGAGGGCGTGGCCGCACAGGTCCTCATAGAGCTTGGTGCGGAGCTGCCCCGGGTGCGCCAGACGGTCGTCCGGTTGCTGTCGCGGTTCCCGACGAAGGAGTCCTCGGAGGGCGAGGCGCTCGGCGGGGGCCCCCGCATGCGGCGGCGTCGCGGCCAGCTGGCCGGCGTTCCCGTCGGCAAGGAGTGGTCGGCCCAAGTCGTACGCTCCGGGCGGCGGCCCGAGGACTACGCCACGGCCTACGCCGAGCTGGCCGAGCTCGTCGCCGAATGCGGGCTCGACATCGCGGACATCGACTCCGGTGCGATCACCTGCATCTCGGTCGAGACGACCGAGGGTCCAGGGTTCATGTTGACCGTCCGGCATCCGATCGAAGACGGCCCGCCACCTGAGGAACTGCCGATCATCTGACGACGGGTCCCTCGAGCGGGAGAGGCGCGATCTCGACCGGGGCGCCGAAAGCGGCGCGGTGGCTCGCCCGGCGCAGGGCAGCCAGCACCGGCCGCCCGGCGACGAGCATCAAGCCTGCGTTGAGCGCGGCGCGAGGCAGATCGAACCCGAGCGACGTCGAAGCGTGGAACAGCATGAAGCGCACCAGGTTGTGCTCCACCGACGCGCCGGGCTGGAAGGAGAGCGTGGAGCTCGTGCCGGCGCCGAAGGGCCAGAACCACAGGTCCATCAGCGCCCCGTAGGCAAAGCACGCAACTGCCGCGTAGAGGGCAAGCACAGCGAGCTCAAAGCGGCCCTTCAGCTGGGGAAGCCACCCGGCCCCGAACCCCATCCAGGCCGCGGCCATCATCTGGAAGGGCAACCACGGGCCCACCCCGCCCGTGACGAGGGCGGAGGCGAACAAGGTGAGCGCGCCGAGCAGGAAGCCGAAGTGGCGCCCGAGCACGTAGCCCGCCGGGAACAACAGGAAGAACACGGGCTCGAACCCGGCCGCGCCGCCTGAGGGGAGCCGCAGCGCGGCGCCGCAGGCCCCCAGCACTCCGAGCATGGCGACGCCTTTCGCGTCGATGCCTCCGGAGCTGAACTCGCCCAGCACCGCCACGAGGAGAAGGGGGAGGAGCACGGCGACGATCCAGGGCGCGTCACCGGCGTGGGCCTGGTTGAGCGTCGCCCGTGCGGGGATGAACAGCGGCCACAGGAACGCCACCGCTCCGACCGCCGAGGCGAGCCCGATGGCGAGGCTTCCGAACAGGTCGAGACCCACCGGGCGCCGTCCCCCGGCGGGTCTCATCTGGCCACCTCGTTCCCAGGCGCCCTACCCGCGAGCGCCTTCGTGATCTCCTCGACCGTGAGCCACTCGGCCGGAGCGAGGATCCGGGCCACCTGGGAGGCGAGGCCTGCCGAGTGGCAGACGACGGAACGGGTCGGCCCGTCGGTGATCACCTCACCGTCGGCCAGCACGATGACGCGGTCGGCGACCTCGGCGACAAGCTCGACATCATGGGTGGCCACGACCACACAGCGGCCGCGCGCCGCCAGCTGGCGAAGCTGGCCCGACAGGCGCTCCTTGGCCCCGTAGTCGAGCCCGCGGGTCGGCTCGTCCAAGAGCAGCAGCGGTGGTTCGGGAGCGAGCACGACCGCCAGCGCCAGAGCGAGCCGCTGGCCCTCGGAAAGGTCTTTCGGATGTGAGTCCTCTGATATGCCGGCCACGAGCGACTCCAGCAGCGCAGCGGTCGTGCCCTCGGCAAGGCCGGCGTCCCGGTCGCCGTCCCGGCATTCGGCACCGACGCTCTGGGCGCAGAGCAAGGCGCCGGGGTCCTGGGGCACGAGGCCGACGAGCCGGATCGCCTCGGGCGCGCTGAGGGCGGCGGGCGCGTGGCCGAGGACCTCAACCGAGCCCCGCTGGGGCCGGCGGAGACCTACGAGGTGGTGGAGGAGAGTCGACTTCCCGGCTCCGTTTCTTCCCATGAGGGCCACCACCTCGCCCTCGTGGAAAGCGAGAGTCACGTCGGAAAGAGCCGGGATGGGACCGTAGGCGGCGGAGAGCCCCTTGACTCCGGCGACGCGGTCACCAGGCGACACCGCCGGCACCGGCTGCGGGTGGCCCTCGAGGCGGTGGCGCAACTCCGGTGCGCGGCGCCGGGCGTCCCGGACCGACAAGGGCACCGGGAACCAGCCCGCCATGCGGGCGAGACGGACGACCGGCGGTGCGAGATCCGCCGTGGCGAAGATCTGCGCCGGCGCCCCCGTCCGCACCGTACCCCCGGAAGCTCCGAGAGCGACGACGACGTCGGCGAATTGGGCGATGCGCTCCAGGCGGTGCTCGGCGACGAGGATCGTGGTGCCCTGGTCGTGGACAAGGCGGGCAAGCGATGCCAGCACCTCCTCGGCCGAGACCGGGTCCAGCGAAGACGTCGGCTCGTCCAGCACGAGCGAGCGAGGGGCGGCCGTGAAGGCGGCGCCGATCGCGACGCGTTGGCGCTGACCGCCCGACAAGGTCGTGATGGCGCGCTGGCGCGAGCGCGTGCAGGTTCAAGGTGTCGAGCACGTCCTCGACGCGCCGGCGCATCGTCGCCGCGTCGACGCCGAGGTTCTCCATGGCGTAAGCGAGCTCGTCCTCGACCGTGTCCGCCACGAAGGTGGCGTCGCAGTCCTGGCCCACATAGCCGACGGCATCGGCCAGGTCGCGGGGGCGGTACTTCTCGGTGCTGCGCCCGTCAACCGACACCGTGCCGCTGAGACGGCCGCCGGAGAAGTGCGGCACGAGACCGTTGACGCAGCGCAGCAGGGTCGACTTCCCCGAGCCGGTGGCGCCGATCGCGAGGGCGAAATGACCCTCCTCGATGTCGAGGGTCACGTCCGCGAGCGCCGGGACCACGGCACCGGGATAGGTGACCGTGACGCGGTCGAAGCTGATCACGCCACGGCCTCTTGGAGCCTGGGTCGTCCCAGGGCAGATGTCGGTGCGATGACCGACGGCAACGCGGCCAGCAGGACGCCGGCCAGGGCGCTGATCGGCACGGCCGGGAGCGCGAGCGGGTAGAGCGGCTGTGTCAGCGAGCTCGGATCACTGCCACCGGCTGCCACGACACCGGCGACGGCGAGGAGCCCCGCCCCGAGCACGGCCCACTCGGCTCCGAGCCAGCGATCCGGCCGGTAACGGCTCCGCGATCCGTGCGAGGACGCGGCCATGCCGCCGATAACAAGCGCGCCGCCGAAGACGATGACGGCGAGTCCGACTCCCGAGGCCGAGCCCGAGTCCAGCACCTCGAACAGGCCCGTGCCGAGCCCGACGAGCCCTCCGAGCGTTGCGCCAGCCGTCAGCCGCCGGCGACACGGCGAGGTGGGACGGCGCCCGAACCCGCGTGCGTCCATCGACGCCGCCAGGGCGACCGAGCGCTCCAGCGCACCGTCGAGGACGGGCACGGCCAGGCCGCGCCATCCCCGCAGACCCGTCGTGGCGCGACCTCTCGAGGCGTCGCGCATCACGGACGCGGGCGATCGACAGCACGACCTGGGGGGTGAACGAGATCGCAACCGTCACTGCAACTGCCACCTCGTAAAGACCGGCCGGAACGCATCTGAGCAGTCGGAACGAGCTGGCCAAGGAGTTCGCGGCGCCGAAGCACGCCAGGATCACGGCGATCTGGGCTCCCTGGCACAACGCCCCGATGACAGCCTGCGCCGTCACCGCCCCGCCGATGGTCACGCCGGCGGCCCAGTGGGGGAGCGGGACGGAAGGAAGGACGAACCAGGTGTCCCCGGGCACCCGGTCACCGAAGAGGACCTGGACAACGAGACGGATCACGACGACGAACAGGCCGAGTCGCAACAGCGCGCCGAACGAGCGCGCCCACGGGCTCGAGCCGCGACTCGTGGTGACGACCCAGGCGACCACGGCCAGGATGAGTCCCAGCAGGAGCAGGTTCGTCGTGCGACTGGCCGCGATCGCAAGCGAGCCCGCCCAGGACCACCACGCGATCGGGTGCAGGGGCTGTTGGCGGGCGCGGAGCATCTAGGTGACGTGACCGTGGGCGCGGCGGGCACGAATCAGGGCCCCGGCTCCGAGGAGAACGATCAGCGCCAGACACGCGAAGAAGAGGATCGGTCTCGTGGACGAGCCCGTCCCCGCCGAGGCGATCGGGCCGGCACCGTCTGCAGCCGAAGTCGTGGTCGTCGCGCCCCGCACCGTGGCGGCAGAGGTTTCGAGCCCGGACGCACTCGAGGCCGCCCGCGGGGGCGGATCTGAAGGAGACGCGCTCCCATCGGGCTCGAAGCGCCATCCCTCGACGTCGCCTCGAGCGACGGTCCACTCCCCGGGGCCATCGCTCGCGTACCGCCAGCGCTTTCCGCCGTGCCAGTAGGCCCAATAGGCATAGTGGCCGCCTGACTCGCGCGCCGCAGCCGCTCGTCGGGTAGCCGTCGATCGCGCAGAGCAGTCCCGACTCGTCGTAGCGGGGCGTCGGGTAGCCGGTCGCGCGCCCCTGAGCCTGGAGGACCTCGGCGCCGGTCTCGCCGGTCCTCGCCGTGACACAGGACACGAGCACCTTCGCGTCAACGCCGCCGAAGTCGACCACGACGGCAACGACGATCTCGCCTTTGGCGAGGTGGGGGGGACCGCGCAGCTCCTCTCCGGGTGTTGCCCGAGCGGAGACGCGCCTGAAGCGGCCAGGCCCGAGGAACCCCACGCCGCGGCGCTCGCGAGCGCCGCGAGGACCGCGGCTGCGATCAGCCTGACAGCTGCGGTCGACCTCGCCTCAGGACGCACTGCAGCTGAGCCGAGGCTCAGCAGCAGAGAGCACGTGACGGCCGACCGGCATGGCGTCGCCCGCGAGGGCCGGGACCGCCTGCAGGGTTGCCAGTTGGCTGGCTGCGCCGAAGGCGGAGAACTCGCCCTGCTCGGCCGAGGGCGCTTTGCAGCCGTACTGGAAGCGCAGCAAAGCCTGCTCAGGCGAGCCGCCACGCGCGAACTGGGAGTTGCCCAGCGCGTGGAGGGCGATCAATGCCTGGATGACATAGGCGGTGGAGTCGGGATCACCCTGTTGTCCGGCCGCGACGCCGTAGAGGGCAAACGAGCCGTTGGCCTCCTGGGAGCCCTGGAAGAAGCTCAGAGGGCTGTGCGGGATGTGGCCGGCCACCTCGACAAGAGCCATCACCGCGATCGCGGTCGTGTTGGTGTCCGGGCTCGCGTAGTTCTTCGGGCTCGGCTTGGCACAAGGAGCTGTCGCGACGATGCGGCTGTACTCCCAGCCCCCGTCGCTGCACTGGAGCCCGGCCAGGACCGCCGCCCCGAGGCGGGTGCCCCTGCCGAGGTTCTTGGTCGCTCCGAGTGCGAGCAGAGCCAGCGACTGATTGAAGGCGTTCAGGTTCACCCCGGACCCGAACCAGCCCGCCCCGGCACCGGTTAGTTTCTCGGTCGCAACCAGCCTCGCGACGAGGTTGTTCGACTTGGCGCGGCCGCCGAAATGGGCCGGGTCAGCACCGGCGGCCACCGCGGCCAGGATCACCAGGGAAAGTCTTCCCGGGTTGTCGACGCCCTTTTGTGTGACGTAGGAGGCGAAGTTCTGCTCCAGCCAGTGAGTGCCTGCCTTGACCTGGTTGGCGCCGAGGCCGGCCGCCACTAGGGCCACGATGGCGTTCGCCGTGTCACCGGGGCTGGCGAGGTGCGAGTACGAGTCTGTCACCGCTCCGCTCGCGCTCATGCTGCGGGCGATCCAGCCGGCAGCCGCTGCGACAGGCGTGACGCTCAGCGCGCCGGCGGACTTGGCCGAGCCGGCGGCAAGGGGTGCTCGAGCACTTGCCCCGGCTGCCGCGGCCGAGGCGATCGGCACGGCGGCTCCGAGTGCGAGCAGCGAAGCCGCGACGCAGGCTCGAGCCGCCCGAAGGGCGGATGTCGACATGAGTGGTCCTCTCCCGGCTACTGGTTCCCCGGCGCAGCGCCATGTGCCGCTGCCGTACCGGTTCGCAGTCCCCGTGTTCCTCGACGGTCAGGACTCGCCACGAGCAGGTTTTCCGGCTCGCGAGGACTCACCTCGCTCACGGTTGCGGGCCAGCGCCGGACTTTGACCGGACTTCCCCTGCCTGTAGCGGGACGGCCGAAGCCGTCAGGCCAAAACTAGCAGAGGAGGGCTCCGGGTCACTATTCGAGCGCGCCGCGGCCCGGTCGGTGCTCGATGCGGCGGACCGAGCAGGGATGAAGGCGCCCAGGGCGGGGCTTTGGTTCACCCGAGGTCTCCGATCGCGCCTGGTCGGGTCGACAAGTGCGCCCAGAAGCGAGGCACCCTCTACGCTCGGGAGCCGTGGGCGGTCAGGACTGGCAAGCCATCTCCATCACCGGGATAACGCGAACACGCTCTCCTCGCTTTTCGGGCGTGGTGGAGATCGAAGCGATGCTCTCGCGGGAGCCGCCGGACGAGTGGGCCCACCTCTTCGAGGAGGCGCTGCGACTCGATCCGGCCCGGCGGGATGCCTCCGGTGTCCAGGTTGGCTCACCGATCCCGATGATCTGGGCATCTGTCACACCCGAGCGGGCCGACACGGTTGAGGCTGTGATGAAAGACGCCATCGAGGTGGCGAACTACCGATACGGGGAGTTCCTCCGCCTGCCCCCGTCCGCCGGGTGATCCCGCGAGGCACCGGTCTCACCCACGCGAATCAGTTGTTGAGTGCGCCCCCCGGGACTCGAACCCGGAACCTGCGGATTAAGAGTCCGTTGCTCTGCCAAATTGAGCTAGAGGCGCATCCAGCGGACCAGCCTAGCCGGACTGTTGACCCGTCGTCTTCCAAAAGAAAAGGGTGACCGAGGGGACTTGAACCCCCGACCTCCAGGGCCACAACCTGGCGCTCTAACCAACTGAGCTACGGCCACCATGACCGAGGGGCGTCGCGCCTCCCGGTACCTCTCAAGCATGGCACAGCGAGCGTGATCACCCGAAGTCGTCGCCTGGCGCCGCTAGGTCTAGTCGCAGTTGCAGACGCAGAACTCGTTTCCCTCGGGGTCCGCCATGACCTGCCACCAGCCACCTTCGCTCCCGGTCATGGGCGTCCCGATCCTGGTGGCCCCGAGCGCGAGGAGGCGGGCGATCATTTCTTCCGGCTCTGTGGTGACCAGGTCGAGATGGAGGCGGTTCTTCACCGTCTTCGCCTCAGGCACGCGCTGCAGGTAGACGCCCGGCATCGCTGGTTCGGGGGGCACGAGGTCGAGATAGGTCCCGGCCCTGTCCATGTCACCGACCGTATAGCCGAGCGCGGCTGCCCAGAAGGGAGCCAGTTCCTCCGGCTTCACGCTGTCGATCCCGACCTCGAAGCGAATCGTCGGCATACGAGGCTTGCTCCTCCCATGAGTCATCTGCTTGAACAGGCAACGAGCACGAGTCGGCGGAACCCCGACCTCCTATAGCGCCCGATCCAGTCCCATTAGGCTTGCAGGCGCTAGTGGCGCCCAGCAAGGCCCCCGTAGCTCAGCGGAATAGAGCAGCTGCCTTCTAAGCAGACGGTCGGAGGTTCGAGTCCTCCCGGGGGCGCTACATATCCCCAGGTAGAGCTAGATATTTCTGCCACCCTTGGCTCGCTCAGCACCTCACCCACACGACTGGACGCCACGTTGAGCCCTGAACAGTGACCGTCACGCTGCCGAACTGAATGTGCGAGTACGCCCCTGGCCGAAGACACGCAGGGCGGCTGCCATCGTTCACCGTCCCGTCGGCGGAGAACCACTTCACGCTGAGCGGGATGTCGTACACCCACCCGTTTGCCGTCACTTCGATCTGGGCCGGACTTGCGTAAGCGATGCCCGTGCGGACCGTGACCGGAGAGTGGTGCTCGCCCGACGCGTATCCCACGAGTCCGGCGCCAACGACGAGGGCGACGATGATCACCACGATCGGAACCAGGCGAGCGACGGTCCGTGGTGCCGGGTTTGACGGGCGTCGCACCGGATCTTGCAACGGTTCCATGTCTCTTGAACCTCCGATCAGACTCCACGGCCCCATGGATGAGCACTCGCAACAGACGACGCTAGACGTGGGCAGCTTTGAGTGCTCCCTCATCAAATTCGTTGCGCAACCGGCAGAGTGGTCCCGAGTGCCCGAGAAGAACTTGAACGGTGAGCTGCTAAGCAATCCCGTCGGCCACGACCCTGCACGGGCGGGCGCGTGACCCGCCAGGCGGATACGGTGGCGCCTATGTTTCAGTACGTCATCCACTGGCATGACTCGGACAAGGCTCCCGAGCCGATGCTCGCCGATCGCTTCGAGGACGAGGGCGACGAATACGTCTTCTATACGAGCTTGGAGAACGGCGAGGAACAGCGGACGGCGGTCCCGATGAGCGAGGTCGAGATCATCACCCTCGAGGGACAAGAAGGAGTCTGAGGCTGTGTCAAGGGAACCTCACAACACTGTCTAACCGTGCCCGTTCCGCTGGCTAATGACCTGCGAAACCCCTGCTCAGCACGGCGTTCAGGCGCCAAAAGCTTCTAAGCAGACGGTCGGAGATTCGAGTCCCTCCCCGGGCCGCTACCCCGGACGACGCGCCAAGTCCGACGCCTGGATTTCACGGCACGCGGCTAAGAACGCGAGCAGTGCTCCGAGTCACGGTCCGGGCTTTCAGCGTTCGCTGTTGACCGACGCCGGTGCACTCGAACTCCTCGAGCCGTGCCTGCCTCAGAGCCTCCACGAGATCGGTGGGCACCTCGCCGTCGCAGGGGAGCTTGATGGCCCCGTCGACCTCGTAGCCGGCGCCCTCAACCGGGGCCCTCGGGACGGCGAGGAAGAACAGCCGCTTCTCAGGCTCAGGAGCGCTGCACCGGGTTGAGCAGCTGTCCGTTGGCTCCGTAGTAACCGGGCCCCTGCGGGCCGTCGCCGTACGACGAGTACGGGGCCTCGTACAGCTTCCCTGTGCTCGGGTCCTGCACGAGCTGCTGGTTGTTCAGTGTGTCGTCAAAATTGGCTACCTGGCCGCTGAAGTCCTGCCATTGTCGGTTAACGGCTTGGATTTCCTGCAGGTCTTGGGTGAAATCATGCTGTATCGACCCCGCCATCTCGATGAGCGCTCCGTTGAGGGAGTTCCAAAGACGGCTGTCGGCGAGCGCCAGACGGAACACGCCGGCCGTTGATCCGCCGCCGACGCTCACCTCCATGTACATGAGGCCGTGGACCTGCGTGTTCTTCAGCGTCGCTGTGAACTCCATGTACTCCTCCGAGCCGCCGACCGTGGTCGCGGACAACACTCGGGGAGCCTGGAAGCCGAGCTTGGCGAACCAGTAGTTGATGGCCTCCGCCGGGTTGCTGATGGGCTGGGAGATGTTGACGCCGGCCACGAACGGGCCCCACAAGTCAAAAGTGGCGCTGGCCGTGTTTCCCGCGTTGTCAAGGGACAGGTCATCCTGGCCTTCGGCACCGATGTGCCAGCCCGGGGGCTCAATGAAACTAAAGGGGGCAACCGGAGGTTGGTGGAACAACCCGAAGATCGTGGCTCGCTCCGGCCGATAACAACGCCCGATGTCGGTCAAGGTGGCGGACTCGGCCGAGAACTCCGCGCTCGGGCCGAACACGAGCGAGACGACCGCCTCCGAAGAGGCGAGCTGGGTCCTGAGAGGCAGGACCATGACCGTGGCCTCGCCGTCGAGCTTGACGCCTTTCACCTTCGCCCGCACCGATGCGCTGGGCATCCCGGGGTCCCGCGTCTGCACCTGGTAGTCGAACACGTTGCCGGTCTTTCGGACGAGCTGCTGCTCAAAGCGCATGAAGGTCGAGAAGACCTTTCCCGCCGTGACGTTCTTGGTCAACAGGGCGGGGTACAGCACTGCGCCCTCTTGGCTTGCGGGGCCAGGCTCAACCGAGATCTCTCCGCCCATGGTGGACAGGTCCCAGCCAGCTGGGACGCCGACGTGGAACCCGTCGTAGGTGTCGTGGACCAGTGGCAAGGCACAGCTGGCAGCGAGAGGAGACGCCGAGCTGACCGGTCCCAGAGCCGCGCTCACGGACCAACCGACGCATGACGAGACCAAAGCGAGAGCGACGCTCGCTATTGTGGCTCGCTTCGACGGCATTTCCCCCCCCTGGATCAAGCCGCAACGCTATCGCAGAGTGCCTCCAGGCGGTCGCTCCGGCGCGTTTTGGAGGCGAGCTGTGACTGTAAGCCCGCTGATTTCCTCATCGACGACCCTTAGCACCTCTCAAGCCGATCCGGCCCGATGGAGAAGGTCAAACTCCCCGCGTCCATCGGTCTCCTAAGCCCCAACGGTGGCCGGGGCGGTCTCGCGGAGCATGCCGGCCGCGGCATAGGCCTCTTCCTCATCCAGCGTCTCGCGGTCCAAGAGCGTGCGTGCCAGTCGCTCCAGCTGGTCCCGGCTGACGCGCAGGCTGGTGACTGCCTCCGCGTAGCATTCCTCGATGATCCGCCGGGCCTCGGCATCGACCAGGTCTTTGGTCGCCGGGGCGACGCCGTCGAAGCCGAACGGCGATTCTTGTCCCGGCGGGGGAAGCACCGAGACGGGCCCGATGGCCGGTGACATTCCCCAGCGACCCGCCATCTGTCGGGCGATGTTGCTGGCGTGCTCGAGGTCGCTCTCCGCCCCCGTGGTCACATCGCCGTAGACGACCTCTTCCGCTGCCCGCCCGCCCAACGCGCCTGTGATCCGGCCGCGGAGGTAGTCGGCGGAATAGCTGTACCGGTCGCTCTCCGGTGCCTGGAACGTGACTCCGAGCGCCTGGCCCCTCGGGATGATCGATATCTTGCGCACCGGGTCGGCACCGGGAGTCAGCATGCCGATCAGGGCGTGACCCGATTCGTGGAAGGCTGTCCGCTCCCGTTCCTCGCGCGAGAGCACTATCCCCCGGACGGTGCCGAGAACGAGCTTCTCGAGGGAATCGGTGAAGTCGGCCATCGTCACTTGTTCGTGGCCACGATGTACCGCCAGCAGCGCGGCCTCGTTGACAAGGTTCTGCAGGTCCGCACCGACCATGCCCGGGGTCGAGGAGGCCAAGGCATCCAGGTCGACACCGGGGTCCAAAGGCACACCCCGTGCGTGCACCCGGAGGATCTGTGCCCGCCCACGCTGGTCCGGTGGCGACACCGTCACCCGCCGGTCGAAGCGGCCCGGGCGCAGTAGCGCCGCGTCGAGGACCTCGGGTCGGTTGGTCGCGGCGAGGACGACGACGCCCTCGTTGCCCGTGAAGCCGTCCATCTCGGTGAGGATCTGGTTGAGGGTCTGCTCGCGCTCGTCATAACCGCCCACCGAAGCCGTGCCACCCCTGGCCCTGCCGATGGCGTCCAGCTCGTCGATGAAGATGATCGCCGGGGCCACCTGCTTGGCCTTGTCGAACAGGTCGCGCACCCGGCTGGCGCCGACACCGACGATCATCTCGACGAACTCTGAGGCCGAGATCGAGAAGAAGGGGACCTCCGCCTCACCGGCGACAGCTCTGGCCAGCAGGGTCTTGCCTGTGCCGGGCGCGCCCGACAGCAGCACGCCACGGGGGATCTGGGCGCCCATGCGACGGTAGCGACTGGGATCGCGGAGAAACTCCACTATCTCGGTGACCTCGTGCTGGACGTCCTCAATGCCCGCGACATCGGCAAAAGTCGTCCGCGTACCGGACGAGGGGTCGTACTGACGGGCGCGGGACTGGCCGAGACCGCCCATTCCGATGGACCGGCCGCTGAGCTTCAGTGACCCGAGCAGACCGGCGAGAAGCAAGGCGGGACCGAACCACAGCAGAAGGTCTTCCCACAACGGGGGACTCTGGCTCGGCGCGTTGGCAGTTATCGTCGTTCCACTGGCCTGCAGGAGCTGGAAGAGATCGTCGTTCGCGAACGACGGCCGTTGGGTCGTGAACTGCTGCACCCGCTGGGTATTCGCGACCCCGGGTCCGTAGGCGACCTCGTGCCTGAAGGTCCCTTCAATGGTGTCTCCCGTCGAGGTGACGGACTGGACGTTGCCCGATCTCGCCTGGGTCAAAAAGAAGCTGTAGGAGATCGTGGCGGGAGACGTCGCGCCGGTGAACATCGACGACAGGAGCCAGTTGGCGACGAGCAGCCCCAGCATGAGCCACAAGAACCGGCTCCAGTTCTGGTGTCCGCCCGATCGATCCCGGTCTTTTGGCTTGAGGCCCTCGACCCGCCAGGGCGGTGGGGACGATGACGGCTGGCGGCGGGGCCCACGTCGGCTGGCCCGAGCGGCGTCCACTCCGGTTGAAGAGGAGTCTTCCGCCGGCGTCGGATCGGCCCGCGCTGGGCTGATTGGCGAACATTCGGCCCTCTTCCGCAAAGGCCTGCACCTGACTGTTAGGTCTCATCTCGATCTCCTTGTCTGCATCACTACTGTACATTATAATCAGTGTTGTGATAGATTATCAACTACCCGGTTCCAGGAACGGTAACGGGTGGCATGAACGGAGCGGAGATGAGCGTCACCCTCCGTCTGCTGGACATGGAGCCTCTCGGAGCGGTTCCGAGAGCCGGAACGAAAGGAACGCTGTCATGTTCAAGTCCCTGAGCACTTCCCTGATCCTGCGTGGCGTTGTCGCCACGGTCGTTGGGATCCTGGCGCTGGCCTGGCCCGGGGTCACGGTCTTCACGCTGGTCATGTTGTTCGCCCTGTACGCCTTCGTCGCGGGCGGCCTGCAAACCATGCGGGCCTTCGGGAGCGAGGCCGCCGGCCCGGTCTTCGGTCACCTGGTGCTCGGACTGGTCAGTCTGGCCGCCGGCGTGATCGCGCTCGCGTGGCCGTTGCCCACCGCTCTCGTACTTGTGCTGATCGTCGGCACTTGGGCGGTCATTAGCGGTCTGGTCGAGACCGTCTCCGCGTTCCGCGCCGGCGAGTCCGCCGGCACGCGGGCCATGTTCGTGGTCGGCGGGCTGGTCTCGAGCGTGTTCGGCTTGGTGCTCCTCGCTCGTCCTGGCATGGGTGCGGTCACCCTCGCGCTGGTCTTTGGCCTGTTCAACCTGACATTCGGAGCCTGGACGCTGGTACAAGGCATCGAGTTGCGTCGGGCCGGCAAGAGCTTGCACTCCATCTTCAAGCACACGAAGGCGGCGTGATCGACGGCGCTGTCACGGGCGGAGCCAAGCGGCCACAGATCGAATCCGATGGCCCCGATCAGCACACCGTTGCGACCGGCCCGCGTCGATGTCGCCGCCAGCTCAGCCTGGCGGCGTGTTGATCCACCGCGTCGGCCAGTCCTCTTCATCAACCCGAACTCGGGCGGCGGCAAGGCCACCACGCCGGGCTCGCCGAGGAGGCACGCAAACGAGGGATCGATGCCGTCGTGCTCGCTGAGGGCCGGAACCTCGCGTCGGCGGTCCGTGAAGCAGCCGCAGGCGGCGCGGACGCTCTGGGTATGGCTGGTGGAGATGGCTCGCTGGCTGTCGTGGCCGCGACGGCGGCCGCCTACGAGCTTGCGTTCGTGTGCGTGCCGGCCGGGACGCGCAACCATTTCGCGCTCGACGTCGGAGTGGACCGGTACGACCTGATCGGTGCCCTCGACGCCTTCACCGACGGCGTCGAGCGCCGAATCGACCTCGCGGAGGTAAACGGCCGCCCGTTCCTGAACAACGTCTCGCTGGGGATCTACGGTGAGGCGGTCCGCAAGTCGGGGTACCGAACCGCCAAGGTGCGTACGGTTCTCGAGACTGCCGACGAGGTGCTGGGTCCAGGAGCGGAGCTCCCTGCGGTGCGTCTCGTGGACGACCTGGGACGCGAGCACCATCATCTCGCCATCGTTCTTGTGTCCAACAACCCCTACGTGCTGGACCACCCGCTGGCTCGGGGTACCCGCCCGGCGCTCGACACCGGTCATCTGGGCATCGCCGTGCTCGACATGCCTGGCGAAACTCGCCGCTCGCTGGCGAGAACCTGGACCGCACCTCGCCTGGAGATGACCGCCGCCAAGTCGGTGCATGCCGGAGTCGACGGCGAGGCGATCGACCTTGGCTCGGTACTGCGGTTTGTCAGCCGCCCAAGGGCGCTGCGCCTACGGATCTCCTCACGCCAATCGGGGATGTCAGCACCGGCGCGCCGTCCCACTCCACCTGGCGTGAGGTCGAGAGGGCAAGCGTTCTCCGACGAGCCTCTCAGGGAGCCGACCGAGTTGGCACCCGAGCGCAGGTGACGAGTCTTCGGCTCAGCGCGAACTGCGAGGAGCAGCTCGGGCTCGCAACGCGGTCTCGGTTTGTCTGGGCGCCTAGCAGACTTGAGGGCGCAGTTTCCCGCAAGAGAGATGGCTGCTGAACTGTCACAAGCGTCGGACGACGAGGGTCGGCCGAAGCAGGTCGGGATCAACAAGCGAGCGAGGTATAGTCAGTATTGTAGTGCGTCATCGGTACTGAGGGCTCTGTGGATTTGGAGAGGGTGCCTTCACGAGGCCGGGAAGCGCCAGAGGAGAGTGAGGATGAATGGCGGTACCAGCAAACGGGGCGCCGGGTGCCAACCGGCTGGACCGGCGTAAGGCCCACACACGGCAGGCCCTCATCGATGCCGCTGTGCGGCTGATCGCCGACGGCCGTGGTGACCGTGCGAGCATCCAGGAGATCACCGATGCCGCCGACATCGGCTTCGGCTCTTTTTACAATCACTTCGACAGCAAGGAGCAGCTGTTCGAAACTGCGTCCGAAGAGGTGCTGGAACGCTGGGGGAAGATGGTCGACCGTGCTTCCGCGGACATCAGCGACTCGGCGAAGCTCTTCGCCGTTTCCTTGCGGATCTCGGGACGACTGGCTTGGACACACCCCGAGATGGCCCGGTTCTTGACCGGTGCCGGCCTCGAGATCCTGGAGGTTCCTTACGGGTTCGCGCCGCGTGCCCTGCGTGACATCCGAGCCGGCCAGGCTGCAGGCCAATTCACCGATCGCGAATGCTGAGATCGCGCTCAGCGCCCTGGCTGGCGGCCTGCTCGGGCTGCTGCGGCTGCGCGAGCGTCACCCTGAACGAGTCGAGGAGAGCTCCGTGGACGAGCTCGCCGAAGCCAGCCTGCGGCTGCTCGGCGTCCGCGCCTCCGAAGCCAAACGCCTCGCCAGACTCCCGCTCCCGGCCACCGAGACGTGGTTCGCCACCGACGGCGGTCCACGATCTCAGGCAGATGGGTCCTGATCCCGGCGAGCGGCAACATGTCGGTCAAGTTGCTCACCCCGAGGCTGGTGACCGCGGGACCGCCGAGGTCTGGGTGCGTTGAAAGGGGAGCGGACGGCAGCAGGCATCTTCGCGGCCCCGCACCCCTCCTCGAGAGCGGGAATAGCTGAGGAAAGGGGCATGGTCTGGCGGCCAGCTCCCAGAGCGTCTCGCGTGTGCGCGGCCCGCCCGGCGATCGCCGCCCTGGGTCGAAGCGGGCGGGAAATCAGCTCAGGCGTGCGAGCGCGACCCGGGAAGGTCTCCGACCGGACCCTCCCCGGAGGCGCTGCGGCTCGTCATCCGTGGCTCCGCTCGACGGTCGTCGCCACGCGGTCGTCGATGTCCGAGTCCTTGTCGTGCTCCCCAGCTGACGCCTCCGCGGGCGTCTGCGCCATCGCAGCCCTGACTCGGAAGGCCGCCGGCTGCAGCTCGCCCTTGGCGCGGCCGTACGCGAGCAGCTCCCCCCACCAGGCGAGGTCGTCCAACATGATCGTCATCGCGATCCTGGTCCCGAAATCTGTCGGGACGCCCTTTTCATCGAAGGCGGATTGCACTTTGGACAACAGCACCGTGTCCCTGAGCGGCACCATCTCGGACTCGATTGCCACGGCGAAGAGATGTTCGACGGCTCGAACCCCGGCCGCGACTCCCACGCTGTAGCCAACCGCCGCAATCGGCTTGTTACGGAGGGCGAAGCTGACAAAGACGCTGTCGAAGGCGTTCTTGAGCACGCCGGGAATCGAATGCCCGTATTCGGCCGTCACGACCAACAGGGCGTCGGCCTCCTTGAGCTTGCGATTCCAGTTCCGTACGACCGGTTCGGAGTAGGTCGGGTCGTTGAAGTCCCCGATCGTGCCCAGGTGCTCCTGGAACATCGGCAGACGCCAGTCCCGAAGGTCCAGGACCTCGACGGCAAAGGCGCCGTGCTCGCTCGCTTGGCTCACCACCCAGGGAGCCACCTGATCGGCAACTCGGGTGGGTCTCGTGCTGGCGATGACGATCTTCAGATTCAGCACCCGGTCTCCAACTGTCTTTGTCACGGCAACTATTGACGTAGTCAAGTATTTGCGAAAGTGTCCGGGTGTGTCAAGGATCGTCTGGGAGACTTGCAAGGTGCCTGGACCACGCGCGGCCGGAGACGGCGAGGACGTTGTGGACAGCCTGTTGCAGCTCGCATACCGGGTGCAGCACGCGGTCTCGACCGTCGCCGCCCGGCACGATCTGACAGCCCAGCAGGTGGCGTTGCTGCGCCTGCTCGACGGGCCGGTGTCAATGCGGTCGTTCGCGTGGGACCTGGAGTGCGACCCCTCCAACGTGACCGGCCTCGTCGATCGGGCCGAGCGGTTGGACCTCGTCGAACGAGTGCCGGCGCCGGACGACCGGCGCGTCCGCATGCTCACGTTGACGGCCAAAGGCCGCAGGGTGCGCGACGAGGTGAACCGTGATCTGGCTCAGCAGCTCGCCGACGACCTGGGGCTGTACGGAACCGACCTGGACGAGACCCTTGGCCTCCCTCGGGGCGTGAAGAGGGCTGCAGACACCCGCGTGCGAGAACGGGAACAGCCGTGAGCTATGCCGGTTGCGACGTCGACAGCCGGGGCGGAGACACGGATTACCGGGAGGCGTGAGGAGCGGCGTTCCCGTTCGCGAGCGAGCTTCGAAGCCACCGCCGCCGGAGTTGCGAGGATCGGTTAGCCGGCGGAGTTGTTCTGCTACCTTCGCCAAGAGCATGATCTCGCCGACCGACCAGCGCTCCCACCACGTCTGGCCGGCGCGGATCTTCCTGCTCGTCCTCGTCGTCGCCTATGGGGCGCTCCCGGTGTCCGAAGCCCTGTTCATCAGGGCCTCCAGCGCGAACATACCCATCTCCGACACGTGGGGCTACGTCCCGGTCCTGACGACCTTCGCCCGCACGGGCCACGTGGCCTGGGGGCACCTGTTCAGCTTCTACGGGAGCGGACGACCCGCGCTCGAGCGGTTCGGGCTCCTGCTTTCAGCCAAGTACCTCACCCTCGACGTTCAGATGTTCAAGATGCTCTCGGTCGCCGTCGGCGTCCTCGAGACCGCGTGCGTCATATGGGCCTTCAGGCTTGCGCTGCCGCGGGCCCGGGCCGCCCTGGTGCTCTTGTCGGCCTATCCAGTCGCCATTTTGGTCTTCAGCTTCAACAACTGGCAGAACCTTCTCGACGAGTGGAACGTCATGAACCTCGCCGCGGTCGCCCTCGCCTTCCTCGCCGTGATCTTGACCGTGCACCTGCGCACCGTGGGAGCACGTAGCACGTACCTGCTGGTTGCCGTGGTGCTCGTCTGCGCCTTCGCCTCGTTCACAGGTGAATCGGGGACACTGTCGTGGATCGTGTGCGCTTTGCTGATCTGGATCCCCGGGGGGCGGCGAACCGTGATCGAGAAGGTGGCCTTCTCGATCACAGCGGCCGTGTTCCTCCTGATCTACTTCGCGGGAACCTCCGCCGTCGGCTCGGGGCATCCGCTCCACCACGTCGGCACCGTGCTCGATTTCGCCCTCATCTGTCTCGGCAATGGAGTCGTCGGCACGGGGGTAAAGGAGCTGCCCCTGGCCCGGGTCATCGGCATCGCCGAGGTGGCGGTTGTCGTGCTGCTGGGCGTGCTCGTCGTCTCGAGGCGCCTGTGGGACGACCGTGCCGTTCTCGTCGCGACGGGACTGGTGGCCTTTGGCGGCATGGGAGCGCTCGCCACCGGAGTGAGCCGTCTCCAGTTCGGTATCAACGCGGCGATGTCCTCGCGCTACGTCGCCCTTGCGGCCCCGGTGGCGATGGGGATCTTCCTGGTGCTGGTACGGATCCTGAGCCTTTCGAGGGCCGACGCGAAAGAGGCGAGGCCGCCCTTCAAGAAGGCCGGATTGTGGGCGCTGCCGTGCCTTGTTGCGGCGGCGTTCTGCGTCAGCGGGATCGCCTCGGACGTGAGGTTCGCCCGAGCAGCGGCCGACAAGCAGGCCTACTACGTCAAGCTGCGCGAGGTGGCGTGCGATCCCTCTGCCTACTCGACCCTTGACCTGTCCAAGTTCGATCACTCCGGCGGGCTGCGCCCGCGCCAGAAGGCCCAGTTGCTCGCCCAGATCGCCGATCTCCGCCGCGCAGCTTTGAGCGTCTTCTCCGACGACAGCTGCCAGAGCTACGCGCGTCTGCCCCGCCGGGGCAGCAAAGGCGCCGCTGCTCCCGAGGTCCCGGCGCAGCGAGGGATATCGGCCACCGCATAAGGTCTGCACGCTCTCGAACTCGAAACGGAGTCATTCGGGGCGCCAGAGGATCTCCGCGTCCTCGACGGCCCGGACATCGGCTGTGGGGCCAGAGATTCAAGCCGGGCTACTATTGCCTATCTCGACGGCCAGCTGACCGAAAGGACCGCTCCTGGGCCGTGTCCCTCGCGAGCTGGAAGAAATCCGTCACAATCATCATAAGGTTATAAAGTAAATAGGGTCCCACAAGATGTCCGCGGAGACCGATCCACTGCCGAGGGGGTCAGGCCACCTAGCATCAAGTCTTGGCGCCGGCTTGCGGAGGCCGCGAGGCGGCCGCTGCTGGCACCGAACTCCAGGGGACGGGACGACAGAAGGCATCGAATGGTCAGGCACCGATGAGCTACGAGACAGGGGACGACGGCTACATGGAGCGCGAGTTGGCTCCGTCCCAGGACGGTGCCGACGACGCGGCCGCGCCGGAGATCGACGAGATACGCGACGAGCTCCTCGCGGCTATCGAGGAGCTCGGCCTCAATCCGGGATCCGCCGAGCACGGTGGATCGGCGCCGGCTGGTTGCTACCTGTCGACCGTACCGGTCGACCGCGAGGGTCGATCCGGCGTGGTCGTGCGGTGGCAGCTGCGCGACGGGGTCGTCCCCGGAGAGGCACCGGCGTTGCAGGAGGTCGAGTCGGTCGAAATTCTCAATGAGGCGCTCGGGCCGCTGCTGCTGGCCCTGGGTTTCCCGACCGAGCCCTATGCCGTCGACGGCCGCTGGATTGTCACGGGATCGAGACAGCAGCGCTGAGCCAGGCCGGAGCGCTCGGTTGACGAGCCGCACCGAGGCGGTGCATTGGGACCTTGAGGAGGGCTTGACGGGCGTTTTTGGTCGAGCCCCGGGTGGCTCAGTGCGGCTCCCACGCTCCAGGGCGGGAGACGAGACGGACGACCTGGTTGGGCAGCTTGCCTGAGACCACCTGCTCCAGCGTTACCTCGTCGAGTACGCCGCGCAGGCACG
Source organism: uncultured Acidimicrobiaceae bacterium (assembly GCA_963804265.1). Taxonomy (GTDB): domain Bacteria; phylum Actinomycetota; class Acidimicrobiia; order Acidimicrobiales; family Bog-793; genus Fen-455. The sequence continues at coordinate 46,857 of CAWDPZ010000044.1, forward strand.
CCCGGACAGCGACCCAGACCTTCTGCAGGTGGACCGCGGCGTCCTCGTAGTTGGCGGACTCGGGACGCATGCCGCGCACCTCGGCCAACGGGCCCTCCAAGCGACGGAAGACGTCTCCGATCGTTATCTCCGAGGCCGGTCGAGCCAGCTTGTACCCGCCCTCGTTGCCGCGCTGGCTGGTCACTATGCCCACGCGCCGGAGGTCGTTCAAGATGGCGCGCAGGAAGCGAACCGGCAGACCCTGGGACTCGGCGAGCTCCTCGGCTGTGAGGGGCTCGCCGTCGCGGGCGGCCAATGTGCACAGCGCCCGAAGGGCGTACTCGATTCTGGCTGAGATGTGCATGGGCGCGTCCAGTCGCCGAGGGCCAACGCGGTACGCGGACAGCCCGTTGTACTCGTGAGTCGATCTATTGAGTCGATTAAGCAGGGAAAATCTAGCAGCGGGGGAGTGGCCCCGCCCTGCTGGCGCTCAGTCCTCGACGAGCAAGCTGGAGTCGACCGCCTGCAGGTAGCTGCTCCAGGCCGCACGGACGGCATCGCGGTGGGAGTCGAGCTCGCCGTCGACGGCTGCCCGGTAGCCGGCCCTTGCGTTGTCCACCGATCGCAAGTACTCGTCGTGGGCGATGGCCATGCTTTCGTTGTAGGCCTTGCGGATCTGCGCAGCGAGCTCGTTATATGTCGCACGGGCCTGGGCGACGATGTCACGGCGCATCGTGGCGGGGGCATTGGCCACTGCCTGCTTGTAGTCGGCCCAGGCCCCGTCGATCGCGTTGCCGTGCGCCTCTTCGGCGGCACCTTGTGCTTGCTCGTAGACGTCGCGCACCGGCTTGAGGGCTTCCTCGTAGCTCGACCAGGCGCCCTCGACAGACTCGCGATAGACCTCCCAAGCATCGTCGATGATGCTCAGGTAGTGGTTGCGTGCCTCGAGGTCAGACGCGCCGCTGTCGCCGTCTTTAGGCATCAGCCATCCTCCTCCCGGGCCAACTGCTGCGCAATCGCCTGGCGTCTCGTTGTTTCGGGGAAAAGCCCATTACGAACCGTTCTGTAGCCATACCCACGGCCGCTACGGCGGCGTGACCCATCCGGACCGGAAATGCTAGTGCGCCCGTAATGCTACTCGGGCGAGGCATCCAGGGGCACGATCGGCCCGCTCGGGAGTCGGCGCAGGGCGGACGCAACCTCACGGCTCGCGACGGGACGGCTCGCGGCCGGCGAGGAGGGCTCGCACCTCGAGCCGGGAGGCGTGCGCTGTCTCGGCGGTGACCGTGGCCAGCCGTGCGAGGTCTCGATGGGCGGCCTCGATGGCCGCCAGATACGGTGAGGGCCTGCGGGCAGAGCGCCGACCGCCGAAGGACCTCTCACGCGCCCACGAGCAGCGGAGGTCGTCCATCGCCCGTGTGCACGCGACGTAGAGGAGCCTGCGCTCTTCGGCGACGGACTCGGGGCTTCGTGCGTGGCCGATCGGCACGAGGCCGTCCTCGAGGCCGGTCACGAACACGACTCGCCACTCGAGTCCCTTGGCGCGGTGGAAGGTCATGACGTCGACGGCATCTCCGGCCTGACGGGGCGGGTCCGAGCGCAGGCTCGCCTCGAGCCAGGACATGAATCCGTCCCCGCTCGGCCGCGGGTCCGAACGGAGGTATTCGAACGCGAGGTTGCCGAGCTCGGCGAGGTCCTCGTCCCTGGCTGCGGCCTCGGCCGCTCCGGGACCGGCAGCTTCGTCCTCGGCGCCCTCGGACGGCTCGTCAGCGGCCCCGCCGGACATGCGCGCTCCGGCGGCGGCCAGGTCCTCGAGCCAGGCACCGAACCCGGAGGCATCCGCAGGGCTCGTGAGACGGTCCAAGGCGAGCCGCACCGAGGGACGGGCGAGAAAAGCCCGGCCGCCCCCGCTGCGGAAAGGGACGCCCACGGCCTCGAGCTCGCGCTCGAAACCGATGAGCTGGGCATTCGTGCGAGCCAGGATGGCGATGCTCGACCAGGACGAGCCAGGACCGCGCGCCCGCCGCAATGCCGTCACGACGCCGCGCGCCTCGTCCGCGTCGGTCTCGTAGGCGACGACCGGCTCGGTGCGCACGCTCGGGCGGGCGCACGCCGAGACGAGCTCCCGAGCCGGCAGCGGATCCGGCTCGAGCCGCCTTTGACGACCCGCGAGCGTCGCGTCCAGGACGACGGGTGACCTGAGCACCGAGGATGCGACCGCCAGCACGGCCTCGCTCGAGCGGTAGTTCATCTCGAGGCGGACGACGCAGGCCCCGGGATGACGGAGCGGGAAGTCGACGAAGGGCCCTCGGGTCGCTGCCGTTCCAGGCGTAGATCGCCTGGTCGGGATCGCCGACGACGCACAGGTCGTCGTTGTCCCCGAGCCACGCGGCGAGCAGCCTCTCCTGCGCCGGGTTGACGTCCTGGTATTCGTCGACGAAGACGTGGCGGATGCGCCACCGGGCAGAGGCGGCGAAATCGGGGTCGCCCTCGAGCTCGCTCGCGCACCGGTGGAGGAGGTCGTCGAAGTCGAGCACGCCGCGCCGCTGCTTCTCACGTTCGTAGCGCCGCCAGACCTCGCTGACAGTGGTCGGGTCGCACTGGCTCGCCCGGTCCGAGGTTCTCGCTGCCGCGGGGTAGTCGTGGGCAGTCAGGCACTGAGCCTGGGCCCATTCGATCTCGGAGGCAAGCTCGGCGAGCACGGCACGGTCGCGGCCGAGGGCGTCTCCCGCCGCCGCGGCGAGCAGGCGGGCTTTGGAGGCTATGACGACAGGTGCAGGACGGCCCCGCTCAGCCGCAAGTCGTCGCAGCTCGGACAGTGCGATCGCGTGGAAGGTGCCTGCCGCCGCAGGCTCGCCGAGTCCGAGGCCCGCCAGGCGGCCGCGCAGCTCGGAGGCGGCCTTGCGGGTGAAGGTGAGCGCGAGGACATAGGGGGCCGAGGCAGTTCCCTCGTTCACGCGCCAGGCGATGCGACGCGTCAGCACGCGGGTCTTGCCCGAGCCGGCAGCCGCCAGCACGCAGAGCGGCCGCTCGGTCGTGGTGATCGCCTCTCTCTGTTGAGGGTCGCACCCGGCCAGCAGCCGTCCCGCGATGTCGCCCGACCGAGGTCCGCCCGACTCCATGAGCGAGACCGTAGCGGTCGGGTGCCTCAGCCCCGAGGCACGGCGCAGCGTTCTGGTCCGGGTAGATGGCCGCGGTGGCCTGTGACCTGCAGTGGCCTGTACTGCGGAGGAATGTGACCTGGAGAGGTCTGGGCTGCAGTGGTCAGTTTGGCCCCTGGAGGACGCGTTAGCGTTTCTCGAGATGCTCACGTCCTTCGCCGGCTCGGGACTGTTCGGTCGGCGCTACGGCACCGGCACGCCCTCGGTTCTCGCCCTGCACGGCTGGAGGCGCGACCATCGCGACTTCGACGGCGTCTTCGCGTCCGGCATCGACGCCGTCGCCCTCGATCTGCCCGGCTTCGGGAGCGCTCCGCCTCCGGAAGCCGCCTGGGGATCCCCCGAGTACGCGGAGGCGGTTGCCGCGGTCCTGGACGAGATGCAGGCACGCGTCCTGGTGCTCGGCCATTCATTCGGAGGTCGCGTCGCCGTGCACCTGGCCGCCACCCGCCCGGATCGGATCGGCGGCCTTGTGTTGAGCGGGGCGCCGCTGCACCGTCCTCCCGGCGCCAGGACAAGGCCGCGCCTCAGCTTCAAGGTGGCGCGCGCCATGGCTTCGCGCGGGCTCGTCAAGGAAGAGAAGATCGAGTCCTTGCGCCGCCGCTACGGGTCCGAGGACTACCGCGCTGCCTCCGGAGTCATGCGGGACATCCTCGTGCGCACCCTTGCCGAGGACTACTCGACGGTGCTCGCTGAGCTCAAGTGCCCCGTTGAACTGGTCTGGGGCGACGACGACACGGCGGCTCCGCTTTCCACGGCCCGGCGGCTCGAAGCCGAGCTCTTCGACGCGCATCTCGCAATCTGCCCCGGCGCCGGCCACCTGACTCCTCTCACGGTGCCGGGCGAGCTGCGCGCCGCCCTGGAACGGCTCAGGTCTTGATCCTCGAAGGCTGGAGCCTCGAGGCAGTTCGACGGTGACTGTCGTCGGCTCCGTCGCCCTCGGCGCCTGCACGCTCGCGATCGTGTGCGCGGACCTGCGCTGGTTCCGGGTCGCGCAACGCGAGCACTACCTCGCGGGCGCGCTGGCCCGTTTCTCCTGGCGCTGGGTTGCGAGCATGCCGATCAATGGCGGACTCGCCCTCCTGGCGGCGGCCAGCGGCGGCGACGGCGGCCGTCGTGCCCCCGGCTGGCGATCGTGACTGGCGGCGCCGTGGCGATCTGGCCGCTCGGCCTTGGCGTGCGAGGTCGTACCTCACGCCTTTCCTGGACGCGGCGGATGTCCCTGGTCGCTCTCGTGAGCGTGGCGCTCGAGGCACTCGCCGTCGGGCTCGGCGCCGCCTTCGCCGGCCTCTCGGGCGCCGTTGTCGCGGCGGCGTTCAGCGCCTGCGGCGCCCCGTTGCTCATCGACGTCGCTCTCATGCTCCTACGACCGGTCGAGGAGCTGCTCGCGCAGCGCTACGTGCGGCGCGCGACGGGCGTGCTCGCTCGCGTCAAGCCTCTCGTGGTGGGGATCACCGGCTCGTACGGGAAGACGACGACGAAGAATTACGTCGCCCATCTCCTGGCCGGGGAGCGCAGCGTCGTCGCCAGCCCGCGCAGCTTCAACAACCGCGCCGGGCTGACGCGCACCGTCAACGAGCACCTCACGCCGGGCACGGAGGTGCTCGTGGCCGAGATGGGCGCCTACGGGCGTGGGGAGATCGCGGAGCTCTGCGCATGGCTGCGCCCCGAGATCGCGGTCATCACCTCCATCGGCCCCTCCCATCTCGAGCGTTTCGGGAGCCTGGAGCGCACGCTCGAGGCCAAGGCGGAGATCACCGCCGGCGCCCGGGTGGTGGTGCTGAACATCGACGACGCCCGCCTGGAGGGACTGGCCAAGCGTCTCGACGCGACCCACAAGGTGGTGCGGGCCTCGGGGACCGACCCGGGAGCTGACGTCGCCGTGCTTGCGCACGGGGACGGGCTCGAGCTGAAGCTGGAAGGCGCGCCCTTACGGCGTTGCCGTGCCGCAGGCGGGGAGCCCGGTGCCCATCCGCACGAACGCGGCATGCGCAGCTGCTGTGGCCCTCGAGCTCGGCCTTCGGCCCGAGACGGTCGCACAGCGCCTGGGGTCCTTGCCGGGTGTCCCCAACCGCTTGCAGCGGCACCGGGCCGACGGGGGCTACGTCGTGCTCGACGACACTTTCAATTCCAATCCTGCGGGCGCCCGGCATGCCCTCGACGCTCTCGCATCCGAGGCGCCAACCGGGAGGCGGATGCTGGTGACGCCCGGCATGGTCGAGCTCGGCGGCACCCAGCGGTCGGAGAACGCCTCTTTTGCCGAGGCCGCCGCCGCTGTCGTCACCGAAGTGGTCGTCGTCGGCAGGACGAACAGGGCCGCGATCCTGGAAGGTTGCCGACGGGCGGTCACGTCGGTCCCGGTGAAGGTCGTGGCCGACCGCAGCGAAGCGGTCGTCTGGTCGCGGGCGCAGCTCGGGCCGGGTGACGCCGTTCTGTTCGAGAACGACCTTCCCGACCACTTCCCTTGACGCGGCCGCCGGGAGACCTCCGGGCGGACGAGGAGCGGGTCGGGGCGGTCGTGGCCCGCCGTGCGGCAAGGCCATAAAGTGGCCCCACGATGAGCGAACAAGCGCGGCGCCGCCTCGACGACCGGGGAGCGTTCGGCAAGGCGGACGCGGTCGGGATGCGCGAGGGGGGCCTGCCGGCCGCGCGTGGCGGTCGTCTACGGCGGCCCCTCGCCCGAGCACGACGTCTCGATTCTCACGGGCCTGCAGGCGGTCCACGCGCTCTCCGGCGCCTCGGGAGTCGGGAGCGTCCGCTCCTTGTACTGGTCCAAGTCAGGCGACTGGTACGAGGTCCAGCCCGGTGCCGAGGCGACCCACTTCTTGGAGGGCGTACCGCCGCAGGCCGTGAGACTGCGCATGATCAGTGGCCCCGGCGGCGGGTTCGTGCGCCCCGGCAGTGGGCTGCGGGCAAGAGACGACCGCCTCGAGATCGACGCCCTCCTCATCTGCTGCCATGGCGGACCAGGCGAGGACGGCAGCCTCCAGGGCGCCTTGGACCTGACGGGGCTTCGCTACACCGGGCCGACGGCGAGCGGCGCCGCGTTGGGCATGGACAAGCTCGCCTTCGCCGCCCTCATGGTTTACGCCGGCCTGCCGGCGCTCGAGCGGGTCCCTTTGCACCGCGACAGCGAGCAACCGGGCTTTGCGCCCCCTTACATAGTCAAGCCGCGCTTTGGAGGGTCCTCCATCGGCATCGAGGTCGTCGCCGACTTCGAGACAGCCCGAGCCCGCGTCGGGGCCAACCCCCATCTGCGCCGCGGCGCCGTCCTCGAGCCCTATCACGAGGAGATGTACGACCTGCAGCTTGCCGCGAGGAGCTGGCCGGAGCTCCAGCTGTCCGCGATCGAACGACCCCTTCGCACGCGGGCTGGAGGCGAGATCCTCGGCTACGAGGACAAGTACGTGGGCTCTCAGGGAATGACCTCCGCGCCCCGCGAGCTGCCGGCGCAGATCGAGCCCTCCCTCACCGAGAGGATCCGCGCCCTCGCCACCGAGGTCGCATCCCTGGTGGGGCTTCGCGGCACGGCGCGGCTCGATTTCTTGTCGGACGGCCGGGACGTGTTCATAAACGAGGTCAACACGATCCCGGGCTCGTTGTCGCACTACTTGTGGATCGAGCCTCGCCTGTCCTTCACCTCTCAGCTGCTCGACCTGCTCACCGAGGCAACCGCACGTCCCGCCGCCGTCTACTCCTCTGCAGGCTCGGACGGTTCGGTGCTACGCGTGGCGGGATCCATCGCGAGCAAGCTCGGATGACGCAACACATGGGAAGGGAGCAGGCGCGATGAGCTTTCCGACCAAGCTGTTGGCTCAGGGCGAGGAGGTCTACCTCGACTCGAAGCCGAACTGGTCCTATCTCTTCTGGCCTTCGGCGTTCACCTTGCTCGTGATCGCCGCCTGCATCGCCGTCGTCGTGCTCTGGACGAGCCGCCCGGGCTACGTGAACTGGATACTGCTCGGCTGCGGCCTGGCCGCGCTCGTCTTCTTCGGTGTCCGCTACCTCGGCTGGTTCACGACGTCTTTCGTGGTGACCTCCCAGCGGATCGTGTACCGGACGGGCGTGCTGAGGACGACGGGAAGGGAGATCCCCATCGGCCGCGTGCAGGACGTCACGTACCACCAGACGATCGTCGAGCGGCTTGTGAGAGCCGGAAGTCTCACCGTCGAGTCCGCCGGCCGGTACGGCCAGGACCCCTTTCCGGACATAAGCCGGCCGGCCGAGGTGCAGTCGCTCATCAACCGGGTGGTCGGGCAGTCCGGAGGCGGCTACGCGGTCGGCCAGGTCGCCCCGACCGCGGTCGTGGACACCACCGTCGAAGAGGTGTCGCAGCCGACGACGGATCCGACGCCCCGAGTCGTCCCGCCCGTGGCGGCGCCGGTCGACATCCCGCCCCCGCCCCCGCCTGCGGCGCAGCCGCCGGTCGGCGCGCCTGCCCCGTCGATCACCCAGCAGATGGCCGAGCTGGCCGAGCTGCACCGCCACGGTGTCATCACAGACGCCGAGTACGAGCAGAAACGGCGGGAGCTGCTCGACCGGCTCTGAGCCGCGGGGAGGTCACCCGGCCCACATTGGATACGCTTCGATGGTGAGCGAGCGCTACTGGATAACGACGCTCGGCTGCCCCAAGAACGAGGTCGACTCGGACAAGCTCGTCGGTCGTCTGACCGCGGACGGCTACGAGAAGGCGAATCATCCGGGCGAAGCCGATCTCGTGGTCGTGAACACGTGCGCGTTCATCGACGCGGCTCGCGAGGAGTCGGTCGAGACGATCCTCGAGCTCCACGGGTTGCGCAAGGCGGGATCCCGGCTCGTCGTCACGGGATGCCTGGCGGAACGCTCGGGCGAGGAGCTCGCCGACGCGCTCGAAGAGGTCGATCTCGTAGCCGGTTTCGGCGTTCCCGTCGAGCTGAAGACGGCGCGTCGCGTCGTGCGCGCCGCGCCGCCGACGCGGGCACCCGGTGAGGTCGCCGGGGGGCAGTTTCGACTTGTTGGAGCTCCCGCGACCGCCTTCGGGGGCGCCCTGGGCGTACGTGAAGGTGGCCGAGGGCTGCGACCGGCGGTGCGGCTTCTGCGCGATCCCGTCGTTCAGGGGAAAGCAGCGCTCGAGGCCGCTCGGCTCAGTCCTGGACGAGATCGAGGCGCTCCAGGCAAGGGAGATCGTGCTCATCGCGCAGGACCTGGCTTCGTACGGCCGCGACCGCAACCTGGGTGCCGGGCGCTACGAAGGCGACCATGCCGGCATCATCGAGCTCGTGGAGGCGTGCGCGCGGCGCGTCGACCGGGTCCGCCTGCTTTACCTCTACCCCTCCTCGCTCAACGACCGGCTCATCGAGGCCGTCATCGGCACCGGTGTGGCCTACTTCGACCTGTCTCTTCAGCACGCCTCCGGCCCGCTCCTGCGCAGGATGCGGCGCTGGGGTGACGCGGACCGGTTCCGCGAACGGATCGAACGGATCCGCCGTCTCGAGCCGGAAGCCGCGCTGCGGTCCTCCTTCATCCTCGGCTATCCGGGCGAGACCGAGGAGGACCACGACCGGCTGTTGAGGTTCATAGAGGACGTGCAGCTCGACTGGGCCGGCTTCTTCACGTTCTCGCGCGAGGACGGGACGCTGGCGGACACCCTCGGAGAGCAGGTCCCGGCCTCGCTCGCCCTCGAGCGCCTGCAGGAGTGCTCGGAAATGCAGGAGGCGATAACAGCCGGCCGCCGCCGCCGCCTTGTCGGGACGACGTGCGAGGTGCTCGTCGATCGGGCGGGCAGCGGCGCGCTCGTTCCGGGAGGCCCCGGAGATCGACGGCATCGTGCGCGTGCCTCGCGCGCTCGGAGAAGGCTGGCTGGGCGAGGTGCGGATAATGGAGGCGAGGGGTCCCGACCTCGAGGCGGTGCCCGTGACGGAGCTCGTGGGTCAGGTGTCGCGATGAGCGGCGACAAGGTCTTCGGGCCCTCGGCGCTCATGACGCCGGCGAACGCGCTCACCCTCGCGAGGCTGCTCGCCTCGCCGGTCATGGTCGCGCTCGTCATCGCCACGGGGCCCTCGACCTGGCTCCTCGTGGGCCTGTGGTTCGTCTGCTCGTCCTCGGACTTCTGGGACGGCGTCATCGCAAGGCGCTACGGGACGACTCGTTCGGGGGCGTTCCTCGACCCGCTCGCCGACAAGTGCATCGTTCTCGGCGTGCTCGCGTCGCTCGCCGCCATCGGCGAGGTGAGCTGGCTGCCTGTGGTCCTGATCGGCGCCCGCGAGGTCTCGATGAGCGTGTTCCGCGGCTACGCGGGACGCCGGGGCGTGTCCGTGCCGGCCCGGACCTCTGCCAAGTTCAAGACGCTCCTCCAAGACGTCGTCATCGGGCTCGCCTTCTTGCCGCCGGTCGGCCTGCACCACACGCGGATCGTCGGCTGGGCGCTCTGGGTCGTCGTCGCCGTCACCATCTGGACGGGCTTGGAGTACCTGCGCGACTCGCGAAAGCTGCTCGCCGGTGCCCAGGCGCCGGCGGACGGCGGCGTCAGCCGCCATGTCGCCTGAGCCGGCTGGCACGGTCTCGTGAGAGCAGAGGTCGTCGCAGTCGGCACCGAGCTCTTGCTCGGTCAGGTGGTCGACACCAACTCGGCCTGGATCGGCGAGCAGCTCGCCCTCTCGGGAATCGACTGCAATTTCCACACGCGGGTGGGGGACAACATCGAGCGGATCGCCTCGGCGCTGCGCGCCGCGCTCGAGCGAAACGAAGCCGTCATCATCTGCGGCGGCCTCGGACCCACCCAGGACGATCTCACCCGGGAGGCCATCGCCCTCGTGATGAACGTGCCCCTCCGCCGGGATCCCGCCCTCGTGACGGTGATAAGGCAGCGTTTCGTCGCCCGCGGGCCGGTCACGAAGATGCCGGCCAACAACGAGCGCCAGGCCGACGTGCCCGAGGGCGCGAGCGTGATCCCTCAGAGCTCTGGGAACCGCCCCCGGGCTCATCTGCCCGGTCGCCGGGCAAGGTCATGTATGCCCTCCCCGGGGTTCCCCACGAGATGCACGACATGATGCAAAGAGCGGTGCTGCCCGATCTGAGGCGGCGGGCCGGTGAGGCCTCCGTCATCCGCAGCCGGACCCTGAAGACGTGGGGCTACAGCGAGTCAGGTCTCGCCGAGCTTGTCGCCGGCCGCGTCGATGTCCTCGAGGCCGGCGGTCCCGGCGTGCCGACGATCGCCTTCCTGGCGAGTGGGATAGAGGGCATCAAGGTGCGTCTGACGGTGAAGGCCCCGGACGTTGAGGCGGCGGACGCGGCGCTCGACGCCGAGGAGGCCCAGCTTCGCGCCCTGCTCGGCGAGTCGGTCTTCGGCGTCGACGACGAGACGATGGAAACAGCTGTGGGCCGGCTCCTCCTCGCCCGGGGCTGGAGCCTCGGGGTGGCCGAGTCGCTGACCGGCGGCCTTGTCTCCGCCCGGCTCGTAGCCGTGCCCGGCGCGAGCGGGTGGTTCCGCGGGGCGGTCGTGGCTTACGACCCCGCCGTCAAGCGATCGGTTCTCGGGCTGGCGGACGGGCCGGTCGTCACGCCCGAGGCGGCCGCATCGATGGCCGAGGGGGCGAGGCGTGTCCTCGGCGCCGACGTGGGACTGGCGACGACAGGTGTGGCCGGACCCGCCGGGCAGGAGGAGCCGCCCGGTCGGGACGGTCATCGTCGGGATGGCCGTTCCGGGGTCGCCCCCGGAGGCCGTCGAGCTTCGCCTTCCCGGTGACCGCGAGCGCGTGCGGCAGTATGCGACGATCTCGGCCCTGAACGTCCTGCGGGGCCGGCTCATCGCCAAAGCCCAAGCTGCTGTAAGGGTTCCAGCGCAACTCGCGGCAACATGCCGCCCGGCGGGAGCGGCGCCCCCGTCACCACGAAAAGGTCCACCAACGAACATATGTTTGGAACTACAGTGATGTCATGAGCTCGCTGCAGGGACCCGGTGGGGGAGTAACACACCCGTTTCGTAGGTTGCGGCCTACCGTCTCCTCGACGGAGAGCCGGGATGACGCGGCACTCGAGCGAGGCGCTGGTTCAGAAGTCCGTCGACAGACAACGAGAGGGGAGAGAGGACCGACGATGGAGCGTGACAAGGCACTCGAGGCGGCGCTCAGCCAGATCGAGAAGCAGTTCGGGAAAGGCTCGGTCATGCGCATGGGCGAGCACACCGGAATGGGGATCGAAGTGATCTCGACCGGGGCCATGGCCCTCGATCTCGCCCTTGGGATCGGCGGGCTGCCACGGGGCCGGATCATCGAGGTCTTCGGGCCCGAGTCCTCCGGCAAGTCAACCCTCGCGATGCACGTTGTCGCCGAAGCCCAGCGCAATGGCGGCGTCTGTGCCTACATCGATGCCGAGCACGCTCTCGACCCCGTCTACGCCAAAGCCATCGGCGTCGACATCGACGAACTGCTGATCTCCCAGCCGGACACCGGCGAGCAGGCCCTCGAGATCGCCGACATGCTGATCCGCTCCGGGGCGATGGACGTGATCGTCATCGACTCGGTCGCGGCGCTCACACCGCGTGCCGAGCTCGAAGGGGACATGGGCGACACCCATGTCGGCCTGCAGGCCCGCTTGATGTCCCAGGCGCTGCGCAAGCTCACGGGCACCCTCTCCAAGTCGTCGACGATCGCGCTCTTCATCAACCAGCTGCGTGAGAAGGTCGGCGTCATCTACGGGTCGCCTGAGGTCACGCCCGGCGGACGTGCCCTCAAGTTCTACGCCTCGGTCCGTCTCGACATCCGCCGGCTGGAGTCGATCAAGGACGGCGCCGAGATCGTCGGCAACCGCACCCGGGTGAAGGTCGTGAAGAACAAGTGCGCCCCTCCCTTCCGCATGGCCGAGTTCGACATCGTCTACGGCAAGGGCATCAGCCGGGAAGGCTCGGTGCTCGATGTCGCCGTCGACCTCGGGATCGCGAAGAAGTCCGGCGCCTGGTACACCTACGAGGGCGAGCAGCTGGGCCAGGGCCGCGAGAATGCCAAGCAGTTCCTGCGCGACAGTCCTGAGCTCATGGTCGAGCTTCACCAGCGGATCCGCAGCCTCGTCGCCGAGAAGGCGGCCATCGCCGTAGAGACGCCGATCGGAGCCGGGAGCCTCGTCGCCGACGACGAGCCGATCTCGCTCGACTGATCGCCTGCCGTCGGCGCCTCGACGCGCAGGCTCCGGGGTGGCGCTTCGGCGACGAACGGCCGCCGGTGGGGCGCTAGACCTCTTCGGGTTTGGTGCCGCTCTGCTGATCGGCAAGCCCGAGGCGTTCAGCGGCGTCCCAGAGCTCCTCGCGGCGCCTGAGGTGCGGCCGCTTCCTCGATCAGCAGACGGGCCTGGTCGTGCTGGCTGCGGCCGAAGATATGGGCACAGCCCTGGTCGGTGACGATGACCGAGTGCTGGAACGAGGTCGCCGGGCGCGTCGAGGAGCGGGACGATGGTCGAGCACTCGGTCTTGGCATGCCATGAGGGCAGCCCGATCACGGCCTGGCCGCCGGTGGAATGCAGTGCGCCCACGATGAAGTCGGTCTGGCCGCCGAACCCAGAGAAGATCCGTCCGCCCACGTAGCTCGCGTTCGCCTGGGCGAACAGGTCCACCTGCACCGCGGCGTTGATGGAGATCATCATCGGGTTGACGGCTATCTTCCCCGGGTCGTTGGTGGTCTCGGTCCGGAACATGCGAAGCCTCGGGTTGCAGTCGGCCCACGCGTAGAGCTCTTCTGACCCGCCGATGAAAGACGTGACGACCTGGCACTGGGAGTCGAGGGCACCGGCCCTTTCCAGGGCGAGGACCCCGTCGCTGATCATCTCCGACCAGATGCGCAGGCCGCGGCGCTCCACCAGGCGTCCCAAGGTCGCGTCCGGGATGGCCCCGATCCCGAGCTGCAAGGTCGCCCCGTCCGGCACGAGCTGGGCTATGTGCTCGCCGATCTGGTGTTTCATGTCGTCGGCGGGGTGCTTGGCGAAGGTCTGCAGGGGCTCGTCGACTTCGATGGCGAGGTCGATCATGTCGGTGGAGATCTCCCCCTCGCCGAAGGTGTACGGCATTCTCGGGTTGACCTGAGCGACAACGAGGGCCCCGCGGGCTCTTGCCACCTCCAACGCGGCCGGGAGCACGTTGACCTCGATGCCGAGCGACACTTTCCCTGTTCTCGGCAGCGAAGTGTGCACGATCACGACATCGGGCTGCCGCGAGATCGCGAACAGCCGCGGGACGAGGGAGAGCCGCATCGGGATGTAGTCGAGCGAGGAGGAATGGCGCATGCCCGGACCTACGAAGGGGGACTCCAGGCGGACGCTCGGTCGCGAGGAGACCGAGTAGCGGAGGCCGAGCACGAAGAGCCGGTACCTTTCGACGTTGGCGTCGAAGATCTGCAGAGCCCGCTGTGGCGTCGACCAGTTGCCGGACACGACAACCCGTGGCGCCTTTTCTGTCAGTGAGCCGAAGCGGTTCCCGAGCTCCAGCTCCGAGATGATCCGCATGGCGACGACGCTACTCGCGCCCCGGCACGCCGGTCATATTGCCAATCGGGGTGCCGAAACGGCGCCGGCTAACGCGGAATCGACGTCCGTTTGAACTCGTTGAGCTCGACGTGGTTCTGCAGCAGGTCAAGGACCTGGTCGATCGTGGCCGTGGCGAGGGCCGCATCGGCGCCGGGTCGCGTCATTATCCTGACGAAGGCCGCCTCGTCGCCGGAGATGAACGTCGGCACGCCGAACACGTCGTGGTGGGAGACGGCGGCTTCGTGAGCCTTGCGGAACTCGTCGAGTGGCCAGCCGCTCTTGATCTCCTCGAACACACGATCCGGCTCGACACCTTCGGCCTCGAGCACCGACGCCAGGGCCGCCCGGTCGCGCAGGTCTCTGCCGTGGTCGTGGCGGAGCGCGAAGAGGGCGACGTGCGCCCGGAGGAACTGGTCGGGGAAGCGGTCGCGAAGAACGATGCCGACTTGGCCGGCTAGCAGGTCAGCGTCCTTGTCCGGGTCTTCCCAGACCGGGGTTCCGCCTTCCTCGACGTGCGTCTGGGTGAGGGAGAAGGGGACGAACTCGACGTCGTAGCCGGCGCCGCTCTCGAGGGCGAGTGCCAGATGCTCGTGGGCATTGCGGGCAAAGGGGCACCGGTAGTCCCAGTTGACGGAAAAAGCATTGGGGGTCATGACCACTAGAACCCCGCACAGGACGTGGAGATTCCCCGAGCGCGACTCCTCGGCGCGTAACCTCGCAGGTACCATGCCGGCGCCGTCCGAGGTCCACCTGGTCCGACCCGAGGAGGTGCCCGTCGCCACCGCCTCGCTCGTCCGGGCTTTCTGGGACGACCCGATGTTGACGTACATGTTCCCCCATTCGCGCCACAGGGCACGTGCCATGAGCCGCTTTTTCACCATCCAGCTGCGCCAGAGCCCCAAAAGACACGGCTTGGCCTACACGACCGATGGCTGCCGGTCCACGGCGCTGTGGATACCACCGCGCACCGGGCCTGCGCACGGTGCGGGACGCGCTTTCGCAGATTCCGACGCTCTTGAGCCTCGGCCGCCGCGCGGGAGCCACGCTCCGCCTCGCGCAGCTGGTCGAGACCCGCCACCCGAAGCTCCCGCACTATTACCTCGGAGGCCTCGGCACCGACCCGCAATGGCAGGGAAGAGGTCTCGGCTCGGCTGTCATCGGGCCCGTCCTCGAGCTATGCGACCGGGAAGGTCTGCCTGCCTATCTCGAGTCCTCGAAAGAGGCCAATCTCAGCTTCTACCGTCGCCACGGGTTCGAGGTGACCGACGAGGTCAGCGTTCCCGACGGGTCGGTCCGCCTATGGCTCATGTGGCGCGAGCCCGTCGGGTCCTCCTGAGAGCTGGACGATGCCCGCGGCGACGGGCCGTGCCACTGAGGCGCCGTTTCTGCAGCGGCACCGGGGTCAGCCCGTTCGGGATCTTGGAAGGGTCGGCGATTATCTCTGTGAGGAGCTCGAGCACCGCTCGCGCGGGAGCCGACGGCAGGCCGGTCGCCCGCTGGACGACCCCGACGAGCCGTCGCGGTATCTCGGTCAGCTTCACGAGGGCGAAGTCGCTGAGCAGATAGCTCGGCACTGCCGTCGCCGGCAGGATGGACGGGCCCCAGCCCTCGAAGGTGAGCGAGGCGATCAGGCGGGTGCCGTCGACCTCGGCGCGGGCGAGGAGCGTGGCGCCGGTGGACTTGATCGCCTCGTCGATGTCCGACCGAAACGCCGAGCCGGTGAGCGGCAGCAGCAACGGGGTCCCCTCCAGCTCGTGGAGACTGAGCTCGCGGGCGTTCGCCAGCCTGTGGTCCCTTCTCACCACGAGGACGAGCTCCTCCTCGAACAGCGGTGTCACGGCGAGGTCGAGGCCCTCGGTGGGAAGGTCGAGGACGGCGATGTCGACCTGGCCGGTCGCGAGCTGGGTGTCGAGGCGCGTGTTGGGGGACTCGACGAAGACCAGGCGGAGATGGGGATACCGCTCCGGGGTGGTGCGAAGCAGCTGCGGGACAAGCCACCGCGCCGTCGTCCCGATGATCCCGATGCGCACGGTCCCGGCGACCTCGCGGGTGAGGGCTACGACGTCAGACAACATCGCGTCCAGCTCCGCCTGCACGCGCCTGGAGCGGGCGATGACGATCTCGCCCGCCTCGGTCGGCTGACCGGTCGCACGATCGACGAGCTCACACCCGAGCTCGCGCTCGAGCTTCTTCACGTGCGCCGAGACGTTGGACTGCACCGTGTGGAGGGCATCGGCCGCGGCCGAGAACGACCCGTGGTCGGCGATTCCTACGAGAGCGTTCAGTTGCCGCAGTTCCATCGCACAGAACGATAGCTGCTATCGGTAATAACTGTTTGACTGATGCTGTGAAGTCGTGCACTATTAACTCAGACCTCAGTAGCGGAATCCCCCCTCCAGCAACTGACGGGTCTTGAGAAGGGGCCGGTATCCCCCCCACCGGCCCTTTCTCCGCGTCTGGGCACAAGTTGGAGCGCTCGGTTCCGGAGGGCCATGGTTCGTTCCGGCCGGGCACGCGGCTCCGGCACCCGGCCCGAGTCCTTCGTCGACCTTTCCTGGGTGCCGGCAGCAGTTCCGCTCTTGAGTCCGGTTGTCCGCTCTAACCGGAAAGTCCGGTTGTTCGTATCAGAAGTAATCCGGTTGTCCGGACTAATGTAGGGTTGAGGTGTGAACCTCGCCGAGCTGTCGCTGGTGCTGTTCGGGACCTCGGTCCTCGCCGGCGCGCTCGGCTCGCTTCTCGGTCTCGGGTGGAGGCTTCGTCATCGTCCCTGTGCTCACCTTGGTCTTCCACCTCGATATCCGCCTGGCCATCGGGACCTCGATCGTGGCGGTGGCCGCAACGTCCTCAGCCGGAGCGGCGAGGAACGTGACCGGGAGCATCACGAACCTGCGGGTGGCAACCTTCTTGGCCTTGGCGACGACGGTCGGGGCGGTGACGGGCGCGCTCGTCTCACCCCTGTTCGATGCTCGCGTCCTGTTCGCCTTGTTCGGCCTGATCCTCGGTGCTTCGGGGATACAGATGGTCCGCAAGCATCCCCTCCGCCTCACGCAGGCACCCGGGCGGCACAGGGCGGTCAAGGCGCCGCCGGTCCTCGGAGGCGCCTCCGGCTGTGAGGAGATTGCTCCGGCGCTGCAGGCTGTCTCAGTCTCCCCGGGCAGCTCGATGGCTACCGGGGGAGGGCGCCTCGCTCGGCGCCTCGCCCTCGACTCTGCCTACTTCGACGAGGCCGCCGGCCTCGAGGTCCCCTACGTCGTCGCCCACACGGGGCTCGGGCTCGGGCTCATGTACGTGGCGGGGATGGTCAGCGGCTTGCTCGGGATCGGCTCGGGGGTGCTCAAGGTGCCGGCCATGGATCTCGCCATGAACATCCCGATGAAGGTCTCGACTGCGACGAGCAACCTGTTGATCGGGCTCACGGCGGCGGCGAGCGCGGTGGTCTACTTCGCCCGCGGCGACATCGACCCGTTCATCGCCGGCCCGGTGGCCCTGGGGGTCCTCCTCGGAGCGACGGTCGGGTCCAGGTTTCTTGTGCGTATCCGCTCGGAGCACCTGCGGATGCTCTTCGTGGCGGCGCTTTGCGTCGTGGCGGCCCAGATGCTCTGGAAGGGGATCAGTTGACCGTCGTCCGAGACTCCGACGGCTCACGCCTACGGCGCCCGCACACCGCCTTGGCCCCGGGCGTGCGGGCAGCTGTGGGACGGGTGCTGCGCGCGGGCGTCGCGGTCAGCGCGGCCATTCTGCTCGCCGGCTATGTCGTCGCTTTCGTGTCCGACCCGGGCATGTTCGGCTCGCATGCCGTCGAGCACGGTCACCTGGCGGCGAGGGCTGCCTTCCCGCACTCGCTCGCGGCCATCTGGGACGGGATCGGCCGCGGCCGCGGTGAGGCGATCATCGTCGCCGGCGTTGCTCGTTCTGCTCCTGACTCCGGTCGCCGGGCTCGTGGCAGTGCCGTAGCATTCGCGCGCCGGCGCGACTGGCTTTTCGCGGCCATATCGGCGACGGTGCTCTCGGTCATCTTGGGGTCGTTCGTGATCGGATGGTTGGCGTGATCGGATGGTTGGCGTGATCGGATGGCTGGCACCTTGATCTCCTCTCAGCGGGCAAAGGGCGACGAGCAGGTGGAGAACGCGGTCACCGCCCTCGACTCGAACGACCCGATGCCGCTTTGGGCCCAGCTCGCCGCGGAGCTCCGGCGGCGGCTCTCCTCGGGCGAGTTCGACGAGCGCTTCCCGACCGAGGTCGAGCTCGCCGGCGCGTTCGGCGTGAGCAGGGCGACAGTACGAGAGGCCATCCGCCGTCTTCGTGGCGAGGGGTTGCTCGACGCCAGGCGGGGGAGCGGGACATTCGTCGTCCACCGCCAGCTGGACGCGCCCATTCTCGGCACATCCGGCCTGGCTCATTCCATCACGGCCGCGGGACTCGTCGAGACGAGCAGGGTGATACGGGTCTGAGGAGGGCCCCGCGGGTGAGACCGCCGCCCGATGGCTCCGGATCGAGCCCCGGACGACGGTCGAGTGGGTCGAGCGCCTCCGCTACGCGGACGGGGAGCCGCTTGCCCTCGACCTGTCGGCCATTGTCCTCGACAGGGCTCAACGCCGGGCCTTTGTCGCCGGAGACCTCGCACAAGGGTCCCTCTACGACCTGCTCGCGGAGCTGTGCGGTCTCAGGATCACCGGCGGCAGCGAGCGGCTGCGCGCGGTCACGTGCGGGTCGGCTGAGCGCAAGCTGCTGCGGCCGGGCCGCGGCGAAGGCGTCCTCGAGGTCGAGCGGGTCGCCTTTGCGGGCGACCGTGCGGTCGAGTGGCGCCGGAGCCTCGTGCGCGGGAGGGGCTACGTGCTGGAGGCGAGCTGGGGCACCTTCCCCGCCCAGGGGCGCCGCTGAGCCGTTCCGGCGGGGGCCGGGTCACTCGCCCTAGCTGCTCGGCCAGCCTCCCGAGGAGGGATCTCCCGAGGCCCAGCCGGAGGGGACTGTCGTCTTCTGTCGTGAAGCCCGCAGCGGTGCAACCGGAAGCATTCGCCGCGCCGAACCAGAAGTCGTAGGTGCCCGGTGCGCTCTCGCCCAGCACCGGGGCCGATCCGGCGGTGAGGACGAAGGTCCCGAGGCAGTGCCTGTCGGCCGGGTTGAAGGCTGTGTAGACCGATGCGCCCGAGCGCGCTGGCGACGCTCACCACTCCCGGCGTCGTCGGCGCGCCGTTGGTCTCTGGGAGCCCGCCGCTTTGCGCCGCGCCCGAAATGGCCGAGATGCCCTGCAGGCCGCTTTGAGCCTGGCCGGCTTCGACGGCGCTTTGCAGGTTCGTCTCCAAGACGACGTCGGTCTGAGGCAGGGCGGAGAGGGGAGCGAGCACCGCGCTTCCGAGTGCCGAGCTCGCCCCGCAGCCCGACAAGGCGACGGACAGGGCACCCATGGCCAGGCCGGCCAGTCCCAGCGCGCGCAGCCGGCCCGCGGCGGGAACGAGCCCGGTCGGCGGCCGGCAACTTGACAGGTCACCTAGTCGTTATCGGGCTTCCAAGGCTTGTGCTTTAACCTTTCCCGAGCCGGGGGCTGGTCCTTGCGGGCCGAGTCGGGCAGGGCCCACTCGCGTCGCCAGGCGGAGACGTCCGGGCCGCGGAACGGTGGCGTCGTGCCGGCGGCGGCCCGGCGGCGTGCCGACCACCAGTCGGACTCGGCCTCGTCGGCGAGCCCTGCGACCGCCAGCTCGATCCGGGCCGCGAACTTGCGGGCGTCCTCGGCGTCGTCGGGACGGAGGGCGTCCCCGAGGCGGATCTCGGTCGACCCGGGGCGAAAGCGGGAGCTGCTCTTTGCCAGCACGGCCCTCGTGCCTCGGATGTGCACCGGGATGACGGGCACGCCGCAGCGTTTGGCCAGGTAGGAGGCGCCCCCTTTGAACTCGCGCCCCCAGCCGTCGGCCGTCCGGCCCCCTTCGGGAAAGATGATCAGGCTCCAGCCGTCCTCGATGAGGCGGGCGGCGAGATCAGCCGAGCGCCGATTCACCTTCGACCGCTCCATCGGGATGGCGCCGAGGCCGAACGACCACACGGCTGCCTTCCAGTGGCGGTCGAAGAAATAGTCGGCCGCGGCGGCGACGATCGTCCGATGCCGCAGCCAAGACGGCAGTATCGAGAGCAGAAGGGCCGTGTCGAGATGGCTGGCGTGGTTGGCGGCGAGGATCATCGGCCCTTCGACGGGGTCGAGATGCTCGAGGCCGAAGACCCGAGGTGACAGCGCCACGCGGAGCACCGGCTTGGAGAAGTCGTCGAGGACGATGGCGCGGGCCAAGCGCACCGGGTAACGCCGTGCCCAGGCCGTGTCGTAGTCGATGCCGAGCTTTCGCCTCGGCAGGTCCGCGACGACCCCGCCCGGCCGCGTCGGATGCTCCGCCACGAAACGGGCCCCGCCCCGCCCGAGCGACGCCTCCCCGCGCACCCGCTTTGTCACGTGACGTCTGCCAGCAGGAGAGGTGGCACGTGCAGGTGGGTGATCGTCGGGTCCCTCCCGACCACGTCCTCGGCGATCTCGAGAGCGTCGTTGAGGGTGGACGCGGGGGAGAAGCCGAGTCGCCGCACCGCGGCCCGGTCCCCCCCGACCACGATGACCCTGCCCAGGTGCTGCAGGGCATGGGCGCACCAGTACCACATGTAAAGGGGGTGGACTCCGTGGTAGGCGTAGCTGGTGCGGTAGAGGTGCACGTACCAGGGGTCGGTGGCGAACGACTCCTCGTATTTCGCCTCGATCTCGAACATGTCCGTCGTCTCTGCCAGAACCTGCTCGAAAAAGTCGATGTAGCTCGGGTGGTGGACGGGGTTGAACTCCCACGGCGTCGGGTGGGACAAGATGAGCACCCCGCCCTCGCGAACGAGCGGCTTGTTGCGGTACAGGTTGAAGAAGTAGCCGAGCCCCAAGCAGGCGACGAGGATCGGGTTCATCGTGGAGTTGACGTTGTAGGGGCAGATGTAGGGCAGCCCCATCGTGAGCACGTCGGTCTGGCCCTGGACCTCGACCAGCTGCTGGCGGTAGATGTTGGCAAGGGTCGAATGGTGGACCGCCTCCACCTCACCGGTCTGCACCGAGGTCAGGTTGTGCGGCGCCTCCACGGAGTGGAAGATCTTCCGGCTCAGCCCGGCCGGCGTCCGCTGGAGGGCGCTCGAGGCGGCGAGGAACGTCGCCCGGTCGCGTAGCGACCACTCCCATTCTCGCTTTTGCAGGAAGGCCATCTGGTCGGGGAACGTGTTCGTGTTCAGTGTCGTCTCGATCTGGAAGATCTTCACGCCCGAGGCGGCGATCAGCCTCCCCATGCGCCAGTTCGAATTGCGCAGCTCGGAGTTGTGCTCGTCCATCAAAGAGCGGCTGTTGAGCAGCGTGCGCACGTTGTGGTGGTGCTTGAGGCTGCGGTAGGAGGCGAGGCCGGTGGCGACCGACTTGTGGCCGCCGTCCATCGTGACGAGGTTGATGTTCACGTAGACCAAAAGGTCGCTCTCCGCCGCGCGCTTGTTGATCTCGACGTCCTCGCCGTGTTCGGTGAGCCCCAGGTGGACGAGGTTCGACGGGTCCTCGGCATCGTGCTGCAGGAGGAGGCCCTGGGGGGCGAAGGCCTCGAAGACGCGGTCACCGAGAGCGTGACGCAGCTCGGGATCGGTCATGCGGCGGTGAAGGGCAAGAGCCGCGATGAGCACGACGTCGTCCACGCCGGCGTCGGCCGCCAGGTCGAGCACCGCCTCGATGACGCGTTGGCGCACGTCCGGCGAGCGCATGGGCGGGAGGGGGAGGGAGATGTCGTCGAAGGCGATGGTGAGACGCATGCCGGCGAAGAGCAGGCTGCGCAGCGGCTGGGAGTCTCCGAGAGGATTCTCCAGGGCTTGACGGATGGCGCTGTCGGGGTCGGCGAGCGGGTCGAGGGGCTCGGGACCGTAGACGATCCGCGTCCCGACCGGAAGCCGCTCGAGCCGGAAGCCCTCGCCGTGCCACATCAGCGTCGCCGGGGTCGATTTGTCGACCTCGAGGACGAAG
Organism: uncultured Acidimicrobiaceae bacterium; assembly: GCA_963804265.1. Classification (GTDB taxonomy): domain Bacteria; phylum Actinomycetota; class Acidimicrobiia; order Acidimicrobiales; family Bog-793; genus Fen-455. The sequence continues at coordinate 68,487 of CAWDPZ010000044.1, forward strand.
CCGGGCCTCGGGCTCACGGTGCCTCCTTGGTTGTCCTGGCCACTAGCGGCCTTGCGGATCCTGGGTCTCGGGTCGCATCCGGGGAGGTTCGCCCCTTGCGCAGGTCGAACACGATCTTTACCGCGCCGCGCCGTCCCGCCGCGGCGGCGTGCGCCACGGCGTCCTCGTAGCTCTCGAGCGGGTAGCGAGCCGAGACGAGGCGGCCGAGGCGCGCCTCGCGGACGAGCTCGAGGGCGAGGGCGAAGGTGGGCCTGGGGCCATCGGGGCGGTCCTCGGTCCCGTACGCGTAAGCGCCGCGAAGCTCGATCTCGCGCTGCGACAACGGCGCCAGGTCCACGCGGACGGCCCCGGGCATGCCGACGAGCAGTACACGGCCCCCAGGTCGGACGACCTCGAGGCACTGCTTGAGGGAGTCCGCGCTTCCGACGCAGTCGACCACGATGTCGACACCGCCGGTGAGACGCTCCATGTGACCGGCGTCGGTCTCGAAGCGCGAGCGAGCCCGAGATGCGCCGGGCGGCCCTTTTTGCTCGCCCGGCCTGACCACCTGGTCCGCACCGAGCTCGCGGGCGAGGCGGCGCTGGTCGGAGTGCTTGGCGACGGCGACGAGCGTGCGCCGGCAGGCACAGCCACCGCAGCGCCGCGATGACGCAAAGTCCGAGGGTGCCCGCCCCGAGCACCATGACCCGCTCCCCGCCGGCGATGTCGGCGGCACACGCCGCGTGGACTGCGCAGGCGGCCGGCTCGACCATGACGGCGTCCTCGTCGGAGAGGTCGTCGGGCACCTCGTGCAGCTGGCTCTCGTGCGCCACGAGCCCGTTGGACCGCGCCCCCGGTGTCGCGGCAGTAGCCGGTCTGCAGTCCCGGGCGCAGGTGGCCGAAGGCGATCCGCTCGCACGAGCCCTTGCGACCCGCGGCGCAGCCCGGGCACGGGGGGTCGATCCCGCGGGCCGCGCAGCCGAGCACCGGTTCGATGACGGCCCGTCTCCCCTCGAGGGCGCCGGAGTCCACGTCGCAGACCACCTCGTGGCCAGGGACGAAGGGGAAGCTGACGATCTGCTCGAAGTACCGGGAGCTGCGGCCGTCCAAGGTGGCGAGGTCGGAGCCGCAGATGCCGGCCAGGCGGGGCCGCACGTGGACCCAGCCCGGACCGGGGAGGGCGAAAGGCTCGAGCTCGACCAGCTCGAGCGGGCCCACGCGCACGCCCTTGCCTGACCCGACGAGGCCCGAGGCCACCCGTGCCGCCGCGAACCGGGACACGTTGCGCTCGAACTGGAGCGCCTTCATGCGCCTTCTCCGCTCTTCGAGGCGGTCGTGAGCCAGGTCGCGGGCCTCGTCTGCACCCCGGCCGGCGTGTCGCGATGGCGAGGGTCCGCCGTGGACCTCCGGCCGCCCGCTCCCAGTACTCGATGTACCAGCCCCGACGCCGGGCGATGGCGGCGAGTTTGGTCTCCGGGTTCACCACGACGGGGAAGCCCGAGGCCTCGAGCATGGGCAGGTCGCTCGTGGAGTCGGCGTATCCGATCGTGTCGGCGAGGCTGAGGCCCTCTGAACGGGCGTACTCGTCGAGCAGGATCGCCCGCGCCTCGCCCGTTGGCGGAGACTCGGTGAGCTCGCCCGTGAGCTTGCCTCTCCTCACGCCCATGTGCGCGCAGACGATCTCGTCGAACAAAGGCCGGAGAGGCTCGACCACGAAGTCGAGCGCACCGGTGATGAGCAGGGTCCGGTGGCCGAGCGCCCTGTGGCGCCGCACGCGGGCGAGGGCCTCGGGGAACGCCCGCAGGCCGAGCAGGTCATTGAAGAGCTCATAGCTGTCGAAACGGAGCTGGTCCACCGGAGCCCCCTCGTAGCGACGGTAGAAGGCCGCGCAGGAAATCGCTCCGGTCGCGGCGGTCGAGCCTGAGCAGCCTGGGCCCCTCCGCCAGCAGGCCGGCCACGAGGCGGGCCCGGTCGACGCGCTCGAGGTGACGTGTCGCCAGCCAGGCATAGCTCTCCACGACGTTCGAGGCGATGAGGGTGTTCTCGAGGTCGAAGGCTGCACAGCGCGGCTCTTCGGACAGGATGGCTTTGAGCGAGCGCTCTTCGCGCGTCCCCATGGAACGTTTCGAGGTCGGGGAGGTGCGGACGCGGGCGTGCTCCACGATCGAAGGCAGGTGGACGTCTTCTATGTAGTGGGTCCAGTCGATCACGGCCGGGTCGAAGCAGAAGGCCGCCTGGTCCGCGGGGTCGAGGCTCTCGAACAGTCGCACGGTCCGGTCGATGCGGAACCGGGCCTCCGTCTCGCTGTAGGCCCCGTACAGCTCCACGTAGTCGAGGGCCCGCTCGGCCTCGGAGCGTCGCTCCTCGATGCGAGCCGCGCCTGCGGCCCGCTCGCCGCGCAGAGGCAGGGCGTTCACGACCCGTTCCGCGGCTCCGAGGACCTGCGTCGCCCGCCGGAGCTGGCCCTGGACGCGGCCACGGCCGGGGAAGGACCACTTCGGCACGAGTATCGGCTGGCCGCGGTGGTCGTACAGGGGCCGTTGCGTGAACCAGTTCTCCACCAGGTCGACGAGCCGACCGTACTGCAACGGGTTCCGGGCGCCCGAGGCGACCTGGTAGACCGTCGGGCCCGAGTCGTCGGGGCCTTTGGCCGCCACGGCGATGAGGGCGGCCACGACGAGGTCGACGGGGATGACGTCCACGATGCCCTCCGGTACCCCGGGGAACTGCTTCAGCAGGCCGCGGGCGTACGAGATGATGACGGGCTCGGCCATGCGGAACCCGCGGATCCAACCCGGGCGCGGCTGGGCGAGCGACGACTCGACGATCGAAGGCCGGACGAAGGTGACCGGCAGGTCGCCTCTGCTGTCGAGCAGGGCATTCTCACCGAGCGACTTGGTGAAGGCGTAGGCGTCGGGCCATCCGAGCGCCCGGGAACGGCCGCGGCCCAATTCCGACCATGCGGTCGCGGACCCAGTCGGAGCGCAGCTGTTCGGTCTTCTCCGCCGACAGGGCGGTCCCGGCGGCGCCGAGCTCCGAGCGGGCGGACCGGTGAAAAGCCGTCAGCCTTTCCGGGCTGCGGCTGGCAGCGTCCGCGTCGGCACGAGCGCGCCGGGCCACGCCCACTCGGCGCGCCAGTCGATCTTGGACACGAACTTGGAGGACGTTATGAGCTCCTCGGCCGCGTCGCCCTTGTGACCGCTGTTCACATAGGCCGTCGAGACGGCGATGAGATGCGGCAGGGGCACCCCGGCGCCTTCGGCGGCGGCTCGTGCGGCGGCGATCTCGTTCAAGGTGTCGGCAACGCGCGACGGGCCGAGGAGATTGACCTCCACCGCGCCGTCGAGGGGCGCGTCGAAGGTCACAGCCGCGGCGGCGTGGATCACGACGTCGCACGACCCGAGCACGTCGCGCCCGGCCTCGTCGAGCCCGAGACCGTCGCGGGCGACGTCTCCCGCGATCGTCTGCAGTCGCTCGGCGACCACGGCGTCGAATGTCTCGCCGAGGTCCTTGCGGAGGCGGTCGAAGCAGTCGTTGCGCAGGATCTCACGTCGGGTGCGCTCGACCGGACCCTGGCGCTGCCCGGGGCGGACGAGCACGACGACCTCGCAACCGGGCACGTTGCGAAGCAGGCGCTCGACGAGCGCGGTCCCGAGGAAGCCCGTGGCTCCGGTCACCGCGATTCGCCGGCCGGCGAGCTCGTCGGTGATCACGAATGTGTTTCTAGCACCCGGGTAGGGAAAAGCCCGGCCATTTCAGCTGCGCAAACAGAGCCGGAGACGTCGCTCCGTGGCGCCGGGTCCGCTCTTTGAGCCGGTCGCATCCGCTACTTGGGAGGCTCCGCGCGAGCCGCCGCCGGCTTCTTGGGCGGGGGTCGGCGTGTGGGCTTGGGTGGGGTGTAGCGCTTGCTCGGCTTCGGCGCCGATCGGGCCACGACGTCCTTGGCAGCGGCGCGGGACCTTCTCGAGGACCTGGGCTGACTTGTCGCCCTGCCGGCGGAGGGGCGGGTGCCGCCCTGGACCCTCTGCTGGGCCTTGAGTCCCCGGAGGAGCAGCCACATCCCGAGGCCGAGGTAGGCGAGTCCGAAGACGCGAAGCGCCGGGAGCTCCACCAGGAAGATCCCGGTGGCGAGGCAGGCGAAGCCGAGCAGGGCCCGCCGGCGCATAAGCGTGCCGAGGAGCAGGAACATGGCCACCACGAGCGCCTCGAGGAGGAAGATGTGGGCGCCGTTGCCCAGGGTCTTCAGGTCGGCCTTGGTCAGCTTGACGTGGTGGGTGAGGACCGGGACGACGACCGAGGCGGTCAAGAACAACTCGAAGGCCAGGGCGATGAACCCGATGCTGCGCTCTCGCCGGTCGAGGTTGTTCACCGCCGCCTTGGTGGCTGCGGCCCGCGCCGAAGGGGAAAGGCCCGGCTCGTCCGAGGCCGCCACGACCTGGTTCCGGCTCGAGTCCGCGGACCTGAAGCGAGCCGGGGAGAAGCTCCGCCGGACCCAGGTGTTCCAGCCGCTCGCGCCGTAAGCGCGCCCGCTGCTGCCCACTTGAGCCTGCTCGGGGCGATCGTCCTCGTCCTGCTCCGCCATGGTGACCAGGGTACCTTCCGCGGTCGGCCGCGGCTTGGGACGGGTCCGTGTTTCGGGCCTGCACAACCCGGGGCCTCACGGCTAGACTTGATATGTGCGCCCCGGTCCCGTTATCGCGTGGACGTGTTCGCGCCATCAGTCGCTGTGGCTAAGACCCCGGCCTGGTTGAGCCCCCATCTGGAACGACATCCGCTCCTGCGGCGGGTCACCGGTTACAGCGCCGGGTCGGTCGTTGCCATCGTTCTCAGCGAGGCGGCCTTCGCGGCGTCCCTCGGCTGGGGCCACACCGGGACGACCGTGGCCTCCGCCGTCGGGTTCGTGGGCGGGGCGGTGCCGAACTACGTCCTCAACAGACGTTGGGCCTGGCGCGACCGCCGCGGGCGGGACAGGCGCACAGAGCTCGTCCTGTACATGAGCGTTGCCGTCGCGACATTCCTCGTTTCAGCCGTCGCCACCCACTGGGCGGAGGGAACAGCTCGTCACCTGACCGTCGACCGAGGCGGGCAGGTGGCTCTGACGACAGCGGCCTTCCTCGCCGTGTCGGCTGTGTTCTTCGTGCTGAAGTTCGTGATCTACGAGACGCTCGTGTTCACCCGGGCGCCGGAGGCGCGAGACATCGCCGCTCTCGCCGAGGTCAGCCTCGTCGACAGCCGCGACATCGTCCTCGACGACTAGAGGTCTCGTCGGGTTCCGCACTCTCGAGCTTGCCTGCCGGCCTGAACGGGCCAGGGCGTTCGTCAAGTCGTGCCCCCCTCGGTGGTGGCGGCCCGCCGGCGCCCGTGGTTGACTGATCGCCGACCGGGAGGCGGGGGTGAGCAAACTAGGCGAGTCGCTCCGAGAGTCAGGGGCATCGTTCACGGCGCGTCTTCCGCAACCCGGGCCTGCGGCGCATCAACATCGCCTTCGCCGGCTCGAACATGGGCAACTGGGCGTTCTCTGTCGCGATGTCGATCTACGCCTACCAGCACGGCGGTCCTACGGTCCTCGGCGTGGTCGGCGTGATCCGCTACGTGTCGATGGCGGTCTTCGGGCCCATCACCAGCACCCTCGGCGACAAGTTCGCCCGAAAAGGGGTCATGGTCAGCTCGGACCTCCTCCGTGCCGTGCTCGTCGGCGGGGCGACCGTGATCGTGGCTACGCATGGACCGGCCCTGATCGTCTACGTCCTCTCGACACTTAGCGCCATCGCCGGCACGGCGTTCAGGCCGGCGCAAGCCGCGCTCTTGCCGGCCCTCGCCAGCGACCCCGCCGAGCTGACGGCGGCGAACGCGGCCTCGAGCACGATCGAGAGCGTGGGCTTCTTCGCAGGGCCTGCCATCGCCGCTCTGCTGCTGGCCGTGGCCAACATGCCGACGGTCTTCGCCGTCGACGCGGCGTCGTTCCTGTGGTCCGCCTGGTTCGTCATCGGGCTGCGTGCCGAGTCGAAGCCTGCCGCCGAGGAGCACAAAGAGGCGAGCCTGGTCGCCGAGACGATGAGGGGGTTCCACACGATCTGGCAGGACAACAACCTCCGGCTCCTGGTCGGCCTCTTCTTCGGACAGACCGTCATCGCCGGGGCGAGCCTGGTGTTCATCGTCACGATCGCTTTGCCGTTGCTGCACCTCGGTCAGCCCGGTGTGGGTCTGCTGCAGGCGATGACCGGGGTCGGGGGAGTCGTCGGGGGCTTCGTGGCCCTTGGCCTCGCCAACATCAAACGGACGTCGCTGTTCTTCGGGGTGGGAGCGGTCCTGTGGGGCGCGCCGCTGCTGCTCCTGGCCGGGTGGCCGGTGCTGGCAGCGGCCATCTTGATGATGCTCCTGATAGGAATGGGCAACTCGCTGATCGACATCAACGGGTTCACCGTCCTGCAGCGGATCGTGCCCGACGCGGTCATGGCGAGGGTGTTCGGCGCCGTGGAATCCCTCCTGATCGCCGGGATGGCGATCGGGGCCCTCCTCATGCCGCTGCTGATCCACACCTTGGGCCTGCGCTCGGGGCTCGCCATCCTCGGGGCCGTCGTGACCGCGGCGTCTCTCGCCGGCTTCCCCGGCCTCAACCGCATCGACAAGACCATCCATGCCCCGCTCAAGCTGACCTTGATCGCCGGCAACGAGATCCTCGCCCCGCTCGGCGAGGCGGTCCAAGAGGAGCTCGCCCGGGCCCTCATAGAGGTGAGAGTGCCCGCCGGTGAGGTCGTCCTCACCGAGGGGGCGGCGGGCGACCGGTTCTACCTGATCGAGAGCGGGATCGCCGAGGTGACCCGGGGTGGCGTCGAGGTCAACCGCCTCGGCCCCGGTGACGCGTTCGGCGAGATCGCGCTTTTGCGCGACGTCCCCCGGCAGGCGACGGTGCGGGCCGTTGAGGACCTGACGCTGTACGCCCTCGAGCGCGAGGTGTTCCTGGACGCCGTGACCGGTCACAGCGACGCCAACCGGCTCGCCAACGTGGTCGTCTCGAGGTTCCTCTCGAACTGAGGCCGGCTCGCGTCCTGCCACGGTGCGAGTCGACCGATGTCAGCACCGATGCCCGCACAGATGGCAAAGAATTAACGGAAATGTGGACCGTCGTTCACCCGCCACCTGACCGTTGACGGGCTAGCCAACCGGCGGTACTGTCCCCCGAGGGGTGCTAGTAGAGACCACGCCAGCCCGGAGTTTCGCTCGCTGATGCCGCTCTCCGCTAGACACGAATGAAGCGGGGGGAACGCCATGGGAATGCACCGCTTGGGCTCGCGGACAGCCAGGTCCGGGCTGTCACGAGCGAGACGGGTCGGCGCCGTCAGACCGTCGTTCGGCTCTTCGCTGTGGATGGTTGTGGGCGGGTTGCTCGGGATCAGAGAAGGCGCCCACTCCACGCCGCGCCAAAAGGCGCGCGCTCTGGCTGTGGTCTGCGTCGCGATCGCCGGTCTGACGGGTCTCGCGATCTCGGTCGCCCCCGCCGGCGCGGCCACGACGACGCTGAGCAGTGCCACCTCCCTGTCCGGGAGCCAAACGTTGAGCTCGACGGGACTCACCGCCTCGGGCGCCGGCGTCACGGCCAGCACCGATCTGACGACAACCCTGAGCTGGAGCCAGCCGGCCGCCACCGTGAGCACGGCGTTCGACCCCGACCTCGTTCGCCAAGGACGATCGCCGGATCCTTCCGACGCCTACGCCTCCACCGGCGCCGGCACCATGACGATCACCTGGGCGATGCAGAACACCCAGGTGTCGTGGGACGGGATCGGCCCTCTCAGCCTGGGCTCGCCGAGCTTCAGCGCAACGGGACCGTGCACGCTCGAGGCGGGCGGGTCCGACTATGTCTGCCACCTCACGAGCAGCCAGCAGTCGCTCCTCGACACCTATCCCGTGCCCGGGCCGTACGTAAAGCTTGCCGTCGCCGCGGACGTCACGGTCACCCCCCAGGGAATCTCCACGCTGCGGCAGGCGACCCTGGGCGGGAGCTCCGACGGCGGTCCGGTCGCCCTCACACTGGGGTCCGCCCCGATCACCGACGCTTTTGCGCTCCCGTGCTCGGTGAGCGCCGGTGAAGACCTGAAATACGCTCTCGGCTCTCTCTCCTCCACTCCGGGCATCAGCGTGGCTGACAGCCTCGTCTTCGACGTCGGGCTCGAGTCCCCCCTCCCGATTCCCCCGTTCAGCGAGGTCGACGTCTCGTTCGCGACACCGGGCATCCCGATCGGCACGCAGGCCGGCAGCATCACCATGACCGGGGCGGGCGCATCTTTCGACCTGGGCAGCGTGCTGGCGAACGACATCCCGCCGGTCGCCGACCCGGGTGGTCCCTACACCGGGATCGTGGGGTCGCCCATCAGCTTCGACGGCTCCGGTAGCAGCACGATCTGTGGAGGCGTCCCGTCCCTGGTCTGGGACTTCGGGGACGGTGGGCTCGGCACCGGTACCACGCCGCAGCATACGTACGCGACCGGAGGCACCTTCACCGGCTCCCTGACCGCAACCGACGTCACGGGCCTCGCCTCCACGACCTCGTTCACCGTCACGGTCGAGTACGCCAACGTCTCGGTCGTGAAGGCGGTGTCGAACCCGACGCCGCTCTTCGGCGGCCAGGAGACCTACACCGTTGTCGCCACGAATGCGGGCGACATCGCCTCCGCGGTCGCGTTGACCGACGACCTTCCCGCCGGTGTCCACTACGTGTCCTCGTCCGCCTCGGGCGCGGGTGCCTGCACGCCCACCGAGACCGCCGGGGGCTCGAACGGGACAGGGGTCGTGACATGTGCGATCCCCTCGCTCGGCACCGGGGCGCCGAACGCGGTCACCTTGACGATCGACGTGTCCATCGACGCCGCCGCCGTAGGGTCGAACTCGGCCACGTGGACCCAGGCGGTGCCGTCGTCGACCGGGATCACCTCGGGCAGCTCCAACGCCGCCACCGTGACCCCGCACTTCACCGTGCCTTGCATCAGTCATGCGGTCAACTTCCCGCTCACGATACATAGCGGCCAGGCGTACTGCGTCGCTCCTGGAGCGTCGGTCGGACCGGTGACGTTGCGCCCGGGCGGAGCCTTCTTGGCCAACGGAGCCTGGATCTTCGGACCGATCTCCTCGACCGGAGCCGCCTCCCTCGACCTGTGCGGTTCAACGGTCCTCGGACCTGTCACGATCTCCGCCAGCACCGGTTACGTGCAGATCGGTGGCATCAACTGCCCGGGTAACAGCCTTCGCGGAACGGTGAACATCACGGAGGGAACCGGTGGCCTCAGCTTCACGAACAACGGCGTGTTCAGCACCGGGTTCGATTCGCTGATAATCACCGACAACACCGGCGGCTTCACCTATTCCGGGAACACGGTGAGCTTGGGCGAGACCATCGTGCGGGACAACAGCTAGTCGGAGAGTCTGCGGCCTCGTCCGGGCCGACGTCGCGCGACTGGTCCGTCGTGACCTCCCGCGCGCCTGAGGTGGTCGACAGGCGCCAGGAGGGAGCGGTTCCGCGCTCCGGGCACGGGCCGAACGATCGCCTAAGCTGACTGGACCACGCGTTGCGGTGCTCCACCAGAGGTGGGGCTCACGACAGGCAGCGCAGAGTTACGAAGTCAGGGCGCTTGGCTCAGGTGGTTAGAGCGCAGCCTTCACACGGCTGAGGTCACAGGTTCGAGTCCTGTAGCGCCCACGAGAAGTCCCCCCTTAGGTGGATGAAGGCCGCATCGTGGCGGGGAACCGCTCGCCCGAGGGCCGGGTCGTGCTGACGGGTGGGCTGGGGTGAGCAGAGGTTTCTAGGAGCTGCCCTGGCGGCCCCGCTCGGCCTGAGAGGCGCCCTCGTTCGCCCACGTGGGGGCGTCGGGGGCGGGAGTGGGTCAGGCGGCGATCAGGCGGCTGCCCCGGCGGACGGCCCTCAACGGGCCCTCGCCGTGCCTCGTACGTCCGTCTGGCGTGCTGTGTAGGGCACGCCCCTCAGGTGCCCGGCCCTCAGCGGCTCTCCGAGTCTAGATTTAGCCCCGGTGAAGGGCTTCAAGATCGTGGCAGCCGCAGTGCTGATTGTGATTGGGATCGGCGTCGGGATCACCCAGTTCGCTGTTGGCACGTCGGGCACGACTGAGGCTGCTGTTTCTGGGCCGGCGCTCCTTCGGCAGGTGGGGTGCTCGGACAAGGAGATTCAATCCGGGGGATTCCAATCCATTTGCCCTCCACTCCTGGAAGGCGCCCAGCAGTTTTTCTACGGTGGAACCAGCTATACAGCTCTCGTCTTCTCCACCCCTTCAGCGACACTGGCTTTTTTGCGGAAGTATGAGCAACCCGTTTCCGCTACTCAGCAGTACGAGTGCATCTTCGGCTGCACTGGGACGTCGTCGTCTCCCATCGACGAAGGCACCGGGGCCGTGTATGGCCCCGACTGGATATTGGAGATCGAGAGTCCGAACGAATTGAGCCTGCTCAAACGTGCCGTGAAACTGACTCGGGGCCGTATCTGGAAAGGCTCCGCCCCGCAGTGAGTTGACTCCAGTCGGAGGTCCGCGCCGGCGGCCCTCCGACGCAACCCCCAACCGTTCTTCAGGTGAGCCGCTGCCATGGGATCTCGAAACCGGCCCGCCTTGTCTCAACGCCGCAGGAGTGCGAGTTGTGGATACGGGGGCCGGGCCAGGCGGGCGTGTCGTTTGTCCCAACCGTGGACAATGTCCACGGTTCGCCACTATCATCGTTCTGGTGGCCAGAGCCCGCCATCAGCGGAAGCAGGTGGAGGCGGCGCTGCGTTTTGCTGAGCAGGAGGGGTGTTCGGTCGAAGTCCTGCATGCCGGCCATACGTAGGGCCAGGTGGTGGCGCCGAACGGTCAACGGCTCAGAGTCTGGAGCACACCGAGGAACGCCGACGTGGCCGCGCGGATGATCCGTCGGTTCGCCCTCGGCAACAAGGAGAGATGACATGACGAGCTTCGCATTTCGGATCCGACTCCGCGACCCGCTGTCGAACGAGGACGCCGATCGAGTCTTCGAGTCCATCAAGGAGGAAGTGGCCGTCGAAGAAGGACCACGCGGCCACTTCATCGGCTTCGAGCGGGAGGCTCCTTCGTTCCTTGATGCCGTGCTCAGCTCTCTCAATGAGATCATCAACCTTGGCTTCGAGCCAGTCGACGTGGAAGACGAGATCGTGTCCATGGCTGACATCGCTGACCGAACGAATCGGACTCGTCAATCGGTTTCAATGCTCGTCAGCGGTCAGCGCGGTCCGGGAGACTTTCCTCACCCAGTCGCTGGCAACGTGAGAAGCCCGCTTTGGCACTGGGCCGATGTCGCCTCCTGGTTCGAGAGCACAACGGGCGGGGGAGTCACGTTCGAGGACCGGACTCGGACGATCGCTTCCATCAACGGCGCGCTCGCCAACCGTGTGCTCGCTCGTGAGCGTCCAAAGGATCTCAAACGGATCAACCGCCTCGCTGGGTAGGAACTCAGCCCCGTCCGCTGCTCAACGTTGGTGGCGTCGTCCAGCAGGAGGTCGGGCGCGGGAGTCGGTCCGACGCGGTTTGCCGAGGGAAGGTTTCCTGGCACTGTCGATGTTGCGGACAGACCGTCGAGGGTTCACCTCGCAGGGCCGAAGTGGACACAAATCGGACACACGACATCGGAAAGAAGTGGATGATGGCGGTCTTGGAAGGTAACTAAATATCCTGTTCAGTGGCTGATCAGGCTTGGCTTGGAGCCCGTCGCCGTAGAAGACGGACTCGTGTCCATGGCTGACATCGCTGAGCGAACAAGCCGCACTCAGTGCTCCAGCAACGACACGAGGGTGGTGACGGTTCTCCAGTTCCGCGCCGTTCCCGCTTGCATCGGGGTGCTGTGCCGCCCGCCACGGCTCAGCTCCGACCGCAAGATACTGCGGGCAAACCCATCGGGCGTCCACAGGTACAACGTGCGACCGACGACGCGCGCGTCGTCCCGACTTTCCTTGCTACGGGCTCGTTCGACTGCGGCCGCGACTGACGCCACGCCCTTCGGCGAAGGAGCGTCTCGGAGGAACACGGCGTGGAGGAGTCTGTGATCTTCCTCGTCGCGGAAGGGGTTGTCGCAGACGACCTGGGTGAGCTCGCGGCGGGCGAGGAGCACGACGGCGGGGTGGACAGCAAGTTGGTCCGCGATCGCGATCTCGAGGGCGTCTGCGAGTGCGGTGAGGTCCACGTCGGGCTTGGCGGCCGTGAACACGACATTGCCGCTTTGGATGTAGCTCACCACATCGCCATGACCGAGCGACGCCACCACCTGGCGGAGCTCTGCCATCGAGACCTTGTTCCGGCCCAAGACGTTGATCCCTCGGAGGAGGGCGACATGAGTCCTCATCGGCTGATCATCGCGCACGGCCGCGCGCGAAGGAGCCGGCGTTGTCGCGTGCCTACCCCGTGGATCTTGGCGGGTATTCGGTACGTCGAACTTTGTTGCGCCTGTCCCACGGCAACGCTCGGGCATGGCCCGATTATTCGGCGCAGGCGTGACATACCTAGGAGCACCGTCGCCGCACCGGGCTCGGCGCCGCCGTCGGGTCCAAGCACTTGAGGGGGGACAGGGAAAGCATCAGCGCCAGTCCGCACCTCGTGGCGCCAGAATGGCGCTACAGTAGGGACATGTCAAGTGTCCAGATCAAGTCCGTTCCCGACGACGTCCATGCAGAGCTACGCCGGCGGGCAGCGAACGAGGGTAAGTCGCTCCAGGAGTATTTACTCAAACGCCTAGTCGACGAGGCACGTCGGCCCAGTCTCGACGACCTTCTGAGCCGTGCCGGTCAGCGAAGCGGTGGGCACGTTTCGTTCCTCTTCGCAAGCGAGGCGGTTCGCGAAGATAGGGACGCCGGTTGATCGTCGTTGACGCATCGGTCATCGCGCCGGCTCTCGCTGACGATGACGCAGACGGGGACCGCGCCCGCGAACGTCTACGAGGTGAGCGTCTCGTGGCTCCGGAATTGTTCGACCTTGAGGTGGTCGCCGTCATCCGGAAGGCGCTTGTCGCCGGAGTGCTGGATGAACGCCGAGCAGCCATTGCCCTCGCAGACCTCGCAGACCTTGATCTCGAACGAGTGAGCCACCGACCACTGTTGGTGCGGATATGGGAGCTGCGTACGAGTATCACGCCGTACGACGCGGCATATGTGGCCTTGGCTGAGACGATCGGGGCGACCCTCGTGACCGCAGACCGTCGTTTGGCGCAGGCACCGGGCCCGCGGTGTCAGGTCGAGTATCTCGGTTGACGTAGGTCGTTCCGAGATGGGTCCGGGCCGACGAGCTGGAACGAGCGCGGCTCTGGCAGCGCCTAGATGAGCTTGCGCGGGCTCTCGCCTGTGATCTCGGACACGTACACGATACGCGAAAGCGGCCGCCCGGCGCTTCGTGGGCGCATGACGAAGACCAAGCTCCGGATGGTCGCGATGTTGGTGCCGGCGCTGCTCCTGGCGGCAGGCGCAAGCGCCGCGGCCTCCCAGAGCCGTAGCGGGTCAGAGCTAACCACGGCACCGAGCGGGTGGATGCCCGTCGCTTACGGGAACGCCGAGCTATTCGTCCCGGCGAGTTGGTACGTGACCTACGAGGCGCCGCCTTGTCCCCAGGGGTCGGTGGCGGGCGAGATGTTCGTCAATCCGAAGCCGGGTACCTTCCACTGCCCGATGATTCCGGCCTCGGGACCGAAGACGACAGTCTCGCTGGGACCGCCCAGGCACCTCTCGACACCTGCCGGCCAGCCGTCGAACATCAACGGGATCCTCGTCTATCCGCTCTCTTCGGGCTCGAAGAGCACCTACCTGGTCCCGTCGCTTCACGTCCAGATCTCTGTCAGCGGGCCGCTCGGCCAACGGGTCCTGCACACTTTGGGCCTGTCACCTCGTGCCGCGGCGCTCGCTCCGGGTCTCGCGCCGGTCGTGCCGCCGTCCTGGCAGGTCGTGAGCTTCGGTGGGCTGTCGTTCTCGGTGCCGGCGGGCTGGCCGATCGTCCACACCCAGGTTGAGAACGTTCCCGGCAATCCTTGCCGAATGAGAGGCGTCGCCTTCAGCCAGACCGAGGTCTCCTTGAGCAGCGACGCGCGACCGTTCATCCAGAACTACATGTGCGTCGTGTTCCGCCCGACTCCCTTTGTCACGGCCGACACCGTCCAGGTGGACTCGGAGATGCAAGGAGATCCCTTCGTGACGCTCTCCTTCCCGACCCGCTGCCTCGAGGTGCACGGCTTGACCGTGTGCCCTTCGGCCACGCCTGAGTACTCGATCCTCTTCCTCCGCGTCACGGTGCCCGGGCGTGAGAAGCCCTTCTTCGTGTCGATCGGACTGGCCGGGGACGGCACCGTCGCCCGTACGACCCTCTACTCCCTACGGCCCGGCCAGGGCGCCTGACGGGCCGCTGAGAGGGCGACCGCGCGATCGATCAGCTGGCGCCGAGTAGCTGCTCGAGAGCAGCGAGGAACCACTCACCTATCAATATGGCCTGTTCCCCGTTGACGGCGACCCGGTAGGTGCGAGAGAGCAGGTACCCCTCGGGCACAGCATCGGTGAACACCGCGAGGAGATCCGGTTCCAGTCCCGGCAGGGGAGAGCGATCGAACTCGACCCGATGCCGGACGAGGATTCGTCCGATCGGGTCCGAGGTGGCCTCGAGCTGACGGCAGAAGCCAGGGGGAAGGCGACTCGGCACGAGCAGGCTCCGGGCGTGCAGGTACGACTGCCCGGAAGTGGTTCCCTTCAGCATCGTCGACCGTGCGAGGAGGAGGTGTCCCTGTTCGACGCCGAGCAGGTTGGGCACGTCTGCTTCGATCTCAAGGTGCTGGCGGTCGAGGGCTTCGAGCGGCTCGCCGACTAGCTGCTCCAAGAACCCCGTCACGGTGGTGCTGGTCGTGTGTCTGAGCGCATCCTCCAGCTGCAGGCGTGGGGTCACCGCCACCATTGAATCGGATCGACCGGCTGGAGGCCCTGTGCCGGCAGAGTCCGGGCGCGGGCGAGGCACCAGTTGGCCGGATCGCAATGAGCGTGGACCTGTCTACGCAGCTACGGCCGGCTAACCCCAGGGACGGGTTAACGGGGATCCCGCCGATCGCGTCGGCACACGCGCGACCCCGACAGATGGAGCGCCGCGGTCGAGACGAACACGCCGGGGGTTATCGAACGCCGCTCACGGCGTCCCACCGGAGACGATCGGGCCTCGTCATGCGGCCGCAACATCAGCGTCCGCCGAGGCTTCGACGACTCGATCGCGGTACGGGACTGGCTGTTTGGCCGGGCAGGGCGTGAACTAACCTCACGTCATCGAAGCACGCATAGCTGCGCCGCGAACAGGTGACGCCTTCGGGATGCTCCGAGACAGGGGTGTCGAGGTTGCAACCACGGTCGTGAACTGAGCGTGACACCGGCGCGCCCGCCCGGCGACCTCCCGATGATCATCCAAGGTGGCATGGGAGTGGGCGTCTCGGGCTGGCCCTTGGCTCGGGCGGTCGCCCTGACGGGCCAGCTTGGCGTGGTCTCGGGCGTAGCCCTCGACACGCTGCTCGCCCGCCGGCTCCAGCTCGGCGACGCCGGTGGGCACATCCGCCGCGCCCTTGCGAGCTTCCCCCATGCCGACGCCGCCGAGCGGATCCTCGACCGCTACTTCGTCGAAGGCGGGATCGCTTCTGACGAGCGGTTCCGCCTCGTGCCGCGGCTTTCGCTCGACCCGAGCCGACTGGGCACCGATCTCGTGACGGCCGCCAACTTCGTGGAGGTGTTCCTCGCCAAGGAAGACCATGACGGCCTGGTCGGAGTGAACTACCTGGAGAAGATCCAGATGGCCACGCCGGCGGCGGCTTACGGCGCCATGCTCGCCGGGGTCGACTACGTGCTCGTGGGTGCGGGAATTCCTGCCGGACTCCCGAGCCTGCTCGACTCGCTGGCGGCGGGGGAGCCCGGAGAGGTCGCCGTGGACGTCCACGGCTCGAGCGGCGCCCGCTTCAGCGTCGGGGTGAGCCCGGAGAAGGAGTACGGGTCCAGCGCCCAGCTCGGCCGGCCGAAGTTCCTGGCGATCGTCGCCTCGCATGTGCTCGCGTCCTATCTCGCCCGGGACGGCCGCACGCGCCCGGACGGCTTCGTCGTCGAAGGCCCCGTAGCGGGTGGCCACAACGCTCCGCCGCGGGGGCCGGTGAGTTTCGATGAGGAGGGACAGCCCGTCTACGGCCCGCGCGACGTGGTCGATCTTGAGAAGCTGGGCGAGTTCGGACTGCCGTTCTGGCTGGCCGGCGCCTACGGTGGGCCGGGACAGCTCGCCAAGGCCCGCGAGGTCGGGGCGGCTGGCATCCAGGTCGGGTCCGCCTTCGCCTTGAGCGAGGAGTCGGGCTTCGACCCCGAGCTGAAGCAGGCTTTCATCGACAGTGCCCTTGCGGGCACCTTGCGCGTGCGCACCGACGCGTTGGCCTCGCCCACGGGCTTTCCGTTCAAGGTTGCCGACCTGCCGGGCACTGTCGCCGACGCCGAGGTGTACGAGCAACGCCGCCGCGCATGCGAAGCGGGCTATCTGCGAGTCCCTTACCGCGGCGAGGACGGCGAGATCGGCTACCGCTGCCCGGCCGAGCCGGCCGCGGCCTACGTCCGCAAGGGGGGCAGCCTCGAGGACACGGTGGGCCGTCGCTGCGTGTGCAACGGTCTCATCGCTGCGATCGGGCTCGGCCAGCGTCACAGTGACGGCGCCGCCGAGCCGGCCCTCGCCACCATCGGGCAGGATCTCTCCTTCCTGCCCGAGCTGCTGGCTCCCGGGAGCCGGAGCTACCGGGCCGCTGACGTCGTCGCATACCTTCTCCGGGGGGCGGGCGGACAGAGTCCCTGAGCGAGCAGGCTTTGCTCACGACGGCCGCGCGTGACACGCCCGGTGCCGGCCCGGGAGTTGGCGAGCTGTTGCCCGGCTCCCTATAATAGTTATGTGCGGCAAGCAACTAGTCAGCGGTACCCCTCTCGTCCCGGCGCGGCGGGGGACTCGCTCACCCAGATAAGGACGGCGTTTTGGACCGTGGCCCGCGCCATGGGCCAGTCGCGGGTGCACGAGCGTCTCCTCCGCGAGGCTGGCGTCCGGCTCGACCGGGCGGGGGCGGCACTGCTGTACATGTTGCACGGCGAGGGCACCTCGCTTCGCGTGACGGCGCTCGCGGAGATGCTCGGCGTGGACGCGCCGACGGTCACCCGCAAGGTCCAACAGCTCGAGCGCGAAGGACTGGTCATCCGCCGGGCTGACGCGGCGGACCGGCGGGCGACGCGGATCGCCCTCACCGCGTCGGGGAGTCGGCTCTTGGAGAGCGTGCTGAAGGCTCGCATGCTCTGGTTCGACCGCCTGCTCGAGGGATGGGACGAGAAGGACCTGGCGGAGTTCGCCTCGATGCTCGACCGCTTCGCCGCCTCGCTTCAACGCGACCTCGAGAGGACAGCCGGCGGGGGAGCCGCCTGATGCTCATCCACCTGGTGAGGCGTTACCTGGGTCGCTACGCGGTCCAGGTCTGCCTCGTCGTGGGCCTGACCGTCGTGCAGGCGGTGTCCAACCTCTATTTGCCGAACCTGACGGCCGACATAATCAACAACGGCATCGTGAAGGGCGACGTCCATTACATATGGGTCACGGGCGCGCTGATGCTCGCCATCACCCTCGTCGTGGGCGTGATGGCGATCGTGGCCGTCTACTTCGCCTCCAAGGTGTCGATGGGCATCGGCCGCGACATCCGCGACGGCGTCTTCAAGGCCGTGCAGCGCTTCTCTGCCCAGGAGATGAACCACTTCGGGACGCCGTCGCTCATCACCCGCAACACCAATGACGTCCAGCAGATCCAGATCTTCTTGCAGGTGGCGCTGACGATGATGGTGGTGGCGCCGATCATGTGCGTCGGCGGGGTGATCATGGCCCTCAGGGAAGACGTGAGGTTGTCCCTGCTCATCGTGGTGGTCGTCCCCATCATGGTCGTCATCATCGGTGTCCTCATGACGCGGGCCGTCCCGCTCTTCAAGTCCATCCAGTCGAGGATCGACCGGGTCAACCTCGTGCTTCGCGAGCAGATCACCGGCGTGAGGGTCATCCGGGCTTTCATCCGCACGGGCCAGGAGCAGGAGCGGTTCGCGGACGCCAACGCTTCGCTGACCTCGACGGGACTGCGCGTGAACCGCATGTTCGCCCTGGCGCTGCCGACGGTGCTCGGGGTGATGAACCTGTCGAGCGTCGCCGTGCTGTGGTTCGGCGGGCATCTGATCGCGAGCGGGAGCATGCCCATCGGCAACCTGACGGCGTTCTTGAGCTACATCCTCCAGATCCTCATGTCGGTGATGATCGCCGTGATGGTCGTGATCCTGCTGCCACGGGCGGTCGCGAGCGCCGAGCGGATCGAGCAGGTGCTGTGCACCGAGCCCGCGTCGTCGACCCGGAGGGACCGGTGCGCCCGTCGGGCTCGACCGGGGCTCGTGGAGCTCCACGACGTCGTCTTCGGCTACCCGGGAGGCGAGAGGCCGGTGCTGCACGGGCTCTCGTTCAAGCTCCGGCCGGGGGAGACGACGGCGATCATCGGCGGTACCGGCTCGGGCAAGACCACGCTGTTGAACCTCATCCCCCGCATGTTCGACGTCACCGGCGGCGAAGTGCTCGTCGAAGGCGTCGACGTCCGCTCCCTGGCGCGCGAGGACCTCTGGGCGAGGATCGCCATGGTGCCCCAGCAGGCCTACCTCTTCAGCGGCACCGTTGCGGAGAACCTGCGTTTCGGTCGCGAGGACGCCACCGACGAGGAACTGTGGCGGGCGCTCGAGGTGGCCCAGGCGCGTGAGTTCGTGGCCGCCATGGAGGGTGGCCTCGCGGCGCAGATCACCCAGGGAGGGACGAACCTCTCGGGGGGACAGCGCCAGCGGATCTCCATCGCACGGGCGATCGTGAAGCGGCCGGCGATCTACCTGTTCGACGATTGTTTCTCGGCGCTCGACGCCGCGACGGACGCGAAGCTGCCGCGGCGCTGAGATGCCGAGACGGGGAGACGCGACGGTGCTCATCGTCGCCCAGCGGGTGAGCACCATCTTGCATGCCGACATGATCATCGTGCTCGACGACGGCCGGGTCGTCGGGGATGGGGCGCCACGAGGAGCTCATGGCTTCGTGCCTGGAGTACCGGGAGATCGTCACCTCCCAGCTCGGCGAGGAGGCCGCGTGAGCACGCGGCGCCGCCGCGGCGGCCCGGGAGGCTGCGGGGCCGGCCGCCGGGCGCAGGGCTGTCGATGCCGGTCGAACGGCCGCAGGAGTTCGGCAAGACGGTCCGGCGTCTCGGCGAGCGGCTTGCGACCGGAAAGGGTCCGGATCGCCTTCGTCGTGCTGATGGCTTCCGCGAGCGTGAGCCTTCATCGTGTTCGGCCCGAAGATCCTCGGCAGTGCGACCGACGTCCTGTTCAACGGGGTCGTGGGCAAGCGGCTGCCTGCCGGGATGACCAAGCAGCAGGCGATCGCGCTCTTGCAACTGCGAGGCGCGAAGGACAGCTCGCCGACATGATCCGGGGAATGAACCTCATCCCGGGAGTCGGGGTCGACTTCGGCGCACCTCGGGAGGCTGCTCGGCCTGGCAGCACTCGTCTACGTCTTCGGCGCCGTGCTCAACTGGGCCCAGGGCTACGTGCTGGCCGGAGTTGCCCAGCGCACCGTGTACCGCATGCGACGAGGACGTCGAGTCCAAGCTCGCGCGGCTTCCGCTGCGGTACTTCGACCGGCATTCGCACGGGGACATCTTGAGCCGGGTCACCAATGACATCGACAACGTCACCACGACCCTCCAGCAGGGCTTGAGCCAGATGCTCTCCTCGACGCTCACGATCCTCGGCGTGATCGCGATGATGTTCTGGATCAGCGCCCTGCTCCGGCCGTGTCTCACTGGTGACGATCCCGCTGTCGCTCGCCGTGACCGTTCTGATCGCCCGGCGCTCCCAGGTGCAGTTCAAGCCGCAGTGGGCGCGCACCGGGACGCTGAACGGCCACGTCGAGGAGATGCACACCGGGCACGCCCTGGTGCAGATGTTCGGACGGCGCGAGGCCGCCATCGCCGAGTTCGACGAGCAGAACGAGCAGCTGTACGAGGCGAGCTTCCGGCCCAGTTCCTCTCCGGTGTCATCCAGCCCGCGATGCGTTCCTCGCCAACTTGAATTACGTCGTCGATCGCGGTCGTCGGGCGGCTACCGCGTCGCCTCCGGAGCGCTGTCGCTCGGGGACGTGCAGGCTTTCATCCAGTACTCGCGCCAGTTCACGATGCCCATCACCCAGATGGCAAGCCAGATGAACCTCCTGCAGTCCGGGGTCGCCTCGGCGGAACGGGTGTTCGAGTTGCTCGACGCCGAGGAGGAGGAGCCGGACGCCGCGCGTCCCGCCCGAGCTGGCCGCGCCGCGGGAAGGGTCGACGCTCGAGCACGTGAGCTTCCGCTACGCAGCCCGACCGGCCCCTGATCGCGGACTTCTCGCTTGTCGGTGTCACCCGGGCCAGACCGTCGCCATCGTCGGGCCCACCGGCGCGGGCAAGACGACGATCGTCAACCTGCTCATGCGCTTTTACGAGATCGACTGCGGGGCGCATGCTCCTCGACGGCGTCGACATCCGCGAACTCACCCGCGACGAGGTGCAGGCGGACCTTCGGCATGGTGCTCCAGGACACGTGGCTGTTCACCGGGACGATCCGGGACAACATCGCCTACGGACAAGAAGGCGCCACCGACGAGGAGGTCATGGCCGCGGCCGGAGCCGCGCACGTCGACCACTTCGTCCGGACCCAGCCTGACGGCTACGACACGGTCATCGACGAGGACGCCTCCAACATCTCGGCGGGCCAGAAACAGCTCATCACGATCGCCCGCGCCTTCGTCGCCAATCCCGACGATCCTCATCCTGGACGAGGCGACGAGCAGCGTCGACACGCGGACCGAGGTGCTGATCCAGCAAGCGATGGCCGCCTTCGCGCAAGGGCAGGACGAGCTTTGTGATCGCCCATCGGCTGTCGACGATCCGCAACGCCGACACGATCGTGGTGATGGACGCGGGGCGGATAGTCGAGCAGGGCAACCACGCCGAGCTCATCGCCCGCAAGGGCTTCTACGCCAACCTCTACGAGAGCCAGTTCACCGAGGCCTTCGCCGAAGTCGTCTGAGCAGGACCGCTCCGGGCGCGGTGCGAAGCGGTGTTGCCGCTCACGACGGCCTTGCCGCTCGCGACGGCCTTGCCGCTCGCGACGGCCTTGCCGCTCGCGACGGTCAGTCCGTCCGCAGCGGGCGGGCCCTCACGCGCCGGCACGTCGAGAAACGGATATTCGCGCTTGCCGCTCGCGTGCAGCCGGTACTGGGCCGCGGTCTGCAGCACACCTATGCCGTAGCGGACGCTGCGCCTGAAGTTGATCGACGACGCCTCGGGCATGTAGCGGGTCGGGCACGAGAGCTCTCCGATGCTCGCCCCGTAGGCGACCGCCTGGGCGATTATCTGGTTGTCGAAGACGAAGTCATCGGAGTTGCGCTCGAACGGCAGGGCCTCGAGCAGGCTTCTGCTGTAGGCCCGCAAGCCCGTGTGGTACTCGGACAGCTTCTGATGGAGCATGATGTTCTCGATACAGGGTCAGCACCCTGTTGGCGACGAACTTGTAGGCGGGCATCCCCCGGGCCATCGAGTTCTGGGCGAGGATCCGCGAGCCGAGGACGAAGTCGTACTCCCCGTAGGCGATCATCGCCGCCAGGGCGGGGACGAGAAGCGGCGAGTACTGGTAGTCGGGGTGGACCATGACAACGATGTCGGCTCCGCGTGTCAAGGCCGCGTTGTAGCAGCTCTTCTGGTTCCCGCCGTAGCCCCGGTTCTCGTCGTGGCGAATCGACACGATGTCGAGCTGCGCGGCTTGTTCGACGGTGTCGTCGATGCTCGCGTCGTCGACGAGAAGCACGTCGTCGATGACGTCGCGGTCCAATTCGTCGACGGTTCTCTTGAGGGTTTCGCCGGCGTTGTAGGCGGGAAGGACCACCGTGATCTGCTTCCCGTTCAGCACGGCGCGAGTGTAGCCATGCCGGGGCCGCTGTCGATATTCGAGAGATCACCGACCACCTTCTGGTCGGGGGCGCCGCCCAGGGCCGCAAGGCGGTGCCGCTGCGACGCTCGAGGGGACGAGTCCCGACTCCTGCCCGGCGCCGGGCCCTAACTAAGGTTGCGCCGTGCTCACGGCAACCCGGTCGCCACTTGTCACAGATGACTTGGTGCCGCAGTCGTCGACTCCCGTGTGGAAGCTGGCCTTGGAGTCTCTTGCGCTCGTGCTTTCGCCTCTCGTCACCTTCTTCGTGCTGAGGATCCGGGCGATGTCGCCCATCGATCTGCCGGATCCGAGCATCCACACGATCTACATCGTGGACCCGTCCCAGATGTTCACGCGCTGATGCGGCCGCGTTCGCGCTCCGGCGGCACGCATGCGAGAGGGCGCCCAGGCCGGTTACCTGGTGATCGCCCGTCTCTTCTATCTGGGCTTCGGCGCCGTGCCGGGCTTCTTCGCCACTCGCTACCTGTTCGCCCTCATCACCGTCGTGCCGGCCTATCTGCTCATGCGGCGCCTGTACGGCATCCCGGCGGGCGTGCTCACCGTCCTCGTGCTTCTCAGCTGTCCCGTGATCATCACCGCCTGGGGGACCGACTACCCCGACTCCGCGGTCGTCTCCTACGCAGCCGGCGCGGTCGCCTGTCTCGCCATGCCCGCCCGAGGGCGCTCGAGGCCGGCCTGGATCGCCCTCGCCGTCGGTCTTTTGACCCTTGCCACCTTCTCGCACGGAGCGGGCGCGGTGCTCTGTGCATCGACGGCGGTGGTCTATCTTCGTCGTGCGACTGCTGCGTGGACGCGCCCATCTCGCCAAGGACGCCGTCATGGCCGTCAGCGGTAGCCGCCACGACCACGGTCGGCCTCATGTTCGCGTCCCGCTTCGTGCTCGGCCAGTTCAATTTCATCTCACCGACGCTGAAGGCAGTTGCCTATCTGAGCGGCCCGCTCCAGGTCGCCCAGTGGCACTCGAGCAACTGGCGCTGGGCCCCCTACGTGTCCTACCTGCTCGTCCCGCCGTCCGTCCTCGTCGCTTTCGCACTGACCTTCGCACGCAGGTGGCGCAACATCCCCACGCCGCAGCTGTTCGTCGGCCTGGCCTGTGCGGGCCAGCTCGGCACCTTTGCCTACCTGCAGTTCTTCTACCGCGTGCAGACCCTCGAGATGCACTACTTCTCCTCGACGCTCTGGGGCGGCGTGTGCCTGGCCCTCAGCATCGTGCTCGCCGAGATGGCGCGCCCTTTGTGGAGCCGGCCCCTCGGGCGATGGCTGCCGGCGGCGCTCGTCGTTGGGGTCGCGCTCGGCTACGAGGCCGCGAACCCTCAGGTGCCGGAGTTCGGGTGGTGGCCGACCGGGGCCGTCCTTGCCGCCGTCCCGGTCGCCATCTGCGTCATAGTCCGAATCTGGAACCGTGACACCTCGGTAGAGGTGTGGCGCCGTGCCGCACTCGGCCTCGGGATCATGCTGGGCGTCGTCGGGGTGACCGGGTGCCTGCTCGTGCTCACGGTCGCCCCGAGACCGCCGATCCCGAAGATGAAGGGGCTTGCCAAGGCGGGGGACCCGGATCCCGCATACGACCTGGCGCTCGGGGGCAGCGCCCGGAGCTTCATCTACTGGTACCGGATCAGCGCGGACCTGCCAAGCGTTCGTGGGTGATCCCACCTATCAGGGCGAGCAGCTGCTGATGTGGTTCCCCTGGGGCGTGAGACAGCTCCTGGAGCCGGTCGGCATGTTCCACGAGGGCTATGACGCTCTCGGTCCCGGCTTCCCCTATCTGAGCGCGTCCGACAGGCACGACATCGCCCGTAGGCGGCCGGCGGAGATTCTCCTGATGGGCATCAAGGACGTCGGCTTCGAGTCTGCGCTCGGGGCGCTCGGTCGCTACGAGCCGGTGCTCGTCGCCTCGAGCGGCGCTGCGGCAGGGCAACGCCGTGCTGTACGTCCGGCTCGTCCTGCTGAGAAGCTTCGCGTGGCCCTCCGTTTGGCCGGCAATGACCAGGTAGGGCGCTTGTCCCGGGGAAAAGGCACGGTGAGGAGCTGGTTTACGGCAGAACCGGCCTTGCCGGGGATCGGACGGTCGGTCGGCACTCGCGGCTATCCCTCCTGTGGACTCGGCTGCCGAGGTATCTTGGTCATGCCGCGGGTGGGCGGGGACTGCTAGTCACCCTCTCGGAGAGGGAGGTGGTGGATCTGTCCTGGAAGCCCTGGCAGCTGAACACGAAGGCAGCGGGCTGAACGGAGGGTGTCGTGGCAAGCAGCGTCAGCAGGGATGATGGGAAGCCGAAGGGACCGCGGCCCGCGCCGCAGGCTCACGTGCTTCCTGCGAGCGTCCCGCGTGCGCCGCGACGACTGATCGAATGGACCGGTGAGCGCTGCCTCCCCTGGGCTGATGACCTGGCCATGGTCTATGAGCACTACCACAGGTACCTGTTCGCGGCCGCTCTGGCCTCAGGGCGCCGTGTGCTGGACCTCGCCACCGGCGAGGGTTACGGCGCGGCCATGCTCGCCACCCAGGCTGACGAGGTGGTGGCGGTCGACATCGACGATGCCACCGTTGAGCACGCCCGTGCCACCTACCGACTGGCGAACGTGAGCTTCCTCCAGGGCGACATCCGGGACCTGCGTGATCTCGCGGACGGATCGTTCGACGTCGTCACGTGCTTCGAAGCTCTCGAGCACGTCGTAGAGCACGACCAGCTCATCGCCGAGGTCAAGCGAGTGCTGACCCCGGACGGCGTCCTCGTGGTGTCGACTCCGGACAGGATCGTCTACTCCGAGGAGCTGGGCCGCGACAATCCCTTCCATGCCCGGGAGGTGACCCAGGACGAGCTCGTCGCGCTGCTGTCGACAGGGTTCGCGCAGGTGCGCGTATGGGGCCAGAACGTCGCCGTCGGCTCCGTCATTGCGCCGCTCGGTCCAGAGAGGGGCTCGGGTGAGGTCCTCACCTTGACGAGGGAGCAGGACGGCTGGACGCCGGGGGTCAAGCTCACCTCGACCTATCTACTGGCTGTGGCGTCGCGTTCTGAGCTCCTGGAGCTGCCCGACTACTCGACGTTGGTCGACATCGGCCTCGAGCTCGTGCGGGCGACCGAGGGCGAACGCGACGAGGCCAAGGCGGAGGCACGACGTCTCTCGGAGCTCGTCTCCGCGTCCGAGCGGGCACGGGACAAGGCGATCGCCGAGGCGAGCCGGCTCTTGGAGCTCGAACGTGCCGGCGAGGCCGAGCTCGCGCGGGCGCGAGCCGAGGTGAGCCGCCTTGCGGAGCTGGTTCGCACCAAGCAGGACGACCTCGGGACCGCCCGGTCGGAGGTGACCCGCCTCAGCGAGCTCCTGCTCGCGAGCACCGGCGAGCTCGCCGAGGCGCGGGCCGAGGGAGCCCGCCTCCTCGAAGAGCAGGCGGGGCTTTATCAGGAGCTGTCGGCGGACCACGACGAGGCCCTGCGGTCCCTGCAGAACCTGCGACGCCGTGCGACCCGGCTCGAGCACCGCCAAGAGACCCTCCTCGCCGAGATCAGGGCTCTCAGGAGCGGACCGAACTCGGCCACTGTCGAGCTGAGCGAGCTGAAGAGCTCAGCCATCTACCCCCTGTTGGAGCAGTACAGGCGATCGGTCGAGCGTTTTGCCCCGGCCGGCAGCCTGCGGCGCGACAGCTACCAGCGCTTCGTGTCTCGGGCGGCCCGCCTGGTGCTGCCCCGCCCCGGGACCGGCGAGGTCGCCGAGATGGGCATCCCGCCCCTGCGCACGACCTCCAGTCCCGAGGTCAGCATCGTCGTGCCTGTCTACAACCACTGGGAGCTCACGGTCGCCTGCCTGCGCTCGCTTGCCTTCGACAGCTCGGCGACCGAGTACGAGGTCATCGCCGTCGACGACGCCTCGAGCGACCAGACCCGCGAGTTCCTCCCGAAGGTGGAGGGCCTGAGGGTGGTGCGGCTCAAGGAGAACTCCGGTTTCATCGGAGCGGTCAACGCCGGTCTGGAGGCGGCCAAGGGTCGCTTCGTTCTCTTGTTGAACAACGACACGGTCGTGAAGCCTGGTTGGCTCGACGCCCTCATGCGGACGATCGAGGTCGAGGAGAACGTCGGCGTCGTCGGCGCCAAGCTCGTCTATCCGGACGGCACCCTGCAGGAGGCCGGCGGCATCATCTGGAGGGACGGCACCGGGCTCAACTACGGGCGCGGGGGCGACGCCTCGGATCCGTCCTTCAACTTCGTGCGCGACGTCGACTACTGCTCGGGGGCGTGCCTGTTGGTCCGCAAGGAGATCCTCGACGTTCTCGGAGGGCTGGACCGCCGCTACTCGCCCGCCTACTACGAGGACACCGACCTGGCCTTCGCCGCCCGCAAGTTGGGCTACCGCGTCGTCTACCAGCCGGAGGCAACCGTCGTCCACGCCGAAGGTTCGAGCAACGGCACCGACGAGAAGACCGGCGTCAAGCGCTACCAGAAGGTCAGCCGTGAGGCGTTCCGGTTGAAGTGGCAGACAGAGCTGCTCGCCCAGTACGAGAGCGACCCGGGCCTGGAGCGGATCGCGAGCCGGCGCACCACCGCGGGCCATGTGCTCGTCGTGTCCGACCGGGTCCCGATGCCGAACCAGGACTCAGGTTCCAAGCGCATGTTCGAGCTGCTCCTGGCTCTGCGCGATCTCGGGCTGAGCGTGACGTTCGTCCCGAGCGACGGCCGTCGGCAAGAGGAGTACTCGATCGCCCTGCAGCGAGAAGGCATCGAGGTCCTCTACGGGCCGCTGGACGAGCGCCAGCTGCTGCGCGAGCTCGCCCCCGCCCTCGACGTCGCCATCTTGTCCCGACCGGAGCCGACCTGGAAGTGGGAGCCGCTCGTGCGGGACATCTGCCCGGAGTCGAAGATCATCTACGACACCGTCGACCTCCATTTCCTTCGCGAGGCGAGAAGGGCCGAGATCGAGGCGGACCCCGCCGTGGCCCGTGCTGCCGCCCGCTACCACGGCATGGAGCTCTCTTTGGCGCGGATCGCCGATGCGACCCTCGTGGTTTCGATCGCCGAGCGTGACGTCTTGCAGGAGGAGGACCCGGAGATCAAGGTCCATGTCGTGCCGAACATCCACGGTGAGGAGCACACGGGCCGGCCCTTCGAGGACAGGAAGGGCGTCCTGTTCGTGGGCAGCTTCCCCCACCACCCGAACCGGGATGCCGCCCACTGGCTCGCCGAGGAGATCATGCCGCTCGTGCGGCGCGAGGACCCGGAGATCTTCGCCTACGTCGTCGGCAGCTCGCCCACAGAGGACATCAAGGCGCTCGAGAGCGAGAGCGTACGGGTGCTGGGCTGGGTGCCCGATCTCACGAACCTCCTCGAGCACGCCCGGCTCTCTGTCGCCCCCCTGCGCTATGGAGCAGGCGTGAAGGGCAAGGTTGGCGAGAGCTTGGCCCATGGCCTGCCGGTCGTGACGACGCGCCTCGGAGCCGAGGGCATGGGGCTGGAGCACGAACACGACGTCCTCGTGGCCGACGAGGCCCAGGCCTTCGCCAACGAGATCCTCCGCGCATACCACGACGCCGACCTGTGGACGAGGCTCGCCGCCAACGGGCGTCGCACGATTCACGCGACTCGTCGCCCTATGCGATCCGTGCGAGCCTGGCGAAGATCCTGGAGGAGATCGGGGTCAAGGTACGGCTCCCCGACGCCAGCCGCCCGCTCGTTGCAAGCGGGGTGCCGCAAGGGTCCTAGTCGGCTCCGGCCGTCGGCCCCCGGTCGGCGGCGGCCCGTGTCAGCCCTCGGGGACGTCCACGTTCGTCCACACGGCCGAGGTGTTAAGTGCCGGGCCCCTCGATCACGGGCGCTCGGCCGAGCACCGCCTGCACGAAGCGCACCGCGCACATGGGATCGATCGTGTTGTACAGGGGGATCACGACTGCGCGCCCTTCCACGTCGCGAAGTCGACACGCGCTCCCGGCACGAATTTCGCCGCAGGAGCGTACTCGGGCGTGCCCAGTTGCCAGCACGTGGTGAACGCCGCCTCGGTCTCGCCCGCGTGCCCGTTGGAGACACTCGCCTCGCCGGCGGGGATCCGGTAGCGGAAGCTGTCGATTGCCTGCCACACCATCGGCAGGTTGTGCGTGTTGCGAGCGATGGGGTAGGTGAGCAGGGTTCCCCCGTCGATGTTCGCCACCACCGTCGGCGGTACGAGCGAGGGAGGCGTGTTGACCTGTCCGATGTTGTAGGGCCAGCCCGGGACGAGCGACACGACGCCGAGAACCGTCAGGGCGAGGAAGAGGGGGAGCGGCCAGTAGGCAAAGCGTGCGGCCCAGCCGGGCTGACCGTGGAGCATCCTTTGCGGAGGTCTCGCGTTCCGGGCCCGGTCGAGGATGACGGCGACGGCGAGGGCGATGAAGAGCCACATGAAAAGGCAGTAGCGGGCCGCCACTTCGCTCTTCACGAAGGGCAGGTGCGTGAGGACGACGAACGGCAGGCGGATCGGGGTCCGGTGGCCCCAGACCTTGAGGCGCGACCCCATGGACAAGACAAGCGAGAGTGCCGCCATGACAACGGCGAAGCGCACGAGCGCCTCGCGACGAAAGCGCCAGGCCCCGAGGACCAGCAGGAGGAGGATCGGTATGCCGATGTAGGACCCGTTCTCGGCCGCGTCCGCCGTGAGAACGCCTGCGGCAGATGTCAGGCTCACGAAGTTCGACCCCGTCTGCGCAAGCCCGAACGAGAAGTGCTGGTTGACCGACGGCACGAAGAGGCCGGCGAGGTCGGTCGACAGCCCGGCGAGGGACTTGACGGAGTGGACCGCTCCGGCGATGTGCTCGGGACCGGTCCGGAACACGAGGGCGAACCAGGCGGCCGGGAGAGCCAACAGCACGGCGGCGAGGCCGATGGCCCTTGCCGCGTAGGGCAGTCGCTCTTTGACGAGGTGCCGCCTCGCCAAGGCCAGGACGACGATTCCGATCGCAGCGACGAGGAGAATGCAGGCGAGCACCTCGGCCGACCATCCGAGCTGCACGATCATCGCCAATCCGAGGAGGATGCCCACGAGCCACCAGCGCGCCGACTGGCGCACGAGGATCTCGTGCAGGAGCAGGAACATGATCGGCGGGACGAGAGCAAGGATCAGGAAGATGTGCCCTTCTCCCTGGCCGATCATGTAGGGGCTGAAACCGTACAAGAGGCCGCCGACGAACGCGGCGACGATCCAGGTCGTGAACCGGCGGAGAACGAAGAAC
Organism: uncultured Acidimicrobiaceae bacterium; assembly: GCA_963804265.1. Taxonomy (GTDB): domain Bacteria; phylum Actinomycetota; class Acidimicrobiia; order Acidimicrobiales; family Bog-793; genus Fen-455. The sequence goes on from CAWDPZ010000044.1 coordinate 97,724, forward strand.
ATCGCCGCCGCCGAGCCGGCAAAAGCCAGGGAGAACACGACGTTGAAGGTCGCGACGGGGCCGAACAGGACGGTGATCGGGCTGGCGATGGCCCCTGCGAGCGGCATGGAGGTGTTGTCGGCCAGGTCGACACCCCACGGGTAGTTGATGAAATTCGTGCGGAGCGGGTCGACGAGATGGGTGAGGGCGTGCGCGCCCCAGGCGAGGAACCAGACCTCCTGGCCGCTGTCTCCGCAGCCGCCGCACTGCATGGTGTGGGCGACTCCACCCGTCCATGACGGCAGATTGGCCAGGACGCCGATGCCCGCATAGATGACGAGCACGACCGCGACGCCCAGCCTTCGCCGCCACGCCGGGCTCGTCGCAACCGCGGCGCTCTCGTCGGGGCCCTCCGGGTCGTTTGGACCTGTGCTCATCAAGGTTGCAGCTTGGCACAGACCGCTCACGTGCCGACAGCCGATTTGAGCCGGTGCCGACAGCGGGACGAGGCGTTCGGGCGCCAGCGAGGGCCGCGAAGATTGCCAGTTTCCTGTACCGGTTAAGTGCGCCGATAAGGTAACCATGAAGAGTTATCGAGCTATCCAGGAGGAGCGGAGCCCCAACCCATGAGAGTCGGAGTACTCACCGGGGGCGGCGACTGCCCCGGTCTCAACGCTGTCATCCGCGCGGTGGTCCGCAAGGGTGAGGTCGCTTATCAGGACGAGTTCGTGGGCTACGCCGACGGATGGCGCGGGGTCATCGAAGGACGGACCCTCCCGCTGAACAGCAATACGTGCCGCGGCATCCTTCCCAGGGGAGGGACGATCCTCGGCACCTCTCGCGTGAGCCCCCACCGCCAGGACGGTGGCGTGGCCGCGGCCGTGAAGAACCTCGGCGAGGTCGACGCCCTCGTCGTCATCGGAGGCGAGGGAACCCTCCGCGCGGGCCTCGAGCTGTACGACGAGGAGCAGGTCCACCTCGTGGGGGTGCCGAAGACGATCGACAACGACATCTCCGCGACACAGGTGAGCTTCGGGTTCCACACCGCCGTGCAGATCGCCACCGACGCCATCGACCGCTTGCACACCACCGCCGAAGCCCACGACCGTGTGATGGTCTGCGAGGTGATGGGCCGTCACGCCGGATGGATCGCCATCTACGCCGGCATCGCCGGAGGCGCCGCCGAGATCATCATCCCGGAGGAGCCCTTCGACATCGACGAAATCTGCGCCTCTTTGGTCAAGCGCCACTCCTCCGGGCGCTGGGCTTCGGTCGTGGTGGTCGCAGAAGGGGCGATCCCCAAGCCCGGCACGATCGAGGTGCCCGAGCGGGAGATCGACATATACGGCCATCGGCGCCTGGGCGGGATATCCAACCTGCTCGCGAGAGAGATCGAGAACCGCACGGGCTTCGAGTCCCGCGTGACGATCCTCGGCCACGTGCAACGCGGCGGGACGCCGACCGCGTTTGACCGCGTGCTGGCGACTCGTTACGGCATGGCCGCCATCGATGCCGTGCACGACGGCGCCTTCGGGCAGATGGTCGCCCTGCAGGGCGACCAGATCGGTCTCGTGCCGTTGTCGGACGCGGTGCGCAGCGACAAGCCCAAGGCCGTTCCCCACGACTTGTTCGAGGTGGGGGAGATCTTCTGCCGCTGAGGTAGACTTGCGCCGCACGGATTGTGCCGTGCCCTTTTCTCTGGACCTCACCGAATGCTTTCGCGCGCCAACTTCCGCAACCTCGCCATCGTCGCCCATGTCGACCACGGCAAGACGACGCTCGTGGACGGGATGCTCTGGCAGTCGGGCGTGTTCCGGGCCAACCAGGAGGTCAACGAGCGGGTCATGGACTCGATGGACCTCGAACGAGAAAAGGGCATCACGATCCTGGCCAAGAACACCTCGGTCCGCCATGGAGGCGTGAAGCTCAACATCGTCGACACGCCGGGCCACGCGGACTTCGGCGGTGAGGTCGAAAGGGCGCTCGCCATGGTCGACGGGGTCCTTCTCCTCGTCGACGCGAGCGAGGGCCCGCTGCCCCAGACGCGGTTCGTGCTGCGCAAGGCCCTCGAGCGGCGTCTTCCCGTCGTCCTCGTCGTGAACAAGATCGACCGCCCCGATGCCCGTCCGAAAGAGGTGGTCGACGAGGTCTACGAGTTGTTCTTGGACCTGGACGCGGACGAGGAGCAGATCGAGTTCCCGATCGTCTACTGCAACGCCAGGGCCGGGCACGCCTCGCTCGACCCGTCCACGGAGGGCACGGATCTCGAGCCCTTGTTCCGGGTCATCTCGGAGTACATTCCCGCCCCGACCTTCGATCCCGACCACCCGCTGCAGGCACTCGTCACGAACCTCGATGCCTCGGCCTATGTCGGCCGGCTCGCCATCTGCCGCGTGCTGAACGGCACGATCAGGCGCGGCCAGCAGGCTTCCTGGTGCCGTTCGGACGGCACCGTGGAGCGGTTCAAGGTGGCGGAGCTGTACGTGTCCGAAGGACTGGACAGGGTGGACGCCGCCAGAGGCCGGTCCCGGTGAGATCATCGCCGTCGTGGGCTTGTCCGAGGTGACGATCGGAGAGACCCTTTCGGACCCCGACGACCCCCGCCCCCTGCCGGTTCTCATCGTCGACGAGCCGAGCCTCGGCATGACGATCGGCATCAACACCTCGCCGCTGTCTGGAACCGAGGGGACAAAGGTGACGGCCCGGCTGCTCAAGAACCGTCTGGACGCCGAGCTCGTCGGCAACGTCTCCATCCGGTTGCTGGCGACGGAGCGCCCCGACACCTGGGAGGTGCAAGGCCGCGGAGAACTTCAGCTCGCGGTGCTCGTCGAGATGCTGCGACGCGAGGGTTTCGAGCTCACCGTCGGCAAGCCCCAGGTCGTGACCCGGGTCATCGACGGCAGGGTGCACGAGCCGGTGGAGGCGGTCTCGATAGACGTGCCCGAGGACTTCCTCGGCGTCGTGACCCAGCTGCTCTCGCTGCGCAAAGGGCGCCTCGTGCAGATGGTCAATCACGGAACGGGCTGGGCACGGGTCGACTACTCGGTTCCGTCGCGCGGACTGATCGGCTTTCGTACCGAGTTCCTCACCGAGACCCGCGGCACGGGCGTGCTGCACCACATCTTCGACCGCTTCGAGCCTTGGCACGGTGAGCTCAGGACGCGGTCCTCCGGCTCGCTCGTCGCCGACAGGCGCGGCCTGACGACCAACTACGCATTGTTGAACCTGCAAGACCGCGGGGCGTTGTTCGTCAGCCCGGGCGTGGAGGTCTACGAGGGCATGATCGTCGGCGAGAACGCCCGTTCCGAGGACATGGACATCAACCCCACCAAGGAGCGCAAGGTCACCAACGTGCGCTCGTCCACCTCCGAGGAGCTGGTGCGCCTGATTCCCCCGAGGCTGCTGTCGCTCGAGCAGGCGCTCGAGTTCATCCGCGAGGACGAGTGCGTGGAGGCGACTCCGCGCAGCGTCCGGCTGCGCAAGGTCGTGCTCGACCAGGCCGAGCGCGGGCGGCATGCGGCCCAGTCCAAGCGGGCCCTCCAACGGGACCAGGTGGCCGAAGCTCCTGTCCATCGACGTGCCGGCTGAACCTGGAGCGCCTCACGCGCGCGCCTCGGTGCCCTCGATGACGAGCCGTCCCCGGCCGGCGCGCTTGGCGAGGTAGAGCGCCTCGTCCGCGCGACGCAACAGATCGGCGGGCTCTTGCCCGTGGGAGAACAGCGCCATCCCGGCGCTGACAGACGAGGCCACTCCCGTGACTGTCAGGATCGGCTGCGTCCGCGAGCGAGAGCAGGTCGCGGGCGACCGACTCGGCGCTCTTTGGATCGGCGTCGCCGAGCAGGACGACGAACTCGTCACCGCCCGTGCGGACAAGGACGTCGTTGCGGCGGAGCCGGTGGCGCCACTCGGCGACGAGGTGCCGCAGGACGTCGTCACCGGTACCGTGACCGAAGGTGTCGTTCACGCTCTTGAAGCGGTCGATGTCGAGAAGCACGAGCGCGCCCCCGGGGGCGCCGGCCGAACCTGCCGCGAGACGGCTCGAAAGCTCCACTTCGAGCGCCCGGCGGTTGTGGGCGCCGGTCAGGGGGTCCCGGAGGGCGAGCTCTTCGAGATAGGTCTCCAGGCGGTGACGGTCGGTCACGTCCAGCACCTGGGTCACAAGGTGCAAAGGCCGGTCCTTCTCGTCGCGGACAAGGGTGATGCTCATGACCACGTTCACCACGGACCCGTCGGGCCGCAGGTACCGTCTCTCGATCATCGTCGTGCGCATCTGGCCGCCGAGGATGCGGCCGATCAGCTCGAGGCTCGACGCGAGATCGTCAGGGTGGATCAGCTCACGCCAGGACACCCGGTGCAGCTCGGCGCGCGACCTTCGTGTCAGCTCGCAGAAGGCGTCGTTGACCCGCAGGAGCGAGAAGTCGGGTGCGGTGATGACCATCCCGATGGGCGAGTAGTCGAAGGCGCTCGAGAAGCTCGCCTCGCTCTGGCGCAGCGCCTCGTGAGTCTGCTCGCGCTCTGTCACCACTCTCGATACGGCGACGAGGCCGCTGGCCGCGCCGGTGGCGTCGCGGATGGTGCCGATGCGGGACTCGAGCCATTGGGGCCGGCCGGATTCCGTGCGGGCCCGAAAGATGAGCTCGACCGTCTCGTCGCCCTTGCGGAGCCGGTCGATGGCGGCGTCGAGCTCCAGCGTGTCCTCGGCGTAGACGAAGCTCTCCCCCGGCATCCGCCCGACGAGGTCCGCCGGCGCCGTGCCGAGGATCGCACGGGAGGACTCAGAGACGAGGCGGATCCGTCCGTCGAGATCGTGCACCGTGAGGAGGTCGGCCATTCCGGAGAGCACGGCTGCCAACTCGTCGGTGGGCCCGATCACCGCCCGGGGCGGGACGAAGCTTGTCGTCATGGCGCAATTCCACTTGCGCCGAGAGCGCCGTCTCGAGGCTCTGACACGTAGGGAATGATCGGCTTCGGGCCGATTCGCCTTGAGCGCGGCCGTTCGGCACCCCGCCGAGGCGCCTCCCGGTCCGCGGTCAACGCCTCACCGTGTGAGCCGTCGGTGCTGCCGTGGCGCGTCGCAGCGCCGCGAGGACGTGAGGCGAGTACACGACGCCGCTCACCCCGCCGCCTCCGATCACGGCGGCGGCGCGGCGCCCGCCGGCGAGGAGACGCTCGACCGCCACCGGGTAGAGAGGATCGTCGGCCGAGAGGGACGGGGCGAGCCGATCCGTGGCGTCTCCCACGAGCCGTGCCCCCTCGGGACCGGGGAGGTGGTCAGCAGCTATCAAGCCGATGTAGCGCCCGTGGTCGAGCACCGGCAGCATCCGGCCCGGAGTGGCCTCGAGGAACGCCGCCACCGCGGACAGGGGGAAGCTCGCCTCTAGTGTCGTCCCGTCGTGCACCATCACGTCGGCGACCCTCAGCCCCGCGGCCGCGGTACGGACCGCCGCCGCCCGCTGCTCGCCGCCGGCCCCGATGAGCACGAATCCGCCGATCAGGCAGAGCCACGGGTCGAAACGGAGGCCGCCCAGCACCATGGCGAACCCGATCAGCCGTCCGATCCGCACCGCCAGCACCGTGGCCTGCAGGTCGCTGCGCTTGCGAGCGAGAAGGGCACGCAGCACGCGCCCGCCGTCCATCGGTATCGCCGGGAGGAGGTTGAAACCGGCGAGAAGGAGATTCGCCCATGCGAGGCGGCTTGCGATCGCGCCGGAGAACAAGCCCGGAGGCCAAAGGCGGGCACTTGTCGCATAGGCGACGACCAGCAGGCAGAGCCCGATCGCCATGCTGGCCAGAGGGCCGGCGATGGCGATGGCGAGCTCGTCGGAGGCAGATCCGGGTAGCCCGGAGATCTCCGAGGCCCCGCCGATCGGCGTCAGGATGATGTCTTGTACCGAGAAGCCTCTGTGGCGGGCCACGAGGCTGTGGGAGAGCTCGTGGACCACGACGCAGACGAAGAGCGCCGCGATCCACCCGAGGCCGTCGAGGAACCCGATCGCGGTGCGCCCGTTGCCAGCCGGGGCGACCACCAAGACCAACAGAAGCGGGAAGCTCCAGTGGAGGCGGATGGGCACCGCCTTGATGCTCCCGATTCGAAATGACCTGCCCATGGTTTTGCTTTCCCTAGCTCCGGCCCGAGACTACGGCGGCGGAGGTTTCCTCCGGGTTCGGCCTTGGCCGCGGGCGCGGCGCCCGCATCGGTAGCTTCGCGGTCATGGCTCGGGGCAGGCTCTTCGTCGACCTCGGCCCGCTACGGCAGTCGCAAGGGTTCCGCCGCCTCTGGGGCGGATATCTCGTCGCGACGCTCGGCTCCCAGCTCACCGTGGTCGCAATCCCGTACCAGGTGTTCAAGCTGACCCATTCGTCGCTGGACGTCGGCCTGATCGGGCTCGCCCAGATCCTGCCGGTGCTGGGCGGCTCACTCTTCGGTGGCTCGGTCGCCGACGCCGTCGACCGCCGCCTGCTGCTGATCCTCACCCAGCTCGCGCTCGCAGGCTGCAGTATCGGGCTCGCCCTCAACTCCCAAGGGGGTCACGCCGCCCTCTGGCCCCTCTACGCGCTGAGCGCGCTCGCCTCCGGTCTCGCGAGCGTCGACAGCCCGGCGCGCTCCGTGGTCCTCGCGAACCTCGTCGGCCGCCAGATGTTCGCCAGCGCCAACGCCCTTTGGCAGCTCCTGTTCCAAATGGGCCAGGTCGCCGGGCCGGCTTTTGCCGGGTTGCTGCTCGGCCAGGTCGGCATCGCCTCGGTCTACTGGATCGACGCCGCCACCTTCGCGGTGTCGCTCGCGGCGGTGCTGAGCCTTCCCCCGCTCAGGCCCCCCGGCGGCGGCACCCGCTTCGGGTTGCGATCGATCGCGGAGGGGCTCAGCTATCTGAGAGGCAGGCCCGTGCTGCTCGGAACCTTCGTCGTGGATCTGAACGCGATGGTGCTCGGCATGCCGAGGGCACTGTTCCCGGCTCTGGCCCTCGTGCGGTTCCACGGCGGCGCGGCCACGGTGGGCCTCCTCTACGCCACCCCGGGCGCCGGCGCCCTCGTCGGCGCCCTGCTCACCGGTTGGGTGAGCGCCGTCGCCCGGCAGGGGCGGGCCGTGATCATCGCCGTTTTCATCTGGGGGGCAGCCATCGCGGCGTTCGGTCTCGTGCCGTGGCTGCCGGCGGCTCTCGTCATGCTTGCGATCGCGGGCGCGGCCGATGTCGTCTCGGCCGTCTTCCGGGGCACCATTCTCCAGCTGGAGGCTCCCGAGGCGCTCCGCGGCCGGCTGTCGTCGGTCCACACGGCCGTCGTTACCGGGGGACCGAGGCTCGGGGACTTCGAGGCGGGCGCGGTGGCGGCGCTGTCGACGCCGCAGATCTCCGTCGTCTCCGGGGGCCTCGGTTGTGTCGTCGGCGTCGCCCTCGTGCGGATGTT
>CAWDPZ010000045.1:0-132005 GCA_963804265.1 uncultured Acidimicrobiaceae bacterium
CGCGCACGCGGCCCCGGCCGGCCGCTACGAGCGTCCCGACCAGGGAACGGACCATCTGGTGGCAAAAGGCGTTCGCCTCGATGCTGAAGACGAGGAGCCGGGCGTCGGCCGGAGCCGGAGACCAGTCCGCCGAGAGCACGCGGCGCACGATCGGCCCCGTCTCGCCGTTGCGCTGGCGGCAGAAGGCGGAGAAGTCGTGCTCCCCCAAGAGGGCGTCCGGGGCGATCCGCATGGCGGCGAGGTCGAGCTCGCCCGGGACGTGCCAGGTCAAGTGGCGCAGCAGGGGGTCGGCCCATTCCGAGCGCAGCACCTCATAGCGGTAGCACCTGGCGGTGGCCGAGTGGCGGGCGTCGAAGCCCTCGGGCGCCACCTTGGCCTCGAGCACCGAGATCTCGCCGCCGAGCTGGTGGGTGAGCGAGGGACCGAGGCGCTCGAGCGACATACCCGCCTGCAAGCCCGCGCCCGGCCCACTTGCGGACGATCTCCTCGTCGAGGTCACAGTGCACGACCTGACCGAGGGCGTGCACCCCGGCGTCCGTCCGTCCTGCACAGGTGAGCGTCACCTCGTGGCCCGCCATCGAGCCCAGGGTCTCGGCCAGGCTGCCTCCGACGGTGCGCTGGCCGGGCTGGGCGGCAAAGCCGTGGAAGCCGGTCCCGTCGTAGGCGACGAGGAGCATTACGCGACGAAGCGGCCCGGAAGGGGCCGCTTCGGAACCGGGCTCGAAGAGCCTCACACGAGCTCTACGCGCGCCATCGGGGCGTTGTCGCCCTGGCGCGGCCCGAGCTTGAGGATCCGCACGTAGCCACCGGGCCGGTCGACGTAGCGGGGGCCGATCTCGGAGAACAGCTTGTGGGCCATGTCCTTGTCCCGGATGAAGGCCACCACCTGGCGCTGGTTGTGAACACCGCCCTTGCGCGCCTTGGTGATCATCTTCTCGACCACGGGGCGCATCGCCTTGGCCTTGGTCTCGGTCGTGACGATCCACCTCGGGTCCGCCGCGATGAGGGACGCCACGAGGTTGCCGAGCATCGCCTTCTGGTGGGCTGCGTCACCGCCGAGGCGGCGACCCTTCTTCGGGGCGCCGGGCATCTCAGACCCCTGCCTCGCGCAGCGACAGGCCACGCTCGTCGAGGCGCTCCAGCACCTCGTCGAGGGACTTCTGGCCGAAGTTGGTGATCGCCAGCAGGTCCTCGGGCGTCTTCTCGATGAGCTCGCCGACCGTGTTGATCTGGGCGCGCTTGAGGCAGTTGCGCGGGCGCTCGGGCAGGTCGAGGTCCTCGATGGGAAGATCCAAGTCCGGCGAACCGGCGACCGCGACACCGACCTCGCCGAGCTCCAGGCCGCGGCCTTCGCCGGCGAGCTGGGCGACGATGGACAAAAAGACCGCGGAGGGTCTGGCCGGCGGAGGCGAGGGCCTCGCGGGGCGAGATCGAGCCGTCGGTCTCGATGTCCAAGATGAGCCGGTCGAAGTCCGTCGAGACCTCGACACGCGTCGGCTCGACGACATAGGCGACACGGCGGACCGGCGAGAAGATGGCATCGACCGGGATGACGCCGATCGAGGACGCCTGCTTGCGCTCGGCGGCGGCGTAGCCCTTGCCCCGCTCGACGGTGACGTCGACGGCGAGGCGGCCCTTGGCGTTGACCGTGGCGATGTGGGCCTCGGTGTTGAGCACCTCGACGTCGGAGGTCGTGCGCAGGTCGGCTCCGGTGACGTCGGCCGGGCCGCGCACGTCGATGCGCATCGTGACAGGCGTCGTCGGACTCGCTCTTTAGGACGAGGTCCTTCAGGTTCAAGATGATGTCGCTGACGTCCTCTTTGACCCCGGGGAGGAACGTGAACTCGTGCAGAGCCTCGTCAAAGCGCACCTGGGTGACAGCCGCGCCGGGGATCGACGACAGGAGGGTGCGGCGAAGCGAGGCCCCGAGACTGTGGCCGAAGCCAGGGTCGAGGGGACCGATCGCGAAGCGCTGATGGAACTGGTCCGGGTCGCCGATGGGCTCGACGGCGGGACGCTGGATGATGAGCATGGGTTATCGGGCTCCTGTGTGGATTGGCGTGCCGGCTACTTGGAGTACAGCTCGACGATGAGCTGCTCGCGCACCTGGGTGTCGATCTGCTCGCGGATGGGGAGCGAGAGGACGCGGATGGCGTTCCCGCTGTCTTCGATCTCCAGCCAGGCGGGGGGTCGTCGGTCGATGGTGTCCATGTTGTGGCGCACGACGATGAACTCGCGTGCCTTTTCGCTCAGCTCGACGCGATCGTTCGCGGCGCACGCGGTAGCTGGGGATCGTCACGCGCCTGCCGCCGACGCGAACGTGCCCGTGGCGCACGAGTTGGCGCGCCTGGCTGCGGCTCGCGCCCCAGCCGGCGCGGAACACGACGTTGTCGAGGCGCGAGCTCCAGCATCCGCAGGAGGTTCTCGCCGGTGACGCCCGACTGCCGGTTCGCCTCCTCGTACATGTTGCGGAACTGGGTCTCGAGCACCCCGTAGATACGGCGGGCCTTCTGCTTCTCGCGAAGCTGGGTGTTGTACTCCGAGGGCTGGCGCAGGCGGTCGCGCCCGTGCTCGCCCGGAGGGCTGGGGCGCCGCTCGATGGGGCAGCGGACCGTCTCGCACTTCGGGCCCTTCAAGAAGAGCTTGACCTTCTCCCGCCGGCAGAGGCGGCAGACAGGTCCTGTGTATCGAGCCATCGTTCGTCTCCTCGCCTAGACCCGGCGCCGCTTCTTGGGCCGGCAGCCGTTGTGCGGGATGGGAGTGACGTCTTTTATGCCGGTGACTTCGATGCCGGCGCTCGAGAGCGACCTGATGGCCGTCTCGCGGCCCGAGCCGGGTCCCCGGACGAGCACGTCGACGCGCCGCACCCCGTGCTCCATGGCACGGCGGGCGCACTGCTCGGCCGCCATCTGGGCGGCGAACGGGGTCGACTTGCGCGAGCCCTTGAAGCCGACGTTGCCTGCAGAGGCCCAGGCGATGACGTTGCCCTCCTGGTCGCTGATGGAGACGATCGTGTTGTTGAACGAGCTCTTGATGTGGGCGACGCCGTAGGTGACGTTCTTGCGTTCCTTGCGGCGCGGCCGACGGCCGCCCGGCTTGGTGGTCTTGGCCATCGTTACTTGCGCACCTTCTTCTTTCCGGCGACGGTCTTCTTCGGTCCCTTGCGTGTGCGGGCGTTCGTGTGGGTCCGCTGACCATGCACGGGAAGCCCCTTGCGGTGGCGTATCCCCTGGTAGCAGCCGATCTCCATCTTGCGCTTGATGTCCTGGGCGACGTCGCGGCGCAGGTCGCCTTCCACCTTGAAGTTCCCGTCGACCCAGGCGCGAAGGCGGGCGACCTCTTCGTCTGTCAGGTCACGCACCCGCGTGTCGGGGCTGATCCCGGTCTCGGCGCACGTCTGCTGTGCCCTCGTGAGGCCGATGCCGTAGATGTAGGTCAGCGCGATCTCGAGACGCTTCTCGCGGGTATGTCGACGCCGGAAATTCGGGCCACTTGTTAACCCTGTCTCTGCTTGTGCCGTGGGTTGGTGCAGATCACCATCACGCGGCCGTGCCGGCGGATGATCTTGCACTTCTCGCACATGGTCTTGACGCTGGGTCGAACCTTCACGATCTATTGCTCCACTCGATGGGACCGGCTCAGCCGGTCCGCTCCTGCCCTGGCGGGGATTGCCGCCGGGCTACTGCCTTCCCGCCTTGCGGGCGACCGGCGGTCCGCCGGACGCTCGTCACTTGTAGCGATATGTGATCCGCCCTCTCGCGAGGTCGTAGGGCGTGATCTCGACCTGGACACGGTCCCCCGGCAAGATGCGAATCCGGTGCATCCTCATCTTGCCCGAGGAGTGCGCGAGCACCTTGTGCCCGTTCTCGAGCTCGACACGGAACATGGCGTTGGGGAGCGGCTCGACAACCGTTCCTTCCAGCACGATCGCATCTTCTTTGGGCTTGGGCGTGTGATCCTCCTACGACTTGTCCTGCTCAGACTCTTCCGAATGAATTGATGCCGACGCGGACAACCGCCGCTCAAGGAGCTTGCGACGGGTATTCGCACGGGCGCCGCGTACAGCCCGCCGGCTCGCGGCACACAAAAGCATAGCCGCCGGGCACTGGCCCCGAGGCAGGCACAATGATAGCCGTTCAGTCCTGCGTCAGCACCTCCGGGCCGTCCTCGGTGACCGCGATGGTGTGCTCGAAGTGAGCCGAGAGGCTGCCGTCGGCGGTGATGACGCTCCAGCCGTCGTCCAGCTCGATCGTGTCGTAGCCCCCGATGTTCACCATCGGCTCGATGGCGAAGACGTTGCCGACCTTGATCCGCGGGCCGGGCGCGCCGGGCCAGTAGTTGGGGACCTGGGGCTCCTCGTGCATCTGGGTGCCGATGGCGTGCCCGACGTACTTGCGCACGACCGAGTAGCCGGCGGCCTCGGCCACCTCCTGCACCGCCCGGCCGACGTCGTGCAGCCGGTTCCCGTCGTGCAGCTTGTCGATGCCGGCCCACAGGCTGCGCTCGGTCACCTCGAGCAGGCGCCGGGCCGCCGGGGTGATCTCACCGACGGGAGCGGTGTAGGCGGCGTCGCCGTGGTAGCCCTCGATGATCGCCCCGCAGTCGATCGAGATGATGTCGCCGTCCTCCAGCACGTAGTCGCCCGGGATGCCGTGCACGATCATGTTGTTGGGCGAGGTGCAGATGACGGCGGGGAATCCGTGGTAGCCGAGGAAGTTCGACCTCGCGCCTCGGCGCTCCAGCACCGCGCGGGCGACGAGGTCGAGGTCCATCGTCGTGACTCCCGGCTTGATGGCGGCCCTGGTCTCGGCCAGCATCTCGGCGACCACCTTGCCGGCGCGTCGCATCTTGTCGAGCTCCTCGGGGCGCGTCTCACAGGCGGTGCTCCGGCGGTACGGGCGGGAAGAAGGTCCCGCCGTGCTGGTAGGCGTCGATCACGGCCGTGAGGACCCGGCCGACGTCGTCAGGGTTGCCCACTCCCGAGACGTCGACGAGCTTGCCGAGCGCCGCGTAGCGGGCGATGAGCGGGGCCGTCGCCGAGTCGTAGAGGGCGAGGCGGTTCTTGATGGCCTCTTCGGTGTCGTCCTCGCGCTGGACCACCTCGCCGCCGCAGATGTCACAGGTCCAGTTGAATTTCGGCGGGACCGCCGTCGAGTAGATGGCGCCGCAGTCCTCGCACACCCGCCTGCTCATGAGCCGGCGCCAGCACGAGCTCGGTCGGGACGACGAGGTTGAGCACGAGATCGATCCCCACCGGCTTCAAGACCTCGTCCAGGCCGTCGGCCTGCGCGACCGTGCGGGGAAATCCGTCGAGCAGGAACCCGCGGGTCCGTGTGTCGTCCCTGTCGAGGCGCGAGGCCACCATGGCGAGGATGACCTCGTCGGGGATCAGGTCGCCCGCGTCGAGGTAGCGCCTGGCCTCCAGGCCGAGCGGGGATCTGGACTTGACCTCGGCGCGCAGCATGTCGCCAGTCGAGATGTGCGGAAGGACATATCGGTGCGACAGCCTGACGCACTGGGTGCCCTTCCCAGCGCCTTGCTTACCGAGGACGATGAGCCTCGCGCCAGGTACCACTTACTGGAGGAAACCCTCGTAGTTGCGCATCATCAACTGGCTGTCTATCTGCTTCATGGTCTCGAGCGCCACTCCGACGCTGATGAGAAGCGTCGTGCCCGCGAACGGGATCGTGGTTATGTTCCAGACCGAGAGGAAGATCGACGGCGTCAGCGCCACCGCCGCAAGGAAGAGGCTTCCCGGCAGGGTGATCCTGTTGAGGATCCGCGCGAGGTAGTGCTCGGTGGCGGGGCCCGGCCTGAACCCGGGGATGTACCCACCCTGCTTGCGGATCGTGTCCGCCTGCTGGTAGGGGTCGAAGGTCACGTGCACGTAGAAGAACGTGAACAGGACGATGAAGACGCCGTAGAAGACGATGTACCAGCCGTCGGTCGGGTTGAGCAGGTTGTGCTGCACCCAGTTGCGCATCGAGGACCAGGGAAGGACGTTGGAGGCGAGCACTGGGATGTAGAGCAGCGAGCTCGCGAAGATGATCGGGATGACGCCGGCCTGGTTGACCTTGAGGGGGATGTAGGTGCTCTGGCCGCCGTACATGCGGCGCCCCTGGACCCGTTTCGCGAAGGTGACCGGTATGCGGCGCTGGCCCTGCTCGACGAAGACGATCGCCACCAAGATGGCAAGCACGAGCACGACGATCACCGCCACTCCGAACCAGCCCTTGTCCTGCTCGATCTCCCGGCCGTAGATCGGCATCGCCGCCACGACGTTGGAGAAGATCAGGATCGACATCCCGTTGCCGATGCCGCGCTCGGTGATGAGCTCGGCGAGCCACATGACCACGGCCGTGCCGGCCGTGAAGATGAGGATGATGAAGAGCACCCGCTCGGCGGAGAAGTCCGGGATGAGGTCGAGGTTGCTGCCGGAACCGAACAGCTGCCCGCTGTGGAACAAGAACACGAGGCCGGAGCTCTGCATGACGGCGAGGGCGACGGTGAGGTAACGGGTCGCCTGGGTGAGCTTGCGCTGGCCGACCGCCCCCTGCTCACGCCACTGCTCGAATTTCGGGATCACCGTCTGCAGGAGCTGGATGATGATCGAGGAGGTGATGTACGGCATGATGCCGAGCCCGAAGATGGCGGCTCTGGCGAGCGCCCCACCGGAGAACAGGTTGAGGAAGCCGATCACCCCGTTCGACTTGCTGGCGGTGGTGAGCTGCTGGATCTGGCTGAAGTCGATCCCGGGCACGACGATGTTCGCGCCCATCAGGTAGACGCCGATGATGAGCAGGGTGAACAGGACCTTGTTGCGGAGGTCCGGGACCTTGAACATGTTCCGCAGGCTTGCGAGCATCAGATCCTTTCCTCACTCGGCCCGCACGGGGGGCACGTTCACGAACGAAGCTTCGACGCCGCCGAAGAACCCTAGCGGTTCGCGAGGGCGTTCCCCTTTGCAGGGGGTCGCCGGTCGCCGTAAGGAGGCGGGACGACGGTCACGGAGCCGCCGGCGGCCTCGATCGCCGCCACCGCGGATCGCGAGAAACCGTGCGCCTGACCCGGACCGCGCGGTGAAGCTCGCCCCGTCCGAGGATCTTGACGAGCCCCTTGTGGTGCACGAGGCCGCCGGCCTCGAGGCTCTCCGGCGTGACCTCGTCGAGGCCGAGCTCGTCGAGCACGTCGAGGTTGACGACGTTGTACTCGACCCGGAACGGGTTGGCGAAGCCGCGCAGCTTCGGGATCCGCTGGGTCAAGGGCAGCTGGCCGCCCTCGAAGCCCGGCTTGATGTTGTTGCGTGCCTTCTGGCCCTTGGTCCCGCGGCCGGCGGTCTTGCCGCCCTTGCCGCCGGTTCCCCGCCCGACGCGGCGTTTGGGCCGGTTCGAACCGGGCGAGGGCGCCAAATCGTGCAGCTTCATGCCGTTCGCTGCTCGGAGTCGTCTCGGAGCCTGTTGTCTCCGAGACCGTGATGAGGTGGGGTACGCGGGCGATCATCCCGCGGATCTCGGGCCGGTCGGGCAGCGAGTTGGACTTACCGATCCGGCCGAGGCCGAGGGCACGCAGCGTGCCGCGGTGCTTCGGCTTGGTGCCGATCGAGGACTTGACCTGGGTGACAAGGAGCCGGCCTTCCACCTTCACGGCGGGCTTGGCGGCTTTGGTGGCCTCGGCGGCGACTCGGTGGCACGGCGGGCGGGCATCTCAGCCCACCTCCCCGGCGACACGGCCGAGGCGGCGGCGCTCCTCGTAAGCCCGGAGCACACCCGTCGGAGTGACCTCCTCGGCGGTCTTTCCGCGAAGGCGCGCCACGTCGTCGGGACGGCGCAGGCTGGACAGGCCGGCGATGGTGGCATGGGCCACGTTGATGGCGTTCGAGGTCCCGAGGGACTTGGCGACCACGTCGCGGATTCCGGCCATCTCGAAGATGGCGCGGGCGGCTCCGCCGGCGATGACGCCCGTGCCCGGTGCGGCCGGCTTCAAGATGATCCTGCCCGCGCCGGCGTGGCCGATGACGGGATGCACGATCGTCGAGCCCGCGAGCGGGACGTCGAACATGTTCTTGCGGGCCTCTTCGATGCCCTTTTGCACGGCCAGGCCGGCTTCTTTCGCCTTGCCGTAGCCGAGCCCGACCCGGCCGTTGCCGTCCCCGATCACCATCAGCGCCGTGAACGAGAAACGCCGTCCACCTTTGACGACCTTCGCCACCCGGTTGACCTTGATGGTGCGCTCTTCGTATTGCGACTCGGGCATTACAGCTCCAATCCGGCTTCGCGTGCGGCCTCGGCAAGCGCCGCGACCCTGCCGTGGTACCGGGACCCGCCCCGGTCGAACACGACCTTGGTAACTCCCTCGGACTTCGCCCTCGTCGCGATCAGCTTGCCGATCTCGCGTGGCCGCGGCGATGTTGCCGGTGGCCGCGGCGCGCTGGCCCGACTCCAGGGTCGAGGCCGACACCAGGGTGCGCCCGGCGACGTCGTCGATGATCTGGGCGGCGATGTGCTTGTTGGAGCGGAACACGGTCAGGCGGGGCCTCTCCGGCGTCCCGATGACGTGCTTGCGGACGCGCCGGTGTCGCCTCTCGCGAAGCTCGTGGGTGCGCAGTGTCTTGCTCATGGCTACTTGGCCGCCTTCCCAGCCTTGCGTTGCACTACCTCGCCGGAGTACCTCACGCCCTTGCCCTTGTAGGGCTCTGGCTTGCGGACCCTGCGGATGTCCGCCGCGACCTGGCCGACGGCCTCCTTGTCGATCCCCTTCACGACGATGCGCAACGGTGTCGGCACCTCGAAGGAGATGCCGTCCGGGGCGTCGATGAAGACCGGGTGACTGAAGCCGAGCGCCAGCTCGAGCTGCTGCGGGCTCTTCAAGGTCCGCGGTATCCCACGCCGACGATCTCGAGCTCCTTGGTGAAGCCGGCGGTCACACCGGTCACCATGTTCTGGATGAGGCTGCGCGTCAGTCCGTGCAGCGCCCTGTTGGCGCGCTGGTCGTCGGGGCGCTCGACGAGGAGCTGGGCCTCGGACCGGCGGACCGTTATGGCGCCCGGCAGCTGGCGCTGCAGGCTCCCCTGCGGTCCTTTGACGGCCACGTTGCCCTCGCTGAGCGTCACCTCGACGCCGGCGGGGACGTCGATGGGGCTTCTCCCGATGCGGGACATCAGCTTCTCCCCCCGGTCCCGAGAGCGGAGTCGGTCCTACCAGACATAGCAGAGCACCTCGCCGCCGACGCGCTGCTGGCGCGCCTCCCGGTCGGTCATGAGACCCTTCGCTGTCGAGAGCACGGCGACGCCGAGGCCGCCGAGGACGCGCGGCAGACCGTCGGCACGGCAGTAGATCCGCAGTCCGGGCTTCGAGACGCCTTGAGCCCGCCGATCACCCGGGCACGCTCCGCGGTGTACTTGAGGGGATATCTCCAGCATGTCGCCGGGGCGCCCGTCGCTCTGGACGGTCTTGAAGCCCGCGATGTAGCCCTCGCGCTCCAAGATGCCGGCAAGGGCCTCTTTGAGGCGCGAGCTGGGCATGCGGACCGTGTCGTGCATCGCCACGTTCGCGTTGCGGACGCGCGTCAGCATGTCCGCGATGGGGTCAGTCATTGTCATGAACGGTCCCCTCCTCTCACCAGCTGGCCTTGGTCACGCCCGGCACCTCGCCGGCATGCACGAGCTCGCGGAGGCAGATGCGGCAGAGCCCGAACTTGCGGTAGACCGCTCTCGGGCGCCCGCAGCGCCGGCAGCGCGTGTAGCCGCGGACCTTGAACTTGGGCTTGGCCTGTTGCTTCTCTATCAATGCCTTCTTGGCCATGGGTCGGCTCTACTGCCCTTCACGTCGGAACGGGAACCCGAAGGCGCCGAGCAGCGCCCGCCCTTCGGCATCGGTGCGGCCGGTGGTCACGATGGTGATGTCCATGCCGCGGGGTTGGTCGACCTTGTCGTAGTCGATCTCGGGAAAGATGAGCTGCTCGGTGACTCCGAAGGTGTAGTTGCCCCGGCCGTCGAAGGACTTGGGGAAAGCCCTCGGAAGTCACGGATGCGTGGGATGGCGATGGAGATGAGGCGGTCGAAGAACTCCCACATCCGATCGTCGCGCAGCGTCACCATGCAGCCGATCGACATGCCCTCGCGCAGCTTGAAGGCGCGATGGAACGGCGGGCCTTGGTCACGACCGGTCGTTGGCCGGCGATCAGCTGGAGGTCGGCGACGGCGCCCTCGAGCAGCGACTGCTGCTGGGTGGCCCTGCCCACGCCCATGTTGATGACGATCTTGGACAGCCGGGCACCTCCATGACGTTGGAGAGGCCGAGCTCGCTCAGGAGCGACTGGCGGATCTCGCTGTCGTAGCGCTGGCGCAGACGCGGCCGCTCGATCACCGCCGGGCTCACAGGTCGCCCCCGCACTTGCGGCAGACCCGGACCTTGCGGCCCTGGTCGTCGATGCGACCCCGATGCGGGTGGGCCCGCACTGGGGGGCACACGACCGCCACGGTGGAGGCGTGCACGGGCATGTCCTTGTCGATGATGCCGCCCTGCATCGTGCCGCGCTTGGCCTTGGTGGACCGCTTGGCGACGTTGACGCCGTCGACGATCACCCGGTTCGCGCGGGCAGGACCCGCATCACCTCTCCCGTCTTGCCGCGGTCCTTGCCCGTGAGCACCTGGACCCGGTCCCCTTTTACGATTCGCATCTAGATCACCTCTGGAGCGAGCGAGACGATGCGCATGAAGCGCTTCTCGCGCAGCTCCGTCCCACCGGACCGAATATGCGGGTGCCGCGGGCTGCAGGGCATCGTTGATCAGCACCGCGGCGTTCTCGTCGAAACGGATGTAGCTGCCGTCGGGTCGGCGGTTCTCCTTCTTCGTCCGCACGACCACGCAGCGCACGACGTCGCCCTTCTTGACGGCCGCGCCGGGCACGGCGTCCTTGACCGTCGCGATGAACACGTCACCGATGCCTGCATAGCGGCGGCGCGTCCCGCCCAGTACCTTGATGCAGAGCACCTCTTTGGCGCCCGAGTTGTCAGCCACCCGAAGGCGCGACTCTTGTTGGATCACCTCGCACGCTCCACGATCTCGACCAGCCTCCAGCGCTTCAGCTTGGAGAACGGTCGCGTCTCGGCCACACGGACACGGTCTCCGGTGGCGGCTTCGTTCTGCTCGTCGTGCACGTACAGATGCCGTGTGCGCTGGACGGTCTTGGAGTACTTGGCGTGCCGCACGCGCTCGACGACGGCGACGACCGCGGTCTTGTCCATGCGGTTCTCGACGACGGTGCCCTCGCGGACCCTGCGCCTGTTGACACGCGTCTCGGGCTCGGGGGCCGGCGCGCCGCTGGCAGCGCCCACCTGGGCTTGATTCTCGGCCATCACTTCTCCTTCGTCCCTGCCCTGGCGCCGGCCGCGGCCTTCTCGGCCGACTCGGCGGCCTCGATCTCACGGTCCCGCTGCACGGTCAGCAACCGTGCGATGTCACGGCGGACCTGGGCGACGCGCGCGTTGTTGTCCAGCCGCCCGGTGGCCGCCTGGAAGCGGAGGTTGAAGAGCTCCTTACGGGCCTCGACCAGCTTCAGGTCGAGCTCCTCGGCGTCGAGCTCGCGGATCTCGGCTGCGCTCGTCATCAGATCAGCACCTCCGCTGTGGACCCGAGGCCGGGCCTGGCGATGACGCGGGCCTTCATGGGCAGCTTCTGGATGGCGCGCTCGAGCGCGGAGTGGGCAAGGGCCTCGTCGACGCCTGCCAGCTCGAAGAGGATCCGCCCCGGCCGGACGACCGCGACCCAGTGCTCCGGATTGCCCTTGCCCGATCCCATGCGGGTCTCGGCGGGCTTCTGGGTGACCGGCTTGTCCGGGAACACCCTGATCCAGACCTTGCCGCCACGCTTTATGTGCCGGGTCATGGCGATTCGGGCGGCCTCGATCTGCCTCGCCGTGAGCCATGCCGGCTCCAGCGCCTGGATTCCGAAGTCGCCGAAGTTGATCGACTCGCCGCCTTTTGTCTTCCCAGACAGCCGGCCGCGCTGCTGCTTGCGGTGCTTGACCTTGCGGGGCATGAGCATGGTCAGTCGTTCTCCCTGCGAAAGTGCGGCACGTCGTGGTGCTGCTCGCGGGTCCGCCGCTCGATCTCTTCTTCCTCGGCGAGGAGCTTCTCGAGGGGATCGTCGGCAACCGGTGCCGCCGGTGCCGCAGCTGCAGCCTCGTCGACGACGGGCTCCGCGGCGACTTCAGGCTCGCTCTCGGCCTCGGCAACGAGCTCGGGAGCGACCGAACCGGGCTCTCCGAGCTCGGGCCGGCGCCGTCCGCCGCCGGCGGTGACGATGCGCTTGGGCCGCGCCTGGCCCGAGGTCTCCCCGACGGCCATGGCGGCTTCGCGGGAGATCTTCTCCTCGGCTGAGGTCTTGTAGGGCAAGATGTCGCCCTTGTAGATCCAGACCTTGATGCCGATGCGCCCGGTCGAGGTCTTTGCCTCGCGAAACCGAAGTCGATGTCGGCCCGGAGCGTGTGCAACGGGACGCGACCCTCGCGGTAGGACTCCTTGCGAGCCATCTCCGAACCGCCGAGACGACCGGAGCACTGCACGCGCACCCCTTGGGCGCCGGCCTTCTGCACGGTCTGGATCGCCCGCTTCATGGCCCGGCGGAAGCTGATCCGGCGCTGCAGCTGGTCGGCGATTCCCTGGGCGATGAGGGCGGCGTCGAGCTCAGGCTGCTTGATCTCTTGGATGTTCAGCTGCACGTTGGCGTTGTGGGTGATGCGCGCCAGCTGGCGCCGCAGCCTGTCGGCCTCGGCGCCACGGCGGCCGATCACGATGCCAGGCCGGGCCGTGTGGACGTCGATCCGGAGACGGTCGCGCGTGCGCTCGATCTCGATCCGGCTCACCGCGGCCGCCTCGAGCTGGGTCATCAGGTAGTCCCGGACCTTCCAGTCCTCGACCACCGAGTCCTGGTAGTTCCGGTCGTCGAACCAGCGGGACTTCCAGTCGGTCGTGACACCGAGACGGAAGCCATAAGGATTTACCTTCTGGCCCATCAGTCGCCCTTCTCCTGGTCGGCGGCGGGCTCTTCGTCGCCCTCGACCTGCTCGTCCTCATCGGCGGCGTCCTCGTCGCCTTCAGCCTCGTCATCCGTCGGCCTCGTCACCGTCAGCCGCATCCTCGTCGGCGGCGAGCGCCTGCTCGACCGCGGCGTCGAGCTCGTCGCTCTCGCCCGTGTCGCCCGCGGCGACGATCTCGAGAACCTCCTCGTCCACAGGCTCGGTGGCTCCCGCCTCGTCCGCAGCGCGGGCCCTCGCCGCCGCCCGTCCTTGTCGGCGCGCCCCGGCAACCCTTCGGGCGCGCCGGTCGGCCGCCTCGGCCGCGATGCGGGCGCGCCGGCGGGCCAGCTCCTCTTCGCCCATGCGAGAAACGATCACCGTGATGTGGCAGGTCCGCTTCCGGATCCGAGTCGCGCGACCGCGGGCACGAGGCTTCCAGCGCTTCAGCGTCGTGCCCTCGTCCGCGTAGCAGGCGGACACGAAAAGCTCCTCGGGGTCGATGCCGTCGTTGTGGAAGGCGTTCGACTGGGCCGAGTGCAGCACCTTGCCGATCACGCCCACGACCTCGCGGTCGCAGTACTCGAGGATCTCGGAGGCCCGCTGGCAGTCCTTGCCGCGGATGAGATCGAGCACCTCGCGTGCCTTGTAGGCGGACACGCCCGAGTGCTTCAGCACGGCTCGGGTCCCGGGCCGCTCGTTGGTCTTGAGACCGGTCACGTCAACGCCTCGCTGCTCGTTCTTGGCCGGCGTGGTAACGGAAGGTCCGCGTGGGCGCGAACTCCCCGAGCTTGTGGCCGACCATCGACTCGGTCACGTACACAGGCACGTGCTTTCGGCCGTCGTGGACGGCGATGGTGTGGCCGACCATGTCCGGGATGATCGTGGACCGCCGCGACCAGGTCTTGATGACGCGCTTCTCGTTGGAGAGGTTGAGCGTGTCGACCTTGCGCAGCAGATGGTCGTCGACAAAGGGTCCTTTTTTCAGGCTACGAGGCATGCTGTCTCCGCTCGGCGGTCAACGGCGGGCGCCGCGGCTGCGGCGACGACGGATAATGAGCTGGTCGGATCGCTTGTGGCGTGGACGCGTCCTGCCCTCGGGCTGGCCCCAGGGCGACACGGGGTGCCGTCCACCGGAGGTCTTCCCCTCGCCGCCGCCCAGCGGGTGGTCGACAGGGTTCATGGCGACGCCACGGGTCTGGGGACGGATGCCCTTCCAGCGGTTTCGGCCCGCCTTGCCGATCGAGATGAGCTCGGCCTCGGAGTTGCCGACCTCGCCCAGCGTCCCGCGGCAGTCGATCGGGACGCGCCTCATCTCGGTGGAAGGGAGGCGCAAGGTGGCGAACATGCCTTCCTTGGCGACCAGCTGCACGCTCATGCCGGCGCCGCGGGCGAGCTTGCCTCCGCCCCCGGGCCGCAGCTCGACGTTGTGGATCACCGAGCCGACCGGGATGTAGCGCAGCGGGAGGGCGTTGCCCGCTCGGATCTCGGCGCCGGGACCGGACTCGAGCATGTCACCGACAGCGACCCGGGCCGGGGCGATGATGTAGCGCTTCTCGCCGTCGAGGTAGTGCAGGAGGGCGATGCGGGCGTTGCGGTTGGGGTCGTACTCGATCGCGGCGACCTTGGCCGGGATGCCGTCCTTGTCGCGCCTGAAGTCGACCAGGCGGTACTGCTGCTTGTGGCCGGCCCCGCGATGGCGGGCGGTCTTGCGGCCGAGGTTGTTGCGGCCGCCCGTGCCCGACTGAGGCACGAGGAGGGTCTTCTCCGGCCTGGTCTTGGTGATCTCGGAGAAGTCCGAGACCGATTGGAAGCGCCGTCCCGGGCTGGTCGGCTTGCGTTTGCGAAGTGCCATGACGATGCTCCTCAGCCCTCGAACAGCTCGATGCGGTCGTCGCCGACGAGTCGAACGATCGCCCGCTTCGTGTCAGGTCGCTTGCCGAAGCCGGCCACCTTGCGCTGGCGCTTGCGCTTGCCCTTGCGGTTCATGGTGTTGACGCTGGCGACGCGGACGCCGAAGGCGTCTTCGACCGCCTCGCGGATCTCGATCTTGCTCGCCTTGGGGTCGACGATGAACACGTAGGTGTGCTCGTCCATGAGCGAGTACGACTTCTCGGAGATGACAGGGCGCAACAGGATCGAACGGTTGCCGCTCACTTGTCCTCTTCCTCTTCGTCGGTCTCGCCGGCCTCCTCGTCCACGGAGGCCTCTTCGTCCTCGGCGTCCAGCTCGTCCTCGGCGTCCAGCTCGTCCTCGGCGTCCAGCTCGTCTCGTCCTCGGCGTCAACGGCTCCCGGGGATCTCGTCGTCGACGTCCACGGAGCCGTCCTCGCGTCTTCGGCAGGCTCCAGAACCTCCGGCCTCGCCGAGCTGAAGGCGACCGAGCCCTCGGGGGCGTCGGTGATGATGCCCGGGACCGTCTCGTCGGTGAACACGACCCAGTCCGACTTGACCACGTCGTAGGCCGTCAGCTGGCCCGCCTCGACGAGGTCGACATCCGCGAGGTTGCCGAAGGCGCGCTCCGCCACGACGTCTTCGCCGCCTATGACGACGAGCACGTTGCCGTCCAGGCCGAGGGCCCGCAGCGAGGCGACGGCCTGCTTGGTCTTCGGCACCTCGTAGGACCAGCGGTCGACGAGGCATACGCGACCCTCGAGGGCCCGGTCCGAGAGAGCGGCCCGCAGTGCCAGGCGGACCATCTTCCGGGGCGTGCTCTGGGAGTAGTCGCGCGGCTTGGGCCCGAAGGCGATCCCGCCTCCGGTGAACTGCGGCGCCCGGGTCGTGCCCTGGCGGGCGCGGCCGGTGCCCTTCTGGCGGTACGGCTTGGCACCGCCGCCGGCGACCTCGGCCCGGGTCTTGGTGCTGTGGGTGCCCGAGCGCTTGGCCGCGAGCTGGGCGGTCACGACCTGGTGCAGGAGGGGCACGTTGACGAGGGCGCCGAAGTACTCCGGGTCGAGCTGCACGATCCCCATGAGGCCGCCCGAGTCGTTGCAGCGCTCGACGATCAGGTGGGGCGCGGTCTCGACCATCGTGTCCGTCATCGCTTGCCGCCCTTCACGGCGTTGCGGATGAAGACCATGCCACCCCGCGGGCCGGGGACGGCGCCCTTCACGAGGATGATCTCGCGCTCGGGATCGGCCACGACCACCTCGAGGTTCAGCGTGGTCACCCGCTCCGAACCCATGCGGCCCGCCATCCGCGTGCCCTTGAAGACACGCGCAGGCGTCGCACAGGCTCCGACAGAGCCCGGTGCGCGGTGGTGCTTGTGGTTGCCGTGCGCACCGCCCTGGCCCTTGAAGTTGTGCCGCTTCATGCCGCCGGCGAAGCCCTTGCCCTTGGAGACGGCGGTGACGTCGATCCTGTCGCCCGCGGCGAGGATGCCGGCGTCGATCTCCTGGCCGACCGAGTAGCCGCTCGTGTCGTCGAGCCGCAGCTCGACGAGCCGCACGCCCGGCTCGACACCCGCGGCGGCGAAGTGGCCCGCCTCGGGCTTGTTGAGCTTGCTGGCGGCCTTCACGCCGTAGGTCACCTGGAGGGCGGAATAGCCCGCCTGCTCGGGGGTCTTCACGGCAACGACGCGGACGGGCGCGACCTTGACCATCGTCACGGGCACGACGCGCTGCGCCTCGTCCCAAATCTGAGTCATGCCGACTTTCTCGCCGACGATCGCCTTGATGGCCATTGTGATCTCTGCTTCTGCTCGTGATCGCGCCGGGGCTCGCGGACAGAACGGATGGCGTCACCCGTTGTCGCCGTTCGCGCCGACCGGCTGTGGATGACAGCCCCTTGTCGTGCGGACGCTCCGTCCGGGCATCCCGAACGGAGCGCACATCATGTCTCGCCGGAAGGTCCCCCCGTTGGGCTTGCCTGGGGGCGCTCCCGGACCTCGTCGTGGTCGCGACGGGCAACGTGCCCGCCGAGTGAAAAAGCATAGCACCGGCTGCCGGCCGGCCCCAAGGCCGGACGGCTGGCCGCAGCGCTAGGCCGTTTGGATCTTGATCTCTATGTCGACTCCCGCGGGAAGGTCGAGCCGCTGGAGCGAGTCGACCGTCTTCGGGGTGTGCTCCACGATGTCGACGAGACGCTTGTGGATGCGCATCTCGAAGTGCTCGCGGCTGTCCTTGTGCTTGTGCGGCGAGCGGATCACCGTGTAGCGGTGCATCTCAGTGGGCAGCGGGACCGGACCGCGGACCTTTGCCTGGGTGCGGAGCACCGTCTCGACGATCTTCTTCGTCGACTGGTCGATGATCTCGTGGTCGTACGCCTTCAGCCGGATGCGGATCCGCTGACGGGGGCCTTCTGCCATGTCTTTCGTCGCCTACTTCAGGATCTTCGTGACGGCGCCGGCACCGACGGTGCGGCCACCTTCGCGGATGGCGAAGCGAAGCCCCTCGTCCATGGCGATCGGCTTGCCGAGCTCGACGGTCATGATCGTGTTGTCGCCCGGCATGACCATCTCGGTCCCCTCGGCGAGCTCGATCGTCCCGGTCACGTCCGTCGTGCGGAAGTAGAACTGCGGGCGGTAGTTGCTGAAGAACGGCTTGTGCCGACCGCCCTCTTCCTTGGTGAGCACGTAGACGTTCGCCTCGAAGTTCGTGTGCGGCGTGATCGAGCCCGGCTTGCAGACGACCTGGCCGCGCTCGACGTCCTCCTTCTTCGTGCCACGGAGCAGCAGCCCGACGTTGTCGCCGGCCTGGCCCTGGTCGAGGAGCTTGTGGAACATCTCGACGCCGGTGCAGACGGTCTTCTGCGTCGGGCGCAGCCCGACGATCTCGACGTCGTCGCCGACCTTGACGATCCCCTGCTCGATCCGGCCGGTGACAACCGTGCCACGGCCGGTGATGGTCATGACGTCCTCGACCGACATCAAGAACGGCTTGTCGACCTCGCGGGCAGGCTCGGGGATGAAGTCGTCGACCGCCTCCATGAGCCTCACGACGCCCTCGGCCGCCTCCGCGTCGCCCTCGAGCGCCTTCAAGCGCGCTCACGCGCACGACCGGCGTGTCGTCGCCCGGGAACTCGTACTCGGTGAGCAGCTCGCGCACCTCGAGCTCGACCAGGTCCAGCAGCTCCTCGTCGTCGACCATGTCGACCTTGTTGAGGGCGACCACGATCGAAGGCACGCCGACCTGGCGGGCGAGCAGCACGTGCTCACGGGTCTGGGGCATGGGGCCGTCCGCCGCCGAGACGACGAGGATGGCACCGTCGACCTGGGCCGCGCCGGTGATCATGTTCTTGATGTAGTCGGCGTGCCCGGGCATGTCGACGTGCGCGTAGTGGCGCTTGTCGGTCTCGTACTCGACGTGCGCGATGGCGATTGTGATGCCGCGCGCCTTCTCCTCGGGCGCCTTGTCGATCTGGTCGAACGCCGTGAAGGCGACGTTCGGGTTCTTCTCGTGGAGAACCTTGGTGATCGCCGCGGTCAGGGTCGTCTTACCGTGGTCGATGTGCCCCATCGTTCCGACGTTTACGTGGGGCTTCGTCCGCTCGAACTTCTTCTTGGCCATCGTTGCCGACCGCTCCGTTTGATCTGGGCTGCGCCCCCTGGGCGCCTCCATGTTGGTGGACTGCTTGTCGATTCTGACTCTTGCTGTTCCCGCGGCGCCAGCGGCCCGGGTCCTCCCGGTCCGACGGCTCCTGTCAAGTGGAGCACCGGGCGAGTCAACTCGCTTCGGTGGTGACGCCTTTCCCGCTCACTCGCCGGTCACCCGGGCGATGATCTCCCGGGAAACCGACTCCGGAACCTCCTGGTAGGAGTCGAACTGCATCGTGTACGTCGCGCGACCCTGCGTGCGGGAACGCAGGTCGGTAGCGTAGCCGAACATATCGGACAGTGGGACCTGGGCTCTCACGACGTGGCTCGCGCCCCTCTGTTCCATGCCCTCGATCCGGCCCCGTCGAGAGGAGAGGTCGCCGATGACGTCGCCCAGGTTGTCCTCCGGCGTGACGACCTCGACCTCCATGATCGGCTCCAGCAGCAGCCGGGTGAGCCGCCCGAACCGCCTTCTTGAAGGCCATCGAGCCGGCGATCTTGAAGGCCATCTCGGACGAGTCGACGTCGTGGTAGGAGCCGTAGACGAGCGTCACGCGGACGTCGACGATGGGGAACCCGGCGAGCACGCCCGAGTTCATCGCCTCTTGGATGCCGGCGTCGACCGCAGGGATGTACTCCTTCGGGATGACCCCGCCCGTGACCTTGTCGACGAACTCGAAGCCGCCGCCGGGGCCTGTCGGCTCGAGGTCGATCACGACATGGCCGTACTGGCCGCGGCCACCGGTCTGGCGGATGTAGCGCTCCTCGATCTTGTGGACGGACTGACGGATGGTCTCGCGGTAGGCGACCTGCGGCTTGCCGACGTTGGCGTCGACCTTGAACTCGCGCAGCATCCGGTCGACGAGCACCTCGAGGTGGAGCTCGCCCATGCCGGAGATGACGGTCTGGCCGGTCTCCTGGTCGGAGCGCACCCGGAAGGTCGGGTCCTCCTCGCTGAGGGCGAACAGCGCCCGTGACAGCTTGTCCTGGTCGGCCTTCGTCTTCGGCTCGACGGCGACGTGGATGACCGGCTCGGGGAACTCGAGCGACTCGAGCAGGATCGGGTGGCTGATGTCGCAGAGCGTGTCGCCGGTCGTCGTCGACTTGAGGCCGACGACGGCGACGATGTCCCCCGTGTAGACCGCCTCGCGGTCCTCCCGGTGGTTGGCGTGCATCTGCAGGATGCGCCCGATGCGCTCCTTGCGGTCGCGGCTCGAGTTCATCACCGTCGTGCCCTTCTCGAGGGTGCCCGAGTAGACGCGCAGGTAGGTGAGCTTGCCCACGAACGGGTCGCTCATGATCTTGAAGGCGAGGGCGGAGAAGGGCTCGTCGTCGCGGTGCTCGCGCGAGATCGTCTCGCCCGACTTCGGATGGAGGCCCTCGGTCGGAGGCACGTCGAGGGGGCTCGGCAGAAAGTCGACGACGGCGTCCAGCATCGGCTGGACGGCCTTGTTCTTGAAGGCCGACCCGCACAGGACGGGGACGACCTCGCTCGCGATCGTCGCCGTGCGCAGCGCCCTGCGGAGGTCCTCGGCGGTGATCTCCTCGTCGGCGACGTAGCGCTCCATGACGTTGTCGTCGTAATTCGAGACGACGTCGATGAGGGCGTGCCGCGCCTCCTCGGCGCCGGCGAGCAGTGTCGCGGGGATGTCGCGGGTCTCCCAGGTCTCGCCCATGCCCTCGCCCCAGACGAGGGCCTTCATCTTCAACAGGTCGATGACGCCCTCAAAACCGCCCTCGGCCCCGATCGGGAGCTGGATGACCGCAGGGCTCGCTTCGAGCCGGTCGCGGATCATGGCGACCGTGCGGTCGAAATCCGCCCCGACGCGGTCCATCTTGTTGATGAAGCACATGCGCGGGCACCTGGTACTTGTTCGCCTGGCGCCAGACGGTCTCGGTCTGCGGCTCGACGCCGGCGACGGCGTCGAAGACCGCGACGGCCCCGTCGAGGACGCGCAGCGACCGTTCGACCTCGACGGTGAAGTCGACGTGTCCCGGGGTGTCGATGATGTTGATCCAGGTGTCGCGCCAGCGGCAGGTCGTGGCGGCCGAGGTGATGGTGATCCCGCGCTCTTGCTCTTGGATCATCCAGTCCATGACGGTGGCACCCTCGTGGACCTCGCCGATCTTGTAGGTGCGACCCGTGTAGTACAAGATGCGCTCGGTCGTCGTGGTCTTGCCCGCGTCGATGTGGGCCATGATCCCGATGTTGCGGGTCTTGGCGAGGGGGAACTCTCGGATGGTTGATGGATTGGCCATCGCCTTGCTTCGTTTCTCTTAGTCGTTCGTGGTCGGGTCGTGTGGTCGGTCGTGGCTCGGGGATCTCGTTCCCGGCGTGGTCTTCCGCCCGGGCACAAGCCTTGGCGGCACCGAGGTGGGCCCTTGCTCCGAGCCGGGCGCGCCGCGGCCGCGACGACCGGGACGCTCCGCGCTGTTACCAGCGGTAGTGCGCGAAAGCCTTGTTGGACTCCGCCATCTTGTGCAGGTCCTCCTTGCGCTTGACCGTGGCTCCGACGCCGTTCGAGGCATCCAGGATCTCGTTGGCGAGCCTGAGCGCCATGGTGCGCTCGCGGCGGGCCCGCGAGTATCCGACGAGCCAGCGGATCGACAGGGTCGTCGCCCGGCGGGGCCGGAGCTCGACGGGTACCTGGTAGGTGGCCCCACCGACGCGGCGGCTGCGGACCTCGAGCTCGGGACGGGCGTTGTCGAGCGCCCGCTTCAACAGCTGGAGCGGGTCACCGCCGGTCTTCTCGCGCACCACCTCGAGGGCGTCGTACACGATGCGCTCGGCCAGCGAGCGCTTTCCCCGGGAGAGCACCTTGTTGCACAGCTGGGTGACGAGGACCGACCGGTAGACCGGGTCGGGGACGAGCTCGCGGCGGGGTGGGGGGCCGTTGCGTGGCAACTCAGGACTCCTTCTTGGCGCCGTAGCGGCTACGGGCCTGGGCACGGTCGCGCACGCCCGAGGTGTCGAGAGTGCCGCGCACGATCTTGTAGCGCACACCCGGGAGGTCCTTCACACGGCCGCCGCGGACGAGGACGATCGAGTGCTCCTGCAGGTTGTGGCCGACGCCGGGAATGTAGGCCGTGATCTCGGACCCGCTCGTGAGGCGCACGCGCGCCACCTTGCGGAGGGCCGAGTTCGGCTTCTTCGGCGTCGTCGTGTAGACGCGCGTGCACACGCCGCGGCGCTGCGGCGCCCCCTTCAAGGCGGGGGTCTTGGTCTTCGACCGCTTGGTTGTCCGGCCCTTGCGGACGAGCTGGGCGATAGTGGGCACGCGAACCTCTCTGGGATTCCTTGTTGAAAGCCGTGGGCGCAGGTGCACGCCGACACGACGCGATGATGATAGGAGCGCGGCACGCTCCCGAGCAAACAGTCTAGGCCGTGATCAGGCGGAGCCTTCCTCGGCCGGCCCGAGGTCGCTCAGCGGGTCGGCCTCGACCACCTCGAGATCGTCGGTCGGACCGAAGCTGGCGTAGGCCCCTCCGGCGGCCGCGGCGTACGGGTCCTCCGGCTCGTAGGGACCCCCGAAGGCGGAGCGCCCGACGTCGCGCAGCCACGAGGCCAGGTTGTCCGTGCTCGCCTCGCCGGCGTCGCCCGCGTCCAGGTCCGAGGACCAGAACGACATGCGCTCGGCGTCGGGCGTCGACACTTCCACGCTGCGATAGTGGTTCATGCCCGTACCCGCCGGGATGAGCTTGCCGATGATGATGTTCTCCTTGAGCCCGAAGAGCTGGTCGGACTTGGACTCGATCGCAGCCTCGGTCAGCACCCGGGTCGTCTCCTGGAACGACGCCGCCGAGAGCCACGAGTCGGTGGCGAGCGACGCCTTGGTGATGCCCATCAGCTCGGGGCGCCCCTCTGCGGCGCGCTTTCCGGCCTGCACCAGCTCGCGGTTGACCGCCGCGTAACGCTGGTTGTCGACGCGCTCTCCCGGGAGGAAGGGGGCGTCACCGGGCTCGGCGACGAGCACACGGCGCAGCATCTGGCGGACGATGAGCTCGATGTGCTTGTCGTGGATCGACACGCCCTGGTCCCGGTAGACCTTCTGCACCTCTTCGACGAGGTACTGCTGGGTCTCGCGGATGCCCTTGATCTCGAGCAGCTCCTTGGGGTCCTTCGGGCCGTCGACGAGAGCATCGCCCGGGCTGACCTCCTGGCCGGCGACGACCTCGAGGTGCGCCCTGGCCGAGACGGCCACGGTCTCCTCTGTGCCGTCGTCGGCGACGACCACGACGCGCCGTCCCGTCTCGTCCTCGTCGATGCGCACGACGCCGGAGGTGCGTGCCAGCACGGCGGCGCCCTTCGGTGTCCTGGCCTCGAAGAGCTCGACGACGCGGGGAAGGCCGTGGGTGATGTCCTCGCCGACGATGCCGCCGGTGTGGAAGGTGCGCATGGTGAGCTGGGTCCCCGGCTCGCCGATCGACTGGGCGGCGATGACGCCGACCGCCTCGCCGAGCTCGATCTCGCGACCGGTCGCGAGCGACTGGCCGTAGCAGGCGGCGCAGACGCCGTGGGTGGCCTCGCAGGTGAGCACTGAGCGTGTGCGCACGCGGTCGATGGCGGGGTCGGCGGCGAGACGCTGGATCTCGAGGTCCCTCAGCACCGTCCCGGCATCGATGGCGGAGCCGTCGGAGAGCTTCACGGGCTCGATGAGGACACGCCCGTAGACGCGGGTCTCGAGGTAGCTCCGCTTGCCCGCCTGGTCCCCCGTCACTCCCTCGATCCAGATGCCTCGTGTGCTGCCGCAGTCGGGCTCGCGGATGATGAGCTCCTGGGCGACGTCGACGAGGCGGCGGGTGAGGTAGCCGGAGTCGGCCGTGCGAAGGGCGGTGTCGGCGAGGCCCTTGCGGGCACCGTGGGTGGAGATGAAGTACTCGAGCACCGACAGGCCCTCGCGGAAGGAGGACTTGATCGGGCGGGGGATCATCTCGCCGCGCGGGTTGGACACGAGGCCCTTCATGCCGGCGATCTGGCGGACCTGCTGCGGGTTGCCGCGGGCGCCCGAGTCGACCATCATGTCGAGCGGGTTGAAGGCGATCGTGGCCAGGGTCTTCTCCATGGCGCGTCCGACCTCGGAGTTGGCCGAGGTCCAGATCTCGATCTCCTTCTGGCGGCGCTCGTCGTCGGTGATGATGCCCCGACGGAACTGGTTCTCGGCCTTCTCGGCCTCTTTCTCGTAACGGTCGAGGATCGACTGCTTGTCCGGCGGCGTCTTGACGTCGTCGATGGAGATGGTGAGCCCCGAACGCGTGGCGAACTTGAAGCCCAGATCCTTGATCCTGTCGAGGCTCTCGGCCACGAGGACCTTCGAGTAGTGGGCCGCGATCTGCTCGACGATGACGGCGAGCGAGGTGGCGCGCTTGCCGATGACGTCGTTCACGAACCCGAAGCCGCCCGGGAGCGCCTGGTTGAAGAAGAGCCGCCCGACGGTGGTCTCTATCTCCGAGGGCTCCTCCACGACGGCGGTCTCACCGTGGCGCGCTCCGCGCAGCGGGAACTCGTAGCCGTCCGGGCCGGGGCGGAGCTTGATCTTGGCGTGAAGGTCGACGCTCCCGTTCTCCCATGCCTGCTCGGCGTCGTAGAGGCGGCGGAAGACGCGGCCCTCGCCCTTGGCACCGTCGACCATGAGCGTCAGGTAGTAGCAGCCGAAGACCATGTCCTGGCCGGGCACCGTGATCGGCCGCCCGGTCGCCGGGGACAAGATGTTGTTCGCCGACAGCATGAGGACGCGGGCCTCGGCCTGGGCCTCGGCCGAAAGCGGCAGGTGCACGGCCATCTGGTCGCCGTCGAAGTCCGCGTTGAAGGCGGTGCAGACGAGCGGGTGGATCTGGATGGCCTTGCCCTCGACGAGGATCGGCTCGAAGGCCTGGATCCCGAGGCGGTGCAGGGTAGGCGCCCTGTTCAAGAAGACAGGGTGCTCCTTGATGACCTCGTCGAGCACGTCCCAGACCTGGATACGACGACGCTCGACCATGCGCTTGGCCGACTTGATGTTCTGGGCGATCTCGGTGTCGACGAGCCGCTTCATGACAAAGGGCTTGAACAGCTCGAGCGCCATGAGCTTGGGCAGGCCGCACTGGTGGAGCTTGAGGGTCGGGCCGACGACGATGACCGAGCGGCCTGAGTAGTCGACGCGCTTTCCGAGGAGGTTCTGGCGGAAGCGACCCTGCTTGCCCTTCAGCATGTCGGAGAGGCTCTTGAGCGGCCTGTTGCCGGGACCTGTCACGGGCCGGCCGCGCCGGCCGTTGTCGAACAGGGCGTCGACGGCCTCCTGCAGCATGCGCTTTTCGTTGTTGATGATGATCTCGGGCGCGCCGAGGTCCAAGAGGCGCTTCAGCCGGTTGTTGCGGTTGATCACGCGCCGGTAGAGGTCGTTGAGGTCGGACGTGGCGAAGCGGCCGCCGTCGAGCTGCACCATCGGCCGGAGGTCCGGCGGGATGACGGGCACGGCGTCGAGGATCATGGCCCGCGGGTCGTTGACCCGGCGGCCGGCCTCGTCGCGGCGGTTGAAGGCCGAGACGATCTTCAGGCGCTTGATCGCCTTCTGCTTGCGCTGGGCCGACAGGGGGCGGCGGCCGTCGGTCGGGCTCGATGGCCTCGCGGAGCTTGACCTCCTCCTCGTCGAGGTCGAGGCGGTCGATGAGGCGAGCGATCGCCTCGGCTCCCATGCCTCCCTCGAAGTAGTCGCCGTAGCGGCTGCGCAGCTCTCTCCACAAGAGCTCGTCCTCGATGATCTTGCGTCCGTGCAGTCCCGAGATCTCGTCGAAGGCACGCCCGGCGAGGGCGATCTCGTCGTTCGCGCGGATCGCGGACGGCGGTGATCTCCTTCTCGACGGCGCGCTGGCGGGCGCGGATCTCCGACTCCTTGGTCCCGGCGGCCTCGAGCTCGGCGAGCTCGCGCTCGAGCTCGGACAGGCGGCGCTCGGCTTCGAGGTCGCGGGCGCGCTCGATCTCGCCGATCTCGGTGGTCAGCTCGGCTTCGAGGTTGGGGAGATCCACGTGGCGCTTCTCCTCGTCCACGTGGGTGACGAGGTAGGCGGCGAAGTAGATGACCTTCTCGAGCTGCTTGGCCTTGAGCTCCTCACGAGCCTCGGTGCCCATGAGCAGGTACGCGAGCCAGGAGCGAGTGCCACGGAGGTACCAGATGTGCACGACCGAGGCGGCGAGCTCGATGTGGCCCATCCGCTCGCGGCGCACCTTCGAACGGGTGACCTCGACGCCGCAGCGCTCGCAGATGATGCCGCGGAAGCGGACGCGCTTGTACTTGCCGCAGTAGCACTCCCAGTCCTTGGTCGGCCCGAAGATCTTCTCGCAGAACAAGCCGTCCTTCTCCGGACGGAGCGTGCGGTAGTTGATCGTCTCCGGCTTGCGGACCTCGCCGTGCGACCACGTGCGGATGTCGTCGGCTGTCGCAAGTCCTATTCGAAGCTGGTCGAAGTCATTGACGTCGAGCACTTAGAAACTCCTCTCCGCGGCGCGGCGGGCGTCTTCCTCGTCCGACCCCCGCTCGGGGCGGCTGATGTCGATCCCGAGCTCCTCGGCGGTCCGGTAGACGTCCTCGTCCAGCTCGCGGATCTCTATCTCCTCGCCGGTCGTCGAGAGAACCTCGACGTCCAGGCAGAGGGACTGCATCTCCTTGATGAGAACCTTGAAGCTCTCGGGGATGCCCGGCTCGGGGATGTTCTCCCCCTTCACGATGGCCTCGTAGACCTTGACCCGGCCGAGCACGTCGTCCGACTTGATCGTGAGCAGCTCCTGCAGCGCGTAGGCGGCGCCGTAGGCCTCGAGGGCCCACACCTCCATCTCGCCGAAGCGCTGGCCGCCGAACTGGGCCTTCCCGCCGAGGGGCTGCTGGGTGATCATCGAGTACGGGCCCGTGGAACGGGCGTGGATCTTGTCGTCGACGAGGTGGGCGAGCTTCAGGATGTAGACGTAGCCGACGCACACCGTGTTGTCGTAGGGCTCGCCGGTGCGCCCGTTGTACAGGGTCACCTTGCCGTCGAGGCCGATCATCTTCCCGGACTCCGTCGACCGAGTCGGGCAGCAGCTTCCCGAAAAGCTCCTGGATGGTCGAGTGCCGGCCCGCCTCCTCGCGCTCGTCCCAGTGGGCGCCGTCGAAGACGGGCGTCGAGACCCAGATGGCCGGGTCCGTGCTCGGGCGCGTCTTGGTCTCGGTGCCGCGGACGATGTGTGGGGAGAGCACCTTCTTGTCGGCGCCCTCCCAGCCCCATCGCGCGGCGTAGCCGAGGTGGGCCTCGAGCACCTGGCCGACGTTCATCCGGCTCGGCACGCCGAGAGGGTTCAAGATGATGTCGACGGGAGTGCCGTCCGCGAGGTGCGGCATGTCCGCGATGGGCAGGATCCTCGAGATGACGCCCTTGTTGCCGTGGCGCCCGGCGAGCTTGTCGCCTTCTGAGATCTTGCGCTTTTGGGCGACATAGACGCGCACCAGCTGGTTGACGCCAGGCGGCAGCTCGTGGGAGTCGTCGCGTGAGAACACGCGCACGTCGATGACCTTGCCGGACTCCCCGTGGGGAACCTTGAGGCTCGTGTCGCGGACGTCGCGGCGCCTTCTCACCGAAGATCGCCCGCAGCAGCCGCTCCTCAGGAGTCAGCTCGGTCTCGCCCTTGGGGGTGACCTTGCCGACGAGGATGTCGCCCGCGTCGACCTCGGCGCCGATGCGGATGATCCCGCGCTCGTCGAGGTCCGCCAGGATGTCGTCGGACAGGTTCGGGATGTCGCGGGTGATCTCCTCCGCGCCGAGCTTGGTGTCCCGGGCGTCGACCTCGTGCTCCTCGATGTGGATCGAGGTCAGCACGTCGTCGCGTACGAGCCGTTCGGACAAGATGATGGCGTCCTCGTAGTTGTAGCCCTCCCACGGCATGAAGGCCACGAGGAGGTTCTTGCCGAGAGCAAGCTCGCCGTTGTGGGTCGAGGGGCCGTCGGCGAGGACGTCTCCGACACGGACCTCCTGGCCCTCCGAGACGACCGGCTTCTGGTTCACGCAGGTGTTCTGGTTGGAGCGCCGGAACTTCGCGACGCGGGTAGATCTTCCGCCCGAGCTCCATGTGGGCTCTGTCCTTCTCGCCTTGCTTGTACTCGACGATTATGTAGTCGCCGGCGACCTCGGCCACCTTGCCCGTGCCCTCTGCGAGCACGACCTCCCCGGCGTCGCGAGCCGCGCGGGCCTCGACACCGGTGCCGATGTAGGGCGCCTCGGGGACGAGCAGCGGGACGGCCTGCTTCTGCATGTTGGCGCCCATGAGCGCCCGGTTGGCGTCGTCGTGCTCGACGAAGGGGATGAGAGCCGTGGAGACAGAGAGGATCTGCTTGGGCGAGACGTCCATCAGGTCAACTTCCGACGGCGGGACGTAGTCGACCTCGCTGGCGGTGCCGTAGGAGGTCGAGGTCGCACCGACGCGCACGCCGGCACCTTGCGGCCCGCGACGTACGAGGACCCGGTCGCCGACGAAGTGGCCCGTGGCGTCGAGCGCCGCGGAGGCCTGGGCGATCACGTACTCCTCTTCCTCGTCCGCGGCGTAGTAGACGATCTCGTCGGTGACGCGGCTGTCGACGACCTTGCGGTAGGGAGTCTCGATGAACCCGTGGTCGTTGACCCGGGCATAGCTGGCCAGGTGGCCGATCAGGCCGATGTTCGGCCCCTCCGGTGTCTCGATCGGGCACATGCGGCCGTAGTGGGACGTGTGCACGTCTCGGACCTCGAACCCGGCGCGCTCGCGCGACAGTCCGCCAGGGCCGAGGGCCGACAGGCGGCGCTTGTGGGCGAGGCCCGACAGCGGGTTGTGCTGGTCCATGAACTGCGACAGCTGGCTCGTGCCGAAGAACTCCTTGATGGCGGCGACGACCGGACGGATGTTGATCAGCGTCTGGGGGTGATCGCCTCGACGTCCTGGGTCGTCATGCGCTCCCTGACGACCCGCTCCATGCGGGACAGCCCGATGCGGACCTGGTTCTGGATGAGCTCGCCCACCGAGCGGATGCGGCGGTTGGCGAAGTGGTCCTGGTCGTCCAGGCGGTAGCCCGCCTCGCCGTTGGCGAGGTGCAGCATGTACGTGGACGCTGCGAGAACCTCGGCCGGGCTGAGGACGCCTGAGTGCTCGTCCGGGTGCTCGAGCGGGATGTCGAGCAGCTGGGAGATCCGGTCGATCTCAGGCCCGAGCTTGCGGTTCAGCTTGTAGCGGCCGACCCGGGTCAGGTCGTAGCGGCGCGGGTTGAAAAAGGCGTTCTCGAAGTAGACGCGCGCCGGCGTCGAGCGAGAGAGGCTCACCCGGGCGCGCCCGCTTGTAGATCTCCAGCAGCGCCTCGTCACGGGTGGGGATGAGCTCGCGCTCGTGCTCCCACTGCCCCTCGAGGAAATCGAAATGGCGGACGAAGCGGTTCAAGAAGGCCTCGTCCTCGTAGCCGAGGGCGCGCAGCACGACGAAGAGCGACAGCCGGCGCTTGCGGGCGACCCGGGCTCCGGCGCTCACGTCGCGGTTCGGCTTCGCCTCGACGTCGAACTCGATCCACTCACCGCGGTAGGGGTGGATCGTCCCGGTGACGATGGTCTTCTGGTCGCGGCCGGGCTGGAAGATCACGCCCGGGGAGCGGACGAGCTGGCTGACGACCACGCGCTCGGTCCCGTTGATGATGAAGGTGCCGCGCGCCGTCATCATGGGGAAGTCGCCCATGAAGACGGTCTGCTCCTTGATCTCACCTGTCGACCGGTTCATGAACGAGGCCCGGACGAAGATCGGGGCGGCGTAGGTGATGTCCTTCGCCTTGCACTCGTCGATGGAGAACTTGGGCGGCGGACGAAGGTCGGGGTCCGTCGGGTCGAAGTCCAGCTTCAAGCTCAGCTGGTCGGTGAAGTCCGCGATCGGGCTGATGTCGCTGAAGGTCTCGGCGAGGCCGCGGTCGAGGAACCAGTCGAACGAGTCGCGCTGGACGGCAATGAGGTCAGGAAGCGGAAGTACCTCGTCAATGTTGGCGAACGAGTAACGCTCCGGGGTGCGGGAACGTAAAGGCAAGGGATTACTCCTCGCGAGTGCAGATCGACCGGGAAACAGGGCTGAGCGATGCGTGGGCGCGCGTCAAGGAACTGAAATTGCAGCGGTCACTTGACGGAAGGGCACGGCAACCGTTTATGTTACACGCGCGAGGACGCGCGAGCAACAGGCAAGCCGCGTCGCCTCGCGAAGGGTACGGGAACTGTGCCCCCGGGTCAAGACAATGGAAGTTGGGCCACCCGGAATGCGGCCTGAGGTGCCCGGGGCGCACCCGCCCCGGGCGCGCCCTACTTGAGCTCGACCGAAGCCCCCGCCTCTTCGAGCTGGGCCTTCGCCTTCTCCGCGTCTTCCTTCGAGACCTTCTCGAGGACAGGCTTGGGAGCACCGTCGACGAGGTCCTTCGCTTCCTTCAAGCCAAGGCTCGTGAGCGAGCGCACCTCTTTGATCACCTGGATCTTCTTCTCACCTGCACCGAGCAGGATGACGTCGAACTCGTCCTGCTCCTCCTCGGCCGGCGCGGCCTCGCCGCCGGCGGGGGCCGCGGCGGCCACGGCCACAGGAGCTGCCGCGGTGACGCCGAACTTCTCCTCGAATTCCTTCAACAGCTCGCTCAGCTCGAGCACCGTCATGCTCGCAATGCCGTCGAGGATCTCTTCCTTGGTTGCCATGTTTCCTCCTGTTTTACGAATGGTTGTCGGTACTGGACGTTGGGGTCGGCGCCGCAGCGCCGTGATTCCTAAGCCTCGGTGGGCTCTGTGGGCTCGGCGTCGTCGGTCGTGTCAGCGGTCTCGGCCTCGGCTCGGCGGTGTGCTCGGCAACGGCCGGCGCGGCTCGGCTCGGTGCGGGCCCGGGCTCGGCTTCCGGCTGGTCGGCCGCGGTCGGCTCCGCCTCGGCGACGGCAGGCTCGGCCTCGGCGACGGCTCGGGCTCGGCGTCTCGGCGGCCTCCGGTCGGCCGGCAGCCTCGGGCTTGTCGGCGGCCTCCGCTGTTCGGCGGCCTCGGGCGTCTCGGCGGGCTCCGCTGTGGCGGGCGTGTCGGCAGCCTCGGGCTCACGGCCTCGGCCGTAGCCGGAGCGCCCCCCCGCTTTTCGAGCAGAGCGGACAGCCCGTAGGCAAGGCCGCTGTGGCACGGCCTGCAGCAAGCTCGCGAACTGCCGCATCGGGGCGGCTATGGCGCCGGCCAGCTGGGCAAGCAGGACTTCCCGGGTGGGAAGGTCCGCGAGGGCGCTCGCGCCCTGGGCGTCGACGACCTTCGTCCCGAGCAGGCCGCCCTTCACGACGAGCTCGGGGTGGGCCTTGCTGAACTCCCGGAGCACCTTTGCCACCGCTCCGACGTCGTCGCGGACGAAGGCGATCGCCGTCGGCCCTTCGAGAAACGGATCCAGCGCAGTTCGGTCCGTCCCCGCGGTCGCTCGGCGTACCAAGGTGTTCTTGAAGATCTTGTACTCGGCGCCTGCGGTCCGCAGCTGGCGGCGCAAGGTTGCCAGGTCGCCCACTTTGAGGCCGCGGTACTCGGTGAGGATGGCCGCGCCGGAATTGTCGAGATGCTCGCGCACCTCCTCGACAACGGCGACCTTCTCAGGTCTCGGACCTGCCATGAACGCTCCTTTTGTCACTTCCCCGGACTGGCCGGGTTGTACGGCTCCGCAAGGATGGCGACGCGCGCACGAGGTGGGAAGCGCTCAGCACTTCGCCTCGTCGGGCGGGTCACGACCCTTTGAGCGCCCTGCGGCGCACCGGAGTTCTACGGCGAGTTATTCAGTTGTGTGCCCGGGATCGTAGCCGACCTGCGCCGGCGAGCCAGCCGGGCCCTTCTGCGGGCTAGGCGGTAGCTGCCAGCAGGTCGTCGACGATACGTGCCTTGGCCGGGTCGATCTTCACGCCCGGGCCCATGGTCGAGCTCACGGTCACGGACCGGAGATAACGGCCCTTGGCTGCGGCGGGCTTGGCCTTCAGCAGCTCGTCGACGGCCGCCCTGTAGTTCTCGAGGAGCTGAGGCCGCTCGAA
The DNA here is from genome assembly GCA_963804265.1 of uncultured Acidimicrobiaceae bacterium. Lineage (GTDB taxonomy): Bacteria > Actinomycetota > Acidimicrobiia > Acidimicrobiales > Bog-793 > Fen-455. The sequence goes on from CAWDPZ010000045.1 coordinate 31,565, forward strand.
GGACGCCTTGCCGATGGGGATGTGGACGTTGCCGACCCGGTCGGTCCGGTACTCGACCCGTCCCGCCTTGTACTCGCCGACCGCCTTGGCGACGTCGGTCGTCACGGTGCCCGTCTTCGGGTTCGGCATCAGGCCGCGAGGGCCGAGCACGCGTCCGAGGCGACCGACCTGGGCCATCAGGTCCGGCGTGGCGATGGCGACGTCGAAGGCGAGGAAGCCTTCCTTCTCGATCCGCTGCACCAGGTCGTCTGCACCCACGACGTCCGCGCCTGCGGCACGGGCCTCGGCGGCGTACTCGCCGGCGGCGAAGACGGCGACGCGTACTGACCTGCCGGTGCCTGCCGGGAGGGAGAACGAGCCCCGGACGATCTGGTCGGCCCGCCGCGGGTCGACGCCGAGTCGGACGGCGAGCTCTATCGTCTCGTCAAAACGCGCCTTGGCCAGGCTCTTGACCAGGTCCAACGCTTCGACCGGCGCGTAGAGGCGGTCACGGTCGTAACCCTTTATCGCCTCGGCGTACCGCTTTCCCCTGTTCATCTCGTGAGCTCCCTTCGGTGCTGAGGCGCCGCTCGGCTGCGGGGCGGACGTCACTTTGTGACGGCCACGCCCATGGAGCGAGCAGTGCCCGCCACCTGGCGCTTGGCGGCTTCGAGGTCGTTGGCATTGAGGTCGGGCATCTTCCGCGGCGATCTCACCGACCTGCTCGTCGGTGATCGATCCGGCGGACTCGCGCCCGGCGAGCTTGCTCCCCTTCTCGAGACCCGCGGCCTCGCGGATGAGAAACGGAGTCGGTGGGGTCTTGAGGACGAACGTGAACGAGCGATCCTCGTAGATGGTTATCTCGACGGGGACGATCGTGCCCCGCTGGTTCTCGGTGGCGGCGTTGTACTGCTTGCAGAACTCCATCGTCTGCACGCCGTGCGGGCCGAGGGCCGTCCCGACCGGGGGCGCGGGTGTGGCTGCCCCGGCGGGCAGTTGGATCTTTACGATGGCGGCGACGCGGCGACGTGCCATGAAGGTTGTTCCTCTTTCTTTACCGCCAGGCGCTCAGAGCTTGGCGACCTGGCTGAATTCGAGCTCGACCGGGGTCTCTCGGCCGAAGATGTTGACGAGCACCTTGAGCTTCAACTGGTCCTCGTTGATTTCTGCGATCTGGCCGGAGAAGTCCGCGAACGGACCCTCCTTGACCCGGACCGTGTCGCCGACCTGATGTTCGAGACGCGGCTTGCTGCGGTGCTTTTGGCCCTCGACCCCCTCCGGGCGGACCTGGAGGATGGCCTCGACTTCCGAGCGGGGCAGCGGTGTCGGCTTGGTGCCGGGGCCGACGAAGCCCGTGACGCCGGGGGTCTGGCGGATGACCGACCAGGAGTCGTCGTTGAGGTCGCACCGGCAGAGCAGATAGCCGGGGAAGACCTTGCGCTGCACGAAGACACGCTTGCCGCCCTTGATCTCGGCGACCTCTTCCATCGGGATGATGACCTCGAAGATCCTGTCTTCCATGTTCATCGACGAGATCCGGCTCTCGAGGTTGGACTTCACCTTGTTCTCGTAACCGGCGTAGGTGTGGACGACATACCACTGACCCGGGCGGTCGAACGGGCTCGGCTCGCGCTCGGCGACCTCGTCCTCGTCGTGCTGGGAGGGCAGCTCGTACTCGAGCGCGTCGTGGCCGCCCGACCGCGGATCGGCCTCCGCCACCTCCGCCACCTCCGCGACGACGTCGGCAGGCATCGTGTCTTCGGGGTTCGGCTCTGGGTTGATCAGGCTCACGTCATCTTCTCCGGGGTTGTCTCTTCGTCACTCAATACCCGAAGAGGAACAGCACGCCCTTGGCGAAGCCGGCGTCGAGGCCGAAGACGAGGCTGGTCATGAAAACGAGGGTGAAGAACACGACGATCGTGTACTTCACCACCTCCTTGCGGTTGGGCCAGGCGACCTTGGCGAGCTCGTTGCGGACCTCGCGGGAGAACTCGACGACGCGCTCTGGCAGTCCGGGCCGGTCGGGGGACTGCGGGCGCCGGGCCGCGCTGGGTGGCGGGCGTCGCCCACCGGCGGCGGGCGCGCCCTCTTCGTCTATCTGGCCCTGACGCTGCAGGAGACGTTTTGTCTGTCGGTTCACGAAACTTTCCTCGGCTCGAAAGAGCGGTGAGCAGGGCAGGAGGGACTCGAACCCCCAACCGCCGGTTTTGGAGACCGGTGCTCTACCAATTGAGCTACTGCCCTCCGGGCCGGCGTCGTGGCCCGCCAATGACTGAGCACCGGTCGCCCCGGGTCGGCATCACGATAGCACCACGGGCTCCACGCTCCGCAGGCGGCCACGACGGGCGACGGTGACCGCGAGGATCGCCGCCACGGGAACCGCGAGGGCCCCGCGTAGACGAGGCGTCGGCCGCTTAGAGCGGAGCGGATGACGCGGCGTTGGGCAGCGTCCTCGATCGCGTCGAGCACGTCGGTCACCGCTCCCGGCGGTGGCTCGACCCTGGCGCCTCGCAGCTGATTGAGGAGTCGCAACAGCTTGTGGTACTTGGCGAGCTCGGACTGGCAACGAAGGCACCGACCGACATGCTCGACGACTGCCTCGTCGGCGGCGGAGCCGCCGTCGAGGATCGAAGGCAGCGCCACGGCTACCTCGCCGCAGGAGACCTCGGGGCTGGACACCCGCACCCGCCGGGCGAGTCGGGGACGCGCAACGTCCAGGCTGGCGATCCGGGCGAGCGGGGCCCTCTTCAAACCACTGCCGCCTGTCAAACCGCTGCTGCACGTCTGTCCGCCTCTTCGGCGAGCGACTCGTCGAGGACCCGCACCTCCAGCAGGCCGGCCTCGGCCAGCGCCGACCCGACGAGCTTGCCCCGCTGGCGCGAGCGGACCGGAGCACCGGCGGTGGCGAACAACTGCTCGCGCAGCCGGCGGCGGGCCCGGTGCAGGCGGACCTTGGCGGCCGTCTGGCTGATCCCGAGCTCTCGGGCTATCTCCTCGTGGGGGAGGTCGTAGACGTCCCTCAGGACGACGACCATCCGCATCTGGTCGGGGAGATCCGTCAGTGCCTGGACCAGGCGCTCGCGGTCGTCGGCAGTCCCGGCCGCGGCCTCCGGGTCACTCTCGGCTCGCAGCTCGAGCACGTCGATGTCCTCGTCCAGCTCGACATGTGCGCTCTTGCGGCGCTTGGCCAGGAAGGTGGCCGAGCAGTTCACGGTGATGCGGTGCAGCCACGTCCCGAAGGCGGAGTCACCCGGAACTTGCGCAGGGAGCGGAAGGCGCGGAGGTAGGCGTCCTGCAGCACGTCGCGAGCATCATGCTCGTTTCCCACGAGGCGCAGCGCCAAGGCGTAGGTGTCCACGGAGGTGCGCGCGGACGAGATGTTCGAAGGCGGCCCTGTCCCCGTCGCGGGCAAGCTCGACGAGAGGGGCGAGGTCGTCTGCCTCGCGCGTCAGCGGGTCTCCTTGTGGAGCGTGTGCTGGCGGTCGTGCGAGCAGTACTTCTTCATCTCGATCCGCTCGCGGTCGTTCTGCTTGTTCTTCATGGTGATGTAGTTACGGCGCTTGCACACCTCGCATGCAAGCGTCACCTTCACCCGCTTCTCGTTCTTGGCCATCTTGTCGCTCCTCTGCTCCAACTCCCGGTAGCGGCGGCCGGACTCGAACCGGCGACCCCACGATTATGAGCCGTGTGCTCTTACCAACTGAGCTACGCCGCCGCGGAGCCCCCTGTCGGAATCGAACCGACGACACCAGCCTTACCATGGCTGTGCTCTGCCGACTGAGCTAAGGGGGCGGTGCCAGCCACCATCGGCTGGCGTTGCCGCGCCGAGAGATCATATCTGCTCAAGACCGAGGAACCCAGCGGGACCCTAACTACGATGCGGCGATGGACATCCGCCGGGCGACGCTCGCCGACGCCGAGGCCATAAGGCAGATCTACAACCTCGAGGTCACCGGTTCCACGGCGACCCTCGACCTCGTCCCGCGCTCGGTCGAGGAGCAGGCTGCCTGGATGGTCGGCCCACTCGGGCGTGTACCCGGTGGTGGTCGCCGACGAGGGCGGCGAGGTGATCGGCTTTGCGTCGCTTTCGCCCTACCGACCACGTCCCGGCTACGCGACAGCGGTCGAGGACTCCATCTACGTCGCGGGCGACCACCGGGGCAAGGGGATCGGCCGGGCCCTGCTCAGTGAGGCCGTCGTAATGGCGCGGACCCACGGCTTCCACTCGATCGTCGCCCGCGTCAGCGCCACCCAGCAGGCATCGGTGGCGCTCCACAAGGCCTGCGGGTTCGACTTCGTCGGCGTCGACCGCGAGATCGGCCGCAAGTTCGGGCGCTGGATCGACGTCGCCATCCTCCAGCTGCTGCTCTGAGCCGCGCCGGAGCTGGTCAATCGTCGCCGGTCGCCGGTCGCCGGTCGGCTTGGAGCAGGTCGGCCTGGAGCCGGTCAGCCTGGAGCCGGCCAGTCGGAGCCGGTCAGCCTGGAGCCTGTCAGCCCGGCGGCACCACGAGCACCCGGCCGGCGTCCGGCGTCCGCAGCGCCCTGCGCACCCTCAACACGATGGGAATCGCGAGCAGAAGGACGAGGACGATCGAGGCGGAGGCGATCAGGATCGGGTTCGCCTCGCCGAACTGAACGACGAGATCTCGCGCCCCGGGCAGGCCGAAGAAGCACGACACGCACGACAGCACTATCACGAGCACGCGGAGCCGGTGCTCGGCGATCGTCGCCAGGATCACCACGGTCCAGGCGAGGTACCAGGGCTGCACCGAGGGTCCGAGCCAGACCACCGCGAGGAACGTCAGGCCCATGGCCCGCATCGTCGCCGCGCCGTTGGCCCGCCACAACAGCCGCACCCCGATGGCTCCTGCGACGACAAGCCCGAGGTCCCTCGCCCCGGCGAGCAGCAGGGCCTCGTGGTTTCCGAGGCCGACGGCGGTCACGAGCCTGGCCGCCCACAGGCCGACCGCCGTCGGCGGGTCGATCCAGGACCGGACCGTCCCGGGATTGTTGAGGGCCGACACCCACCCCCACCCGAGACCCACCATCTGTGACACCCCTGTCATGAGCAGGAGGGCGAGGAAGGTGGCGACGATCGTCGGCCTGAGCCGGGACCGCCACGGCACGCCTTCTCCCATCCATGCCCAGCCGATGTAGATGACCCCCACGAAGGCGGGCACCTTGATCATCGCCCCGACCGCGCAGAGCAGCACCCCGAGGACAGGTCGGCCCTCGCGGGCGAGCGCAAGTCCGGCCACGAGGAAGCCCACCATGAGCGCGTCGTTGTGCGCGCCGGCCACGAGGTGCAGGAGGACGAGGGGGTTCAATGCCGCGAGCACGAACGCGATCGACGGGTCCCGGCCGTACGAGCGCGCGATGCGGGGCACGAAGACGGCGATCATGACAACGCCGGCCAGCGCGAGCAGGCGGAACCCGATGACCGCGAGCAGCTCGTTGTGGCGCACGACGGTGGCGTTCACCCCGGCGATCCACAAGAACGCCGGCCCGTAGGGCGAGGTGACGTTCGCCCAGAGCTTGTCGACGAGCCCGGAGAAGGCGTTCACCCCGAGCACCGCCGGTCCGAACAGATAGGGGCTGATCCCGCGGCTCATCATCTCGCCCTGGGCGGCATAGCTGTAGGCGTCGCGGCTGAACAGCGGCGCCACCACGAGCAGGGGAGCCGTCCAGGCGGCGAAGACGGCGGCGAAGGCGCGGACCGGCAGGCCCCGGTGGCGCCGGGCGATGCGGACGAGCGCGATCCAGGCCTGCATCATCAAGACCATGCCGCCGTAGACCGCGACAAGCCCGATGAAAAGGTCCTTGTTCGCCGGCAGGGGCGCGCCGGGACCACCTGCGGGGGCGGGATCCCGAAGAACCAGGGATGACAGACCGTGACCGAACCGGCGACTATGCCTGAGCATGTCTTCCAGGTGAAGGGCGAGCTCGGGAGCGATGCCCCCCAGGTGACGGCGACCGCGCTGAGGAAACCGACGATGGCGGGACCCGCCAACAGTCGCGCCACCTGCGTGCGTCCAGCCACGTAAGGGTTGACCTCGCCCAGGGGCGTGCGCATGCGGGCGATGAAGCCGACCCCGCGCTCGGCCAGCTTCCGGGCCCGGTCTACGACCCCGTTCAGCCTCCCGAGGAGGGACCGGGGGTCTTCGGCACCCGTGCCCGAGTCCTCCGGCGCGTCGCTCAAGGCTTCAAGGCCGACATCGCGCGTGCTCTTGTGTCCTATGCGGAGCGATCCTAATCAGGCCCCTCCCGCCTGACTCTGTGCGCATCGAACGGGCATTTCCCGGGAGGCACGCCGCGATTGGCTACGGTCGGACGGATGCTCCGCGAGGACGAGGTCGAAATCGGCCCGCCGCCAGCGGCGTCGTCCGGGTCGGTGACAGCGCGGACGCTCCCGCGAGGTTTGCTCGGCAAGGGTGACGCCTACGCCGTCGGGCTTCTCGTCGGCATCCCGCTCTTCGCCTTGTCCATAGCCGCCCTCGTCGGCTATCCCCTGCTCACCGGCGACGACGTCTCGCAGAACTACCCGCTCTCGGTGCTCGCAGGCGAGATCCTCGCCCACGGGCACCTGCCCGTCTACAACCCCTACCTGTGGGCGGGGACGCCCCTGCTCGCAGGAGCGAACGCCCACGCCCTTTTCCCCACCACGCTGCTGTTCGCCTTCTTGCCGCATCTCGGGGCTTGGGTTCTCGCCGAGGCTCTGACGCTCGGGGCAGCCGCGACAGGTGCTTTCGTTCTGCTGCGCCGCAACGGCTGCCGGCCCCTGGCAGCCGGCCTCGGCGGGGCCAGCTTCGGGCTCGGCGGCTTCGTCTCCTCACAGATAGTCCATGTCGACTTCGTGGCGGCCTCGGCGTCGCTCATCTGGTGCCTCGTCGCCCTCGACGCCATCTTCCGGGGGTCGGTGGGCTCGCGGGCGGTCGGGACGCTCGGGCTGGCCGCGGCCGTGGCCTGCATCGGTCTGTCGGGCAGCCCGGACATTGTGGTCGACGCCGTGGTCTCGATCGCCGTGTACGGCGGCCACCTCCTGATCGGCGCCCGCGGGCGCCGGCTCGCGTGCCTCGGATGGGCGGTGGCCGGCGGTCTTTCAGGACTGGCGATCAGTGCCGTGCAATGGCTGCCGACGGCCGACTTCGTCCGGGTCTCCGAGCGCGCCCATCCCGGTTTCAGTTTCGTCGCCTCGGGCTCCGCCTCAGCCGCCGAGCTGCTCGTCTCGCTGGTCCCACACCTGCTCGGGGGCGGGCCTATCGGGCTCGAGGCGTACACCGGGCCCTACAGCCTCGCCGAGCTGGACGCCTATTGCGGAGTCCTCGCTCTCGTCGCGGTATCGGCGCTCGCGTGGAGGTGGCGGAGCCCGGAGGCCGGACACTGGCGGGTCTGGTACCTCGTGGGCGGGTTAGGGCTGCTGCTGGCGCTCGGCTCGCACACCCCGGTCGAGCGCCTCCTCGTCCACGTGCCCCTGCTCGGCGAACAGAGGCTGCCGAGCCGAGCGCTCATCCTCGTCTCCCTGGCGTCTTCGATGTTGCTCGCCCATTGGATCGAGGACCAGCTCGCGTCCGGACCCGGCGTGGCGCGACGGGCGTCGGTCGTGAGCGGGCTCGCCGTGCTCGGTGTCGTGCTCGGCCTGCTCGCCGCCACCGCCTTGACGGGCAGAGCTTACGGAGGCCTCCTGGACGCCCTTCCGGGGTCGACCTGGTCCTTGTCGGCCGTGGCTCCCTATATAGCGGTCATGACCGGCTTCGCTCTCGCAGCGGTGGCCATCGTGGCCCTCGGTCCCACCTGGCCCCGGCGCCTGCTCAAGCACGCCATCGTCGCGTTGGTCGTCGCGGATCTCTTCGTGTTCACGGTGGACCAGTCGTCGCTGGCCCCCGTCCGCGTGCAGGCCCTCAAGACCGGAAGCGCCCTGCAACAGCAGCTCGCGGCGAGGCTCTCCGACGGAGGGCGCGTCCTTGTCGTGGACCCGGCCCGCCTGGCCGGAGTCGCTCTCAACCAGGTCGGGGGCTCGGATCTCAACGTCCTGTCGGGTCTCTCGAGCGCCCAAGGCTACGGATCGCTGGTCTGGGGTCCATATGCCTCGGCGACCGGGACCCACAGCCTGGACGATCTAGACCCGGCCGCGCTGGCGACGGGTGTCTTCGACTCGCTGGACGTGCGGGTTCTGCTCACGGTGCCGCAGGAGCTCTCGATCACGCGGCTCCACATCGACGTGGCACCGGGAGCCGGCCCAGGCACGCCGCCCGGACTGGACGCGCCTCCGATAGCCGGCGTGGGACCGGTCCGCTCGCCGATCCAGCTCGCTCCCGGCCAGGTGGTGAGCAGGTGGTTCGGACGGGACATACTCGTGCGCTCGGTGACGCTGCAGCTCTCCTCGCCGACGCGCTCGCGCGCGGACCTGGCCGCCCTCGGCCGGACACTCAGCCTCGTGAGCTATGACGGCGCCCACCGAACAGCGACCAGCCTCGGCGCGGTCATCACCCAGCCCGGCACGAGGGCGGTGGTCGTCACCCTCAGGCGCCGTCAGATCTTCATCGGCCTCGAGGCCGCCGACCCTCTCGGCCGCTCCGTGCGGATCAGCTCGGTCACCGTCACCTCCAACGTCGGCAACTCCTACGACCTCGACGGGGCGCTGTCCGGCTACCTCACGGCCCCCCACTGGGTGGCGACGGGGATGGTCGGCCCCTTCGCCGCCTTCGCGAACGAGCGGGCGAGTCGTCCCTTCAGCCTCGCCTCCTCGAGCCCACGTCCACGCGGCGCGCTCGCCGTCCGCGTCGTGAGCTCGTCGGCATGGACGCCGACGGAGACGGTCTCGATAACCTCGGGCCGTCGCGCGACGGTGGTGAGGTCCGTGGCCGACATCCCGGGCTGGAGTGCCACGGGCTTGCACGACGGGCACAGCTCGCCTGTCGCCCTGCACCGCGACGGCCTCGTCCAGTCCTTCTCGGTGCCGCAGGGCACGACCCTCGTCACCTTCGCCTACGACGCCCCCGGGCTCAAGGCCGGTCTCGGGCTGTCCGGGCTCGGCATCGTGGCATTGCTCGTCCTCGGCCTTTTGTCCCTCGCCGGGCGCCGCCGCGGGAGGCCCCGTCGCGGCGCGGCGGCCGCGGGTCGACCCTCGCCACCGCGGACCTGAAGGGCTACCTGGCCCAGAGCGGCCGGGCTGGCCCAGAGCGGGCGGGCTGGCCCAGAGCGGGCGGGGCGGGCACCCGCCCTGAGTCTCAGCCGGCGAGCGGCGTGTGCCCGGGCGCCACGACCTCGGAGGGCCGGGGCGGGCCGGGCGGGGTCCCCTCGCCGAAGGGGCGGCCACCGAGCTCCTCCCGGCCGTGCGGCTCGAGCCAACTCCCGAGCTCGGGGCCGAGCGGGACGATGCCGGTCGGGTTGATGTCCCGGTGGACCACGTAGTAGTGGCGCTTGATGTGGTCGAAGTCGACGGTGTCGCCGAAACCCGGGGTCTGGAACAGGTCGCGGGCGTACGCCCAGAGCACCGGCATCTCGGTGAGCTTGCTGCGGTTGCACTTGAAGTGACCGTGGTAAACGGGGTCGAAGCGCGCGAGGGTCGTGAACAGACGGACATCGGCTTCTGTGATGGTCTCGCCCACGAGGTAGCGCCGGGGTCCGAGACGCTCCGAGAGCCAGTCGAGGCGGTCGAAGAGGCGACGGTAGGCGAGGTCGTAGGCCCGCTGGGACCCGGCGAAGCCGCATTTGTAGACGCCGTTGTTCACCTCGGTGTACACGAGCTGGTTCACCTCGTCGATCTCTGCCCGCAGGGCTTCGGGGTAGAGCTCGGGAGCACCCGGCCGATGCTGGGCGCGCCACTCGGTGGAGAGGTCGAGGGTCATCTGGGGGAAGTCGTTCGTGACGACCTGGCCGGTGGAGATGTCGACGATGGCCGGGACCGTGATGCCGCGGGGATAGCCCGGAAAGCGGGCGAAGTAGGCGTCCTGTAGGCGCTCGATCCCGAGCACCGGGTCTCGGCCTTCGGGATCGAGGTCGAATGTCCAGCTACGGGCATCGTGGGTCGGTGCGGTGATGCCCATCGAGAGGGCGTCCTCCAGCCCTGAGCAGGCGGCGCACGATGATCGCCCGGTTGGCCCAGGGGCAGGCCCGGCTCACGATCAGCCGGTAGCGTCCGGCCTCCACGGGGTAGCCGTCGCGGCCGTCAGCAGTTATGCGGGTCGTGATGTAGCCCTGGTCCCGGGCGAACTCGCCCGTCGGGCTGACGTATACCGCGGCGCTCATCAGGGGGGACGACATGGGCAGCCTCTCTCTCCGGTCGAGCCCGCTGCCGCCCCGGGTGCGGCGGCGAGGAGCCGGCCGTGTGAAAACTACCGGCGGCGGGCGCAGCTGACGTAGCGTCGGCGCACGGCCGCGCCGTCGTCGGCACGCGCCGAGGACGATCACGGGTCTGGTCTGACTCTCGATCAGGGGGCTTGGGATTTGGATCCGTACATCGTGCTCGGGAGTGCCGTCGTCGGATTCCTCGTCGGCATGACGGGCGCCGGCGGCGGGGCCCTCATGACGCCCATGCTGATCCTGCTCTTCAGCGTGAAGCCCTCGACCGCCATCTCGAGCGACCTCGTCGCGGCGGTTGTCATGCGCCCCTTCGGGGCGGCCGTTCACCTCCAGAAACGAACCGTCAACCTCCGCCTCGTCGGATGGATGGTGGTGGGCTCGGTGCCCATGGCGTTCCTGGGCGCCTACCTTCTCCATCTCATGGGCCAGTCCAAGATGGCCCAGGCCAACGTCGAGCACGCCCTCGGCGCCGCCCTTTTGATCGGTACCGCCGCCATGACGCTGCGCTACTTCCTCGATGGCCGCTCCGGCCAGCGCCGCACGGGGCCGGTCCACGAGATAGTCTCAAGCCGCTGCCCTCGATCGCCATCGGGATGCTCGGCGGGATCGTCGTCGGGCTGACCTCGGTGGGCTCCGGGTCGCTGATCATCGTCCTGCTGCTCTTCGTCTATCCCACCCTCGGGGCGAACCAGCTCGTCGGCACCGATCTCACCCAGGCGGTGCCCCTGACCGGCGCCGCCGCCCTCGGCGCCCTGGCCTTCGGCCACGTGGAGTTCTCGGTGACGGCGCCGATCATCGTGGGAAGCGTGCCTGCGGTGCTCGTCGGGTCGTTCTCTCCTCGAGGGCGCCGGACCGGCTCTTGCGTCCGGTCATCACGTTCGTCATCTTCGCCTCGGGCCTCAAGTACGCCGGGATGAGCACGACGGACCTGGGGTGGGTGCTCTGCGGGACGGCCGCGTGCGTCGCGGCAGGCTGGACGCTGCGGACACGGCCGTGGAGGGACAAGAAAGAAGCTGCCGAGACAGCGGCGCAAGGCGACACGGCCTGAGCCCAGCCCGGCGCTCCTCGCTCGGCTCAGCGCATCAACGGCATCGCCTGGGCGAAGGTCCAGCGGTTGCCTTCGAGGTCCGAGGCACCATAAGCACGTGTCCCGTGTTGCCAGATCTCGTCGGTGATGGTGGCGCCTCCTGCCTTCGCACGGGCGTAGTGGACGTCGAGGTCATCGACGAACACCCAGGGCGTGTGGCGGACGGAGCCGTCCGCGGTCGGCTCGCCGGGCGCTTGAAGGACCATCAGCGCCGAGTTGCCGACGTGGAACTCGATCCAGCTGTGCTCACCGGAGTCGGTGTCGGGGATGTTGCCAGCGGGCTCGAAGCCGAATACGTCGCGTAGCCACCGGGCGGCGGCGGCCGGCTCCGCGTAATGGACGCCCAGAGCGAGCCGGGCGAGGGGAGCCGGCTCGTGCGGGACCCTGTCCGTCGGTGAGCCATGACCCGTACCAGGCCGGGGTCACCCGCACCCACGCGGTGCCTCCCCGGTCCTCGCCGCCCTCAGGAATGGTGGCCTCGACGCGGACCAATGTCCCGCCGGGGCTCTCGTCGAAGCGGACCTCGGTCTCGACGTCGTCGACCGAGCTGCGCCATCCGAGTCGGACACCGGGTTCCCACACCGTGATGCGCGCCACTTCGAGGCCGTCGCCGCTGGACTCGTCGTACACCTCGAGCACCCGGCCGCCGACGCCGGGCTCGATGCGCTTCCCGTAAGCCCGCGTCGAGTCGTAGAAGTTGATCGGTCCCTGGACCCACCAGCAGCCGATCTCCTCCGTGAAGACGGTGAACGCCGTCATCGGGTCGGTGGCGACCTCCACCGACGACGACACCGAGCGGGAGCCGGTCACTTCTTCTTCCTCTTCTTCTTTTGTTCGACGTGGCGCTGGAACGAGCCCAGCTGCTCGTCCCACTCGGCCCGGACCTGATCGAGCCATGCCTGTACCGCCACCAGGGAGTCCGGGTGCAGCCTGAACACTCGGGCACGGGCGTCAGCGCTCGGCCGCTCGTCGACGACCACGCCCGCCTCGAGCAGGGCCCGCAGGTGGCGGCTCATCGTCGGCGCGGACGTACCGATCTCGATGGCCAGCTCGCCGGCCACGCCGCGGCCCGGAGCCGAGCAGCTCGACCACCGAGCGGCGGGTCGGGTCGGCGATCGCCTCGAAGACCTTGTCGACCGAGGTACTGCCGTTATCAGCCATCGGAAGCAATAGTTACCGGATATGACAACTATTGTCAAGAAGCAAGCATGGCTTCTCCACGAGCCACGACGACGACGCCGAGATCTGGGCGTGGCCGTAGGCGATGGGCGACCAGCCCTTGGACAACACCTGCCTCGACGGTGGGCCGGGAAGGATTCGAACCTTCGAAGGCGTTGCCAGCAGATTTACAGTCTGCCCCCGTTGGCCACTTGGGTACCGACCCGTCGGCGGACACGATAGTGCCCGCGCGGCCTCGGTCCGCAAGGCGGGGGTCGAAGCGGCCTTGATATGGTGCGCGAATGCCGAGCTTTGATGTCACCTCCGAAGTCGATATGCAGGAAGTCCGCAATGCCGTCGACCAGGCGAGCCGGGAGATAGCCACCCGGTTCGACTTCAAGAACACGGGCGCCAGCCTCGAGCTGAAGGACGACGGGATCGAGCTCAACGCGCCGACCGAGGACCGCCGGAAGGCTCTCGCCCAGGTCCTCGAGGAAAAGCTCGTCCGCCGGCAGGTGTCCCTGAAAGCCGTCTCCTACGGCAAGATCGAGGAGGCCTCCAAGGGCGCCCTGCGCCAGACCGCGGCGCTCAACGCGGGCATCTCGTCGGACCACGCCAAGAAGATCAACAAGATCATCAAGGACCTGGGGCTGAAAGGCGTCCAGTCCCAGACCCAGGGGGACCAGGTCCGCGTCACCGGCAAGAAGCGGGACGACCTGCAGGCCGTCATCGCCGCCCTCAAGGAGCAGGACCTCGACATCCCCCTGCAGTTCGGCAACTTCCGCGACTGAGCTCCTTCGGCGGTTCCGGCCCGTCGCGGCGCAAGGCGCCGCCGCGCGGGTGGGGCGTGGCACCGCCGCCGCGGGTGGCGCGCGACCGCCTCCGGCGGCGGCGCCTACTCGTCGCCTGAGCCGGTGGCAGCCCGGCTCCGCAGCTCGGCGACGACGCCCGGGTCGGCGAGAGTGGTCGTGTCCCCGAGGTCCCGGCCTTCGGCGACGTCGCGAAGGAGCCGACGCATGATCTTGCCCGAACGGGTCTTCGGGAGGTCGTCGGTGAAGATGATCACCCGCGGGCGGGCGAGGGCGCCGATCTTCTCGGCGACATGCGCCCGGAGCAGCTCCCCGTGCTCGTGACCGCCTGCGAAGCCCTGCCGCAAGGTGACGAAGGCGATGATCGCCTGACCGCTCGTCGGGTCGTTCGCCCCCACCACCGCCGCCTCGGCGACGCTGTGGTGGTCGACGAGGGCCGACTCGACCTCTGTGGTCGAGACCCGGTGCCCCGAGACGTTCATGACGTCGTCGACACGGCCGAGTAGCCACAGGTAGCCGTCGTCGTCGACCTTGGCCCCGTCGCCGGCGAAGTAGCGGCCCTCGAAGCGGCTCCAGTATGTCTGGCGGTACCTCTGCGGATCGCCGTAGATGCCCCTCAGCATCGAGGGCCACGGATGGGTGAGGGTGAGATACCCGCCGCCGTGCTCGACAGCGTTGCCGGCGTCGTCGACGACCTCGGCCCGGATCCCCGGCAGGGGGAACGTCGTGCTCCCGGGCTTGAGGGTCGTCATCCCGGGCAGCGGCGAGATCATGATCGCCCCGGTCTCGGTCTGCCACCAGGTGTCGACGATCGGGCAGCGGCCGCCGCCGATCTCCTTCCAGTACCAGATCCAGGCTTCGGGGTTGATGGGCTCGCCGACCGATCCGAGGAGCCGCAGGCTGGAAAGGTCGTGCGCCGCCGGGTGCTCGGCGCCCCACTTCATGAAGGTGCGGATCGCCGTCGGGGCCGTGTAGAGCGTCGTCACCTTGTAGCGCTCGATGATCGACCACCAACGGTCCTTGTCGGGGAAGTCGGGCGCCCCCTCGTAGAGCACGCTCGTGGCCCCGTTCGCGAGGGGTCCGTAGACGATGTAGCTGTGGCCGGTGACCCAGCCGATGTCGGCCGCGCACCAGTAGACGTCGCTCTCGGGCTTCAGGTCGAACACCGTCCGGTGGGTGAAGGCGACCTGGGTCAGGTAGCCACCGGTCGTGTGCATGATTCCCTTCGGGCGGGCGGTGGTGCCGGAGGTGTAGAGCAAGAAGAGGAGGTCCTCGGAGTCCATCGCCTCAGCCGGGCTGTGGACAGCCTGGCGCGATGACCAGCTCGTGCCACCAGTGGTCGCGGCCTTCTTGCATGACGAGGTTCTGCGCGGCGTCGCCGAGGCGCCGCACGACGAGGACGTTCTCGATCGAGCGCCCCCCTCCGCGAGGGCGTGATCGGCGTTGCGCTTCAGCTCGACGGCGTGCCCGCGGCGCCAGCCCCCGTCCGCGGTGATGAGCAGGCGGGCGCTCGCGTCCTCGATCCGGTCGCGTAGCGCGTCGGCCGAGAAGCCTCCGAAGACGACGGAGTGGGCGGCGCCGATCCGGGCGCAGGCCAGCATCGCCACAGGCAGCTCGGGGATCATCGGCATGTAGATGGCGACCCGGTCGCCTCGCTCTATGCCGAGGGAGCGCAGGGCGTTGGCGCAGCGGCCGACCTCGTCGAGCAGCTCCGCGTAGGTGATGGTGCGGCGGTCGCCGGGCTCGCCCTCGAAGTAGAAGGCAACCCGGTCTCCGAGGCCGGCCTCGACGTGGCGGTCGAGGCAATTGTGGGCGACGTTCAAACGGCCGCCGACGAACCACCTCGAGAAGGGCAGCTGCCATTCGAGGACCTGCTCCCAGGTCTCGAACCAGGTCAGGGCGCTGGGCCTGCTCGGCCCAGAAACCTTCCGGGTCGGCCGCGGCCTTGTCGAACATCGCCCGGTCGGTGCACGAGCGCCGTGCGGGCGAACTCCTCAGGGGGCGGGAACGTCCTCAGCTCGGCGAGGTAGTCCTCGATCGCGGCAGGATGCACCTGGCGCCCGTCTCCGGTCGCGTCGCTCATCGTCCCCTCCATGGTTGCTGGATTGCCGGGCCGGCCCGACTGCAGGCTCGAGGCAACTGCGGGCCGCATGATACTCACCAGCCGCCGGGGTGACCGTCACGGAGCCAGGCGACTGTCACAATGGAGGCACATGCCCTCCTACGCCGAGGTCGCGCGCCTGGCTGTACCCATCGGTTGGCGAGTGATCGTCGTGAGCGACCTCTTCCTGTCGCCGAAGCGGACCGATGCCTCCGCCTCGGCATCGGTGATGCTGGCCCGCGCCCTCGAGCGGGCCGAAGGCCCGGGGGCGCTCGTCATCGCCGGCAACGCCTTCGACCTTCTGGAGGTCCCCGGCACCGACCCGGCCGCGGCGCTCGGTGCCCACGAGGAGCTACGTGTCGCGTTGACCACCTACCTCGAGGCGGACCGCAGACGCCGCGCCATTCTCCTCCCGGGAGTGCGCGACCGGGCGTTCCTGTTCGACCCGGATGCGAACGCCGCCGTGCTCGACGCCGGCTTCGAGGTCGCTCTCAAGGTCGAGCTGGAGGTCTCCGCGGCGGGCGGGACGAAGCGGGTGTGCATCGACCCGGGTTGGCGCTTCGACGAGCGCAACGCCTTCGCCGATCCGGCCGACCCGCGCGAGACCCCGCTCGGGCACCACTGTCGTGGCCGAGATCCTGCCGGCGCTGGGCAATACCCGCTCGCCCTGGCTCGAGGGCATCGACCGGCTCGCCGACCCCTCGGGCCTGCCCCGCTTCGTGGCGTCGCGCCTCACCTACCGCCGCGTGGTGCGCTGGCTCTGGTGGCTGCTCGTCCCGATCGCCGTCGCCCTTCTCGCCAGGCTCCCCGACTGGTGGCTCTTCGGCTTTCCGAAGAAGCTGGAGCCGTTCTCCTCGCGGCTGCTCGGTTTCGGGCTGATGCTGGTGGCCGAGGTGCTCGTGGCCGGGGTCGTGCTGGCCGTGGTCAACCACCGCATCTGGCACTCCGCCGGCCGGTCGTTGCTGGGACCCCCCGCGCACCGCGCCAACGACAGCGCCCGCGAGGCCGGCGCGGCCCATCCTCGAGGACGGGGGCGTCGGTCTCGTCACGGGCCACACCCTGCAGTCCGAGCTGGCGAGGGTCGGCACCGGCTTTTATGCGAACTCCGGTGCCTGCGGCGAGGTCGTCGAAGAACGCGAATCGCGCCTCGGGCTGCCCCCGGTCTTCATCCACATCCGGCAGGTCTCCTGGGTGGAGATAGAAGCCGGTGCCGAGGTGCACGCACGACTCCTGCTCGCCCGCAGGTACCTGCCCCCGGTCACTCTGCTGGAGCGTTTCGCGACCGGCCGCCTCCCGCGGGGCACGGCCGCGCCCGTGGTGGTCGCCTCCTACCCGGGCGGCCTCGTGTGGCCCCGCCTCGCCGATCCGGCGCGATCCCTGCGCCGGGTCCGGAGGCTCGCCGCGCTCGGCATCGCCATCCTCGGCCTGGCCGACCTCGTCTCGGCGGTCGTGCCGCCGCAGGTCCGTGGACGGCTCCATCCTCTCCTCGGCTACATCCCCCTCGGAGTCAGCGAAGCCGCCGGCGCCCTCGTCGCCCTCGCCGGTGTCGGGCTTCTCGCCCTCGCCCGAGGCGTGCGGCGGGGCCAGCGCTCGGCCTGGCTGGTCTCGATCCTGCTCCTCGCGGGAACCGTGGCCCTGCACCTCATCCGTCACGGCGACGTCGTCCAGTCGATCGCCGCCCTGGCTCTCGTCGCCGTGCTCTGGTGGGCGCGCAAGTCCTTCCGGGCGCGCTTTCGACCTGCCTTCTCTGCGGACAGGTCTGATCACCCTCCTCGGCGGCGTGCTCGGGATCACCATGATCGGCGCGGCAGTCCTCTGGACCGTCGTGCCGACCCATCGCGGCGATCGGCCCATCACCCTCGCGCAGGCCTGGTGGGCGACTGCCGGGCGGCTCGTCGGCATCAGGACCGAGGCGCTCAATCCGCGCGTGGACGCCTTTTTGTACCCGGCCCTTCTCGCCATCGGACTCGGCCTCGCCTCGGTCGCCCTCGTGCTGTTGTTCCGTCCTGTCGTCGACCGTCGCCGCTCGGGCGTTCGCACCAACACGGCCGAGCGCGCCGCGGACGTCGTCCGACGCCGGGGCAGGGGCACGCTCGACTACTTCGCGTTGCGCAGCGACAAACAGGTCTTCCTCGAGCGGGACGGCCTCGTCGCCTACGCCATCTACGGCGGCATATGCCTCGTCTCCCCGGACCCCATCTGCGCTCCCGAGGAACGCGACGAGCTCTGGTCGGCCTTCCGCCGCTACGCGGACGACCACGGCTGGTCGGTGGCCGTGCTCGGAGCCGGCGAGGACTGGCTGGGCGCGTACCGCCGCTCGGGCATGCACGAGCGCTACATCGGCGACGAGGGTGTCGTCGACGTGCGCACCTTCTCCCTCGAGGGAGGCACCCGCAAGGGCCTTCGCCAGGCGGTGAACCGGATCGCGAAGTACGGCTACACGATCTCGTTCCACGATCCGGCCCGCATCGGACGACGACCTGCAGGAAGCAGTAAGGGCGATCATGGTCAAGCACCGCCGCGGCGAGGTCGAGCGTGGCTTCTCGATGACCCTCGGGCGCATCTTCGACCCACGCGACGAGGGCCTTCTGCTCGCGGTGGCGCACGGGCCCGACGGCGTGCCCGTGGCTTTCTGCCAGTTCGTCCCCGCCCCCGGGATCCATGGCTACTCGCTCGACCTCATGCGCCGCGACGAGGGCGAGCACCCGAACGGGCTGCTCGACTTCATCCTCGTGCGGACGATCGAGCGGCTCCGCGAGGCCGGAGACGAGCACCTCGGCCTCAACTTCGCCGCCATGCGGGCCGTGCTCGCGGGCGAGGAGGGCGGCGGGATCCAGCGCTGGCTGCTGAGACGGATGTCCGACTCGATGCAGATCGAGTCCCTCTGGCGCTTCAACGCCAAGTTCGGGCCCGAATGGCTGCCGCGCTATGTCGTGTGGGACGCGGCCGAGAACACCCTGCCGATGGCTCTTGCCATCGCCAGGGCGGAGTCGTTCTGGGAGCTGCCCCTCATCGGCAGGTTCTTCCAGCCTCCGGGCGCCGATGACGGCGACCGGGCACAGCCCCAACGGCGGGCCGGCCGAGAGACAGCCGGCCGGGCACCGCTCCGGCTGAACGAGGCCCGGAAGCTCAGAAGAGGAAGCCGGCCGCCTTCACGAAGTCGACGAGCGGCGCAGGCCAGATCCCGAACACGACCGTGACCGCGACCGTCACGAAGATCGGCGACCGCCGTCGGCAACGGAACGACAACGGGTCCGAGGCTCAGCTCGCCGGGCCTGCCGCCGGACGGCTCCAAGGGCGTCGGGCATCTCCCCGCCGGCCGACAGCGAGAGCGAGCCCTTGTCGTCCCCGGTCCCGGCGGGCAAGCGGACGCCGTACATGAGGAAGACGAGCCGGATGTAGAAGGCTGCGGCCACGGCCGCCGACAGCATGGCGATGACGGCGAGCGCGTACGAGTGGGCCTTCACGGCGGCCGAGATCACGTACAGCTTGGCGAAAAAGCCCGTCGTGAAGGGGACGCCCGTCTGGCCGAGGAGCAGGACGGCGAAGGCGAGCGCCAGAGCCGGCTGGCGCCGCCCGAGGCCGCGGTAGGCGTCGAGGTCGTGGCTGCGGTCCCCGGCGCCGCCGACGACGGTGATGACGGCAAAGCTGCCCAGCACCAAGAGGGAGTAGACGAAGACGTAGTAGACGCTGCCGGAGATCCCGCTGCTCGTCGCCGCGGCCAGGCCGACGAGGATGAACCCGGCGTGGTTTATCGACGAGTAGGCGAGCATCCGCTTGACGTCGCGCTGCACGAGACCGAGGACCGCCCCGAGAACCAGCGTGAGGATCGCCAGCGCCCACAACAACGGCTGCCAGTCGGTCCTGAGCGAGCCGAAGGTGGAGAAGAAGACGCGGAGCAGGGCGGCGAAGCCGCCCGCCTTGGCGATGGCGGTCATGAAGCCCGTCACCGGGCTCGGGGCGCCCTGGTACACGTCCGGCGTCCACATGTGGAACGGCACGGCCGAGACCTTGAAGCCGAAGCCGACGAGCAGCAGGGCGAGGCCTCCGAGCAGGACTCCGTTCGAGGTGACGATGTTGGCGCTCAGGTAGCGCGGCGATCTGGGGGAGGTTCGTCGATCCGGTCGCCCCGTAGACGAGGGCGATCCCGTACACGAAGATCGCCGAGGAGAACGCCCCGAGGACGAAGTACTTCATGGCGGCCTCGCCCGACTCGCGCCGGCGCAGGTCCATGCCGGCGAGGATGTAGAGCGGGATCGACATGATCTCGAGGGCGACGAATATCAAGACGAGGTCGTTGGCGGTGGCCATCAGCATGGCGCCCGAACCGGCCAGAAGGGCGAGCACGTGGTACTCGGGCCCCTCCATGTGCTCGCGGACGAGGAAGTCGTTGGCGACGGCCGAGGAGATGAGCAGGATGCAGGGAACGAGCACCAGGAAGACGATGGCGAAGCCGTCGACCGCCACCGAGTCCGCGATCGTCGTGAACGGTCCCCTGGCCTGCACGTCGTTCCAGAGCACGAGGGAGACGACGAGCGCCGCAGCCGCGACGACGCCGGTCCCGAGCGAGTAGAGGGCGACGGGGACCTTCTTCACGACGAGCTGGCCGGCGACGAGGAGCACGAGCGCGCCGCCGATGAGGATGAGCTCCGGCAGGATCGCCGTGTAGTCGATGTGCGGCGTGGCGAAGGTCGCGGCGAGCAGGCCCGCAGGCCCGGGCGTGGCGGGCAAGAGGCTCACGGCTTGGACCCCTGGCGCAGGGCCGTGCCCGGCGTCCCGATCTGCGGCGGACGCTGGTGGGCGACGGTCTCGACATGGGCGACCACCCGGGTCACGGACGGCCCGATGCGGTTCAGCAACGGACCGGGGAAGACGCCGAGCAGCACGATGAGGATGACGAGGGGCGCGAGCACGAGGCCCTCGCGAAGCGACAGGTCCCGCACCGCCCCAGCCTCGAGCCTGGGCTTGCCGTGGAAGGCCTGCTGGTAGGCCCAGAGCAGGTAGACGGCGGCGAGGACCACTCCCCCGGTGGCGGCGACAGCCCACCACCGGTGGGTGAGGAACGTGCCGGCGAGGATGAGGAACTCGCCGACGAAGCCGTTCAGGCCGGGGACGCCGATCGAGGCCAGCATGACCACGGTGAACACGCCCGCCAGCAGGGGCACACGGCGCTGCAGGCCGCGCATGTCGCGAAGCGAGAAGGTGCCGAGCCGCTGGTACAAGACGGCGATGAGGATGAAGAGGGCGGCCGTGTAGAGGCCGTGATTGACCATCTGGAGCACGGCGCCGGTGAGTGCCTCTCGCGTGAGGGCGAAGGCGCCGACGACTATGAAGCCGAGGTGCGCCAAGCGACGAGTAGGCGACGAGGCGCTTGAGGTCGCGCTCGACCGCGGCGACGACCGCCCCGTAGATGATCCCGATGGCCCCGAGGCTGAGCAGGAGGGGCGCCAGGGTCACGACCGCCCTCGGGAACAGGGCGAGGTCGAAGCGGATGATGCCGTAGGTGCCCAGCTTGGCCATGACGCCGGCGAGGAGGATCGAACCGGCGGCGGGCGCCTCGCGGTAGGCGTCGGGCGACCAGGTGTGGAACGGGAAGATCGGCGTCTTCACGGCGAAGGCGGCCGTGAAGGCCAGGAACAGCAGCACCCCGGCCGTGCCCGACAGGTGCGTGTCGGCGAGGGCCCGCACGTCGAAGGTCGTCACGCCCGACTGCGAGGCGTGGATCGAGACGAGGGCGAGGATCCCGACGAACAAGAAGGCGGAGGCGCCGAGGGTGTAGAGGAAGAACTTCCCGGCCGCGTACCCGCGCCGCTCGTGGCCCCAGCCGGCGATCAGGAAATAGACCGGAACGAGCGTGAGCTCGAAGAAGACGAAGAACAAGAGCAGGTCGAGGGCGAGGAAGCTGCCCAGGCAGCCCGCCTCGAGCACGAGGATCCACACGACGAAGGACTTGTCGCCGGCGCGGTCGCCGGAGGCCGCGAGCGCGATCGGGAACAGCAGGGCCGTCATCAGCACCAAGAACAGCGAGATGCCGTCCATCCCGAGGCTCCAGGAGATCCCGAAGGCCGAGATCCACTGATGGGTGGAGACGAACTGGTAGCCGCCGTCGCCCGAGCGGAAGGCAACCGTCGCCGCGGCGCCGAAGCCGAGCACCGCCAGGGTCGCCACGAGCCCAGCCGCCTGCACGAGGCGGCGCTGAGCGCCCGGGATGAGGGCGACGACGACGGCCGCCCCGGCGGGGAGGAGGACGAGCACGCTCAGGTAGGGGAAGGCGCCCGTCATGACGCCCTCGTCAGCACGTAGGCGAGGATCACCACGAGGCCCGCGGTCAGCCCGAGGGCGTAGTTGCGGACATAGCCGGTCTGCACCTTGCGCAGCTGGCGCCCTGAGGCCCGCACGAGGAAGGCGAAGCCGTTCACCGCCCCGTCGATGCCCTTCTGCCTCGACCACAGCAGAGGTCTCGACGGCGACCTCGGTCGAGGGGCGGGCGATGAAGCGGTCATAGGCCCAGTCGATGTACCACGCCCGTCGCAAGAAGACGGGCTCGAGGGCGGGTCGCTCGTAGGTGTGGCTCCAGAGGGCGACCGCGAGGCCGATGCCGATGACGGCCAGGGCGGCGTCGATGAGGGCGAAAGTCCACACGCCCCCGAGACCCCACTGGTGCTGGAGCAGGCGCGAGGCGAACACCGGGCTCAGCCATCTGTCCAAGAAGTCGAAGCTCGGGTGGATGGGCAGGTTGATGAGCCCGCCGAGAGCCGAGAGGGTGCCGAGGACGACGAGAGGCGTCGACATCACCCAGGAGGGGTCGTGAGGATGCAGACCCTTTCGGCCGCCGGACGGCCTCGTCTCGGCCCAGCGCTGCTCGCCCCTGAACACGAGCAGGTAGGCGCGGCCGAGGTAGTAGGCCGTCAGCACCGCGGTGAGGGCGCCCACAGCCCAGAGGGCAGGGCTGAAGGCGAAGCCGTTCAAGAGCACGTCGCCCTTGGACCAAAAGCCCGAGAGCAACGGGAAGCCTCCGATGGCGAGCCATCCGATGAGGAAGGTCACCGCCGTGATCGGCATCACCCGGGCGAGGGCCCCCATCGTCTTCACGTCCTGCTCGTCGTTCATGGCATGGATGACCGAGCCGGCGCCGAGGAACAGGAGAGCCTTGTAGAAGGCGTGCGTGAGCATGAGGAAGATGGCCGCGTCGTAGGCGCCGATCCCCGCGGCGAGGAACATGTAGCCCAGCTGGGAGATCGTCGAATAGGCGAGGATCTTCTTGATGTCGTCCTGGGCACAGGCGATCGTCGCCCCCAACAGCGCCGTCGCCGCCCCGATTATGGCGATGACGTGCGCGGCGTCCGGCGCCCGGAAGAGGATGGGGTTGATCCGGCACATCAGGTAGACCCCGGCCGTGACCATCGTGGCGGCGTGGATGAGGGCCGAGACGGGCGTCGGGCCTTCCATGGCGTCCGCCAACCAGGGATAGAGCGGGATCTGGGCCGACTTGCCCATGGCGCCGCCGAACAGCAGCAGCCCGATGGCGACGAGGGAGGGCTCGCCCACCGAGGAGAGGTGGGAGAACACGGTGTGGTACTCGAGACTGCCGGTGCGCTCGTAGATGAGGAACAAGGCGATGAGGAAGGCGGCGTCGCCGATCCGGTTGAAGATCATCGCCTTTTTGGCCGCGCTCGAGGCGCTGTCGCGCTCGAACCAGAAGCCGATGAGGAAGTAGGAGCAGACGCCCACGCCCTCCCAGCCGAGGAAGAGGAGCAGGAAGTTGTCCGCCAGCACGAGCAGCAGCATGGAGGCGACGAAGAGGTTCAGGTAGAGGAAGAACTTCGGGAAGTCCTCGTCGTGCTCCATGTAGCCGATCGAGTAGAGGTGGATGAGGGCGCTCACCCCCGTCACGAAGGCCGCCATCGTCATCGAGAGCGGGTCGACGAGAAGGCCCATGTCGACGTGGAGATGACCTGAGGAGATCCACGTGTACCAGGTCTGGGTGTAGGACCGGGCGCCGACGGGCAGGCGGAACAGGCCGGCGAACACGACGACGGTGACGACGAAGGAGGCCGCCACCATGAAGGTTCCCAGCCAGCCGGCGACGGGGTTGCCGAGCTTGCGGCCGGCAAGCAGCAGGATCAAAAAGCCCGCGAGCGGGAGCAGCGGCACGAGGAACACGACACGGAGCACGGCGGCCTCAGCCCTTCAGCCCGTGGATGTCGTCGGCTGTCGCGCCCGGGCGGCGGCGGTAGATCGACACGATGATCCCGAGCCCGACGACCACCTCGGCGGCGGCGACGACGAGCACGAAGAAGACGGCCGTCTGACCCGCGACGTCGTTCAGCTTCCTGGCGAAGGTCACGAATGTGAGGTTGGCGGCGTTCAGCATCAGCTCGACGCACATGAACACGACGAGCACGTTCCGCCTGATCAGCAGGCCGACGGCGCCGATCGTGAACAAGACGGCGGCGAGCGTGAGGTACCAGGCGGCCGAGATGCTCACGGTGCGGTCACCTCCGACTCGCTCGGACCGCCCTCGGCCGGCTCGAGGGGCACCCAGGAGGCGCCCTCGGCGTCGAGCACCCCGTCGTCGAGCACCTCGTCGTCGAGCACCTGGTCGTCGTCAGGCTCGAGGCTCTCGGGGTCAGCTCCGGTGACGGCGCCGGCGGGCGCGGGGACCGGCTCGGCCGGGGAGCCATCGTCCCCCGGACCGCGACGGGGGCGGCGGGCGAGGACGACGGCGCCAACCACGGCCACGACGAGCAGGGCGGCGGTCACCTCGAAAGCGAGCAGGTAGGTCGTGAAGATCGACTGGCCGACCTGCTGGACGTTGTCGGCCGGGCCGCCGAGCGCATTGCTCACCGAGGGGGCGCCCGTGGGCCACTTGTCCCTCGCGAGGAGGAGGACCTCGGCGAGGCCGAGGACCCCGAGGCAGAGCGCCGTCACCCGCTGGCCCGGGAGCGGCTCTTTGCCGAAGACCTCCTTGCGGTCGACGCCAAGGAGCATGATCACGAACAGGAACAGCACGACGATCGCACCCGCGTAGACGATGACCTGCACGGCAGCGAGGAACTGGGCGTCCTCCTCGAGGAAGAGGACCGCCACGCCGAAAAGGGTCATGACGAGCATGAGGGCCGAGTGGACCGGGTTGCGCGCGAGCACGACACCGGCGGCGCCGACGAGGCAGATGACCGCCGCGACGGCGAAGGTGATCGAGTCCGGGATGGTGGCGGCCACGAGCAGGTTCGTCATGTGCCGCGTACCTTGCCGCCGAAGCGCCGCGAGATCTTGTCCCGCTCCACGGTCCGGATGGATATGTTCCCCGTGGCCTCGTCGTCACGGTTGCCGCTCTGGCCAGCCTCGGCCGGGCGGACGCCGTAGCCGAGCTCGCCGGACCACTGCGGGGAGCCCTCGTACTCGACGGCCCCCGAGGGCGACGTCGCCCGCATCCAGCCCGAGCTGTGCTCGTCCTCGCCCGGCCGCCAGTCCTCCCAGGGAAGGTGCCGGGGCATGCCGTCGTCGTCGACCACGAGCTCCTGTTTGGTGTAGATCGCGTCCGAGCGGTTCGTGAAGGAGAACTCGAACAGCTTCGACTCGGTGATCGCCTCGGTCGGGCAGGCCTCCACGCAAAGGTCGCAGTGGATGCAGCGCAGGTAGTTGATCTCGTAGACGAAGCCGTAGCGCTCGCCCGGTGAGACCGGGTCCCCCGGCGGGTTGTCGAGGCCGCGGACATAGATGCAGTCCGCCGGGCACACGGCCGCGCAGAGCTCGCAGCCGATGCACTTCTCCATCCCGTCCTCGTAGCGGTTGAGGACGTGACGCCCATGGAGCCGGGGCGGCTTGGGCTGCTTCTCGGCCGGGTAGGAGGTCGTGACCCTCGGTTCTGTGACCTGCTTCAAGGTCACGGCGAAGCCGCCGAAGAACCCGAGCGACCTCTTCTTCGGTGCTCTGTCGGCCATCACGCTCCCCCGTCCGGCTCGGGCACGGCCCGGAGATGGGCGTCGCTCGGCCGGCCTGTTGCGCCATTGCGGCGCGGCGTCCTCCCGCACCTCGCGCCGCGTGCGGGCGACGACGAGGGCTCGCCACAGGCCGCCACCGGCGATGGCACAGCCGATGAAGACCCCGAATCCCCAGACGGTGCCCACCCTGAAGGCCGACACCACGAGCAGCCAGCCGAGCGAGAACGGGATGAGAACCTTCCAGCCGACCGACATGAGCTGGTCGTAACGAAGCCGCGGCAGGGCGGCACGGATCCAGACATAGCCGTACATGAACACGATCGTCTTCCCCAAGAACCAGGCGATCGGCCACAGCCAGCGCAGGAAGTGGAACCCGGGGCCGTCCGGGCCGCCGAAGAACAGGGTCACCATCACGGCCGACATCGTGATCATGTTCATGAACTCGGCCAGGTAGAACAATGCGAAACGTACCGACGAGTACTCGGTGTGGAACCCGCCCACGAGCTCCTGCTCGCCCTCGGACAGGTCGAAGGGGGGATGGTTGAGCTCGGCCGTCACGGCGACGAGGAAGAGCGGGAAGGGCAGGATCCCGAGCCGGAAGATGTTCCAGTGGAAAAAGCTCAGCGCCTGGGCATCGACGATGGCCCGCGTCGACAGCGAGTGGGTGACGACGACGACCGTGGCGATCGTGAGGCCCATGGCGGCCTCGTAGGAGATCATCTGCGCCGAGGCGCGGATCGAGCCCAGGAGCGGGTACTTGGACCCCGAGGCCCAGCCCGCCAGCATCGTGCCGTAGACCGACACCGACGAGAAGGCGAGCAGCAGCAGGATGCCGATGGGCGGGTCGGCGACCTGCAGCTCGAAGGTGTGATGGGCGATCGTGACGACACCACCGACGGGGACGATCGTGAAGATCAGCAGCGCCGGCAAGAGCGCGAGATACGGCGCCAGCCTGAACACGAAGCTGTCGGCCTGCGCCGGGAGCAGGTCCTCCTTGAAGAACAGCTTGATGCCGTCCGCGAGGGTCTGCAGCAGGCCGAAAGGCCCGGCGCGGTTGGGCCCGATCCGGTTCTGCATGTCGGAGATGACTTTGCGCAGGAACCAGATGGCCAGCATCACCGAGACGAGGAGCACGGCGAAGACGACGAGGACCTTGACGGCCGCGATGACGACCACGCCGAGGTCGACGCCGCTCGAGAACAACGGGTCGGGCATCAGCTGACCTTTTCCACTCGGACCTCGAGCACCTGGGCGCCGTGGTCGATCAGCGAGGCGGCGCTCGTCTCGTAGACCGGCGCGGCGTTGAACTCGATCATGGCCACGCCGGCAGGGACGCCGGCGTCGGCGGTGACGGCAACCACCAGCTCGCCGCGCGGCGAGGTCACTCGGACCTGGTCGCCGGGCGCGAGGCGGAGCTTGTCGATCTCATCGGCGGCGAGCCGAAGCTGTTGAGGGCGGGCCAGGGGCGCGAGCGAAGGAGCGGATTGCACGAGCGTGCCATGGTCGTAGAGGACGCGCCTGACGACGAGGCGCAAGGAGCCGTCGTCGGTGGCGCCGACCGCCGCGGCCGTCCCCCACGCGCCGGCGTCGAAGGCGAGCAGGCCGGGTGCCCTGTCCCGGTCCGTGACGGGCGCCGGCACCGCAACCGCCTCGACACCCGCGGAGCCCCGGGCTCGGCGGGGCTCGGCGGGCTCCACGCCCGGCGACATGGCCGCTCCTGCCGCGAGCGGAGCGCCCTGCTCCTCGACCGACTCGATCCCGGGGGTGGCGATCGGGTCCAGCTTGCGGGGCCGCCGCGTCAGCTTCACGCCGGCGGCCTTCAGGGGGACGACGATCCCGTCGGCAGCTGCCGGCGCGGCGAGGGCTGCCGCCGTGCAGCCCGAGAACGCGGGCGCCACTTGTTCGATCTCGGACCAGATCCCCTCCAGGGACTCGAAACCGAGATCAGCGCCGAGGCGGTCGGCGAGCTCGGTTGCGATCACCCAGTCCGCCCGGGACACGCCCGGGGGCACGACCTTGGCCGCGAGGCGCGAGACGCGCCCCTCGATGTTCGTCGTGGTGCCGCCGCGCTCCGCGTATCCGGCTGCCGGCAGCACGACGTCCGCGAGCATCGAGGAGGCGTTCAGCGTGGTGTCGACCGCCACGAGGAACCCGACACGCTCGAGCGCCCTCCGGGCGAGGTCGCGGTCGGGGAAGTCGGACAGCGGGTCGGCCCCGAGCAGCACGAGAGTGCTCAGCTCGCCGGAGGCGGCGGCCTCGAGCATGCCGGCGGTGTCGAGCCCGCGCTCTGCCGGCGCCGAGCCCCAACGAGCGGTGAACCAGTCCCGGCCGCCCTCGAGCGAGACCCGTCCGGGCAGGAGCCCGGGCGCACAGCCGAGGTCGATGGCGCCGTGCACGTTGGCGCGCCGGAGCGCCGGCAGGAAGCGGGCCTTTGGCCACGCGGCCGCGAACACCGCCGCAGCCGCCGCGATCTGTCCGGCGGGCTCGGCGAGCGACGGCCGCCCGAGCACGATCACCACAGCGTCGCCCGCCTCGCTCTCGACTAGGGAACGGGCCATCGCGGCCGCTTCGCCCGGCCGGTACGGGCGCCAGGCGGCCACCTCCGCGAGGCCGCTCGCGACCGGTGAGCAGTCGATGATGCGCAAGCCGCGGTTCGCCGCCGCTTCCCGCAGCCGCAGGTGCAGCACCGGCAGCTCCTCGCGCAGGTCGCCCGCGAGGACGATGACGGTGCTCGCCGCCACCGTCTCTTCGATCGTGGCCCGCGGCAGGCTCGCCACGAGCTCGGCCGGGAGGCCGTCGCCGAGCTGGGCGTCGAAATTGTCGGTGCCGATGACACCCTTGGCCAGCTTCACCCAGGCGTAGGCGTCCTCGTTCGCGAGGCGCGCCCCGCCGATCACGCCGACGGCACCGGCGCCCGGTCCCTCGAGTGCCCCCGTGATCGCCTCGGCGACGCTGCTCAGAGCCTCGTGCCAGGTGACCTCGACGAACCCGTCCCCGCCGCGGACGAGGGGCTGGGCGAGCCTTCCCGCCCCCTCGACCGACTCGTGCCCGAAACGGCCCCGGTCGCAGAGCCAGCTCTGGTTGACCGGCTCCGAGTCGACGCCGAGGAAACGGACCAGGTCCCCGGCGGAGGACTGGGCGACCATCCGGCAGCCCACAGAGCAGGTGGTGCAGGTCGTCTCGATCTGCTCGAGGTCCCACGGGCGCGACTTGAACCGGTACGGCGCCGCTGTGAGCGCGCCCACCGGGCAGATCTGGATCGTGTTGCCCGCGAAATAGGACTCGAACGGGTCGCCCGGGAAGATCGCCACCTCGATGCGGTCGCCACGCTCCGCGAAGTCTATGAAGGGCTCCCCGGCGATCTCCTCGGCGAAACGGGTGCAGCGCGCGCACTGGATGCAGCGCTCCCGGTCCAAGAGCACGAGCGGGCCGATCTCGATGGGCTTGGCCCAGTGGCGTTTCTCCTCGTCGAAGCGGCTCTCGCCGGGGCCGTGCGACATCGACTGGTCCTGGAGCGGGCACTCCCCGCCCTTGTCGCACACGGGACAGTCGAGGGGGTGGTTCAAGAGCAGGTACTCGATGACGCCCTCTTGGGCCTTCTTGGCGGCCGGCGACCCGGTCCAGATCTCCTGGCCCTCGGACACCTCGACGAAGCAGGCCGGCTGCAGGCTCGGGCCCCTCGGGCCGGAGACCTCGACCAGGCACATGCGGCACATGCCCACCGGCTTCATCCGCGGGTGGTAGCAAAAGCGGGGGATGAAGATCCCGGCCCGCTCGGCGGCCGCGATGATGAGCTCGCCCTTGGGCGACTCCACGGCGCGGCCGTCGATGGTGACGGAGATCCCCGCCGGGGCTTCCACGACGTCAGCCACGGCGCACCACGTCCGCCGGGAAGGGGCAGGCGCCCTCTTTCACGTGCACCAGCATGTCGTCGCGGAACATCTTGGCGACCGAGACGACCGCGGAGGGGATGGAAGGCCCGAGCACGCAGATCGTCGTCTGCTTCGGCGGCCACGACAGCCCCGGCGAGATGTTGTCGCAGGCGTCGAGCACGAGGTCGATGTCCTTTTCGCGCCCGAGGCCCTGCTCGAGACGGTGGAGGATCTTCTCGATCCAGCCGCTGCCCTCCCGGCAGGGCGTGCACTGGCCGCACGACTCGCGGTGGAAGAACTGGGCGATGCGCCAGGCCGCCCGCACGGGGCAGGTGTCGGAGTCCATCACGACGACCGAACCGGAGCCGAGCATGGAGCCGGCCTTTCCCACCGCGTCCTGGTCCAGCCCGATATCGAGCTGATCGGGGCCGAACCACGGAGCCGAGACGCCGCCGGGAATGAAGGCACGCAGCTCCCGGCCGCCGATGATGCCCCCGCCGAGCGAGGGGTCGAAGATGAGGTCCCTGAAGGTCGTCTTCGACATCTCGATCTCGAACCAGCCCGGGTTGACGACGCGCCCCGAAAGGGCGAACAGGCGGGTCCCGGCCGACGAGCCCTCGCCGAGAGCCGTGAAGGCCTCGGCCCCGTTGGTGATGATCCAGGGCAGGTTGGACATGGTCTCCACGTTGTTGACGACGGTCGGCTCGCCGTAGAGGCCAACGGCCGCCGGGAAAAAGGGCGGCTTTATCCGCGGGAAGCCGCGCTTTCCCTCGAGGCTCTCGAGCAGCGCCGTCTCCTCCCCGCAGATGTAGGCGCCGGCTCCGGGGTGGATCACGATGTCGAGGGCAGTAGCCGGTGCCGAGCACGTCCGCGCCGAGTGCCCCGTGCTCGTAGGCCTCGTTGCACGCCTGCTGCAGGCGCTCGAGGCCGAGGGCGAACTCTCCCCGGCAGTAGATGAACGCCTGGTCGGCACCGGTGGCGTAGGCGGCGATGGCCGTCCCCTCGATGATCTGGTGGGGATCGCTCTCGATGAGCATGTGGTCCTTGAACGTCGCCGGCTCGCTCTCGTCGCCGTTCACGACGAGATAGCGCGTCGGGGACTGGCGCAGCATCGACCACTTGCGGCCCGCCGGGAAGCCGGCGCCGCCGCGGCCGAGCAGGCTCGCCTTGTTGACCTCGGCGGCGACCTCGGCCGGTTCCATGGCGAGCGCCTTGCGGAGAGCCTCGTAGCCACCGGTGGCGAGATAGCGCTCGAGGGTGAACGAGTCCTCGAGCCCGACCCGGGACGTGACGATCCGCGGCGCCTTCGTGATCATGAGGGCGCTCCCGGCACAAGGCCCGGCTCGAGGTTGACCGACCCCTCGCCCGATCCTGCGGCACGGGCCGCGGCGGCTTTCGCGGCCATGCCAGGCAGCCCGACGCGCCGGTCGACCCGGTTCAGGGTCCCGTGCGGCGGCACCGTGCCCGAGAGGCGTCCCGAGCGCAGGTCTTCGATCAGCCGGTCGAAGCCCTCCGCGTCGAGCGGGCCGAAGAAACGGTGGTTCACCTGCACGCACGGCGCCTTGTCGCATCCCGCCAGGCACTCTCCCTCTTCGAGGGTGAACTCGCCGTCCTCGGTCGTCTGGCCGACCGAGATCCCGAGCGTGGCCTCGGCGTGGTCGAGCACCTCGTATGCGCCCGCGAGCATGCAGGCGATGTTCGTGCAGACGTTGACGACGTGGCGGCCGACGGGCTCGGTGTGCAGCATGTCGTAGAAGGTCGCCGTGCCCCGGACCTCGGCCGGGGTGCAGTCCACCAGGTCGGCGATCTCCTCCATCGCCTCGGGGGTGAGCCAGCCGTCCTGGGACTGCGCCAGGTGGCACAGCGGTATCAGGGCCGAGCGCGCCTTGGGATAGCAGGCGACGATCGCCTCGGCCCTCACGCGGTTGGCCGGCGAGAGGTGGGACATCAGCGGTCCACCTCGCCCATGACCGGGTCGACCGAGGAGATGACGGCGATCGCATCGGCGATCATCCCGCCGCGCAGCAGCGGTGGCAGCGACTGGAGGTTGACGAAGCTCGGTGCCCTGATGTGCATCCTGTAGGGCTTGTTCGACCCGTCCGAGACGAGGTAGCAGCCGAGCTCGCCCCTCGGTGACTCGACGGCGGTGTACACCTCGCCCGGCGGTACCTCGAAACCCCTCGTGAAGATCTTGAAGTGGTGGATGAGGGCCTCCATCGACTCGTCGATGCGGGCGCGCGGTGGCGGGGTCACCTTCTTGTCCTGGGTCCTGTAGTCGCCCCGGGGCATCATCTCGACGCACTGGCGCACGATCTTGCACGACTCCCGGATCTCGTTCAGGCGGACGGCGTAGCGGTCGTAGGTGTCGCCAACTGTGCCCACGATGACGTCGAAGTCGACCTCGTCGTAGGCGAGATAGGGCATGGCCCGCCGGAGGTCCCAGGCCACTCCGCAGGCCCGCAGGATCGGCCCCGTGGCCGACATGGCGATCGCCAGCTCGGGGGAGATGAGCCCGACGCCCTCGGTGCGCTGCTTGAAGATGGGCTGGCCCGTCAGCATCTCGTCGTACTCGTCGAGCCGGCCGGGGATGGTGTCGGCGATGGCCGTCACGTCGTCCTCCCATCCGTCGGGGAGGTCCGCTGCGACCCCGCCGGGCCGGATGTAGTCGTGGTTCATGCGAAGCCCTGTGGTCTTCTCGAAGAAGGTGAGGACCATCTCGCGTTCGCGAAAGCCGTAGATCATCATCGAGGTGGACGCGAGGTCCATCCCGTTGGTGGCCATCCAGAGCACGTGCGAGGAGATGCGGTTGAGCTCGACCATGAGCATGCGGATCCAGGTCGCCCGCGGTGGGATCTCGATGCCCAGCAGCTCCTCGACCGCGAGGGAGAGCACGAGCTCGTTCGACAGCGGGGAGAGGTAGTCCATGCGGGTGACGTTGGTCGAGCCCTGCACGTAGGTGAGGCCCTCGCCGGTCTTCTCCATGCCCGTGTGCAGGTAGCCGATGATGGGCTTGGAGCGCAGGACCGTCTCGCCCTCGAGCTCCATCATGATGCGCAGCACCCCGTGGGTGGACGGGTGCTGCGGGCCCATGTTGATGATCATCGTCTCGTCGTCGCCGAACTCGACGTCCATGTCGGAGGGGTCGACCACGAGCCCCTCGGGCAAAAGGCGCGCACCGCCCTCCTCGATGGTGAGCTCCTCCGGGCTCGTCTCTACCCGGTCCCGCATCTCCTGCAGGCCCTCGGAGGTCTCCGCTACCAGTTCTTCGTCGTTCACCGCGGGCCCGGGGCTTCCTTGAACTGCACGGGCACGCGCCCGACCGAGTAGTCCTTGCGCAGCGGGTGCCCCTCCCAGTCGTCGGGCATGAGGATCCGCGTGTGGTCGGGATGGCCTTCGAAACAGATCCCGTACATGTCGAACGCCTCGCGCTCCATGTTCTCGGTACCGGGATAGAGGTTGAACAGCGTCGGGAGGACCGGGTCGGACTCCGGGACCTGCACCCGCAGGCGGACCCTGCGCCGGTGCTGGAGCGAGACCAGGTTGACGACTATCTCGAAACGCTCGGCGGCCGTGCCCGCCGGCAGGGGGCGCTCGAGGTGGCGGAGGTAGTCCACGGCGCAAAGGTCGGCGCACATCTCATAGCCGCTCTCCCGCAGCGCACCGACCACCTCCAGGTAGCGCCCGGGTGCGACATGCAGCACCTCCTGGCCGCCGGCGCCGAGGGAGGCGACCACGCCTTCGCCGACGAGATCCGCCGCGCTCGCCGCTCCGGCTCCGCTCACGACGTCGGTCTCCATCAGCGGGGCGTCCCGAGGCGCACTCCCGAAGGCGGCGCCACCCATCCGGCCGGTGCCGGCTCGGAGGCGAGGTCGATGCCGGCTCCGGTCTCGCCCGGGCGGCGCTGGGTGAGCTCGCCGAGGCGGATCTTCTCGTGCAGCGTCAAGATCGCGTGGATCAGCGTCTGCGGGCTCGGCGGGCACCCCGGCGCGTAGACGTCGACGGGGACGATCTGGTCGACGCCCTGCACGATGGCGTAGTTGTTGAACATGCCCCCCGTCGAGGCGCAGACGCCCATCGATATCACCCATTTCGGCTCGACCATCTGGTCGTAGACCTGGCGGAGAACGGGTGCCATCTTCTGGGAGACCCGACCCGCCACGATCATCAGGTCGGCTTGACGCGGCGAGCTGCGGAAGACCTCCATGCCGAACCGGGCCAGGTCGAAGTCGGCCGCGCCGGCCGCCATCATCTCGATGGCGCAGCAGGCCAGGCCGAAGGTGGCCGGCCACACGCTCGAGCGGCGCGCCCATTTGACGAGCTCCTCGATGGAGCCGGTGAGGAAGTTGTGACTGAGGTCCTCGAGGCCCATGGCCGCGACCCCGCTCTAGGCCGCCTCGCCGCTCGACGGCCCGATGCGACGGACGGTCGAGGACGAGGTTCGGGCGGAGTCGGGCTGTATCGGGCGCACACGCTTGAGCGGTCCCCAGTCGAGGGCGCCGTTGCCCACGAGGTAGACGAGCGGCACGAACACGGAGGCCGCGAAGACGAGGATCTCGACGAGGCCGAAACGGCCCAGGCTCTGGGAGATCACGGCCCACGGGAAGATGAAGATGATCTCTATGTCGACGACGACGAAGATCATCGCGATCAGGTAGAAGCGCACCGGAAAGCGGCTCGCCGGCTCGTGGTCGGGCACGATGCCGCACTCGTACGGAGCCTCCTTGGCGGAGGTCGGCCGTTGGGGCGCGAGCATCTTCGAGGCCGCGAAGGACATGCCCGCGAAGACGATCCCGAGCACGATCATGAAGAAGATTGGTAGATAACTGTCCAGGCTG
Organism: uncultured Acidimicrobiaceae bacterium; assembly: GCA_963804265.1. GTDB lineage: Bacteria > Actinomycetota > Acidimicrobiia > Acidimicrobiales > Bog-793 > Fen-455. The sequence continues at coordinate 65,652 of CAWDPZ010000045.1, forward strand.
CCCATTTGCCCCCGGTTTTTTAGCACGCAGGCTACCGGCGAGCACATCGAGACTGCGCACCAGAGCCGTCCCCCTATCATGCTCGCATGACTCCACCGCGCGGCGGCGAGGCCGAGCTGCAGCCCCCACGGCCGGGTCGATGGTCCTGTGACGTCCTCGTCGTGGGCGGCGGACCGGCCGGCGCGGCCGCCGCTTACTGGCTCGCGAGCTCCGGCATCGACGTGCTCGTGGTCGAGAAGAAGCACTACCCGCGGCAGAAGACCTGCGGCGACGGGCTCACGCCGCGCTCGGTCCACCAGCTCGAACAGATGGGGCTCGCCGACGACCTCGCACCCCACCACCGCTACAAGGGCCTCCGCGCGAACGTGTACGGCCGCGCCATCGCCATGAACTGGCCCGAGCACCCGGAGCTTCCCTCCCACGGCTACGTCGTCACGAGGGCCGACCTCGACAGGCTCGTCGCCGCCCGCGCCGAGAAGGCGGGCGCGGTGATCTGGCAGGGTGCCGAGGCCGTCGCTCCCCTGCCGGAACCTGCGTCCCCGGCCGGTGGCGGCCCAGTCCGCTCTTCAGGTGACGGCGGGGATCCCGGCGGCGGGGGCGCTGGCAGGGCGCCCCGGGGCGGTCGGGCCGCTTCATCCGGCAGGAGGCGCCGTCGTGACCGACCGCGCCCGCGGGACCACGACCGAGGTCAGGGCCCGCTATGTGATCGTGGCCGACGGCTCGCTGTCGCGCTTCGGGCGGGCGCTCGGCACCAGCCGCAAGCGCGACTGGCCCCAGGGCATGGCGCTTCGCGGCTATTACCGTTCGCCGCGCCACGCCGAGGAGTACATCGACTCGTTCCTCGACATCCGCGACGCCAGCGGCAAGGTCGTCCCCGGCTACGGGTGGATCTTCCCCCTCGGAGACGGGCGGGTGAACGTCGGCGTGGGCCTGCTCTCAACGCAGGGCAAGTGGAAGAACGTGAACACCTCCAAGCTCATGGACGCCTTCATCGCCCAGGCGCCGGCGTCGTGGTGCCTCGGTCCCGAGACGTGCTGCGGTCCTCCGACCGGGGGGCGCCTGCCCATGGGCCTCGCCGTCGGGCCCCGCGTCGGGCCGGACTGGATCGCCGCGGGCGACTCCGCCGGGGTCATCAACCCGTTCAACGGCGAGGGCATCGCCTACGCCTACGAGACGGGCCGCCTCGCCGCGGCCGCCGTCTCGGACGCCCTCGGAGCCGGCGACCCGAGGCTCCTCGCCTCCTACGAGGAGTCGCTGCAGGAGATCTACGGGATGTACTACCGGGTCGCCCGGGCGTTCATCGGCGTGCTCTCGCGACCCGGGCTGATGCGCCTGTTCGTCAACACGGGCATCTACAGCCGGCCGGTCATGGAGTTCCTGCTGCGCATCATGGGCAACTACCTGCGGCCCGACGAGCTCGGCGCGGCGGAGGCCGTCTACGGGACCATCGCCGCCGTGGCGCGTCGGCTGCCCGAGCCTTAGGCGCCTTAGCCCAGGGCCTCGGCGACCTCGGCGGCGAAGTAGGTGAGGATCAGGTCCGCCCCGGCGCGCTTTATCGCCCCGAGATGCTCGAGGGCCACGGCCTGGCGGTCGATCCAGCCCCGCTCGGCCGCCGCCGCCACCATGGAGTACTCGCCGCTCACGTGATAGGCGGCGACGGGAACGCTGACGGCGTCCCGCACGGCCGCGATGACGTCCAGGTAGGCGAGGGCGGGCTTGACCATGACGATGTCCGCCCCTTCGGCGACGTCGAGGCGCACCTCCTCGAGCGCCTCGCGCAAGTTGCGCGGATCTTGCTGATAGCCCCTGCGATCGCCGCCGGCGGCGATGGACACCTCGACGGCGTCCCGGAAGGGGCCGTAGAGGGCCGAGGCGTACTTGGCCGAGTAGGCGAGAATGCCGACCTCGCCATGGCCGGAGCCGTCGAGGGCGGCGCGGATGGCGGCGACCTGGCCGTCCATCATCCCGCTCGGCGCCACCAGGTGGGCGCCTGCGGTCGCCTGGGCGACTGCGACCTCGGCGTAGCGCACGAGCGTCGCGTCGTTGTCGACGTCGCCCCGGTCGTCGAGCAGCCCGCAGTGCCCGTGGTCGGTGTACTCGTCGAGGCAGAGGTCGGCTATCAAGACGAGGTCGTCGCCGAGGCTCGCCCGCAGCTCGCGGAGCGCGACCTGCACGATCCCGTCGGGGTCCGAGGCGCCCGTGCCGGCCGCGTCCTTGCGGCTCGGGACGCCGAAGAGCACGATGGCGCCGATTCCGAGCGACGAAAGGCGCCTTGCCTCGAGCACCAGGGAGCCGACCGAGTGCTGCACCACCCCGGGCATCGAGATGATGGGGACGGGCGCCTCGATCGACTCCCGCACGAACAGGGGCGCTATCAGGTCGTCGATCCCCGAGCGAGGACTCCGCCACGAGGCGCCGCATGGCAGGGAGGCGACGGAGCCGCCGCAGCCTGCGGACCGGAAAGTCCATGTCGCGAGACTACTCCTGGTCTCCGGAAGCGACCCTGCCGGCCCATTCGACGAGGGCGTCGACGAGGCCTCTGGCGGTGTGCACGGGGGCGACGATGTCGACCCTGAGGCCGGCCTCCGACGCCGTTTGGGCGGTGACGGGCCCGATGCAGGCCACGACGGGCGGCACGGCATCTTCGCCGACGAGCTCGAGGTAGGCGGTCACCGCCGACGAGGAGGTGAACGTGACGACGTCAGCCTCGCCCGCGGACCCGCGGCCCGGGCGTCGCCGGCGGACAGGACCGGTTGACCGTGCGGTAGGCCTCCACCACCTCGACCTTCCAGCCCTTGGCCCGGAGCCCGAGAGCGGTCACCTCCCGCGCCCCGGCGGCACAGGGCAGCAGCACGGCGCCGGTCCCCGGGCGTGACGGCGGCGGAAACGCCTCCACGAGAGCCTCGGCGACGTACCGGCTCAGGAACGAGGTCGGTCTCGATACCGAGGGCCGCCAAGGCGTCGGCGGTGCCGGGACCGATCGCGGCCACCCGGGCCTGGCCGAGGCTTCCGGCACCTCCCGGGTCGCGAAGACTCCTGTCCACCGCGTTGGCCGAGGTGAACACCACCCAGTCGAACTCCCCGATCCTCGCGAGCGCCGCTCGCAGCGCCGCCCCCTCGTCGGCGGGGTCGGCGATCTCGATCACCGGCAGCTCGATCGGGCGGGCACCGGCTTCGGAGAGCAGCCGCACCAGCTCGGCGGACTGGGCGCGGGCACGGGTGACGATCACCCGGCGGCCGGCGAGCGGACCCGGCCGCGGCCCGGCCGCAGGCGGCGTCGGCCCTCCGCCCGTCACGCGAGCGCCGTGGAGCCGTCGAGGACCTCCGCCCCGCCGCAACGGTCGAGGATCTCGCGGGCGAGGGCCCGGCCGACCGCCGGGCCGCTCGGGCCCTTCATCGTCCGGCGCAGCAGGACGACGCCGTCCAGGCTCGCGACGAGCCCCCTCAGCTCCAGCCCCCCGTCCGGGAGAACTACGGCGTAGGCGCCCACGGGCAGGTCGCACCCGCCCGCGAGCTCGGCCAGGAACGCCCGCTCGGCGTCCAGGCAACGGTGCGAGTCGGCGTCGTCGAGCCGGCGGACCAACGCGGGTCGTGACGGCGTCTCGGGCCTGCACTGGATCGCCAGGGCCCCCTGTCCGACCTGTGGCAGCATCGTCGACACAGGCAACACCTCGGCCGCGAGCTCCTCGAGCCCGAGGCGCTGCAGGGCTGCGTAGGCCACGACCACCGCTCCGTCCGCCGGCATCTTGGCGAGCCGGGTGGCGATGTTGCCCCTGAGCTGCTCGAAACGCAGGTCGGGCCGCAGCCAGGCGAGCTGTGCCCGCCTGCGCGGAGCACCCGTGGCAACGTGGGCGCCGGGACCTAGCTCCGCCAGCCGGCGCCCGACGAGCGCATCGCGGGCGTCGGCCCTTTTTGGAACGGCGACGATGTCGAGCCCCCCGGTCCCCGGGACCGACGGGAGGTCCTTGGCGGAGTGGACGGCGATGTCGGCCCTGCCGTCCAGGACAGCCTGCTCGACCTCTTTCACGAAGACGCCCTGGCCGCCGATGGCCCCGATGGGACGGTCGCGTTGGCGGTCGCCCGTCGTCTCGACGACGACGATCTCGGTCCGGATCCCTCCGATAGCCAACTCCGCCGGCGTGGCCGCGGCCACGAGCGCCTGCGCGACCAGCCCGGCCTGGGACAACGCGAGCTCGCTGCCTCGCGCGGCGATCTTGAGCGTCACCATCTTTCTCGCCCCGCGTCACGATCCGGTCGCGTGTCACAGCCCCGGCTGCGAGCCCTCCTCCAGACCTGTGACTGCCTCCGGGTGCACGATGTAGAAGGCCAGAGCCTGCAGCTCGACGACGAAGTCGACCTGCCGGAGGAGCACGGGTGGGGCAACGGTCAAGATGGCCGGGGCGAAGTTCAAGATCGCGCCGATCCCGACGCCCACCAGACGGTCGCACGCGTCCTGGGCCGCGGCGGCGGGACAGGCGATGACCCCGATCGACCGGCTCGGGTCGAAACTCGCGACCGACTGCTCGAACTCGGACACGTGGCGGATCGGGAGCCCGTCGACCTCCTCGCCGATCTTGCCGGGGTCGACGTCGAAAAGCGCCACGGTGCGGAAATTCTGGTTCGAGAACCGGTCCGAGTGAGCGAGAGCATGGCCGAGGTTGCCCATGCCGATGATGACCACCGTCCACTCGCGGTCCAGCCCGAGCTCGTGACGGATCTGGCTGAGCAGGAAATTGACGTCATAGCCGGTGCCGGGCGTGCCGTAGGTCCCGAGATGCGACAGGTCCTTGCGCACCTTGGCGGCGTTGACCCCGGCGGCGTCGGCGAGCTCGGCGGACGAGACCGTCGGAATGCCGTCCGCCGAGAGTTGCCGAAGGGCGCGTTGGTACAACGGCAGTCGCACAACCGTTGGCTCCGGAATCCGTCGGGCGAAGCGTTCCGCCATTCCCGGCGATCGTAACTACTTCGTGCGCCCGCTCACAAACCGGCCCCCGGAGGGGCGGCGACGCGCCTCAGCCCGCTTCGGTGAAACGCTCCGCGAGGTAACGGTCCACGTCCTCTTCGCGCAACCGGTACGACTTGCCGACGCGTACCGCCGGCAGCTGTCCGGACTTGATGAGTCGGTAGACAGTCATGTTCGAGACTCGTAGCGCCTGGGCTACTTCTGCGACTGTGGAGAATCTTGCCTTGGCGTACTCGATATTTGACAGTTGCATCACCCCTCTCCGCCAGTCACGAATGTACGCCAATGTGGCTGAAGTTCAAAGTGGGGACTTCCGCGGAGGGGCGGCACAAGGCTCAGCGCTCCTCGCAGGAGACGGCTCGAGTCAGTCCTTGCGGCCGAGCTCCCGTGAGCGCCGGGTGGCGGCGGCGACCGCTTCGAGCACCGAAGCGCGAAAGCCGCGGGTCTCGAAGACCTGCAAAGCGGCGGCTGTCGTGCCTCCGGGCGAGGTGACCGCCGCCCGCAGGACCTCGGGAGACTCACCCGTCTCGGCGAGCAGGCGGGCCGATCCGAGCAGCGTCTCGACCGCGAACAGCCGGCTCACCTCCCGGTCGAGGCCTTCGTGGACCCCGGCCTCGACGAGGGCCTCGGCCAGCAAGAAGACGTAAGCCGGTCCCGAGCCGGACAGCCCTGTCACGGCGTCCAGCTGGTACTCGGGCAGGCGCGCGACGACCCCGAGGGATGAAAGCACGCCTTCTGCCCATTCGAGGTCGCTCTCGCCGACCGAGGCGTCGGCGGCAAGCGCCGAGGCTCCCGCCCCGAGCACGGCCGGCGTGTTGGGCATGGCCCGGAGGGCGACGATGCCCTCGCCGAGCCATCCCTGCAGCTGGGCGAGCGTGACCCCTGCCGCGATGGAGACCACACGGCGGGCGCCGGACTCGACGACGGTGCGGCAGGCGGCTTCGGCGTCCGGCGGCTTGACCGCCAGGACGGCGGACTCCGCGGGCATCCCCGTCGTGCTCACGACGATCCCCGGGTAGCGGTTGACGAGCGCGTCGCGGCGCCGGGGCGAGCGGCTCGACCACGCCCAGCTCGCCCGGCAACGCCCAGCCGGAGCGGAGCAGGCCGCCGAGAAATGCGTGGCCCATCCGGCCTCCGCCGAGGACGAGGAGACGTATCACGCCCGAGGGCTCAGCACTCGACCAGCGTGCGCGAGGTCAGATGCCCGTAGAGGCTGCGGAGCAGACCGGCGGTGATCGACCAGGTGTAGCCGGCCGCCATCGATGCTCCGCCGGCGCCGAGCTCGGCCTGCAGCAACGGGTCCGCGGAGATGCCCTCCGCGAACCGGGCGTAGGTGGCGGCGTCGCCGTCCTCGACGAGGTAGCCCGTCCGGCCGTGCTGGACGAGGGTCGTGAGCCCGCCGACCGCCGCGGCGACAACCGGGGTGCCGCAGGCAGCGGCCTCGAGCGCCACGAGGCCGAATGACTCCGAGCGCGACGGCACCAGGCAGCAGTCGGCGGCCCTGTAGTAGGTGGAGAGCAGCTCATGGGGCTGCGGCGCCACGAAGCGGACCCGACCGTCGAGGCCGCAGTCCTCGACGGTCGCCCGCAGTAGCTCCAGCTCCGCCTCGCCCCTCGGACCGCTCGGGCCCCCGACCACGACGAGCTGGGCGCGCGGGACCGATCGAGAAAGCAGCGCGAACGCCTTCAGCGCCACGTCCGCGCCCTTGAGCGGCTGGATCCGGCCCACGAAGAGCAGCAGCGGGCCTTCCCCGGAAAGTCCGAGCGCCCGCCTCGCGTGGGAGCGGTCGCCGGGCGAGAAGAAGGCGTGGTCGACCCCGAGCGGGACGACCTCGACCCGGGTCGGGACCGCGCCGTAGAGCTCCACCAGCTGGTCGACCTCGACGGCGCACGACGCCAGCAGGGCATCCGAGCAGCCGATGATCTCCGACTCGGCGTGCGCCCGGCGGCCGGGCTCCGCCGTCTCGACCTCCTCCGGGCTCGCCTCTGCCTTCACCCGGTCGAGGGTGTGGAACGTCGAGACGAGCGGCAGCCCGAGCCGGTGCTTGATGGCATGGCCGGCGAGCCCCGAGAGCCAGTAGTTGGCGTGGATGGCGTCCGCCGGGGCCCCCGCGAAGCCAGGGCCGCCGTGGGCGGGGCTCGGTCATCCGGTCGATGACCGACTCGGTGAACTCCTCCACGTGCTCTTGGAGAGTCTCCTTCGCCACCGCGACGGGCGGCCCGGCGGCCACGTGGTGCACGGCGAAACCAGGCTCGACCGCTACGACGTCGGGCTGATCGGGGGACCAGCGCCGCGTGTAGACGTCGCACGCCACGCCCCGGCGTGCGAGCGCCGAGGAGAGCTCACGCACGTAGACGTTCATGCCCCCGCCGTCCCCGGTCCCCGGCTGGGCCAGGGGCGAGGTGTGCATCGAAAGAACAGCCAGCCTGCGCATCGGGGGCCAGCCTACTGAGCGAGGCCCGGGATCAGGTCGCCGGAGCCCGCGGAGCCTCGTGCGGCCGCACGGCGTCGGCCTCCCACAGACCGTTCTCCCGGCGGAACGACAGGTAGACCCGCACGAGCGCCTGGCGCTGCTCCTCGACCAGGCTGGGGTCCGTGAGGATGTGCCGCACGAGGTCGTCCTCGCCCCGCTCGTCCTCGAGGATCCCCGCCCGCACGTACAGGGTCTCAGCCGATATCCGCAGCGCCTTGGCGATCTGCTGGAGGATCTCCGCCGACGGCTTGCGCAGGCCGCGCTCGATCTGGCTGAGGTAGGGGTTGGAGATGCCGGCGATCTCCGAGAGCCTGCGGAGGGAGAGCCTGGCCGTGTTGCGCTGCTGGCGGATGAACTCGCCCAGGTCCGTCCAGCGGTCGGACGTCTGGCCCGCCGTCATCCAGCCTTCAGTCGAGCGGTCATCGGGCCCTCACTTGAGCAGGCTGTCCGGATCCGCGGCCCCGACCTTGTAACGGCCGACGATCGCCGTCTGGAGCCGGTCGATCTGGTCGTGCAGCGCGCGGCGCTTGCCGGAGACGGTGGTCTCCGCCGAGAGCAGCAGCTCGGCGAGGCTGCGGAGCTCCTCGTCCCCGAAGGCCCCCAGGTTCGCCCCGGGGAGCACGGCCTGGCGCGTCTTGTCACCTTTCAGCTCGGCGGTGAGCACCTCGACCACGAGCTGTTCCAGGTCGAGCTCGGTCTGCTCGGTCCATCCGCCGGCACCGCCGGCCATCGTGAGCCGGGTCTCATGGGCACGTCCCGGCGCCGGCGTCGACGACGCCCCCGCGGCGAGGATCGTCGGCAGGTCCTCGACGAGACGGCCCGTGTCACCGCGTACTCCGCGGCCGCGGGCCGACAGCTCCGCTGCGACGATGTCGAGCTCGCCTTGCAGCACGCGGCGGACGTAGGACAGTGCCACCTCCGCCCGCTGGCGGGCGTCCCGGCGGAGCCGGAGCTCGCCTACCTCGACCGAGTCCAGCTCGCTCGTCAGCTCGGGTTCCAGCAGCCGGTCTATGTCCTCTTCGTGCAGGCTCATCGGGATCGAGCGTACCGCCGCCCGCCCCCTGGTGCCGTAGAGATCCGGCGCGCGACGGCGGGTAGTACCGGTAGACGGCTATGCCGACGATCCCCGAGGCGGGCACGGGCCCGAACCGCCGGCTGTCGCGGCTGGCCGCCTCGTTGTCGCCGAGCACCTCGATTCCCGCCGGCAAGATGGCCGCCACGCGCTTTACGAGGAGCCGGCCGGGCTCGACCGGGTCGTGCAGGGCGACGACGTCCCCGGGGCGGGGCCGGCGCAGCCGTAGGACGACGAGCCGGTCGCCCGGGAGCCAGGGCCGGCAGCATGCTGGGGCCTTCGACCACGACCCGGCGCGGCCGCACCCAACAGCTCGCGGCGAGGCCGGTCGCCGCCACGGCGACGCCGTAGCGCAGGAGGTCCGACGGATCGCCTCCTGCGGGCCGGGTTCACCGGCCGGCCGCCGCATGGCCCGCGGATAAGGTGAGCCGGACCTAGCCAATGACGTCCTACGAAGGAGCTGCAGCATGCAACTCACCTCCCGTTTGCTCACCCTGCTGGACCGCCTCAGCCCTCCGGCGACCGTGCACGCCCACTGCGACCTGCCCTGCGGCGTCTACGACCCGGCGCAGGCCAGGATCGAGGCCGAGTCGGTCAAGGCGTGCATGGAGAAGTTCAACGCCTCCGAAGACGCCGTCTTCAAAGAGCGTGCGGTCTTCATCAAAGAAGAGCGGGCCGACCTCGTCAAGCACCACCTCTGGGTGCTGTGGACCGACTACTTCAAGCCCGATCACCTCGAGAAGCACCCCGAGCTGCACACCCTGTTCTGGACCGCCACCAAGGCGGCCGGTGAGGCCAAGAAGACCAACGACGTCGCGACGGGTCAGAAGCTGCTCGACCAGATAGCCGAGATCGACCGGATCTTCTGGGAGACGAAGAAGGCCTGAGCCGGGCGCGGCTGGGCGCGACGCTTCGAGCCGCCGGCGCTCACCCGCCCGAGACGGGCGGCAGCACCGCAACCTCGTCGCCGTCGCCGACCGGCGCGTCGCGCCCGGTCTGTTCGCCGTTGAGCCAGATCGCGCTGTAGCCGACCACGGCAGCAAAGCGGGGCCCGTAGCTTGCGACGGCTGCGTCCAGCACCTCGCCGACCGTCGGCCCCGCTGACAGCCGCCTCGTTGGTGCCCGCACATTCGCGTGCCTGGGCGAACAGCAACAGCCGCGCCAAGCGCTCAGATCCCGGCAGGTGGGAGCGGCACAGCTGTGCGGTCGTGCTCCGCACAGCGTCGCGTGACGGGCGAGGCGGCGAGGCGGTCCTCGCCGATGGGCTGCCCGCAGGCCTCGCAGGTGGCGTAGGAGCCCTCGTCGAGTCGCCGGAGGGCGCGGTCCACGTCCTCGAGCTCGAGCTCGACACGCTCGAGCAGCGCCAGGTCACGGGCGCCGTCCGCCGCCACTTCTGAGGTGCCCGGGTCCACCTCCGTGATCGTAGCCAACCGGGGCGGCGACAAGAAGCAGGCGGGAGCCAGTCGGTCGCCGGGACCGGCGCCCACCGTGTGACAGGACCCCGATGGAGCGGGCTCAGTCGTCCTCGAGCCACCTGCGGGCGGCGCCTGTCACCTCGAGACCCGGCAGGGACCAGATGAAGCGCTCCACGGCGTCGAGCGTCTCGGTGACGACCCGCTCGGAGGCGGCCGCGGCGGCGACCTCGACGACCGAGCGCTGATGGAGCTCCTGGAAGGCCGTCTCGGCGACGGCTACGCCGAAGCGTGCGCGGGAACCATCGATGATCGGCCGGAGGACGGCACGTTTCTCTTTGAGGGAGCGACAGGCCGGGAAATGGAGCTCGACCACGAGGGCGCCGATCACGGCCCAAGCATGCCCGAGGCGCCGCCGGGCTGACAGCAAGGAGGCGGGGGCGACAACCGAGCCGAACTGATCAGGTCCGAAATGGCAGGTAGAGTCCTCGGCAGAGGAGGCACCATCTGCCGCGCCTGTCGCGGTCCCGACGAGGAGAGCATGCCGTAATGGCACAGAGTGGCAACCGTCCCCCCCGGAGCCAGCCCACGAAAGGTGGGGGCCGACCGCCGGGCAAGTTCCAGCGGAGAGGCCAGCGGGCCCGACGACGTCGGCCGCCGAGCGGGCCCGCGAGCGCCTCGCCCAGCGGAACACCTCGGGCCAGAAGGCCAAGACCGCCTCGCAGCGGGCGCGTTCGGCCCCGCCGTCGACCCCGCGTACCAAGGCCCAGGCAGCCGCGGCACAGCGCGCCCGGGCGGGCGGCCCCGCTTCCCGGCGCGGAAACGCGGGACGGGCACCGAAGCGCTCCACCGCCATGACCGCGGCCATCTTCGGCACGGTTCTCGTCGTCCTCGCCGTGCTGGTCATCGTCCTCGTCTCCGTGACAGGGAGCAAGGGCCCGGGCCAAAAAGGGTTCGGCATGAAGCCGATACCGGCGAGCGTCATGAGCGACCTCAGCCAGCGTGCCCGCCTCGGCCTTCACCGCCGCGGGCGCCTCGGCCGACCCGACGAACGGGCCCTTCCCGAGCTTCTCGGCCATAAAGCCCGCCCAGCCCCCGCTCAGCCTCGGCGGCAAGCCCCTCATCGTCTACGTCGGCTCCAACTGGTGCCCCTACTGCGCAGCCACGCGTTGGCCGCTCGTGGTCGCCCTTGCCCGCTTCGGCACCTTCAAGGGCCTCAAGATCACCGAGTCGGGCCTCGGCGCCGGTAGCACCTCGGAGATCTATCCGAAGACGAACACGCTCAGCTTCCACGGGTCCACCTACACGAGCCCGTACATCTCCTTCAAGGCGGTCGAGCAGTGCAGCGACATCATCCCGACGACGAGCTCCGCGGCGATCCAGGGCTGCAACGGCTACGAGCCGTTGGAGTCCCTGACCGGAACCGCTGCGAAGGTCTTCTCGAAGTACAACTACCCGCCCTTCCAGACCTCGACGAACGAGGGCGGCATCCCCTTCCTCGACATGGGCAACAAGTACTCCGAGGACGGGGCATTCATCAATCCGGCCATCCTCTCGAGCCTCAACTGGGGGCACATAGCCCAGAGCCTCGGGAGCAACCCGGCCGCGCTGCCCGCCCAGCCGATCGTGGTCGGTGCGACCTACTACACGGCCGCCATCTGCAAGCTGACCCATGAAAAGCCCGGTTCTGTCTGCGACATGCCGGTCGTCAAGCAGGCGGCCAAGCTTCTCAAGCTATGACCCGGGTCGAAAGCGAGCCCCGCCCGGCCCTCCTCCGGGGACAGCCGTGGCGGCCTCTCGCCCTTTGTGCGATCTGTCTCGCGGGCATCGGCATCTCGATCTACCTCCTGATCGTGCACTACGAGCCCCAGGTTCTGATCTGCCATGCGGGTGGCGTCGTCAACTGCGAGGCGGTGCTGACAAGCCCGTCCTCGGTCATCTTCGGCGTCCCGGTGCCCTACTTCGGGCTCGCCTACTTCGTGGGCATGGGCGTGATCTGCCTGCCTGCCGTGTGGCGCTCCGAGGCCGCCTGGCTGGCCTGGGGACGCCTGGCGGCCGCCGTCGCCGGCATCGGCATGGTCGTGTACCTGGTCTACCAGGAGGCGATCGTCCTCCACGAGATCTGCCTGTGGTGCACGGGCGTCCACGTGCTGACGTTCGCGATGTTCATCATCATCATGAGCGGCTGGCAGGAGACAGGCTACGCCGAGGCTCTCTATCTGGACTGACCGGTCCGGGGCGGGCGGACCTGGACGTCGGGCGCTGCCGGCGCCGTGCCCGACGGCACCCGAGGCTAAGGCCCGCATGGGCCGGCTGCCGATGGAAGGACATGGACAGCCATCGCGCCGCTAGGTCCTCTGGCAGGGGGCGTGGTCGTTGCCGCGGTCCTCTTCTGCTGGGGCTGGACGCGGGCGGCCCGGTTCCGTTCTGAACGGGGCAAAGCCCCCTGGGCCGTTCCTCCGGCGATCTGGGGGGTGATCCACGTCGTGCTGCTGCCCATCGGATGGGTCCTCTACTTCGCGGCGGTGCGCACGACACCGGTCGTGGACCTCTCTCTCGCCTACCGCGAGGACAGCGTCATCGCCGACACGGCCGAAGAGCGCGAGAGGCTGAGGCGGATCGCGAGCGAGCTGCCGCTGCTGCGCGCCCCGGAGCCGGACAGCCGTGGGCTGGCACCCGGACCCGGCCCGGCAGAGGAGGTTCCGCTTCTACGACGGCAAGCGCTGGACGCGGGAGGTGTCCGACGACCCCGCACGGCTCGATGGCCGCCGCCGGCGGCGACACCAGGGCCGACCTCAAGCGGCGGCTCCAGGCGCTGCCCCGGCCCCGGGAGACCGAGGCGTCGTGGCACCTCGACCCGCTCGGCACCTATCACTACCGTTACTACGACGGGCAGGAGTGGACCGAGGAGGTCCGCCGGGCGCGCCAGGCCTAGCAGCGCTCCGGGGGGAGGGCTCGAACCTCCAACATCCGGCTCCAAAGGCCGACGTTCTGCCGATTGAACTACCCCGGAAGGAATCCTGCGCCTGCATTTTTACAACAGTGGCCGCCTTCGACCCACCGCGCGGGCCTGGCCGCGGCCCTCGGCGCCGCACCGCGCCCGGGCGCTGTCGCACCGCCGATGGGCAAGTCTTGCCCAAGTTGGGCTAGCGTTCCGCCAGCCATGGGATCACTGATCAAGAAGCGCCGCAAGCGGATGCGCAAGAAGAAGCACAAGAAGATGTTGAAGCGCACTCGCTGGCAGCGACGCGCCGCCGGCAAGTAGCAAACCTCCCCGACAGCCGGCCAGGCCCTCGCAGTCCCCGTTTCGTCGCTGGTCGTCGTATCGTCGCGGGCCGGGTGCGGTCACTGCCGCGGCACGCTGTCCGCGGCCAGCACGAGGGCCGTCGCGTGCTCTGACCGCACGGCCTCGGAGATCTCGGCCACGAGCGCCGGCGCCGCCCCCGGAGCAAGCTCGAGGTACCAGGTGCCGCCGCTCCCGGCCAGGCATGGCCGCCGGCCCGCCACCGTCGAGATGAGATCGCGCCACCAAGAAAGGCGCGGCTCGACGGCCAGGGCGGCTTCCTCGAGGTCGTTCCCGTACTCCCCGTGGGGACCGCCGAGGGCGTCCCATGCCCGGTAGACCGCGGGAGTCGACACGCTGAGCCCAGGCGTCACCAGCACGACGGTGAAGGCCTCGTGGTCGAGGGGCTCGACCTCGTCGCCTATCCCTCGTGACGCGTGCCCTCCCGCCGAGCACGCAAAAGGGCACGTCCGCGCCCAGTCCGACGGCCGTCGCCGGGTCGAGCGCACCCGCCCAGCGGAGCACGGCCGCCGCGTCCGACGAGCCGCCGCCGAGGCCCGCGCCCCCGGGGATGCGTTTGCGCAGCCTCACACGGGCCCGCCGGCCGGCTGCGGCGAGGGCACGCACGACCAGGTTCTCCTGACCTTCTGGCGCCGCCCCGGGCGCTGGCCGACCGTCCGCCTCTCCCGCTCGGGCCGCCGAGGCCCCGGGCCTGCCGCTGATCCAGGCCACTTCGTCGACGACCTCGAGCCCCTCGGCCCCCTCCTCGATCTCGAGCTCGTCCGCGAGATCGAGGCTCGTCATCTCCGTCTCGAGCAGGTGGTAGCCGTCACCGCGGATGCCGACGATCCGCAGCGAGCGCGTCAGCTTGGCTGGGGCGAGGACGTGATCGACCGGCGGCATGCGACCAGCTTGCCCCACTTCTCCACGTCGAGCTCCTCCGCCCTCGACCGCCCGTCGACTCCCGGCGGCCTCGAACATCGAATCGTCGACGAGCCCGGCGAGGGAGCGACGGAGCATCTTGCGTCGCCCGCCGTAGCCGGCCCTCAAGAGCAAGTCGATCTCCTCGTAGCTCGCCACGCCAGGATGGACGAGGGGCGCCGCCCGGCGCTCGATCTCCACCAGCACGGACTCGACGCTCGGACGGGGCAGGAAGACCGCGGCGGGCACGCGTCCGATCAGCGCCGCGGTGGCGAAGTACGCCACCCGCACCGAGACCGCCCCGAAGCCCTTCTCCCCCGGTGCCGCGACGAGCCGCTCGCCCGCCTCGCGCTGGACCATCACGACCATGCGGCCTATGGCGGGAACGTCCCGGAGAAGGTCGAGCACGAGCGGCGTCGCCACGTTGTAGGGCAGGTTGGCGACGAGCACCCAGCAGGCACCCGAGGCCAGCGTCGCCGGCCAGTCGCAGGCCATGGCGTCGGCCTCGACGACGGTGACCCCGAGCGGCTCGACCATCTCGCGGAGCACCGGGACGATGCCCCTGTCGACCTCTACTGCCGTCACCTCGGCCCCTGTGGCGGCGAGTGCCACGGTGAGGGACCCGAGACCGGCGCCGATCTCGACGACCCTGTCTCCTGGCCCGACCCGCGCCAGGCGGGCGATGCGCTCGGTCGTGTTCGGGTCGACGACGAAGTGCTGGCCGAGCGACTTTGGAGGGGCGAAGGCCGTGCTGGCTCAAGAGGCGGGCGATCTCGGCGCGGCCGGGCGGCCGCCGGGACGAGAACGCGGGGTCGCCGCTCGAGGACTCGGCGATCTCAGCCTCCGAGCCCGAATGCCTTGTCGGCGTTCATCCAGGTGACCGCGGCGAGCACTTCCGGCTCGAAGGCCTTCAGCTCCGCGACGGCGTTGCCCACGAGGGTGACGTTGCTCGGGCTGTTGCGGCGCCCGCGATGGGGCACGGGGGTGAGGAAGGGCGAGTCCGTCTCGATGAGCAGGCTGTCGAGCGGGCAGTGGACGACGACCTGCCGCAGCTCCTCCGCGTTCGCGAACGTCACGATACCGCTGAAGGACAGGAACGCCCCTATCCGAAGGCACTGCTTGGCCTCCTGCTCTCCGCCCGTGAAGCAGTGGAAGACGGTCCGGCGCGGCACGCCCTCTTGCTCGAGGACGGAGAAGGTCTCCTCCCATGCCTCCCGCGTGTGGATGACGAGAGCCAGGTTGTGCAGGTTCGCCGTGGCGACCTGGGCGGCGAAGACGTCGCGCTGGACGGCGCGGGCGAGCTGTCGTAGTGGAAGTCGAGCCCGCACTCGCCGATGGCGACGACGCGCGAGCGGCGAAAACCCTCAGGTGTCGCCAGCTCGGCGAGGAGCTCGAGCACCGAGTCCAGCCCTGCCTTGGAATCATGGGGGTGCAGGCCCACCGTTGCCCAGATCTCGGCGCCCCGGCTCAAAGGGGAGGGCCCGCCGGCGGACGGGGCCGAGGAGCGGCTTGCCGACAGCTCGTCGGCCAGCGCCACGGCGCGACGCGACGAGGCGTCGTCGGTGCCGACACATATCATCCGCCCGACTCTGGCCCTGCGCGCCTGCGCCACGGTCTCGGCGGGATCGGGGTCGTCCTGCAGGTGGCAGTGGCTGTCGGTCCAGATGGCAGCCGGCAGCGACGAGTCGCCGGATGCCGGGGGCTGGCCCGCCTGTCCGGGTGCCGAGCCGCCGGTCGTCTCGCTTCCTCTGGCCTGGGAGCCGCGGCCCGTGCCGCGGCGCCGCAACCAGGAGCCCTTGTTCTGCGGGTTCAGGTCTCCGGACTCGTCCACGTCTCCTCTTTCCTTCAGCTGTCTGCGCTGCGTCGCGGGAAGAGCGGCGCACCCTTTGTCACGGGGAGCCCGCCCGGGTAGCCGCCCCACTCGAGGCTGCCGTTCGCGGCCGCCGTCCCGGGTGCGTCCGGCCGGCCGGCAAGACCGATCCGGCGCCACAGCTCGGTCGCCACCGACGGCATCACGGGTGAGACGAGCACCGCCACGATGCGGAGCGCCTCGAGGGCGTCGCCGAGCACGTCGCGGACCGCCTGGCCCGGCTCCAGCTTCCACGGCTCGACGGCCTCGAGCTCGCCGTTCGCCGCCCGGACGAGGCGCCACGTCGCCTCGAGAGCGTCGTGACCGGCAAAGCGCGCCCAAGCCTCCCGCCAGGCGGACACCGCCTCTGTGGCGACCTCGCTCGAGGCGCACACCGGGCGCGGCCGGGCTCGGGCTCGGGCCGATCCCGTCGCACTTGCCCGCCGACCACCGCTGCGACCCGCGCCAGGAGATTGCCCAGGTTGTTGGCGAGGTCCGAGTTGTACCTGGAGATGAGCCCTTCGTAGGTGAAGTCCCCGTCCGAGCCGAGCACGACGTCGCGGACCAGGTGGTAGCGGAGGGGATCGACGCCGATGTCGTTCGGCGAGCTCGACCGGGTCGATCTGGTTCAGCCGGGTCTTGGACATCTTCTCCCCGCCGACGAGCAGCCACCCGTGGACGATGTAGCGGGCCGGGGGGTCGATCCCGGCGGCCATGCACATCGCCGGCCACCAGACGCAGTGGAAGCGGATGATGTCCTTGCCGAGGAGATGGTGCACGGCCGGCCACCAGTTCTCGAACCGCCCTTCGTCCTCGCCGTAGCCGATGGCGGTGATGTAGTTGATCAAGGCGTCGTACCAGACGTACACGACGTGCTCGTCGTCCCAGGGCACGGGTATGCCCCAGTCGATCGAGGTCCTCGTGATCGAGATGTCCTGCAGGCCGCCCTTTATGATCCCGAGCGCCTCGTTGCGCCGGGACTCGGGGAAGATCGCCTCGGGGTGCTCCCCGTACCACTGGAGGAGGGGCTGTTCGAAGCGGGAGAGCTCGAAGAACCAGTTCTCCTCGGTGAGCCACTCCACCGGGCGCTCGTGCACCGGGCAGAGCTGGCCCTCGAGCAGGTCGCTCTCGGGGTAGTAGGCCTCGCACGACACGCAGTACCAGCCCTCGTACAGGCCTTTGTGCATGTAGCCGTTGTCGTAGATCGCCTGCATGAACCGCTGCACGCTCGCGATGTGACGGGGCTCGGTCGTGCGGATGAAGTCGTCGTTGCTGACCTCGAGGGCGGCCCAGGAGTCGACGTAGCGCCGGCTCACCCGGTCGACCCAGTCCTGCGGGGAGACGCCCTGCTCCTGAGCGGCGCGGGCCATCTTCAGGCCGTGCTCGTCGGTGCCGGTGAGCAGCCAGGTGTCGTCGCCGACCAGCCGGTGCCAGCGCGCGAGCGCGTCGGCGTTGACCGTCGAGTACGCCGTTCCGAGATGGGGGGCGTCGTTGACGTAGTAGATGGGGGTGGTCAGGAAGAAACGGCCTTGCACTGCCTCCAAGCTACCGGTCGCCGTGGTTGAGCGAGGACTCGTAGGCGTAGCGCTTCGAGATGCCGAGGCCGGCGGCGACCTCGTTCGCGGCCTGCCGGCGGCTCGCCCCCGCCGACATCCGCCTCTCGACCGCGGCGCGGACCTCCTCTTCGCTCGGCAGCGGCTGCGCCGCCGGGGCGGGCGCCGCGCGACGACGAGCACGTGCTCGCCGCGCGGCGGGACCTCGAGGCTCCGCTCGCAAGCCCCGGCCAAGGTCCCGTGCCACGTCTCCTCGAAGCGCTTCGTGAGCTCGCGGCACACCGCGACCCTCGCGGTCGGCCCCGCATGCCCCGGCGAGGTCCGCCAGCGTGGAACCGACCCGCGAAGGTGCCTCGTAGATGACGCTCGGGTGCAAAGCCGCGGCGATCTCGGCGAGGCGCCCGGCGCGCTGCGGCCCCCTTCTCGGCAGGAAGCCCTCGAAACGCCAGCGTGCGGTACCGAGGCCCGCCACCACGAGGGCGCTCACGGCCGCCGACGGCCCGGGCACGGTCGTGACCTTGTGGCCGGCCTCGATGGCCGCCGAGATCAGCAGCTCGCCCGGGTCGGAGATGGCGGGCGTGCCCGCGTCGGACACGAGGGCGACCTTGGCGCCCCGGCCGAGGATCTCGAGCACCTCCGGGACCCGTTCGCTCTCGTTGTGCGCGTGCACCGACAACAGACGCGCCGCCCTGAGACCGAGCCGTGCCAGCAGCTGGCCCGTGTGACGGGTGTCCTCGCAGCACAAGACGTCGGCCTCTTGGATACAGGCAGCAGCTCTCGGGGAGAGGTCTCCTATGTTGCCGATCGGGGTCGCGACGATGCTCAGCTCGCCCGCGACCCAAGGCTTCTCCGCTTCGCGACCGGTGCCCACGGTCGCCTCCCCGGCCGAGCCGCGGACGACTCGGGCGCCGCGGCCCGGGGGCCCGGTCGTCACCCCTTGATCTCCAGCAGGTCGCCCGGGGAGAGCCCCCACCGCTCGAAGGCACCGGCCTCCGCCTCGAGCACCGAACGGGTGCCGCGTCGCGGGAGCGCGACCCGTTGGGGCTTCAGGGTGACCGTCGCGACCACTCGGAGGTCGTCGGCCAGGAAGGCGACGTCGATGGCAAAGCGCATCCCGATCGTGTGCACCGAGCGGGTGCCGCGGAGCAGCATCGCGCCGTCGTAGCCCTTCTTGCCCAGCAGGCCGCGCGACTTGGCCACGACCGACGAGGCGACATCGAGGCTTGCGAGCACCTCGCCGTTACGCAACAGCCATGCCATTTGCCCATCCCCGTCGCAGCCCAGGTCCCGTGTCGCTCAACGCTACCGAACGCCCGGGCGGACGTGGCAAAAAAGTGCCAGCGTAGAAGCCACTACACTGTCCCGTTTGTGTCCAAACGAACTGTGAAGCGCAAGCTGCGCAAGAAGAAGAAGGCCAACCACGGCAAGAAGCCGAACTGCGGCCGCTGACGGTCACCGCTTCCAGTTCACTCCGAGCCGGCCGAGCACGGCCGAGAGCACGCTCGGCTTGTCCGAGATGATCCCGTCCACGCCGAGCCCGACGAGCTGTTCCATCTCCAGCGGGTCGTCGATGGTCCATACGTGGACGGCGAGCCCGCACGAGTGCGCCGCGTCGACGAACCTCTGGTCCACGACCGTGAGGGGACCGAGGCGCGACGGTGGCTGGAGCGCGACGTAGCGCCCGATGTCGTCCTGGGGGGGCTCACCGGCCTGCAGCCTGCGGTAGAACTCCGTCGTCGCCTCCGTGCCCGCCGCGATGCCCACCTCGGGCGCCCACTTCGCGAACTCCGCCGTGGCCGAGTCGGAGAACGACGCCACGATCACGTCGTCGGTGCGGCCGTGCTCTGCAAGCTCACGCGCCAGGGCCTTCTCGTACCCCGGCACCTCCGGTGCCGTCCGCTTTATGTCGAGGTTCAAGACGACGCCGGGAAAGCCCTCCAGCACCTCCGAGAGCGTCGCGATGCCGAGGTCGCGGTCCGCCGGCGCTCGGCCCCTCAGCACGTAGTCGGCGTCCGGACGCCCCTTGACGGCGTCCTCACCCGGACAGAACCAATAGGCGTTGTCGAGCTCCCGCAGGCCTTTGAGGTCGACCTCGGCGATCTTGCCGGTGGCGTTGGTGGTGCGGTCGAGGGTCGGGTCGTGGCAAACGACCACGTGGCCGTCACGGGTGGCATGGACGTCGAGCTCGATCCCGGTGGCTCCATGCTCGAGCGCCTGGCCGATGGCGTGCAGGGTGCTGGACGGGGCCTCCTTCGCCCCGCCCTGGTGGGCATAGGCGATCACCCGCCGCTCGAGCCAGGCGTTGTCGGCCACGAATGCTGTCTACCAGCTGAGTACGCCTGCCGCCCGGCTGACGGGTAGCCTCGGGCTGGCCATGATCGATCACATCCTCTTCGACGTGATCGCGGCCCTCCGCGAAGCCTTCGAGGGCGCGCTGTTGGAGCAGCAGGCCGTCGAGGAGCGGTTCCAGATCGACGTCTTCCTCGGGGACGTCGCCTTCGAGACCTCCTACAGCCTGCCGGGGGAGGACAGCCCACCTCGCGTGAGGGCGGACCTGAGCCTCGACTGGCCGACATGGAGCCAGAGCGCCTACCGGTCGTGGTCCATCGGCGAGCCTCCCGCGGAACCGCCGGAGCTCATCGTCGAGATCGCCCTCCGCGTGCAGCGCCTTGCCGGGGTGCCCGACCCGGCCCTCGTTCTCGCCGCGCTCGCGGGTGAGCCGCCGGAGTTCGGGTCCGAGCGCCTCGAGCAGTCCGGTCCGATGGTCGAGCAGCTCTACGAGCAGGCTTCCGCCGCCCCCGCCTGCGCGATCGAGGTCGCCTACCAAGGCAGCATCCGCCTCGAGGAGCCGCTCTTGGACGATCCGACCAAGCTCGACGGCCAGGTCGCCGCTCTGGCGCGTTGGGTCGCCTCGGCACTCGTACGGCTCGCGGACCTCGACTTGGCGTTCCTGCCACCGGACGAGGACACCGACCGGGTCTGAACGGTGCCGGCTAGAAGGGCCTCACGAGCCCTCTCCCAGCCGCCAGCGACTTCAGCGAGACGTTCGGCTGAGCCCCGAGATGCGAGACGATCTCGGCCGCCGCCAGGGCCCCGAGGCGGCCGGCCACCTCGAGGGGGGCACCGTGGACGATGCCGTGCAGGACGCCGGCGGCGAAGAGGTCGCCGGCTCCGGTCGTGTCGTCGACAGGGCCGACCGACCACGCCTCGACGCGTGCCCGGCGTGTGCCGTCCATCAGCACGGCGCCTTTTGCTCCGAGGGTCACCGCGGCCACGAGGCCCGGTCGCTCCAGGGCGCCCAGCGCCCCCGGCAGGTCGGCAGCGCCTGTGAAGCGCCTCGCCTCCTCCTCGTTCGCGAAGAGCAGGTCGACTCTGCCGAGGAGCTCGGCCAGGGCTTCGGCGTGGCGTTCGACGAGAAACGGATCCGACAGGCTCAAGGCGACGAGCACGCCCGAGGACCGCGCCTGTTCGATGGCGAGCTCCACTGCTTCGAGCGTCCCGGGCGAGTCGAGCACATAGCCCTCGACGTACACGGCCGCCGCCGAGGCGATCTCGGCCCGTTCGACGGCTTCGCAGCCGATGACGACGCCGGCGCCGAGATGCGTCGCCATCGTGCGCCCCGAGTCGGCGGTGACCATCACGAGGCACTGGCCGGTGGGCGGGCCGGACTCGATGTGGCCGAGCACGCAGCGCACGCCGAGAGCGCAGAGGTCGCGCTCATAGCCCTCGCCGAGCAGGTCGTCGGCAACAGAGCCCACAAAGGTGGGGCTGTCTCCCAAGGACGCCAGCCCGGCCGCCGTATTGGCCGCCGATCCGCCGGCAACCTGCACCCAGCCGGTGACGAGCTCGAGGATCCTCGCGACCTTCGGTGCGTCCACGAGTGTCATCGATTCGGGCTCGACGCCGGAGGCGAGGACCGTGGCCGCGTCCACGTGTGCGAGCCGATCGACGATGGCGTGGCCGATGCAGACGACCTCCGTGCGTCTCGCCGCCGGGCGGGTTGCCGGGGACGCTCGAGGCGAGTCGGGTCGATGTGGGCTCGGGCACGAGACCCGACCGTAGCGGGTGCAAATGCCCGGACGAGTAATCTTGGAGGTTCGTGACCCCCAAAGCAGACGATTCTGACTTCCGCCTTCCACGCGATGTCGTGCCCACACGCTACGAGCTCACCATCGCTCCCGACCTCGCTGCCGCGCGGTTCGTCGGCCACGAGAGGATCGAGCTCGAGGTCGCGGCGCCCACGAGCTCCATCGTCTGCAACGCGGCCGAGCTTTCGATCGCCAACGCCAAGCTGAGCTGGCCGGGCGGCTCGCCCGGTCCGGTGGACCTCGAGATCTCCTTCGACGAGGGCCTCGAGCGGGTCAGCTTCAACGCCGCGCGCCAGATACTTCCCGGCCCGTGCGTGCTCGAGTGCGACTTCGAAGGCGTGCTGAACGACAAGCTCCGCGGCTTCTACCGCAGCTCGTTCCGCGACGCGAAGGGCAAAGACCAGGTCCTCGCGGTGACCCAGTTCGAGTCGACGGACGCGAGACGGGCGTTCCCCTGCTGGGACGAGCCGGACAGAAAAGCGGTGTTCTCGGTCGTGCTCGACGTCGACGCCGAGCTGCTGGCGATCTCGAACGCGGCGGAGAAGTCCTCGACGCCGCTTCCGGGCGGCAAGCGGCGGGTCGTGTTCGCCGACACGATCCCGATGTCGACCTACCTCGTCGCCTTCGTCGTCGGTCCGCTGGTCGCCACCGATCCGGTCGAGGTCGACGGCATCGACCTCCGTGTCGTGCACATGGCCGGCCAGGAGGGGCTGACGTCCTTCGCCATCGAGGCCGCGCGACATGCCCTGCGGTTCTTCGCCGGGTACTTCGAACAGCCTTACCCGGGTGACAAGCTCGACCTCGTCGCCATCCCCGACTTCGCCTTCGGGGCGATGGAGAACCTCGGCTGCATCACCTTCCGCGAGGTCGAGCTCCTGACCGACCCCGCCCGCTCGGCTCGCCACGAGCTCCAGAACATCGCCTCGGTGATCGGCCACGAGCTCGCCCACATGTGGTTCGGCGACCTCGTGACGATGAGCTGGTGGAACGGCGTCTGGTTGAACGAGTCGTTCGCCACCTACATGGCCCTTTGCAGCCTGGACGACTTCAAGCCCGAGTACGAGTGCTGGGTCTCGTTCAGCCGCGACCGGGAGATGGCGCTCGCCATAGACGGGCTCCACTCGACGCGTCCCATCGAGTTCCCCGTCAGCACCCCGGGTGAGGTGGAGTCGATGTTCGACCCCCTCACATATGAGAAGGGCGCCAGCCTGCTCCGGATGCTCGAGCAGTATCTCGGCACGGACAGCTTCCGTGACGGCGTCCGCCGCTACCTGCGCACCCACCGGTACGGCAACACCGAGACGACGGACCTGTGGGACGCCATCGAGTCCTCCGCCGGGGGCAAGCCCATCCGGGCGCTCATGGACTCCTGGATCCGCCAGGGCGGCCATCCCCTGGTGACCGCTCGCGCCCGCGGGCACGAGGTCTTGATCGAACAGACGCCGTTCTCCTATCTGCCCGAGAACGACCGGCCGGTCGGTTCGCCCCCTAGCGCCATCGGCTCTGACTGGCTGGTCCCTGTGTCGCTCGAACGCAGGCCTTCGGACGGTGAGGCGGCCGGCCTCGAGCCCCGCTACGAGCTGCTGCGCGACGAGCCCCTCCGCGTGCCGGCGGGCAACGGGATGCTCGTCGTCAACGTGGGCGGCAGCGGCGTCTACAGGTTGCGCTACGACAACGGTCTCCTCGCCGACATCCTCACGGGGTTCGGCCGGCTCGAGCCGCTCGAGCGCTTCAAACTCGTGGCCGACACATGGGCCTGCGCGCTGGCGGGCTCGGTCCCCCTCGAACAGTTCCTCTTCCTCATCCGGCGCCTCGAAGGCGAGACGGACCCGAGCGTGTGGGGGATGGTCGCGGGCGCGCTGAGCCTGCTGGACTTCGCGGTCGCCGATGCCGACCGCGGCGTCCTGCAGGACTTCGTCCAGTCCCTGCTCGGGCCCGAGCTCGGGCGCGTCGGGTGGGATCCCCGTCCCGACGACGACAACGACGCCCCCCGCCGGCGCTCGATCCTCATCGGCGCACTCGGCACGACCGGTGGCGACCCGATCGTGCGGGCCTTGAGCCGGGACAGGTTCGCCGCCCTCGGCCAGCAAGGCGCGCTGGACGTCGACATCGCGTCGGCGGTGCTCCACGTCGTAGCGACCACGGCAGGGCCGGCCGAGTACGAGTCGCTGCTCTCAGGTTTCCGCTCCCCGGCCGACCCGCTCGAGGAGCAGCGCTACCTCGACTCCCTCAGCTATGTCCAAGATGCCGGGCTGGCGGCCCGGACCTGCGAGCTGTGCCTGGGCGAGATCCGGACCCAGGACGCTCCCTACCTCTTGCGCAAGCTCCTCACCAACCGGGCCGTCGGCCCGGTGGTCTGGGAATTCGTCGCCGGCCACTGGGCCGAGCTCCTGCATCTCTACCCGGCCAACTCGATCCCGCGGATGATCGAGGTCTCGCGCCTTTGCCGGCTGGACCCCGACGGCACCCCGAGGCTCGCCCGCGACGTCGGCGCCTTCCTGGCGGCGCACCGCCTCGGCGGACAGCAGCGGCCGGTTGACCAAAGCCTCGAGCGCCTGGCGGTGAACGTCCGCTTCGTGCTGCAGCAACGCCCGTACCTGCGGGCCCTGCTTCTCAAGGCATGAGCCTCGGGGGCGCCTGTGAACCTTGCCGTCGCGGCGACGACGTTCGCGCTCGTCATCCCGGCGGAGCTGCCTGACAAGACGTTCATCTCGTGCCTGGTCCTCTCGTCGCGCCACCGCCCCTTGCCGGTCTGGGTGGGCGCGGTGTCGGCTCTCGTCCTGCAGGCGGGCCTGGCCGTGGTGGCAGGCGGCCTGCTCACCCTCCTGCCGAAGGTGGCGGTGCGCTCGGTCGTCGCGGCGCTGTTCGTCGGGGGAGCGGTCTACCTGCTGGCGACGAGCGAGCGCGCCGCACAGGAGCGGGGCGAGATCCTCGCCTCCGGGGAGGAAAAGGCTCTGGCCGGCGGAGGTCCCAGCTTCTGGCGTGTCACCGCCATCACCTTCGGAGTGGTGGCCCTGGCCGAGTTCGGGGACATCACCCAGGTCCTGATAGCGAACCTGGCCGCGCGGTACCGGGACGGGGCGGCGGTCTTCTCGGGCGCGGCGGCCGGCTTTGCCCTGGTGTCGGTCTGCGGCGTGCTGGCCGGGCGCACGATCACCCGCTTCGTGCCCCTCGCCGTCGTGAGGCGAATCTCGGGCGTCGCCCTGTTGGGCTTCGGTGCGTACTCGCTCGTCGGCATCGCCACCGGCTGAGGTGGCCGTGCCGGCGCCGGGAGGACCGGTGAGCCCCGGAAAGAGGTCAGAGCGCCTGCTGGCGGCGGCGAGGACCACGAAGGGGTTCATGCCTGACGACGAGGGCCTGGCGCTCGCGGCGCGTCGCCGAGCGCGCCACGGGCGCAGGCTTCGCCTCGATCGTCGAGATAGGCGCCTGGTGCGGCCGGTCGACTCTTTACCTGGCCTCAGGCGTCGCCCGCGCTCTCGAGAGGGGCGCCGGGCCTGCGCTCATCTTCAGCGTCGACCACCACCGCGGTTCGGAGGAGAACCAGGTCGGCTGGGAGTACCACGACGCCGGCCTCGTCGACCCCGACACGGGCCGGATCGACACGCTGCCGTTCTGGAGAAGAGCGGTCGAGCTCGCCGGCGCCGAGGACCTGGCCGTCGCGGTGGTCGGTGACTCGCCCGACGTGGCGGCGCGATTGCGGCTGGACGCCGGTCTGGTGTTCATCGACGGCGGCCATGGCGAGGCGCCCGCCCTGGCGGACTACCTCGGCTGGGCCCCGCACGTCGCCGAAGGCGGCTGGCTCTTGATCCACGACGTCTTCGAGGACCCGGCCGACGGGGGCCGCCCGCCGTTCGAGATCTACGCGCGGGCGCTCGCCTCGGGGGAGTTCGCGCAGGTGCCGGAGGCGGACAGGGGAAGCCTTCGCGTGCTCAGACGCGTGACCGCGGCGGTCGAGTCGAGCTCCAGGCCCCGGGGGAGCGACCGGCCGGCGAACAGCTGAGCAGCCGGGCTGAGTCCCGCCAGGGCGTCCTCGGCCAGCACGACGGCGGCTGCGCTGTAGCTCGAGCACTCCCCGGTCGGGAAGGTGGAACGCTGCGGGTAGACGATCCCGGTCAGGTAGGAACCGTCCGGGCGGCGGTGCTGGCCGATCCACTCCAGCAGGCGCCCAGCCAGGTCTCCCCGGCCGATGCTCAGCAGCGCCATGGCGCACTCGGCCGTCTCGGCGGCCGTCACCCACGGTTTGTCCGAGACGCAGCGGACCCCGCAGCCCTCGATCACGAACTCGTCCCAACGCTCTTCGAGGCGCTCTTGCGCCGGACCCGGGTCGAGCGCGCCCACGAGAACCGGGTAGTACCAGTCCATGGCGAACGGTCCTTTCGGGCCAGGCCGTCGGACCCGCGGGCGATCGCCTGGCGGAGCCGGCCGGCGGCAAGCTCCCAGTCAGGCCGCTCGAGACCGAGCTCGAGGGCACAGGCGATGGCGCAACGGAGGCTGAGGTAGGCCGAGGACGACCCGGACAACAGGCCGTAGCGCCCCGGCGTCCCGTCGGGGTCGACGGACCAGACGAGCTCGCCGCCGGGACGCTGCCAGGCGAGTGCGAAGCCGATGGCCCTCTCGACCGTCTCCCAGAGACCCTCCAGGTGACCGGCATCGCCCGTCGAGAGAAAGTGGTGCCACACCCCGGTCGCCACGTAGGCGCAGACGTTGGTGTCGAGCCGCGGCTCTTCGACCTGGCCGTCCGCGAGGTAGTAGGTGTGCCAGGCGCCGTCGGGGCGCTGGGTCGCCATCAGCCACTCGAAGGCGCGCTCGGCCTCGGCGACGGCTCCGCCGACGGTGAGCGCCATGGCGGCCTCGACGTGGTTCCACGGGTCACCGTGGCCACCGCTGAACCAGGGGATCATGCCGTTTCGCAGCTGGACGGCCCGGATCGACTCGACCGTCTCTGCGATGCGCCCCGCGCCCAGGCGAGGAGGGGTCATCATCTCGCGAGGTGCCGCAGGTAGGCGACGAGGCTCTTGCCCAGCACCGGGTTGAGGATCCTCTCGGGAACGCGGGTGAAAGGGGTGGCGGCCGTGATGTCCCAGACGAGCAGCCCGTGGTAGGCGCGGACTGCGGCGCAGCGGTCGTTGTCGACCCCGACCAGGCAGCGGAGCCACCAGTACGGGCTGTGCAGGGCGTGGGCGTGATGCGTGGCCACGAGCTCCATGCCTGCTGCCTCGAAACGCTCCTTCAGCTGGCGGCGGCGGTAGATCCGCACGTGGCCCCCGTCCACGTTGTGGTAGCGCTCGGAGAGCGCCCAGTTGACCATCTCGGCCCATAGCGCGGCACGCTGACGGCGAGGAGGCCGCCGGGACGCAGCACCCTGGCCAGCTCCGCCATCGCCGCGGCGTCGTCCGGCAGGTGCTCGAGCACCTCGGCGCAGATGACCTTGTCGAACACCCCGTCGGGAAACGGCAGCTGCAGACGCGTCACCTCTCACGCCCGCTCCCGCTCCGCTCGGCGGAACCTCCCCGGCATCGGCCATCGCCGCCATGAGGCCGCAGACTCCCTTGAGCTCGAGAGGATCGGCGTCGAGCGCGATGACCACCGCCCCCCGGCGCAGGCATTCGAAGGCATGCCGCCCCGCGCCGCAACCGAGGTCCAGGACCCGATCGGCCGGCCGCAGCCCGAGACGGCCGAAGTCGACAGTCAGCACGCCAAGCAGCTCGTAGTACTGCTCGGCTGTGGCACGAGCCGTCACGGGCCAGGTGAAGCGTTCCGCCACGCGCCGCCGGCCGGCGGCACCGAGGCGCAGGCGAAGCGACTCGTCGCCGAGGAGCCTCGACACGGCCTGGGCGAGGGCATCCGGATCGCCGGGCGCGACGAGCAGGGCCGAGTCACCGCTCGGACCGGCAACCTCGGGCAGGGCGCCCCCCGTCGTCGCGACGAGGGGGACGCCACACGCCATCGCCTCGATCGCCGGCAGCGAGAACCCCTCGTAGAGCGAGGGCACGACGGCGAGCTGGGCCTCGGCGTAGAGGTCGACGATCGACTGGTCGCTCACGCCCGAGACGAAGCGGACGGCACCCCCGAGCCCGAGCCGCTCGAGCGCGGCGGGAATCGTGCTGCCGTCTCTCAAGCGCCCCACGACCACGAGATGGGCGTCCTCGTGATCGAGGCGCAGCTTCGCGAGCGCCTCGAGGAGCGGAAGGAGCCCTTTCATGGGCACGTCGGAGCTCGCCGTGGTCATGATCCTGCCCGGCACCTTGCGCACCGCCGGCATGGGCCTGAAGACCGAGCTGTCGACACCGACCGGTACCACGGCGATGCGCTCGAGACTCACCCCGAGCTGGTCGGCGATGTCGCGCCGGGAAGACTCCGAGACGGTCACGACGCGGGACATGGCCTGCGCCACCCGCGCCTGCATCCCGACGAAGCCGTACCAGCGCCGCAAGCTGAGGCGCCGCTGCCAACCCTCGGCGTGGGCGAGGTCGAGGTCGCGATCGACGGTGATGGGATGGTGGATCGTGGCGAGCACGGGCCAGCCGTCTCTCATCATGCCGGCGATGCCCCGCCCAAGGCTCTGGTTGTCGTGCACGAGGTCGAAGTCTGCGGCCCTCGCCGCCAGCAAGCGACGCGCTCTCAGGCTGAAGGTGAGCGGCTCGGGGAAGCCCGCCGTGCACATGAGCGCGAACTCGAGCACGTCTGTCGCAGAGGTGAACTCGCGAAGGCGCGGGACGCGAAACGGGTCGGGCTCCCGGTAGAGGTCCAGGCTCGCGACCTTCACGAGCTCGACCGGATCGTCGAGGTCCGGATAGGGCGGCCCCGAGAACACCGTCACCGAATGTCCCAGCGCGGCCAGCTCGCGGGTCAGGTGGCGCGTGTAGACGCCTTGGCCGCCACAACGCGGATTGCCCCGGTAGACGAGGAACGCAATGCGCAAGGCCGGGCCGGCCCTGCCAGGATCGGGGCCGGCCCGCCGGGATCCGGGCCTGGATCGGCTGCGACATAGTCGAACAGCCTCTCCCCCGCCGCCGCGATACGCAAGGAGGCCGGCGGCCGGACAGCCGGCTCCCAGGCCTCTTCCGGCCCGGCCGCGTCTTCACTACTATGGAGGTGTGCGGATCGCCGTGTGCCGATCGCGCAGGGTCCCATCCTGATGGCAGCTGACATCATCCATCTTTCCGGCATCGTCCGAAGCCCGCTGCTCGGCAGCGACGGGGAGAAGATCGGCCGGGTCGAGGACGTGATCGTGCGCCCCGGCGAGCAGGTGCATCCCACCGTCAACGGGATCCTGGCGACGATCGGCCGGCGGGAGCTCTTCGTGCCGATGTCGATGGTGGGCACCGTCCGCACGGGATGCGTCCAGCTCCAGGGCGAGACGCTCAACCTCGCCCGATTCGAGCGCCGGCCGGGCGAGCTGCTCCTCGCCAAGGACCTGTCGGCCAGGCATCTGATCAACATCGTCGGGGCCCGGCTCATCCGGGCGAACGAGATCGAGCTGGCGCTCGTGGACGGCTCCCTGGAAGTCATCGGCGTCGACCCGACGAGCCGGCCGGTGCTGCGCAGGCTGCTCCCCCGCATGCTCGCCCAGCGCATCGGGCCGAAAGCGATCGTCGACTGGGAGAGCATCCAGCCGTTCGTGGCCCACGTGCCCTCGGCCGGCCTGCGGATCCCCTACCGCAAGCTGGCGCGCCTGCACCCGGCCCAGATCGCGGACCTCGTCGAGGCGGCCTCGCACGAAGAGGGCGAGGAGATCATCAACGCCGTCGGGCAGGATCTCGAGCTCGAGGCGGACGTGTTCGAGGAGCTCGACACCGAGCACCAGCTCGAGTTCCTGACAACCCGTTCGGACAAGGACGCTGCCCGGTTGCTGGCGACCATGGCGCCCGACGATGCCGCCGACCTGATCGCCGATCTCGACCAGGAGCGCCGGCTGTCGGTCCTCGAGGCCCTGCCCCAGCCCGACCAGGCGAAGGTCCGGGCGCTGCTCAGCTACAACCCCGAGACGGCAGGCGGCCTCATGAGCCCCGAGTTCCTCGCCCTTCCCGGCCATACGCTCGTCTCCGAGGCGATCGAGGAGATACGCCGCAGCCCCGTCGCGCCCGAGGCGCTCGGGATCATCTACACGACCGATGAAGAGGGTCGCCTGACCGGCACGGCGTCTGTCGTCAGGCTGCTGAAGAGCCCCTCGGCGGCGCGCGTCGGCGAGGTCGCCGACATGGACCCCGTAGCCGTCAAGGCCGACTTCGACCTGCACGCCATCGTCCGGAAGATGTCCGACTTCAACCTCTCCGCCGCTCCGGTGATCGACGACGACCACAAGATGATCGGTGTCGTGACCGTCGACGACGTCCTCGAGCTCCTCTTGCCGCAAGGCTGGCGCCGCGACTTCGGGATGACCACGGCCGACGAGTGACGCCGGCGCGGCGGAATCTCCCCGGGTCCCGCCTCTTCTGGACCGGACGCGGGCCGGGACGACTAGGATTGTGGCCGCAAGCAGCCACGCCTTCTCCGGAGACGGTGGGCAGAGTGCATCCGGCTCAAGCCGGGCTGAGGCCGGTACCCGCCGGCGCCACTCGCCCAGGGCAGGTTGACGATGGGTCAGGAAACGGAGCACCGCTGAGTACCGACGGTTGGTTACCCCACCAACTTCTCGCGCGCGCTGCCGAAGGGGAGCTACTGCTCCGCTGAGGCCTGTCGACCTCTGGTGCGCGTGCGCAACTGACAACGCCCACGCACACCCACTACGCCGATGCCGGCGCGAGAGGTCACATGGTCGAAAACCTGCCTCCAGGCGACGACGAGATGCCAGAGGACCCGCCCTTCGGCGACGATGACGCGTCCGAAGACGACCGCGGCACGCCCGGCGACACCGCACCCGAGGAGAACTGGCACGAGACCTCGGCTGTCCTCGACAGCGCGCACGTGGGCGACATCCAAGGCGCCTTCGGAACGATCGGGGAGCACGACGTCGCCGCCCGGCGCTCCTGGTGGAAGAAGGTCGTCACGCTGCTGGCCATCATCGGCCCGGGACTGATCGTCATGGTGGGCGACAACGACGCCGGTGGCGTCGCCACGTACTCCCAGGCCGGGCAGAAGTACGGCCTCAGCCTGCTTTGGACCCTGCCGCTGCTGATCCCGGTGCTCATCGTCAACCAGGAGATGGTGGTCCGCCTGGGCGCGGTCACCGGCGTCGGCCACGCCCGGCTGATCAGGGAGCGGTTCGGCAAGTTCTGGGCGGCCTTCTCGGTGGGCGACCTGTTCGTGCTGAACTTCCTCACGATCACGACCGAGTTCATCGGCGTCAGCCTCGCCCTCGGCTATTTCGGCATATCGGCCTACATCTCGGTCCCGATCGCGGCGGTGGGGCTGATCGCCATAACCGCGAGCGGGAGCTTCCGCATCTGGGAACGCTTCATGTTCGTCTTCGTCGTCGTGAACTTCCTCGCCATCCCTCTCGTGATCCTGGTCCACCCGCACGCCGGCCCGATCATTCACGGGTTCCTCGTTCCCGGGGCCCGGGGAGGGTTGAGCTCGGCGGCGGTGCTGTTGATAATCGCCATCGTCGGGACGACGGTCGCCCCCTGGCAGCTGTTCTTCCAGCAGTCCAACATCGTGGACAAGCGCATCACCCCGAGATGGATCAACTACGAGCGGACCGACACCGCCATCGGCTCGATCGTGGTCGTGGTGGCCGCCTCGGCGCTCGTCATCACCGCAGCCTTCGCCTTCCGGCACACGCCCCTCGCGGGCCGTTTCACCAACGCCCAGGACGTGGCCGCCGGCCTCGAGCGCTACGTCGGCCATGGCACGGGGCCGCTGTACGCCCTCGTGCTGCTCAATGCCTCGATCATCGGGGCGGCGGCGGTGACGTTGTCGACGTCCTATGCCTTCGGTGACATCTTCGGGATACGCCACTCGCTGCACCGCACCCTCGCCGACGCGAAGCAGTTCTACCTCATGTTCAGCGCGCTGGTTGTCGTGGCGGCGGGCATCGTCCTCATCCCTCATGCGCCCCTCGGTCTGATCACGACGGCCGTGCAGGCTCTGGCCGGTGTGCTCCTGCCCAGCGCGACCGTGTTCTTGCTGCTGCTCTGCAACGACAAGCAGGTGCTCGGGCCCTGGATCAACCGCACCTGGCTCAACCTGCTGGCCGGCCTGATCATCGGGGTCCTGGTGGCACTGTCGCTCATCTTGATGGCGACGACGGTATTCCCCAACATCGACGTGACCTCACTGGCGTTCGTGCTCGGGGTCCTCGTGGTCGTCGGCTTCCTTGCCATGTGCGTGTGGCTGCTGCTGCCCGGCCAGGAGGGCCAAACGCCGTGACTCGGCCCGGCGCGCGGAGGCAGGCCGGCTCGAGTCCGGGCGTGCGGCGCGAGACCTGGCGCATGCCACAGCTCGCCCTCCTCGAACGGCCGGTCTGGTCGCGGGGCCGCACGGCGGCGATGTGGACCCTCAGCATCTACCTCGGGGTGGCGGTCCTGCTCCTCGTCGTGAAGGCCGTGCAGCTCGGGACCGGCGGCCACTGAGGCGGCCGGCGCGGCTGCCCGCCGCGAAGACCCGGCTAAGGTGCGCGTGGTGGCGCAGGGCGACGAGCAAAAGCAACCTCCGGGCCTGCTCCGCGCCGACCACGGGCTCTCGCCGGAGGACGTCCGCGGGATCGAGGACTCGCCGCGGCCTGCACCGCTGTCGACGGCGGGCGGCTCAAGCTGGAGCTGCGGACGCCTCGAGACGAGACCATCCGATCTCGTGAACGACTTCTTGTGGATCGGGCCCGACAGCGCTGATCGGGTTTCTCGGCGTCTACGGCTACCGCCCTGACCAGGTCGAGCTGCTCGGCATGGTCCATCCCTCCTGGCGTCGCCTCGGGGATCTTCTCCCGGCTCTACGAGGCGGCGATCGCGGAGGTGGCCCGCCGGGGGGTGCCGGAGGCGCTCTTGGTGGTCGACCGCCTCTACGAGGCGGGGGCGTCGTTCGCACGGTCGCTCGGCGCGACGATCGAGCACTCCGAGCACCGCATGGTGCTGCGCAACGAGCCGGCCCATGTCGCCGGCGACCCGCTCGTGACCGTCAGACCGGCGACGCGGGCCGACGTCCCCTTCCTGCTCGCCTGCCTCGCCGAGGCCTTCGACTACCCGACCGAGCTCCTCGCGGCCGAGCAGGTCGACGATCTCGCCGCGCAGGTTCCCCGGAACGCTCGTCATCGAACGTGCCTCCGAGCGGGTCGGGACCGTCCGCGTCGCACGGGAGGGACACGCCGCCGGCATCTACGGGTTTGCCGTCCTGCCCGGGCACCAGGGCCGGGGGATCGGGCGCCAGGTGCTGTCGGGCCTCGCCCGGGAGCTCGTCGCAGAGGGGGTGGCAGAGGTCGGCCTCGAGGTGTCCTGCACCAACGACAGCGCCCTTCACCTCTATCTCAGCTGCGGCTTCGAGGTCACCGGCACGGAGGACTACTACTCGGTGACCGTGGTGCCGCGCCCGAAGCCGTAGTTTGGCCGTCATGCGCTATCGAACTCTCGGCTCGACCGGCATCGAGGTCAGCACCTACTGCCTCGGCGCCATGATGCTCGGCGAATGGGGCAACCCTGACCACGAGGACGGAGTGCGCATCGTGCACGCCGCGCTCGACGCCGGCATCAATTTCATCGACACGGCGGACGTCTACTCGGCGGGCGAGTCGGAGGAGATTGTCGGCAAGGCCCTGAAGGGCCGACGCGACGACGTCGTGCTCGCCACGAAGGTCCACGGCCAGATGGGCGAGGGCAAGAACCGCTCCGGCAACTCGCGTCGCTGGATCCGCTACGAGGTGGAGGAGAGCCTGCGGCGCCTCGGCACCGACCGGATCGACCTTTACCAGATCCACCGGCCGGACCCGAAGACCGACGTCGAGGAGACCCTGTCGGTGCTCACGGACCTCATCGGAGAAGGCAAGGTCCGCGCCATCGGCTGCTCGACGTTCCCGGCCGAGCTCATCGTCGAGGCACACTGGGCGGCACAACGGCGCGGCCTGGAGCGGTTCCGCTGCGAGCAGCCGCCGTACTCGCTCTTCGCCCGCGGCATCGAGTCGGGCGTCCTGCCGGTCGCCGAGCGCTACGGCATGGGCGTCATCGCCTGGAGCCCGCTCGCGGGCGGCTGGCTCACGGGCAAGTACCGCCACGGCAAGGAGATCGACATGAGCTCGGGACGGGCGACGCGCCTCCCCCGGCGCTTCGACCCGAGCCTGCCGGAGAACCAGCGCAAGCTGGACATCGTCGACAAGCTCGACGCCGTCGCGACTGAGGCCGGCGTGCCCCTCAGGCACCTGGCTCTCGCCTTTGTCGTCGCCCACCCGGCAGTGACGTCCGCCATCATCGGGCCGCGGACGATGGACCAGTTGCAGGACCTGCTCGGCGGCCAGGAGGTCGTTCTCGACGACGCCACGCTCGACCGAATAGACGAGATCGTCCCGCCCGGCCTCACGATCAATCCTGCCGACGCGGGCTGGCAGGGCGAATGGCTCACCGAGGCCGGAAGGCGCCGGCGTCCGCTCGGGTCACGCGCCGCCGGCTGAAAGCCGCTCACCGAGCGCGGTACGTAGCCTCCACGCCCCATGGCGGCGCTCTCGAAGGGGTCCACCGAGTCGTCCACGCCGCCTTTCACCTCGGTGATCCACGCCAAGCGCTCCTTCAAGAGCCGCTCGACGCCGCCCTGCAAGGTGACGGCCGAGATGGCGCACGAGCCGCAGGCGCCCTGGAGCTGCACTTCCACGACCCCGGCGTCGTAATCGACCTCGACGACGGCGAGGTCCCCGCCGTCGGCCTGCACGGCCGGGCGCATGAGATCGAGGAGCTCGTCGAGCTGCGCCCGGCGCCGGTCCCGCTCGGCGTCGTCGATCGGTTCGCCCGCGGTCTTGCGCGAGATGATGACATCGACCGCGACGACGCCGTCCGAGCCGTCCGGAGGAGCCGAAGTCGCCGGCTGCGCCGATTCGTCCTGCATCGCCGACCTCCTCTCCCCGTTGTGCTCGCGGTCCTTGTCCCACCCAGATGTTAGAAGGCCGTAGGCTGCGGCCATGCAGCTAGTCGTCCTCGCAGCAGGTCATGGCCGCCGCTTCGGCGGCCTCAAGCAGCTCGTTCCCGTCGGTCCGAACGGAGAGGCGCTCATGGATTACACCGTCCGCGACGCCCAGGCCGCGGGCTTTGACGGCATCATCCTCATCGTGCGAGAGGAGATCCAGGACGAGCTCTTAGCGCACATCGGCTCCGCCTGGCCGGCGGGCTTCCCGGTCGAGCCGGTCATCCAGGGGACGATCGCCGGGACCGCGCAAGCCGTGGAGTCCGCCCGTCCCTTCATCGACGGTCCGTTCGGGGTGGCGAACGCGGACGACCTCTACGGCCAGAAGGCCATCGCCACGCTGGCGGACCATCTCCGGGAGGGAGCTGCAGGCGAGCACGTGCTCGTCGGCTACCACTTGAAGGACACCGTCATCACCGACGAAGCCGTGACGCGGGGACTGTGCGAGATAGGCGGCGACGGCTACTTGAGCCGCATCGTCGAGAACCGCGTGCTGCGCGTCGCCGTGGGCGGCTTCGAAGGCTCGCCCCTGGCCGGGGAGGGGGGCACCCGGCCGCTGAGCGGGGACGAGCAGGTGAGCATGAACCTGTGGGGGTTCGCTGAGTCGATGCTCGAGGAGCTCGACGACGGCCTCGACGCCTTCGATCCCGAGACGGCGCCGCACGAGGAAGGCAAGCCGCCCGAGCTCCTCCTGCCCGACGTCGTGGGCCAGGCCGTGGCGGCCGGGCGCGCCCGTATCCGCGTCGTCCCGTCGAACAGCCGCTGCATAGGGCTCACCCACCCGGGTGATCTGCCGCTCGTACGCCAGCTTGTCGCCGAGGGTCTGACCGGCTGAGGCATCTCTTGACGCGATCGTGCCGGCTGGTGCTGGCTCTCATCATCGACCTCGTCCTGGTCGTGGCGGAGGGGATCGGCGGGCTGTTCGCCCATTCGAGCGGCTTGGTCGCCACCGCGGGCCACGATCTCGCTGATGCCGCCGCGCTCGGGATCGCCCTTGTCGCCATCCGGCTCACGCTGAAGCCGGCCACGGCCGCGAGGTCGTTCGGCTACCACCGGGCGACGATCCTCGCCGCGCTCGCCAACGCGACGGCGATCGTGATCGTCGGGTTCGGCGTGATCGCTCTCGCCACGTACCGGCTCGTCCACCCTGTACAGGTTCACGGCGAGCTCATGATGATCTTCGCCGGCGCCGGACTCGCTCGGCAACGCCGCCGCGGCCCTGGTGCTCCGGGAAACCTCGGGGGACCTCAACTTCCGCGCCGTCGCCCTGCACTTCACGGGCGACGCCGGCGCCGCGCTCGGGGTGATGGTGGCCGGGGCGGTCATCGTCGCGACGGGACGTTTCCAAGCGATCGACCCCGCGGCGGCTCTGTTGATCACCTTGCTCATCGGCGCCAAGGCCTGGCGCCTGGTGCGGGCGAGCTCGGAGATCCTCCTCGAGTCGACCCCGGCGGATCTGGACGTCGCCGCCCTCGTCTCGGTGATCTCGGCGACCGAGGGCGTGACCGCCGTCCACGACCTGCACTGCTGGAGCCTGTCGAGCGACGTCCGGGCGCTCTCGGCCCACCTCGTTCTCGACGGGCACCCGACCCTCGAGGAGGCCCAGGTCGTGGGTGAGCGGGTCAAGTCCTCGGTGGGAAGGCGTTTCAACGTTGCGCACGCGACCTTCGAGATGGAATGCGAGCCCTGCGCGGATGACGTCTCGGAGGCGTGCGCCGTCGATCCCGTCCTCCACCTCGCCGAGTAGGCACCTCGCCGAGCAGGCACCTCGCCGAGCAGGCACACAGCCGAGCAGGCACATCGCCTGGCCCGCCGCCGGTAGCCTCCGGGCCAATGTGTGGTCGCTTCGTCGCCAGCCGGCCGGTCGAGGAGATCGCCCGGCTGCTCGATGTGGGCGAGGTGGACGTGCCCTCCGAGCTCTCCCGTCCGCGCTGGAACATCGCCCCGCAGGCCCCCGTGCTGGCCGTGACGAGACCTCACCACACACCCGAGGTGAGACGCCTCTCGGTGTTCCGCTGGGGCCTCGTGCCCTGGTGGGCGAAGGATCCCGCGACC
This sequence comes from uncultured Acidimicrobiaceae bacterium, assembly GCA_963804265.1. Classification (GTDB taxonomy): domain Bacteria; phylum Actinomycetota; class Acidimicrobiia; order Acidimicrobiales; family Bog-793; genus Fen-455. The sequence continues at coordinate 102,359 of CAWDPZ010000045.1, forward strand.
GGGGCAAGAGCCTTCAACGCCAAGTCAGAGACGGTCCGGGACAAGCCGATGTTCCGCGGCGCGGTCGAGTCCCACCGCTGCGTCGTGCCCGCCGACGCCTTCTACGAGTGGGCCAAAGCGCCCGGTGGCGACCGCGGCCGCCGCAAGCAACCCTGGTGCTTCCGGCCCTCCGCTGGCTCCGGCTTGCTGCTGCTGGGCGGTCTGTGGGAGCAGTGGAGGCCCCGCGGGGACGAGTCGGCAGAGCCGCTCAGGACGTGCACGGTCCTCACCACGGCGGCCAACGAGATCGTCGAGCCGGTGCACGATCGCATGCCGGTGCTGATCACCGCGGCGGACCTCGACGAGTGGCTGAGCCCCGAGCCGCTCGAGGCCGGGGAGCTCGAGCGGCTGACCCGTCCGGCGCCCCGAGGTGTCCTAGAGGCCTTCACGGTCTCCACCGAGGTGAACGACGCCCGCGTGGACGGCCCTGAGCTCGTCGAGCCTGTGGCGGTGGATCCTGGCAGCGGCGAGGTGGATGCGGGCCGGGTGGGCACCGGCGACAGGCGGGGCGACCCACAGCTCTTCTGACAGGCGCTGACCGGCTGCGAGGAGCCCCCGCCCGATCGACACGACCGCTCAGTCGAGGCGCTCAGTCGAGGCGCTCAGTCGAGGCGCTCAGTCGAGGCGCTCAGTCGAGGCGCTCGGCCTCCTGCGCCCGCTCGACCCGCCGGCTTCTCGCGAGCGCCCTACGGGTGGAGTCCGCGATGCCGGCGCCGTTCAGGCCGAGGTGGGCCAGGATCACATCCGGCTTGGCGTGCTGCAGGTAGCCCGTCGGGACCCCGAGCACGACCTGGCGCGGCCCGGGGAGACCCGCCGCGTCAGCGGCGCGGTCGGCCTCCCTTGCCAGATAGGAGCCAGCGCCCCCGTGCACCAATCCGTCCTCGGCGGTCACGACGAGCCTGGCACGGGCCATCGCATCGAGCAGCTCCGGGTCCGCCGGGCGCACTACCCGGGCGTCGAAGACATCGGTCTCGATGCCGTCGTTGGAGAGCTCTCCGGCAGCGGCGAGCATCGCGTGGGTCATCTTGCCTATGCCGACAAGCACGACCTCGCCGGTCCCCGTCCGCAAGCGGCGTGCCTTGAGCCCGGTGCCCGGTCTTCCGAGCGGGCCCGGGGACGGCGTCTTCGGATAGCGGAGCAACGACGGACCGGGGAGCTTCAGCGCCTCGGCGAGCATCGGCGCGATCTCGGCTGTCTCGGCCGGGCAGAAGATGGCGCATCCCGGTATCTGGAGAGCCTGCACGAGGTCGTAGATACCGTGGTGGCTCGGCCCGTCGTCACCGGTGATCCCGGCCCGGCCGGCGCAGATCACGACAGGCAGCCCGTGCAGACCGACGTCGAGGTTCCACTGGTCGACGGCCCGGGCGAGAAACGTCGAGTAGATCGCCACAACAGGGCGCAAACCGCTCATGGCCATGCCCGCGGCAGCCGTCATGGCGTGCTGCTCGGCGATCCCGACGTCCACGAACCGTTCCGGATAGTGGTCCTGGAAGGCGAGCAGCCCGGTCGGGCCGGGCATGGCGGCGGTGATGGCCACTATCCGCTCGTCCTTGGCGGCGAGGTCCACGAGTGCGGCCGAGAACACCTCCGCGTAGCTCTCGCCCGCGTCGAGAGGCCCGGGCAGGCCGCCGTCGTCGGTCGAGGCCGTGACCTGCGTCCCGGCAGGGTTCTTGGAGCGCACCGTGGGACGGCTCGTGGGCGCCGGGGCCACGGCCTTCATGTCGTGCAGGCACGCGATGTCGTCCGCCTCGGCCGGGGCGTAGCCCTTGCCCTTGGTGGTGACGACGTGGAGCACGATCGGACCGTTCCAGGTCGCAGCCCGCCGGAGCGACTGCTCGAGGCCTCCGACGTCGTGCCCGTCGATCGGCCCGGTGTAGCGGATGCCGATCGCCTCGAAGAACATCCGCGGCTCGACGACCTCGCGGATCGCCGCGCTGAGCCCGTGGAAGGAAGTGAAGGCCAGGGACGATCCCGGAAGGTCCTCGACCAGGTGGCGCACCCGCTCGCGCACCTGCAGGTAGCGTGGGTCGAGCCGCAGCTGGGTCAAGGAGACCGAGAGCCGCGACACCGTCGGGGCGTAGCTCCTCCCGTTGTCGTTCAAGACGATGAGCACGCGGGCGCCCGAGTGGCCGAGGTTGTTGAGCGCCTCGTAGGCCATGCCTCCCGTCAGGGCCCCGTCGCCGACGACGGCCACGACGAAGCGGCCGCCCCGGTCCGGGTCGCTCCTGCCCGTCAGCCTGAGGGAGGTCGCTATGCCGTGCGCGTAGCTGAGCGCGGTCGAGGCGTGCGAGTTCTCGATCACGTCGTGGGGCGATTCCTCTCTCGAGGGATACCCGGAGAGCCCGCCTTCCTGCTTGAGCTGGGCGAAGCCGTCGCTCCGGCCGGTGATGAGCTTGTGGACATATGCCTGGTGCCCGGTGTCGAAAAGGAGGATGTCCTCGGGCGAGTTGAACACCCGGTGCAACGCGAGCGTCAGCTCCACGACACCGAGGTTCGAACCGAGATGTCCGCCGTTCTTCGAGACGGCCTCCACTATGAAGTCCCGGATCTCCTCCGCGAGCTGGTCGCACTCGCCAAGCGAGAGAGCCTTCAGGTCGGCGGGTGAGTTGATTGACTCGAGGATCATCTGCGCACCGTCCGTCAGGCTATCGGACGAGCGCGGTGTAGGTCTGACCACTCGGTCGGCATCTTTATACGCACCGGCCGCCACAGCGTGGGCCTGCAGTGGGCGGCGGGGCGGGCCCGTGAGCTCATATCGTCCGGCGGTCGCGCTCTGCCACCTGGGAGAGGAGCCGGATGACGCGCTCGCGGGTCGCTGTGGCGCTCTCGAGGACGGGCACGCCGCCTTCGAGATCGGCGGCGACGAGGTGGCGGGCGGCCTCGATCTCTGGTCGCAACGCCTTCAGCACCGCAGAGTCGCGCCAGGGCGGGCTCTCGAGCAGGAGCAGGAACGCCAACAACGACTCGCGCTGCTCGCCGACGCACTCGTAGGGCTTGCGCCCGGCGGCGCACAGGTCCCAGAACCCCTCGACCTGGGAAAGGTCCTCCAGCAGGTTGTCGCCGAAGATCGCCTCCAGGCGGGACAGGCTCGAGAAACGGCGCCAGCACCAGGAACACGAACCGGCACTTCGGGCACTCCCCGCACCAGGCGTCGAAGCGCCCGCCGGGCCGGTACGACCGGTTGCAGCTGCGGAAGGCGGCGTGGTAGGAGGGAAGGTCGGCGAACCATCTTGCGATCTCGAGCTCGCCGCAGGAGCGAAGTCCCGAGCAGTACTCGATCGAGTCGGCGACCGACTCGCGTACGACCGAGCGCAGACCGAGCTCGCACTCGGTGCTCTTGGACCACTGGTGGTTGACCGCGACGTCGTCGACGAGAGCCGTGGCCTCGTCCGCCGAGCGCTCGAGGGCCATGAGGGTGGTGTCCCAGCCGTACACGTATCCGGCGGCCACGCTCACCAAAGACACGATGGCGGTGATCGGGACGTGGCCGTTCAACGCCCCGGCCGCGTTGAGCTCGAGCAGCCGGGGTGAGACGGTCCGCTTGATCGAGGCGCACGGCAGCCCCGCCACCGCCGCCGTGCGCTGCATGGCAGGGGTCTGGTTGATCGCCACCAGCCACGTCTGAAGCTCCCGGGGCGGGTTGGCGGACCTGAGCGCTTCCACGAGCACGATCGAGTCCTTGCCTCCGCCTATCGGCACGGCGATCCCCGGAGCGGGGGCACCGGCGCGCGACAGCCGGGGGCTCCCGTCCCCGGGCATGCCCCGCTCCGCGCCGTCACCAGGCCCTCTCGCGTCGGGCCCGGAAGTCAGCTCGAACTGAAGCGGCACGTGCAGGTCGTTGGCCATCGCGAACTCGCGCATGCCTTTGTCGTAAAGGTCGTGAAGGAGCGCTGCCTCGGCATGGCTGAGCGGCCCGGTCTCGACGACGATCCGTTGCGGGGCGGCGGCCTTGAAGTAGCTGACTCCGGCCGCGAGGTGCACGAGCCGGAGGGCGCGCTCGATGCCCGCAGCAGCCTGCGGCCCGAGCGGCACACCGCCGAACTCGACCGTCTCGCGAAACAAATGGGTGTCGTCGAAGGCGTAGTCGAAAAAGGCCGTGTTCGCGGAAGGATCGAAATCGAAGCCGACGATCCTGAAAGTCTCGACGCCTTCGAGCTCAGGCGCGGTCACGAGCCCGCCCGCCCCGGTTGCCGGCGCGGCTGTCATCGGCGGCGGCTCGAGCGGCGGCAGCCTGCCGGAAGCGCTCGCCGCGCTCGAAGTAGGTGCCTTCGTCATGAGGAGTCGGCGACGCGGGCGAAAAGAGCACCACCTCGATGCCCGCCATGCGGGAGGCCACGGCGACGGCAGCCTCGAGCGACGCCACCTCCTCGCGCGCGGCGGTGCCGGACATCCGCTCCAGTGCCGCCGCGATGGCCTTGCCGGCCGGGCCCGTCCAGAGCACTACCGGCCGGGGCGTGGTCGACTCGATCGCCCGGGCGAGCGGCTCGTAGTCGAGACCCCTGTCGAAGCCGCCGACGATCAGGGCCACGCGCCTTCCGTCAAAGACCCGGAGGGCGGCGATGGTCCCGTCCGGATTGCTCGCAAGGGCGTCGTCGATGTAGCTCACCCCGCCGAAGGACCCGATCGGCTCGAGGCGCGCCCGGGGCGCCGTCACGGTGCAGAGCTCGTCCTCCAGGCGCCCGCGGTCGGGCATGTCGCCGGTGAGCAGCATCCCGGCTGTGATCGCCCCGCAGGCATTGAGCAGGTTGTGCCCCCCGAGGAGGCGAAAGCCGTCGAGCTCGAGAGGACCGAGCCCGGCGGCGACGATCCTGGAGCCCTCGAGGCGCACCGGGCCTCCCTCTCCGTAGAGGACCCTCCCGCCCAGCTCTGAGCTCAGGGCGACTGCCTGGTCGCAACATCCGTTGACCGCGACGGGCACGTCGCTGCGCTGCGAGAAGAGCCGGAGCTTGTCCGCGTAGTAGTTCTCGATGCTCCGGTGCCAGTCGAGGTGGTCCGGCGCCAGCAAGGTGAGGACGCCGACAGTGGGCGAGGTCGTCACCTCCGCGGTCTGGAAGCTCGAGAGCTCGACGACGAAGACGTCGTGGGCGGCGTCGTCATATAGTTCGGTCACGGGGCGCCCGATGTTGCCGGCGAGGGCGACATCGAGCCCGTGGGCACGAAGGACGGCCACCGTGAGCATGGCGGTCGTGGTCTTGCCCTTGGAGCCCGTCACCGCCACGACCTGCCGGTCGGCGAAGTCCTCCATGAACAGCGCCGTCGGCGTCGTCACGACGGCACCCAGCCGTCTGGCGTCAACAAGGCGCTCGTCGAAGCGCGAGACGCCGGGCGAGTGCACGACGAAATCGAACCGTGTCTCCGCCAACACCGCGGGCGAGCGGACGTTCAGGTCCGCCAGGTCCGCGCCGAGGGCGCTCGGGCCGGGACCGCCAGAAGCGGGCCGGCCTCCCGCCAGGTCGTCGAGGACGACGATCTCCGAACAGCTCGGGCCGATGCGCCGGGCGAAGCTCTGGCCTTCCATGCCCGCGCCGAACACCGCGACCCGTTTGCCCGAGAGTGCCGCGACACCCCCGATCCGCGGCACGCTGCGATGGTACACAGGGGTCCCCAGGATTCGGTCAGCTCTGGACCGGGATCGATCGCACGACAGACAGGATGACACGGGATTGTCGCCTGACATGCGCGCCTTTCGCACAGACCACCTGCGCAGAGTCGGTGCGGCAACGGTGCTCGGGCGCAACTGGGGGCTTCCGGCCGAGCAGGGCTAGCGTGGCGGTGTCTGCGACAATCGAGCCAAAGGGGGCCCCGAAGATGGCAGTCATGATGACTGGAGCGACCCGGTCCGGGCAGCACGAGCGACGGGAGGCCCGCTCATGATCGTCGGAGTCCCCGCCGAGGTGAAGACCGCGGAATGCCGCGTCGCCCTGACGCCTGACGGGGTGCGCGAGCTGACGGCACACGGTCATCAGGTGCTCGTCGAGGAGGGCGCAGGCAGGGGCTCGTCCTTGAGGGACGCCGAATTCGCCGGGGCCGGCGCGACCCTCGTCGACGCCGCCACCGCCTGGTCCGCCGAGCTCGTCTGCAAGGTGAAGGAGCCGCAGGAGTCGGAGCTCTCCTATCTGCGGCCGGACCTGGTCCTGTTCACCTACCTCCACCTCGCCGCCTACCCCGGGGTTGCCAAAGCCCTCCTCGAGGCCGGGACCACGGGCGTCGCCTACGAGACCGTCCAGCTCCCCTCGGGCGATCTGCCCCTTCTCGCGCCCATGAGCGAAGTCGCCGGGCGGATAGCTACCCAGGTCGGCGCCCATTTCCTCGAGGCCTCGCACGGGACCCGGGGAATCCTGCTCGGCGGGGTGCCCGGCGTGCGGCCGGCCCGCGTCGTGGTCATCGGCGCCGGCAACGTGGGCTGGAGCGCCGCCTGGATCGCCCAAGGCATGGAGGCCGAGGTTCTCCTGCTGGACCGGGACATAGCGAGGCTGCGCTGGGTGGACCAGATCCACCAGGGCAGGATCATGACGCTCGCCTCGAACCGGGGATCGATCGAGCGCGCCATCTCGGAGGCCGATCTCGTGATCGGCGCCGTGCTCGTGGCCGGCGGGAGGGCCCCCATCGTCATCACCGAGGAGATGGTCTCCAAGATGCGGCCGGGGTCGGTCATCGTCGACGTTGCGGTCGACCAGGGCGGATGCATAGAGACGACGCACGAGACGACGCATGAGGACCCCACCTACTTCGTGCACGGAGTGCTCCACTACGCGGTCGGGAACATGCCCGCCGCCGTGCCGCACACCTCGACCTATGCGCTCACCAACGCCACGTTCCCCTACCTCGCGGAGCTCGTGGAGCACGGCGTCAAGGCCGCCACGGCCGCCGACCCGGTGCTCCGCGGAGGGCTCAACACCATGCAGGGCCACTGCACGAACGCCGCCGTGGCAGAGGCGCTGGGGCTCGCTTTCGTGGACCCGCTCGAGCTGGTGTCCGCCTAGAGGCACCGGGCAGGCACGGCCCAGGCCGGAGCGCGCCGGGCGGCGAGGCTCAGTGCCGGCCCCTTGCCCGCCGCTCCCATCCGGACCCGGACCGCGCCGCGAGGCCCGACGAGGCCAGGCGCTCGAGGGCGACGGCTGTCGCCGCGAGCGTGAGGCCCGAACGGCGGGACACGAGCTCGAAGGAGACGGCCGTCTCCTCGAGCGCGCCCAGCACCGCCGTCTCGGCAGCGGAGAGCCCCGCCGGCACGCCCTCGTCGGCGGGCGCAGAACGCGCCCGGGCAGCAGCCGCTGAGTCCATGAGGCCGGACCGGGTGCCGCCGGCGCAGGCGAGCTCGAGCGCCGCGAGGACATCGGAGGCGTCGCGGGCCACGCCGCAACCGTCGGCGATGAGGGAGTTCGTACCGGCCGAAGCGGGGCTCTTCACCGATCCGGGAACGGCGAGCACGGTGACGCCGCGTTCGTCCGCCGCCGAGACGGTGTGGAGCGCTCCGCCGCTGATGTGGGACTCGACGACGACGACGACATGGGCGAGGGCGGCGATCAGCCGGTTGCGGAGGGGAAAGCGCCACGCCTCGGGGCCGGCTCCCAACGGAGCCTCCGAGCAGATGCCTCCGGAGCTGTTCAGGCGGGCCCAGAGGCGGCGGCTGCTCGCCGGATAGACGACGTCGACGCCGCCGCCGACCACCGCGACGGGCGGCGTGGGTCGATCCGGGGCGAGCGCCCCCTCATGCGCCGCAGAGTCGATGCCGGCCGCGAGGCCTGAGACGACGACGATGCCGGCAGCTGACAGCTCGGCGCCCAGCTCGGCCGCGACGCCGGTGCCGTAGTGGGTCGCGGCCCGGGTGCCCACGAGCGCCACGCACGGACCATCCAGCTGCTCGAAGGCCCCGCGCCCGAACAGGACCTCCGGCGCCGCCCGGTCCTCGACGAGGCGGCCGGGGTAACCCGGGGACCCGCGGCGCCAGACCCGGGTGCCCGAGGCGGCCAGCTGCTCCCATGCGAGGGCGGGGTCAGCCTCCGCTGCAGCACTTCCGCCAGGCATCGATGAGCTGGGTGTTCCGCCCGCCGCGGCGACCGGGCGCCTGCCCGGCGCCCATCAGGCGCGAGGTGAGGCCTCCCTTCGCCCGCAGGTCGACGAACACGGGCTCGGCCTGGCGGCCGCGAAGCAGGCGTTGCAGGCGTTGCGGGGTCATGGCCGTGAAACCGGCCAGACAGGCCGCGTACGCGAGGTCCGGCAACTCGCCTGCCGCTTGCCCGCTGAGGCTTCCGGCCCCGGTCACGAGGTCGCCGACCCGCCCAACAGCGCCGTCGCTCCCGGCGCGGAGCTCGAGCGCCATCGCCACGTGGCCTTCGTCGACGCCCGCCTCGGCGAGCTCGAGGTCGGCGAGGGTCAAGGCGACCCGCCGGACGCGGGCGAGGCCACGTGCGGAGAGAGCGCCGGCGACGGAGCTGGCGTTCGAGCAGCTGCCGGGCTCTCGAGGTGAGGGGGGCGAGCACGGTCCAGGGCTGCCGTGCTCAAGGCGGCGTTGCAAGACACGCCGCGGGCCCGGGCAAAGGCCCGGACCCGGGCGACGCGGCCGGCGACTGCGGCACTCGACTCGGCGGGCGCCGTGCCGAGCAGGTCGCCGACGGCCGGTCTGCCGACCGCGACATGAAGGTCGAACCTGTCGAGCAGCGGTCCTGAAAGCCGGCGCGAGTAACGGGCGAGCTGCGCCGCCGAGCAGACGCAGCTGCCGGCACCCTGCCGCTCGCCGCACGGGCACGGGTTCATCGCTCCCACGAGGAGAAACCTGGCCGGGAAGCTGACAGTCGCCCTGGCGCGTGCGACCCGGATGACACCCTCCTCGAGCGGTTGGCGGAGCAGGTCCAGCAGCGACGGCGGGAATTCGCCCAGCTCGTCGAGGAACAGCACGCCGTTGGTGGCAAGGCTGACCTCTCCTGGGCGCATCCAGGACGCACCGCCGCCGATGAGGGCAGGTGCCGAGATCCCGTGATGCGGCGCCCGGAACGGGGGGCGGCTCTCGCCCGCCGGCGGCAGAGGCAGGGCGGCGGCCGAGTGGATTCGACAGCTCTCGAGGAGCTGCGCGCCGTCCAGCGGGGGCAGGATGCCAGGCAGTCGCTCGGCCAGCATCGTCTTGCCCGAGCCCGGCGGTCCCGACAAAAGCAGGTGATGTCCGCCGGCGGCGGCAACCTCCACGGCAAGTCGCCCCATCGGCTGGCCCCGCACGTCGGCCAGGTCGGGGAGCCCGCAAGCCTCGCCGGAGACCCCCGCCGCCAGGGCGGGGCGGACCTGCCGCGGACCCACCGGCGAGACCACTCTCGGATCGGGCCAGGCCGTCCTGCCCGAGAGGGCATCGACGAGCTCGCGGCAGCGATCGCGCCGTGCGCACCACGGGGCCGGCCACGAGCGACGCCTCGGCGACGCACGCAGGGGGAACGAAGACGGCTTGTGCGCCGAGCGCGTCCACGAGCGGCAGGGCACCCGGAACGGACCGGATCGTGCCGTCCAAGCCGAGCTCTCCGATGAAGCCGCAATCAGCGACCGCGGCCGCACAAAGCTCGCCGACCGCGACAAGAAGGCCGATGGCGATCGGGAGGTCGAGGCCGGCACCGCTCTTGCGCACCCCCGAAGGCGCGAGGTTCACCGTGACCCGCCTGAGCGGCCAGGGGAGGCCGCTCGAGAGGAGGGCCGCCCGGACCCGGTCGCGAGCCTCCCGGCAGGCGGCGTCCGGCAGGCCGACCACCGTGAAGCCGGGCAGCCCGTTGGAGACGTGGACCTCGACGAGCACGGGACGGCCCCTGACGCCGAGCAAGGTGGCAGATGGGATGGACGCGATCACGAGAGGCTCCCGCCGATGAGGCCTTATGTCTGCGGAGCGCCGCATGCAGCGCGCTCGATGGCTCCCGGGACCAGACGCTAGGGGCCGGCTGTGTCACCGCTTCAGCGTCCGTTGCGGCGCGAGGTCCGTCCGTTGTCGTGCCCGGGGCGACGCGGTACGGTGACCCGGGCTCAACCGCCCGTCGGATCAGCGCTCGCCCCAAGGAGATGAAGATGTCGTGCCGCAGACTCGAGGGTAAGAACGCGCTGATCACCGGCGGGGCGAGCGGCGTCGGTCGGGCGACGGCGGCGCGTTTCGCAGAGGAGGGCGCTGGCGTCTATCTCTTCGACCGCGACGGGACCAGGTTGCGCGAGGTCGCCGGCGAGGTCGAAGCGGCGGGAGGGCGCGCCCAGACCCTCGTCGGCGACGTCACCTCCGTGGAGGACTGCCGGAAAGCGGTCGATCTCGTCCTCTCCGATGCAGGCTACCTGGACATCCTCGTGAGCAACGTCGGTGCCGATCTCACCGTGCCGTTCCTCGAGATGACGCTCGAGGAATGGGACCGGGTCGTCGGCATCAACCTGCGTTCGTCCTTCGTCCTTGGACAGCTGGCCGCCCGGGCGATGTCCGATCCCGAGCGAGGCGGCGTCATCTTGTACACCGCGTCGATCTGTGCGCTCGGCGCCTCGACCGAGGACGCCCACTACGGCGCCTCGAAGGCGGGCATCGTGAACCTCGCGAAGACGATGGCGATCGAGCTCGTGGCCAAGGGCATCCGCGTCAACACGATCAGCCCCGGCCCGCTCGACACTCCGATGTCGCTCGCCCTCCTCGGCAGCGAAGAGGCCATGCAACACGCGCGTGAGAGCACTGGCCCCTCGTGCCCATGGGCCGCCTCGGCAAACCCGAGGAGATCGCGGCCTGCTTCGCGTTCCTCGCCTCGTCGGACGCCTCCTACCTCACCGGTCACAACCTTGTCGTCGACGGAGGGCTCACGGCGCAGGCCTATTCGATCCCCTCCGAGCTCATGGCTGGATGACGCACGCCCGAGCCGCATCCGACGCTCGCACCGAGAGGTTCTTCCGGGGCGCCGACGACGACGGCGCGATGCCATGACCGCCGCCGAGGTGACCTCACTCACGGCCGCTGGGCTGCAGGAGGAGTACCGGGCCGGCACCCTCTCGCCGCGTGAAGCGGTCGCCGCGTTCTTGGAGCGCATCGCCGAGGTCGACCCCGAGCTCAACGCCTTCTGCTGGATCGACGCCGAGGAGTCTTCGAGGCAGGCGGCCGAGTCCGAGCGGCGGTACCTGGCCGGCCGCGCACTCGGACCGCTCGACGGCGTCCCCGTGGCCGTGAAGGACACTCTCCTCACCCGCGGCTGGCCCACCCTGCGCGGATCGCGGACCGTTGCGCGCGACCAGCCGTGGACAGAGGACGCGCCTTCGGTCCGCCGCCTGCGGGCCAACGGGGCGGTCCTCGTCGGCAAGACGACCACCCCCGAGTTCGGCTGGAAGGCCGTAACCGACAGCCCGCTCACCGGGGTCACGCGCAATCCCTGGGCGGTGCACCTGTCGCCCGGCGGCTCCTCCGGCGGGAGCGCCGTTGCCGTCGCGAGCGGCATGGCGCCCCTCGCCCTCGGCACCGACGGGGGCGGTTCGATCCGCATCCCGTCGTCTTTCTGCGGGACCGTCGGCCTGAAGCCCACCTTCGGCCGTGTGCCGCAGTGGCCCGAGAGCCCCTTCGCGGAGCTCTCCCACCTCGGGCCGATCGCCTGGACGGCGGCGGACGCGGCGACGCTGCTGTCGGTGATCGCCGACCCCGACCCGAAAGCCGCCGCCAGGGAGCTGAAGCCGGATCTCGCGGGCGGGAACGGCCGGGGGCTGCAAGGGGTGCGGATCGCCTTCAGCCCCGACCTCGGCTACGTGAAGCTCGACGACGAGATTGCCGCTGCCGCCGAGGCATCAGCGGGGCTGCTCGAGTCCCTGGGTGCGGCCGTCACCCGTTCAGATCCCGGCTTTGACGACCCGATCGACGCTTTCACCGTGCTGTGGTCGCTCGGGGTCGACCGTGCGAGCCGGCATCTCGGCGCGGAGCAGCGGTCGCTGATGGACCCCGGAATGCTCGAGATGGCCGCGCAGGGGGCGCGGCTTGCGGCAGAGGACTACCGAGCCGCCCTCGAGGAAAAGACGCGCCTGACGGCGCTCGTCGAGGGATTCTTCGAGGGCTTCGACGCGCTCGTGACGCCGACGCTGCCGATTGCCGGCCTTCCGGCCGGCCAGGAGGTGCCCGACGGGTGGCCGCAGCGCCGCTGGACGAGCTGGACCCCCTTCACCTATCCGTTCAACCTCTGCGGGGTCCCCGCTACCTCGGTCCCGTGCGGGTTCAGCTCGATCGGTCTTCCGATCGGCCTGCAGATCATCGGCCCCCCTCACGCCGACGGGCTCGTCCTCTCGCTCGCTCTCGCCTTCGAGGAGACGGTGGCGCTGACCGACCGCAGGCCCGTCCTCACGCAGGCCCGTGTGCGATCCGCCCGCCCGGCTGACGCACAGTGAGCACGGAGCCACTGCGCGCCGGCGCGGCCTTGCCGGTCTCCGAGCAGGAGGTCGTGGGGCTGCTCAGCGATCTCATCAGGATCGACACCTCGAACCCGACCCACCCGGAGCGGCCCGCCGCCGAATGGGTGGCAGAAAAGCTGCATGAGGTCGGCATCGCGTGCGAGCTGATCGACGCTGCTCCCGGGCGGACGAGCGTCCTCGCGCGCGTGCCGGGCAGGGACAGCTCGCGTCCTGCCCTGCTCGTGCAGGGACACCTCGACGTTGTGCCCGCCGACGCCGCCGGATGGTCGGTCCCTCCCTTCTCCGGTGAGGTCACAGACGGCTGGGTATGGGGACGCGGCGCCGTCGACATGAAGAACATGGACGCGATGGTTCTCGCCGTCGTCCGGGACTGGGCACGCCGTGGCCTCGCACCGGACAGGGATCTCGTTCTGGCCTTCGTCGCCGACGAGGAGAACGGCGGCCACTTCGGATCGAGGTACCTCGTCGAGCACCACGCCGAAGTGTTCGCCGACTGTACGGAGGCGATCGGGGAGGTCGGCGGGTTCAGCGTGGACCTGAACGATCGCGCGCGGCTCTACCTGATCCAAACGGCCGAGAAGGGCATCAGCTGGCTCCGCCTGCGCGCCACTTCGAGCGCCGGCCACGGCTCGATGCTCCACGACGCGAACGCCGTGACCCGCCTCGCCGGAGCGGTCTCGCGGATCGGAGAGCACGAGTTCCCCCTCGTCATCTCCGACGGGGACCGAGAACTGCTCGACGCCGTGGCCGAGATCTGCGGGATCGACTGGGACCCGGCCGATCCCGTCGAGTGCCTCTCCCGCCTTGGACCTCTCGCCCGCGTCGTCGGTGCTTCGCTGCGCAACACCGCCAACCCGACGATGCTCGCAGCCGGTGAGCGCGTGAACGTCGTCCCTTCCCGGGCCGAGGCCACGATCGACGCCAGGTTCGTTCCGGGCGGGGAGGACGCACTGCTCGGCGAGATCGACAGGTTGATGGGGCCGGGTATCGAGCGTGAAGTGCTGCATTCCGCCGTGTCGGTTCAGACTTCCTTCGAGGGCGCCCTCATTGACGCCATGGCCGCGGCTCTGCGCGCCGAGGATCCGCTGGCCCGGGCCGTCCCGTACACCTTCAGTGGGGGCACCGACGCGAAGGCCTTCTCGACGCTCGGGATCCGCTGTTTCGGGTTCTCGCCGCTTATGCTCCCGAGGGGGTTCGACTTCGCCTCGGTCTTCCACGGGGTCGACGAGCGCGTGCCGATCGCCGCTCTCGAGTTCGGGGTGCGGGTCCTCGGCCGGCTGCTGGCGACGGCCTAGGCCGGGACGGGCAGGTCCCGCCGGACGAGAACTCGAGCCAAAGGACCAGTACGGGTTGCGAAGAGGGAGGAACCGAGGATGATGGAGATCGCCGCGCTGTTGAGCACAAGGGCACCCGAGCCCGATCCGAGGCGCGCCGTGGCGCCCTACGTCGAGCAGCTCAAGACCGGGTCGTTCAGTCCCGGGCACGGGGGACCGACGGTGCGGGGGCTCGTCGTGTCCGAGGTGACCGACCACCTCACCGAGGTTCAGACCGCCGGAGCGCTCGTGCAGGTCTGGGTGGAGGGAGACGTCGGCGCCGCCGAGGTGCTCGAGTTGCTCGTGCCGGCACACGCGAGGGCCGAGCTCGTTCTCGACGCCTGGGTCGTGGGAGAGCTCGTCTTCCGCCAGCCCGTCGAGCGCGAGAGCGTCGGTGCCGCGCCGGACGGCGTGAAGCTGGCCGGCACCGCCTACCGGCGCGACGACTACACCCTCGAGGCGTTCTTCGATTACTGGCGTGACGTCCACGCTCCGATCTCGGGGAGCGTGCCCGGGCTCGGCGGCTACGTCGTCCACCCGGTCCACGAGCAGCTCGCCGGCGATCTCCAGCCTGACGCGCTCCTCGAGCTGTGGTGGCCGGACCGCGCCGTCTTCGAGGCTTCCGGCTCGGCTCCGCAACAGGAGGCGGCATGGGAGGACGTGCAGCGCTATGCCAAGACCACCGGGACGTTCTGGCTCATCCGCGAGACGGTGATCGTCCCACCACCACCGACCGGCCCGGGCACGCTGGAGGTCACCGGTGCCTGAGCTGCGCAGCGAGGTCCTCGCCACGCCGCATTCGGGCATCCGCCGCATGCTTGAGCTCGCGGCAGGTGTTCCGTCCCCGGTCATGCTCGTCAACGGCGACCCGAATTTCAGGACCCCACGCCACATCATCGACGGCGCCGCCGAGGCGGCCCGGGGCGGAGCGACCGGCTACGCGCCCGGAGCCGGCCTGCCGGCGCTGCGCGAGGCGATCGTCGACAAGCTCGAGCGGCGCAACGGGGTGAGCGCCCGCCCCGAGCAGGTCTGCGTCACGACGGGAGCCTGCGGGGGGCTGTACACGAGCCTCCTGCTCACCGTCGGACCGGGAGTCGACGTGCTCGTCCCCGATCCCGGCTGGTCCAACTATGCGGCGATGGTTCACGTCCTCGGCGGGAACCTCGTTCCCTACCCCGTCGGCCCCTCGGCCGGCTGGCGCCTCGACACAGCCGCGCTCGAGGCGGCCCTCACCGACCGCACCAAGGTGATCATGGTCAATTCGCCCTCGAATCCCGCTGGCCTGGTGGAAGCACCGGAGCGCCTCCGCGAGGTGGTGCGCTTCGCCGAGGAGCACGACCTATGGCTCCTGTCCGACGAAGCCTATGACGAGCTCGTCTTCGACGGCCGGCCCTCAGCGACCGCCGCCCACGGTGGCGCCGAGCGGGTGATCAGCGTGTTCAGCTTCTCGAAGACCTACGCCATGACCGGATGGCGTGTCGGCTATGTCGTGGCTCCGGTGGAGTTCACCCGCCAGCTTGCGCTCCACCAGGAGCCGGTCGTCTCCTGCGCCTCGACCATCTCCCAGCACGGCGCGCTCGCCGCCTTGAACGGCCCGCAGGACTGCGTCGCTGAGATGACGGGTGCCTACCGGTCGCGCCGGGACGCCGTGGCGGCGCAGCTCGACTCGCTCGGATGCAGATACCAGCTGCCGGAGGGCGCGTTCTTCATCATGGTCGACATCCGCCCTACGGGGCTCGATTCTTGGACCTTCGCCAGGCGTCTGCTCGTCGAAGGTGGGGTCGGCGTCGTTCCCGGTGCTGCCTTCGGCAACGGTGGCGAGGGCTTTGTCCGGGTGACGCTCGCCGCCGCCGAGGACGTCCTCGAAGATGGGGTCGCCCGCCTCGGCGACTTCGTCCGGGCGCTCGCCGGGAGCTCACACACGGACCAACTGGACGCGGCGGCAACCTGACCTTCTTCGGCCGGTGCCCTCGGGACCGTGCCTGCCGCCGGGCCGGCTGAACCGGCGCCAGCTCCAGGCCTGTAACAATCATTGCCATGCCCAGACGTTCTCCGGACCGGCCCTCGGGCCGCGACCCCGTGACGCGACGCCGGGGACGCGGGGCCTCGACTGCCGGAGGTGCCCTCGGCTGGGCCCTCCGAGGCGAGAACTCCTTCGTCGAGGACCCGACGGGCCTCGGCACGGCCGAGGTACGCCGCATCCAGCCCTACCAGGCGGACAAGACCTACATCTGCCCCGGCTGCAACCAGGAGATCCGGCCGGGGACGGGCCATCTCGTCATCGTCCCGGTCGCCGACCCGGCCAGCAGGCGGCACTGGCACTCGCCGTGCTTCGAGCACCGCGCCCGCCGGCATCCGACCGGGCGCTGAGCCCGTGACACGTTCAGGTCAGGCCGACCCCGCGGCTATAGGGTGTTCGAGAACAAGCGCTCAGCACGACCCATTAACGGTTAGCCCATCCGACGGCACTGTCATTCGCCAGGCTGCTCCTCGGGATAGATCAAGCCGATCTGCCGGCGTATCTCGTCGAGAGTCTCCATGATCTGCACGCTCTCGTCGAGCGGCATGGCCGGGCTCTCGGGCAGGCCGGCGCGGACGCAACGAGCCACCTCAGCGGCCTCGTACCGCAGGCCGATACCTACCGACGTGTGTTCGTGACGATTTGTCGTACCGTCGGGATAGACGAGGCTGAACGACGACGGTCGCAGGAACACCGGATCGACCTCGATCCGGGCGGCCGTCCCGATGATCGTGGCTCGGTTCGCGCCTTCCGCCTCGAGCGTCGTGGTCAAAACGGCGTGGCTGCCACCTGCGTACTGAAAGATGATCGAGGTCTGGGCGTCGACGCCGGTGACCGTCTGGTTGCCGACGGCTGTGATCGCGGTCGGTGCCCCGAGGACCATCCACGCAAACGACACCGGATACACGCCCAGATCGAGGAGGGCACCGCCTCCGAGGGCGGGAGCGAAGACGCGGGACTCCGCATCAGGGGGGAATCGAGCACCGAGATCAGCGGTCACTGTTCGCACCTGGCCGAGGACCCCCGCCGCGAGAAGCTCGCGAATCTCGACCATATGGGGCAAAAAGGCGTCCACATCGCCTCCATCAGGAACACGCCTGACTCACGAGCCGCCGCGACGAGACTCCGGGCCTGCCCGCGTTGATCGTGAAGGGCTTCTCGACGAGCACGTTCTTGCCGCCGCGAATAGCCAGCATGGCGTTCTCGTAATGGGCGACATGTGGCGTGGCAACGTAGACGACGTCTACGTCGGAGTCGCACACAGGGCGGCATACGACCCGTGCTGGTGAGGAATCGCGAAGCGTTCGGAGAAGGCGTCTGCCGTCGATTGACTCCGGGAGCCGACAGCCACCACGGTGGCGTCGTTGAGAAGGTGAATGTCCGTGGCAAAGGCCGCGGCGATGGTGCCCGTACCAAGGATCCCCCAACGAAGCGGCGAGTCGGGGGGTGTCGCGGTCTGTCGTTCGCCGAGGTTCACGCTGCTCCTGGTCTGGGATGGTCGGAATAATCGGCTGGCTGCAGCTGCCGTGGCGCGACCAGCGCTGGCCGAACGCCACAATGCTTACAGGCTTGGTGGGCTGGAACCAGTGGCGCCGGAGGGAGCCGTTTCGTGTCGAGCGGTAGGCTTTTCACGGGTATGGGACACGCGCAGCCGAGGCTATCAGTTGCTGCCAAACCAACCATCCGGTTGCAAGGGTGGTCGCCCTCCTCGACCAGCTCGGCTCGACCGTGGGCAATGAGGTCGTTTGCGCCGTCGACGTGGTGGTGTCCCCAAAGGAGCTGGCCGAACTCGACGGACACGCGGACGTCGTCGTCCGATGTGGGTTCGACCCATTGTCTCCTCCTGAGCGGCACCTCGCTTGGCTGCACGAACTCTGCTCCGGCAGATGGGTGCTACGCCTCGACAGCGATGAGGTCGTCAGCTCGGCACTGCTAGCAGCGCTCCCCGCAATGCTCGCGGCCAACGACGTGATGCAGTATGTCATCAGGAGGCGGTGGCTATTCCCCGACGCCGGGCACATGCTGGACGAACGCCCCTGGTCGGACGACTCGCAGAACCGGCTCGTGCGGCCCGGCGCCGAGCGGTTGCCCTATGTGTTTGCCTATCACGAAATCGTTCGTGCGCCGCCGGCAAATCGCGTTTCGATGGCACGCGCTGCGACGTTTATTATCGCGGCACGGTGTCACCGGATTTTTACGGTTGGGTATTTCCCCATGGCGACACGGTAAGCGTCGGCACCGGTTCGGCGCACAAGGGGTTTTCCTTGCGCGATTCCGTCGGCAGCCTGCGCGACGCCGCGGGATTGGGCAATCCGAGACCATTCGCCGCGAGGGCGCGCCGATCCCGCTACGTCCGTTGCCGCGATGGGACGACGGCCACAGCGTACTGCTGGCCGGCGATGCCGCAGGCGTGGTCGCGCCGGCGTCGGGGGAGGGGATTTACTACGCCATGATCGGGGGGCGGCTGTCTGCCGAAGCGGTTGACGAATTCCTTGCGACCGGCGACGCCAAAGCGCTGCGCGCGGCGCGGAAGCGCTTCATGCGGATGCATGGCATCGTGTTCTGGATCCTCGGCGTGATGCAGTGGTACTGGTATTCCAATGATCGCCGCCGCGAACGTTTTGTCAGTATCTGCCGGGACCGCGACGTCCAGAAGCTGACCTGGGATGCCTACATGAACAAGGAGCTTGTCCGCGCCAAGCCGATCGCGCATGTCCGAATCTTCTTCAAGAATCTTGCTCACATGGCTGGGCTGGCGTCGGCGTAATGGCGGCGCGGGGCGGTTTCTGGAAGCCTGTCCTGACGGCGGCCGCCGTTGCGATCTTCATCGGCGCGTTGGGCGGTACGCTGACAGATACCGGAATCTGGTATCAAAGCCTGTTGAAGCCGTCATGGCAGCCGCCGGATTGGCTGTTCGGCCCCGCGTGGACGGCCATTTTCGCTCTGGCGACAGTATCGGCGGTCTACGCCTGGCGAGACGCTGACAACCGCGTTCAGCGGGAATGGGTTATCGGCCTGTTTGCGCTGAACGGATTTTTCAATGTGCTCTGGAGCCTGCTGTTTTTCGCGCTGAGGCGGCCGGACTGGGCGCTGGTCGAGGTCGTCTTTCTTTGGCTGTCCATCTTGCTGCCGATCATCGTTTTCTGGCGATTTGCGAGACCTGCGAGCCTTTATCTGCTGCCTTATCTGTTGTGGGTTTCGTTCGCCGCGTTTCTCAATCTGACGGTCGTGCGCTTGAATGGACCGTTTTCATAACAGCCCGACGCGTTGCTCCGATATCGCCAGCATGTGATGGTGAATGATGGCTGAGTTGTTCGCGAGCGGACGCCTTGTCGATCTGATTCTGGTCGTCGTGGCAATCGAGGTGACGTTTTTGGTGGTCTTTTGGCGGTGCACCGGACGTGGCGTCTCGTCGCGCGATCTCTTGCCCAATCTGTGTGCCGGTGCGTTTTTGCTGCTGGCGTTGCGGCTGTCGCTCGCCGGCGCCGGGTGGCAATGTGTTGCGGCAGTCTTGCGGCCGCGGGCGTGGCGCATGTCGTCGATCTCAGCCGACGCTGGCGCCGATAGCGCCAGCAAAGATCGATCCGATGCGTCGCGAGAATCAGTTCTTCTTTTCCGAGAACGTGTCGATATAGGCGATGACGTCCTTGCGCTGTTGCTCGTCGGCCAGATGGAAAGTCATTTTGGTCACGCCGGTAGCGAGCTCGGGCTTGCCCTTGTCGGTCAGGAACTTCTTCAGGAACGCATTCGGGTCCGGCAGATACTGCATGATCAGATCGTTCGACCACACCAGTCCATTCTCACCGGCAGCCTTGTTGAGCGCCGAATAGGCAAAGCCAGGGTAGGTACCTGACTGCCGTCCGATGACGCCGGTGAGCACCGGCCCGATCAGATTCTTCGCATCTGGCCCGATGCGGTGACAGGTCATGCACTGTTTGAAGATTTGTGCTCCCTTGGCGGCATCCTGGGCGGATGCGTTCGACACGGTCACGGCCGCTGCAAGACAAGCGATAACTAACGAAAATTTGGTCACCACGTCGATCTCCCTGACTTTTTCGCCTTAGTCTACGATTTACAATTGTAAAGATATCTTGACAATCCGAAATATCAAACTTTGTTGTCGTTCCTGATGCGTATTTGCGTAAGACTTGGGCAGCGTCGCGCTGCCGGGGCCCGTTTTGCGACGGTATCAACTGTGGCTGCCCTCCCTCGTTCCCCGTATCGTAAAGAATATTTGACAGACAAGGCCTTCAAAACAAAGGCATTTCTTGACTTCCGGGTCCGTTCCGCGCAATCCTGCACGTGGTTATCCCGGCAGTGTCAGGTTCCGTTGGCGTATTGCTTGCATTATCGGTGACAAGGCATCAGATGCTGGATGGTCAGATTCCCGCGAATAGACCAAGATAGAAGGCTGAAATGGCCGCCATACCGACAATGCAACCTGACATCACCCTGCTCCTCGATATGGAGGGCGTGATCCGTGAGGCGACGCTGTCGCCGGCCATGCAGGCCGAAAGCATCGACGGCTGGCTCGGCCGTCCCTGGGTGGAGATCGCCGGCGACGCCGGTGGCGACAAGATAAAGCGCATGGTGGAGGACGCCCGCGCCAGCGGCATTTCCGCCTTCCGGCAGATCAATCAGCGATTTCCGAGCGGCCTCGAAATCCCGATGGAATTCACCACGGTTCTGCTTGGCGGCAGGGCCGGAATGCTCGCGATCGGCAAGAACCTGCAGGCGGTGGCCGAATTGCAGTCCCGCCTGATCGCCGCGCAGCAGACCATGGAGCGTGATTACTGGAAGCTTCGCGAGATCGAGACGCGCTATCGTCTGGTTTTCGACGCCTCCGACGAAGCGGTCGTGATCGTTTCGCCGGCCAATTTGCGTATCGTCGAGGCCAACCGCTCCGCGGTAGAGGCGCTGAATTCGTCCCGGCGTCGCAATGAAGATCTGGCCGGCCGTGAGTTTCTGCATGACGTCGCGTCGGAGGACCGCGAAGCGGTGCGCGAAATGCTCAACCGGGTACGGGAGCGGGGCAAAGCCCTCAGCATTCTCGTACACCTTGGACCAGACGCAAAATCGTGGATGCTTCGCGGGTCGTTGATCGCCTCCGATCCCGGCCATGTCTTTTTACTGCAGTTTACCGCCGCCGCGAACGCGCCGGTCGAACGCGAACAGGCTGCCGGTTCGACCATTGAGAAGCTGGTTGATCGGCTGCCGGACGGCTTTGTGGCGTTGGACGAGACGGGCATCATC
Organism: uncultured Acidimicrobiaceae bacterium; assembly: GCA_963804265.1. GTDB lineage: Bacteria > Actinomycetota > Acidimicrobiia > Acidimicrobiales > Bog-793 > Fen-455. The sequence goes on from CAWDPZ010000045.1 coordinate 123,362, forward strand.
CAGCACGCCAACCAGGCCTTCCTCGACCTGGTTCAGATCGGCGCCAAAGGGTCGGCGATCGGTGAATTGCTGGGGCGATGGCTGTGGCAGCCGGGAGCAGATTTGAACGCGCTGCTCGCCAATGTCCAACGCCACGGAACGGTCAGGCTGCTAACCACGACGATTCGCGGAGAACTCGGAACCGATACCGAGATTGAAATTTCTGCAGCGCAGAACGACAGCGAAGAACCGAAACGGATCGGCGTGCTGCTTCGCAACGTTGCCCGCCGGCTACCCGCCTACGGCGAAGGTGACATGCTGCGCAGCGCGCTCGGCTCGGTCAGTGAGCAAATCGGCAAATCGCCGCTGCGCAAGCTGGTCAAGAACACGGTCAGCATTGTCGAGCAGCATTATGTAAAGCAGGCGCTCGAGTTGTCCGGCGGCAACCGCACCGCGACGGCCGAACTATTGGGATTGAGCCGGCAGAGCCTTTATGCGAAGCTCAATCTATACGGTCTCGAAGACAAGGGACCGGACTCCGAGGAACCATCTGAGGATTGAATTGGCGTCCAATTCCCTCGCGACCCCAGCGTTCGGAAAAGCCGATCTTTCGAACTGCGAACGGGAAGAGATTGATCTTGCCGGCTCCATTCAGCCGCACGGTGCGCTGTTGGTTATCAGCGAACCCGATCACAGGGTCATTCAGGCCAGCGCCAACGCCGCCGCGTTTCTGAACGTTAGGGAGGTCGTCGGAAGGCAGTTGGCCGATCTCGACGGCGATCTGTTGTTGCGTATTCTTCCGCATCTCGATCCGACCTCGCAGGGAATGCCGATCGCGGTGCGTTGCCGTATTGGCAATCCATCGGCGGAATTCGACGGACTGCTGCATCGGCCGCCGGCAGGAGGCTTGGTGATCGAGCTCGAGCGCGCGGGACCATCGGTCGATCTGTCGCGGCAGATCGCAAGCGCACTGGATAAAATCCGCGGTGCTTCGACGCTTCGCACGCTGTGCGACGATACCGCAACTCTGTTTCAGGAGCGCACCGGTTACGATCGCGTGATGGTGTACCGGTTCGACGATGAAGGTCACGGCGAAGTCTTTTCCGAGCGCCGCAAGCCGGAGCTCGAGGCCTATCTCGGCAACTGGTATCCGGCATCCGATATTCCGCAGATGGCGCGCCGGCTGTACGAGCGTACCCGCGTTCGCGTACTGGTCGATGTTGGCTACGAGCCGGTGCCGCTGCAGCCGCGGCTTTCGCCGCTGACCGGGCGTGACCTCGACATGTCGCTCTGTTTCCTGCGCAGCATGTCACCGATTCACCTGCAATATCTGAAGAACATGGGGGTCGGCGCGACGCTGGTGGTTTCACTCGTGGTCGGCGGCAAGTTATGGGGACTGGTCGCCTGCCACCATTACGAGCCGCGCTTCATCCATTTCGAGCTGCGCGCGGTGTGCGAGCTTCTTGCCGAGGCGATCGCAACACGAATTGCGGCACTTGGAAAGCTTTGCGCAAAGCCAGTCGGAGCTGTTCGTTCAACGCCTTGAGCAACGCATGATCGAGGCGATCTCGCGCGAGGGCGACTGGCGTGCGGCGATCTACGACAGCTCGCAATCGATCCTGCAGCCGCTCGGCGCCAGCGGAAGCGCGCTGATCTATGAAGGCCAGGTTATAACGACGGGCGAGGTTCCGGGCACGCAGGAAATCCGCGAGATCGGCGGCTGGCTGGACGCCAGGCCACGCCAGCCGGTGTTTGCAACGGCGTCATTGGGCAGCGATGCCCCCGAGTTCGAGAGGATCATCAAGGAGGCAAGCGGGATCGTCGTTACGCCGATCTCGGACAATCCCGGCGAGTTCCTGATCTGGTTTCGTCCCGAGCGTATCCGGACCGTCACCTGGGGCGGCGATCCGCTGGCGCCGGTCGTGATCGGTGACAACCCGGCCGATCTGTCGCCTCGCCGGTCCTTTGCGCAGTGGCATCAACTGGTGGAAGGCACGTCCGAGCCATGGACGCCGGCAGACCTCGCGGCGGCCCGCCTCATCGGCCAGTCGGTCGCCGATATCGTGCTGCAATCGCGGGCGGTCCGGACCTTGATTGCACAGGATCAACTCGAGAAATTCAGCAGCCAGATCAGGATTTCCGAGCAGCCGGTCATCATCGCGGATACCGAGGGCAAGATCCTGCTGATGAACGACGCCTTCAGGACCATGCTGCCGAAGGACGATCGTGCGCTGCTGAAGCTTAAGGATCTTTCGACGGCCTTTCACCGCCCCGACGATTTCATCTGGAATGTCGATGAGCTGCTTAACAACCGTCGCGCCTGGCGCGGCGAGCTGTTGTTGCGCAGCGAAGGCAACCGCGAAAAGCCGCTGATGATTCGCGCCGAGCCGGTAGAACCTTCGCGCGATCGCGTGCTGGGCTTTGTGCTGATCTTTTCCGATATCACCGATCGCAAGGCGGCCGAGGCGGCGCGCGGCCGGTTTCAGGAAGGAATCATCAAAAGCCACCGCATCAACAGCGTGCGCCTCGATTTCGAAGACCGACCTTGTCTATCAAAACCTGCTGTCGTCGGTGGTCGAGAATGCCCAGCTTGCGGCGCTGGAAATTACCTACGGCGTCGAGACCGGGCGTATCGCCGAGATGCTTGAGAGCGTACGCAATTCGACGCTCCGGACCGCCGAGGTGCTGGAGCATTTGATCTGGCACGCGTCGCGCACCTCCGGCCGCGATGGCTGAGAAAAATATGACCTGGCTCGCGTGATTTATTCAGCGGCGTTGGCAGCCGGTTGCACCGCCGCCTGTACCGCGCGGGACAGATCGATATTGAGCCTAAAGGCGAGGGCGCCTTCCTCGACAATGGCCTCCGGTTCGCCCACGAGGTTGCCCGCACGGTCAAGGGCCGCGCGGTATTCGGTTTTGAGCGCTGCCAGATCCGGATATCGCGGAAAATCATAGAACGATAATTCGGCAGGCTGGAGTTCCAGCGATCGCGCCAACAGCCGTTGCAGGATTAATCCGCCGCTGAGATCGCCGAGATATCGCGTATAGGCATGCGCGATCAGCGGCGCGCCGTCGCCCTGTGCCGCCTCCGTTATGCGGCCTGCGTAACGGTCACCGGCGGGAAGCAGAGGTATCTCCTGTTGCCAGGATCTTCCACAAAGGGCGTGGAGATCCGACTCGATTGCGGGCGCGCGGTCGAGCCGGTAATTCGCGAGGGCGCCGATGCCCGGCGTTTTGCGATGACGCGCAAGGCCCTGCTCCATAGCCTGATAGGCAGGCAGCAGATTTCGCAGCAGCAGGATGTAGCCATTGCGATCTGCGCTCCCGCGCAGCAGCTCGCGGATGATGCCGGAACGTTCGGCTTCGAGATGAAGCGTCTTGGTGCGCAGATATAGGTCGGTGACAACGCTGGCCGGCAATGAACCGTCCGCCATGGCAACCGTCATGTCTGCATTCTCCCGAGGTTCCCCGCCGCTTCGCAGTTCTCTCTGCTGCTGGTGCCAGCATCATTGCTGCGCGGTTCTTGAAAGCCAAGCGCTAACAAAGCCGGCCGCTATTTTTTCTTGTTCTCGATCAGGTCGCGTGCCTGTTGCGGTGCAGTCGTGGCGTCGAGCGACATCATATCCGCGCCCATCGATGCCACCAGGCCGGGGTCGCGGGCCATCATCGGACCGCCCAGCATGATGCCGACGTTCTTGTTACGGGAGTTGCGGCGGATGTCGTGGATATCCTGTTTGAGCTCGTTGAGCCTGCGGTCGCTGCTGACCGAGAAGCCGACGATGTCGAACCAATGGTTATGCACAAGAGATGTCAGCTCCTGGTGCGATGAAAACGGGCCCGTGCACAAGTTCCAGCCGGCGCGCCGGAAGAATTCGGCGACCATCGACAATCCGAAGCTGTGCTGCTCGCCGGGAATGGTGGTCAGAAGCGCCGATTCGCCGCCGCCGGAGGGGCTCCCGTTCTCGGAAAAAACCTCGCCAAGCTGCCGCATGATGAGCTGCAAGCGGCCGACGCCAAGCGTCACATTGGCAAAATCGGTCGCATCGGATTCCCAGAGTTCGCCGAGATGCTGCGCGGTCGGCGCCAGCAGATTCAAAAACACCGATTCCACCGAGATGCCCTGAGCCATCATCTCCTGAACAAACGCGAATGCCGCGGCGTCCTTGTCGCCCATCACCAGATTGGCGAATTGCGAGATCGCATCCGGACTTTCTTGTTTGGTGGTCTCTGGAGCCTTCGGTGTGCTGCGAAGCGCGAGCACGATCTTCGGAATGATTTGCGTCCTGAGGGTGCGAACAACGCTGATCGGCTGCAGGGAGGGTCTGAACCGCCAGATCGGCGCGGGAATTCGGCTGCGTTGCGGGCGAGCGGCTTGCGCTGCCGTGGTGTCGATATTGATGCCGGCTGAGAAGGATTGCTCGTTCACATCGGTCATTTGTCACTCCCCCGAACATTAAGTCCTCGTGCTGCCGAACCGTCAAGTTTAATTTACGTATGGTTCAGTTGACAGTTCTCAGAACGAAGTTTAGCCTTCTCGTCATCAGGCCCGCACATAGGGAGTGGCGCGGTGCATCTTCGAGCAGTCGCAAATCGGGATTTTCCCCAATACGGCGCCCAATCGCCGGCAGCTGCTCGTTTTCCCCGGCCGATATCGCATCACTGCGACGAAAGGCTGTCAAACAATCTTTACAGTTTGGCGCGGGAAACCGTCGCTGCGCCTGCGAACAGCCTGTCTTCGGCGGAGCGCGCGAGATTCCCGGTCTCGACGGCAGCGCAACCACTTAAGGCGTTGTATACGCCGGAACAGCGCCTTCGCCGCGACGCAACAAGGTGGACCCTGGTGCAGGGGATCCTCGCGCCCATTCAGTTCGCGGTCTTCCTTGTCAGCCTGTTCCTGGTCACGCGCTATCTCTCGACCGGTGACGGATTAGCGGCCGCGACGGCGTCGATCGTCCTCAAGACGGTTTTGCTTTACGCGATCATGGTCACCGGCTCGATCTGGGAGCGGGAAGTTTTCGGCTGTTATCTTTTTGCGCCGGCGTTCTTCTGGGAAGACGTCTTCAGTTTTCTCGTGCTGGGCTTGCACACGGCCTATCTGGTCGCGCTGTTCGCAGGCTTGGGCACGCCGCGCCAGCAGATGCTGCTCGCGCTGGCGGCTTATGCATCCTATTTCGTCAACGCGACCCAGTTCATCCTGAAGCTGCGCGCGGCACGCCGCGACGAGCGCATCGCATTGTCGGTGGTTTCCCCTGATAGCGGGAGCCGGGCATGAACGCGCATGTACAGGGATGTACGGCGAGCGCCGAAATCGCGCCCAGGTCTGTCCGGCGTGAGAGCGGCCAGCGCGAGGTGTTCTGCGGCCTGACCGGGATCGTGTGGCTGCATCGCAAGATCCAGGATGCGTTCTTCCTGGTGGTGGGGTCGCGCACCTGTGCGCATCTGATCCAGTCTGCTGCCGGCGTTATGATCTTCGCAGAGCCGCGATTTGCAACCGCGATCATGGAAGAAAAGGATCTTGCCGGGCTCACCGATGCCAACGACGAACTCGACCGCATCGTGACCCAATTGATCGCGCGGCGGCCGGATATCCGCTTGCTGTTCCTGGTCGGCTCCTGCCCGTCGGAGGTGATCAAGCTGGATCTGTCGCGGGCCGCATTGCGGCTGTCGCAGAAGTTTTCGCCTGACGTGCGTATCCTCAATTACTCCGGCAGTGGAATCGAGACAACATTCACGCAAGGCGAGGATGCATGTCTCGCCTCGCTCGTTCCTGCGGTACCCCCCACTGGAACGGGCGAGGACCAACTCCTGGTCGTCGGCGCGCTGGCCGATGTGGTCGAAGACCAGTTCGTCCGGTTGTTCGAAGCCCTGGGCATCGGCCCGGTGCAATTCCTGCCACCGCGCCGTTCGACGGCACTTCCGACCGTCGGGCCGAATACCAAATTCCTGTTGGCGCAACCGTTTCTCGCCGACACGGCGCGCGCGCTCGAAGACCGCGGCGCCACCCGCCTGGCGGCGCCGTTCCCGCTCGGCGTCGAGGGAACGACCGCGTGGTTGCGGGCCGCGGCTGATGCTTTTGGCGTCGAACGGTCGCATTTCCTGCGGGTAACGGAGCCCTCGCGCGCCCGGGCCGAACGAGCGCTGACGCGCTATCGCAGCGAGCTCTCCGGTCGCCGGGTTTTCCTGTTCCCGGATTCGCAGCTCGAAATTCCGCTGGCGCGTTTTTTGTCACGTGAATTGTCGATGCAACTGGTCGAGGTCGGCACGCCGTATCTGCATCGCGAGCATCTGGCCGAGGAACTCAAGCTGCTGCCGTCGGACGTCGCGTTGACCGAAGGGCAGGATGTCGATCTGCAACTCGATCGCTGCCGCGCCGCACGGCCCGATCTCGTGGTGTGCGGGCTGGGGTTGGCCAATCCGCTGGAGGCTGAAGGCATCACCACCAAATGGTCGATCGAACTCGTGTTCACCCCGATCCAGGGCTACGAGCAGGCCGCCGACCTCGCCGAATTGTTCGCGCGCCCGCTCGTGCGCCGCGCGAAATTGGTGGCCTGACATGCAGCTCACCGTCTGGACATATGAAGGACCTCCCCATGTCGGCGCGATGCGCGTCGCGACGGGGATGGAAGGCCTTCATTATGTGCTGCACGCGCCGCAGGGCGACACCTACGCGGACCTGCTGTTCACGATGATCGAGCGCCGCGACCGCCGGCCGCCGGTGACCTACACGACATTTTCCGCGCGCGACCTCGGCGGCGACACCGCCGAGCTATTCAAGATCGCGGCGCAAAACGCCTTTGAACGGTTTAAGCCACAAGCGATGATCGTCGGCGCGTCCTGCACCGGCTCGCTGATCCAGGACGATCCGGGCGGTCTGGCGCGGGCCCTCAATCTCCCCATTCCGGTCGTGACCGTCGATCTGCCGGCCTATCAGCGCAAGGAAAACTGGGGCGCGGCCGAGACATTCTATCAACTGGTGCGCGCACTGGCGGGGCCTTTCGCGCCTGCGCCGGGCATCCATCGCCCGCCGCGTGACGCCGGCGTCGCGGCCACGCTGCAATTTGCTGGGGCCGACGGCGCTCGGCTTCCGCCATCGTGACGACATCACCGAGATCACCTCGCTGCTGACGCAAGCTTGGCATTGATGTGAACGTCACGGCGCCGATGGGCGCGACCCCGGCCGATCTCGCCAGGCTTGGGGAGGCCGATTTCAATGTCGTGCTGTATCCGGAAATAGCGGGGCAGGCGGCTTCCTGGCTGCAGCGGACGTTTGGCCAGCCCTCGACCAAGACCATTCCGATCGGCGTCTCGGCGACGCGCGAATTCGTCGAAGAAGTGGCAAAACTTGCCGGCGTCGATGCAACCGCAACGCTCGCCGCGAGTTCGACCCGGCTGCCGTGGTATTCGCGCTCGGTCAACTCGACCTATCTCACCGGCAAGCGGGTCTTCATCTTTGGCGATGCGACCCATGCCGTTGCCGCCGCCCGGATCGCGTCGGATGAACTCGGCTTCAAGGTCGTCGGGCTCGGAACCTACAGCCGGGAATTCGGTCGCGAGATCCGCGAAGCTGCCAAAAGGTATGACGTCGAGCCGCTGATCACGGACGATTATCTGGAGGTCGAAGCCGAAGTCGCCAGACTGCAGCCCGAACTGGTGCTGGGCACGCAGATGGAGCGCCACATCGCCAAGCGCCTCGGCGTTCCCTGCGCGGTGATCTCGGCGCCGGTGCATGTGCAGGATTTCCCGGCGCGCTACGCCCCGCAGATGGGGTTTGAAGGCGCCAACGTGATCTTCGATACCTGGGTACATCCCTTGATGATGGGCCTGGAAGAACATCTGCTGGCGATGTTCAAGGACGATTTTGAATTCAGGGATGGCGCTATTCCCTCGCATCTTGGTGCGGGGCACGCGGCAGCCGACCGACCGGATCAACAGCGAGACAACGTGCAAGCGGTGGTCGCCGCGTCCGGGATATCGGTGACCTGGGCGGCTGACGCCGAAAAAGAACTGCACAAGATTCCATTCTTCGTTCGCGGCAAGGCACGCCGCAACACCGAACGCTTCGCCAATGAAAATGGCGTCGCCACCATAACCATAGAGACGCTTTACGATGCCAAAGCGCACTTCGCCCGCTGACGCGACACCGGTTCGGGTCGTCGTCGTGACCATGGACAGTCATCTGTCCGGCGCGGCCGCGCGTGCGCGCGAAGCTGTTGAGGCGGGATTTTCCGGGACTCGAATTCTCGGTCCATGCCGCCGATGAATGGGGCACCGATGACGCGGCGTTGGCGCGGTGCCATGCCGACATCGCGCGCGGCGATATCGTGATCGCCACCATGCTGTTCCTCGACGATCATGTCCGCGCGGTGATGCCGGCGCTGGTCGCGCGCCGCGCCGATTGCGACGCGATGATCTGCTGCATGTCGGCGAGCCGAAGTCGTGAAGCTGACCCGGGTCGGCAAGTTCGACATGAGCGGAGAGGCGCTCGGCGCGATCGCCTGGCTCAAGAAGTTGCGCGGCAACCGCAAGGGCTCGAGCCCCGGCGGCAAGGGCGAGATGAAAATGTTGCGGCAGTTGCCAAAACTGCTGCGCTTCATTCCCGGCACCGCGCAGGACATGCGGGCCTATTTCCTGACGCTGCAATATTGGCTGGCCGGCTCGGAAGAGC